>DASZLE010000032.1:0-97250 GCA_035552475.1 Occallatibacter sp.
GTGTTCGTCGGCCTCAATCTGCGCCCCCACATACTTGTTGAAAAAATAGGAAAAACTGTAGATCGAGCCGAAATTCACCGCCTTCGCGGTCGCTCCCTGCGACGTGGTCCCATGAGGCGACAAATAACTGTAGCCAACAAAAAAATCCCACCGCGACGGCGCGTCCGAATACGACGCCGCTGGCTTGGCCGTGCTCTGACCGCTCAAGGCAACCGGTACTGCGGCCAGAACCAGTCCCGCGAACACCCAACTTACAGATTGCATTAAGCGCATACCCATCCTCCGCAACTTCGAAAATTGACAAGCTCGGGAAACCGCTGAAAACGTGTTAGCAGATCCGGTGGAAATATCACCCCATTCGACGCGCTTACGTTACAGCACCTACAACCTACCACAGGAACGTCGGTCGCAACTATCCTTATTTTTGAACAATATGGGGGGGAATCACTCTGGGGAATGCCTTGACGGCCGTGGCTTCTCCTTCCTTGCCGCCTCTTAGCAGGACAAGAGGAGCGCCGGAATGGAAGTTGTCAGGCAGTCGTCCTCAGGCTCCAGCCTCCGATGTTCGATTTTCCTGCTCCCCGGCAATACCCTTCTCGCAGCATAACCTGTTGAATCTTTGATATTTACATACATGGCGCGGCACGTTTTTCCACTTACCTTTGCACGGCCAACCCAAGCCCCACCAGGTTGGCGGCGGCGATAATGATGAGCATTCCGGCCCAGAGTATCCGCACGGGGCGGCGCGCCACGCCCGTCCACTCGCCCAGCGCCAGGCCCACAATGCCGCCAAAGAGAACGTAGCCGCTCATGTGCAGCATCCAGTTCACGTAAGCCAGACCCACGGAGATATTGGCCTCACCCCAGGCGTAGAAGAAGAACTGAAAGTACCACATGATTCCGCCGGCGGCGGCCATGGATGCGTTCCCGAGCAGAGTCGTCCCCGGCAGCGCGAGATCGGCCCGGAGTGAAAGGCTGCGCTTGAAAGCGAGGCGTACAAAGCAATACGTGAGGTTGACGATTGCGCCGCCGCCCATGATGAGGACATAGGAAGGCAGCCGCGCATAAAGCGGATTGACGCCGGCTTGCTGGGCGGCATCGCGGAGCGGCGTGGCGGCATTGAGCGCAAAGGCAAATCCGGACGAGAAGATGCCGCACATCACCGCCAGAACCAGGCCAAGTTTTACGTTGAACTCCTCCGCCCGCCGGCCCATCTCCATTTCCTTGAGGTGGCCTGCCCATGAGACGACAGCGATGCCGGCAAGCGCCACCAGCATTCCGGAGATGTTCCAGAATCCGCTGCGGCTCAGGAACAGATCGGCGTACTGGCCGGCGATCAGCTTGGGAACAAGAGTGCCCGCGACAAGGGTGACGCCAATGGCCACTCCAACACCGAGCGAGATGCCCAGATGGCGCATGGTGAGGCCGTAGCTCACATTGCCCACGCCCCACATGGCGCCGAGCAGCACGACCTTCCACGCCAGGGCCGCGGGGATCGCTGCATAGAAGGCGTGGAAGTGCGGCAGCAAATAAAGGCTGAAGCCGATGGGCAGCAGGATCCAGGAGAAGAATCCCGCCACGGCCCACGTGGTTTCCCACGACCACTTCTTCACTTTTTCAATGGGCGCGTAAAAGGACGCGGCAGATGCCGCGCCAACCATGTGCCAACTGATGCCTGCGAGGATCGACATTCGCTTCGCCTCAGAGTTCGACCGTAAAGGTGTACGTGCCCGGATCGAGTGTGAAACCGGAACCGATATGCTTGCCCAGCCCAGGCTGCGTGCCCAACGGAGCGCCGTCGACCTGGAACTTCGCAGCCTGCTCCGGCGTCAAATCGAGCTGGCCTCTAGTGTTGGCAGGGATGGTCACGTGCCACGTCGCCGTGTTCCCATCGACGCTCCAGGAGGAGTGAATCTCGCCGTAAGCCGAGGGATAAGTGAAGTCGAGCGAGCCGAGGCGCTTGTCGAAGTTGGGATCGAGCACAATAGTGTGCAAACCTGCGTCGAGCGGGCTCGCATCCACGCCCGCGGCATAGCGGTAGATCCAGTCAGCCACGGCGCCGTACGCGTAGTGGTTGTAGGAATTCATGCTGGGATCGTTCTTCATCTGGTCGCCGTTCCAGCGTTCCCAGGTAGTGGTGGCGCCGTGCTCGATCAGGTAGCCCCACGAGGGATACTGCGTGTTCAGCAGCAGTTGCCAGGCCACGTCGGCATGGCCGGCTTTGGTCAGTTCCTCCAACAGGTACGGCGTACCCAGGAAGCCTGTCGCCAGAAGGCCGTGGTTAGCCCGAATCTTGTCCACAAGCTTCTGTGCGGCTGCGGCGCGAAGGTTCTCCGGCAGCAGGTTCATGTGCAGGGCCAGCACATAACCAGTCTGTGTGTCCTGGTCTCCGGCTTTCACATTGTGGGTGCGCTCACCCATGATGTTGGGGCCGTGGTCAGCGCCCGCGACAAAGCCGTCGTCATGGACAAACTGCTTCTGGAATGCTGCGCGGATCGTATCGAACATCGCGCTGAATTTCTGCTCGTCGGCAGTGCGGCCGGTGGCGTGCGCCATCTCGCGCAGTAGCGTGGCGTCGTAAGCCCATTGCGCGGTGGCGATAAGGACCTGGTTGGTCCGGCCCTCCGGCGCGAGCCAATCGCCGAAGGGGATGCCGCCGTTGTTCTTCCACAAGCCGTCGGGGTTCGCCGCTTCAATGGCGGCAACGTATTTGGTCATCGCATCCCAGTTTTGATCGATGACGCTGGTGTCTCCCGTTTGCAGCCACGACGTCCAGGGAATGATGACTCCCGCATCGCTCCAGCCGGGGCCGAAGCCCGCGTTCTCCGCCACTGTGCCGGGTGCGTAGATGCCGTACATCGCGGTTCCCGCCTGCGTGCCGCGCATGTCTCTGGCAAACTTGCGCGAGAATGCGGCCAGGTCCATGTTGTAACTCGCGGTACGCCAGAAAACCTGCGCATCGGCCATCCAGCCCAGGCGCTCGTCGCGCTGCGGGCAATCTGTGGGAACGCCGATGAAGTTCGACCGCTGCCCCCATAAAATATTGCTCCATAGCTTGTTCACCAGCTCGCTGCCCGTATGCAGTTGCGCGGCAAACGGCGCGCTGGTGTGCAGCACCAGCGCGGTGAGCGCATCCTTGCCCGGCTGCGAAGGAAGCCCTGTGACCTCCGCATAGCGGAACCCGTGAAACGTAAACTGGGGCACGAATTCCTCCGTGCCGCCGGCAAGAATAAAGTGATCCGTGGCCTTGGCGGTGCGCAGGTTATCGGTGTAGATGGTGCCGTCTGCGTTGAGAATTTCAGCAAAGCGCACGCGCACGTCCGTCCCCGCCGGACCCGCGGCCCACAGACGCTCCACGCCGGCCAGGTTCTGGCCGAAATCAAAAACGTAAACGCCTGGCTGCGGCTCCGTCACGGACTCGGCGTGAACTTCGCGCTCCACCCGAATAGGTTGAAAATCCTGGGCCACGATCTCCGCCGGCTTCGGCTCGATCACAGCGGCCTGCTTCCAGCCGTTCGCATGGAACTCGGGCGTGTCCCAGCCCGGATGCGCCTCGCGTGCGTCCTGCGTTTCGCCGTCGTACAACTCCGAGTGCCGAATAAACGAGCGCGAAGCCTGCCAGGTCGAGTCCGTATTGATCCACTCGATTGAGCCGTCCGCGTGCTCGATGCGAAGCTGCGCGCGCAGCGCCGGAGGCGTATCGCCATAGTTGTTCGGCTGCTGGAACCACTCCAGCGGCGTCGCGTACCACCCAGGCGCCAGCAGCGCACCAACCGCGTTCTGCCCTTGTATGATCAACGTCGTTACATCGTACGTCTGGTAGACCACGCGCTCGCGATAATCCGTCCAGCCTGGCGCGAAATAGTCCTCGCTGACACGCTTGCCGTTGATGAAAAGCTCATAGTCGCCCAGCGCGGTCGAGTAAATCCGTGCCGACTTGATGGGGCTGGTCTCGTTGAATACGTGGCGCAACGACTTGACCGAATCCGGAATCCACGGATGACTGAGCGCAGCGCCCAGCGGACCGGACTGCGATTGGTACGCCACTGCGTTCTTCCACGAGGAGTCGTCGAATCCAGCCTTCTGCCAGCCATCCGGAGCGTGGACCGCCGTCTTCCACTCGGTGCTGGTGTTGAATGTCGCGGTGCTCCCGTCCGCGTACTCGACATAAAGAGTCGCAATGGTGGGCGGGACGGCCGGCGGCCCATTCGCAGCCCCGGTGTAGAGCGTGCTTTCGAGAGCAAGCGCGTTCTCCCCCTTCTTCAGCTTCCCGGTCACGTCCGTGCGCACAAACTTCTTCCATGGCATCTGATGCCATGCTGGATACGATGAGGCTTCCATCACCTGCGCACCGTTGATCCATGCGGCTGCCGTATCCTGCGCCGTGGCAAACAGCGCGGCGGCTTTCACCGGCTTATCCACGCGGATGACGGTGCGGTAGGCAAACCGCTCTGGGAACGCCTTCTCTTTCGCCAGCGCAGCAGTGTCAGGACTGGCGATCCACTGCGCCGTCGCATGGCGCACCGCGGCTTCCTCCGTGGTTTCGTAACCGATCCACTGCCCCTTCCACGCCTCCTGATTCATCAGTCCGGTCTCGAACCACGCCGGCTCGCTGGCCGCGTACGGTTTGCCATCGGCGCCCCATACCGTCACCCGCCAGTAGTAGCGCGTGGAGGCCTTCAGCGCCGGTCCGCCGTAGCTCACGTTCAGCGACTGGCTGCCCTCCACACGGCCGCTGGACCAGTACGCAAGCTTGACCTCGGACATCCCGTCGGGACTGGCGAACACGTCCACCTGGTACGCCGTCTGCTTCGCCCCGCGCGCGGCATCATCCAGTTGCCACGAAAGTTTCGGCGTCGGATCGTCGATGCCCAACGGGTCCGTTAGATTGTCAACCCGTAGCTGAGCGGGGCCTGGAGCGGCAATCGCAGGCAGAGGGATAAGGGCAGTAAGACACATCGTGACGATGGCGCGCCGGAAATGAGCGTTCATTCTCATCCTCGATTGCAAAGCGTGACCATTGTGCGGCCTGACCCGCACCTTTGCAAAGCTCGGCATTACACTGTCTGCATGGCGCTGAGGCTGTTTGTAGCAACCACGAGCCCGGGAAAGCTACGCGACTTCCGCACCGCAGCCGAGGCGCACGGCATTGAGCTAGTGCCGCTGCCCGGGCTTTCCCTGATGGCCGCGCCGCAAGAAGACGAAATTACCTTTGAGGCCAATGCCTCTATAAAGGCCGTCTACTACTCGCGATTTGCCCCAGGCGAGCTGGTGATGGCCGACGATTCCGGACTCGAAGTGGATGCGCTCAACGGTGCGCCCGGAGTGCGGTCAGCCCGCTACGCAGCCGATGCAGGCCTGGTGGATTCGCCCGACGCCAATGACAACACCGACGTGTGGAACAACATGGTGCTCCTGCAGCGGATGGTGGGCATTCAGCCGGAACAGCGCACCGCCCGCTACAAATGCGTGCTGGCCGTGGCGCGCAGTGGCGCCATCATTCGGAAGGCCGAGGGCAGCGTCGAAGGCGTGATCCTGGGCGCCCCGCGCGGCACCGGTGGATTCGGCTACGACCCCCTCTTCTACCTGCCGGAGTTGAATCAGACCATGGCCGAGATCAGCCTGGAGACAAAGCTCAGCCTGAGCCATCGCGGCCGCGCCCTCGAAGCTCTGCTCAGGAATCTGGATTGACGTTCAGCGCTCGGTCTTCCTCCTCAAAACTGGTAGTGGGTCAATTGGGTTTTCCGTCCGGCACCCACTTCGTGGCGTTCATATCGTGCGTTCGACGCCAGTCGTCAACCGTGTCCTTGCTTCGCTGGTCGCAATGGAGCGCAAAATCCAGGCGAAGATGAACAGGACCAGGCCGGCAGTCCATGCCCCTGAACTGAACGTCCCCGAAGACCAAAGCGCAATTACCACGCCCGCAGCCATCAGAATTGCGGCGAGTACCAGGAACACGCGCATCCCGTATAGAAAAGCGAACGGCAAATAGTGCGCGCCGAGAAGAATCATCAGGGCCGGAAAAAACCAGTTCAAGCGGTAGTGACCTACGGGCACAAGAAGCAGCATGGAAAACGGCAGCACAAATGCAACCTGCATTCCGAGCCAATGGAGCGGATTCTCCTTGCTCACTCGCGCGCGGCCACCCGACAAACGCAGCAGCATTTGCGTGAGCGGAAAGATGAAAAACCCTGCCCCGACGACGGCCACTATAGATGCTTTTGGGCTTACCCACGTGCCTAACGCCGCGGATGCCAGCCAGATTACGGACGAGACAAGCTGTCCCCAAAAGCCGCCAACGTACACAGACCGCACTTCAAGTTGAGCGTCCCGGATGTCCATTCAAACCTCCGCCTTGACGACCCTAAGTCGCGAATCCAATAATACTTGGGGTAATCCAAGTTACATACCCGTCTCTCAATCCGAAACGCGCGTTCTCAAATCAAGAGACCGCAGGTTCAGGAGTTCACATTTTCATGGCTACCGCCCAGAATCCCGCCGCGCCTCAGGTTCACCGCGGCGTACAGCCGCTTCGCGCCGGCGAAGGCCACTCCTTCCTCTGGCACAAGCTGCATTCCTTGCTCGGCATCATTCCCATCGGCGCATTCCTGCTGGAGCACTTTCTCTCCAATTTCGAGGCGCTCAAAGGCCCGGCGGCGTATGCCGCGCAGGTCAAGTTCCTCAACGGCCTGCCCCTGGTCCGCGTGCTGGAGTGGACCTTCATCTTTATCCCCATCGCCTATCACGCCATCTACGGCATCTTCATCTGGCTGCGCGGCCGCTCCAACATCGTCTACTACCCATGGGCCGGCAACTGGATGTACACCTCGCAACGCTGGACCGGGATCGTCGCATTCCTTTACATCGGCTACCACGTGGCCACGCAGCGCTTCATGGGCGTGAGCTTGCCGGAAAATCCGGGCGCGTCGTTTTATAAGGTGCAGCACGAGCTCGCCAATCCATGGATCCTGGCGTTTTACATCGTCGCCATGATCGCCATCTGCTGGCATTTTGCCTACGGAATCTGGCTCTTCGCAGCCAAGTGGGGCATCACGCCGGGCGTGAAATCGCGGCGCCGCTTTGCCTGGGTGTGCCTGGCCGGCGGCGTGCTCCTCTGCGCCATGGGTCTATGGAGCATCTGGGCGTTCGTCGGACCCAAGTACGCAAATGCGCCGGAGAACGTAGCCCCGGCAATGATCCTGACAGCGAGCCCGGGCTTGCACTGACGCGGAAGACGGAAAGGGAATCGGTAAAAACATGGCGGCAAGCCCCAGAATCATTGTGATTGGCGGAGGGTTGGCGGGACTTTCAGCGGTAATCAAGATCGCCGAAGCCGGCGGAACGGTGGATCTCTTCTCCATCGTGCCGGTCAAGCGGTCGCACAGCGTGTGTGCGCAGGGCGGCATCAACGCGGCCAAGGATCTGAAGGGCGAAGGCGACAGCACCGCCCAGCACTTTGACGACACCATTTACGGCGGCGATTTTCTGGCCAACCAGACGCCGGTGAAAGCTATGTGCGAAGCGGCGCCGGCGATTATCGATCTGCTCGACCGCATGGGTGTGCCCTTCAACCGCACGTCGGAAGGGCTGCTCGATTTTCGCCGCTTTGGCGGCACGCTCTACCAGCGCACGGCGTTTGCCGGCGCCACCACCGGCCAGCAACTCCTCTACGCGCTGGACGAGCAGGTTCGCCGTTACGAATCCGAGGGCAAGGTCGCGAAATACGAGGGCTGGGAGTTTTTGTCCGCGGTGATCGACTCGAAGGGCGTGGGTCGCGGCATCGTGGCCATGGATCTGCGCACCATGGAGGTGCGTGCCTTCCCTGCCGACGCCATCATCATCGCCACCGGCGGCATCGGCGCCATCTTCGGCAAGAGCACCAACTCGGTGGTATGCACCGGCTCCGCGCAGTCGGCCGTCTTCCAGCAGGGCGTCTGCTACGCCAACGGCGAATTCATCCAGGTGCACCCCACATCCATTCCCGGCGAAGACAAGCTGCGGCTCATGTCGGAGTCGGCGCGCGGCGAAGGCGGCCGCGTATGGGTGCCCAAAAAAGCCGGCGACAACCGCGAGCCGAAGCAGATTCCCGAGAACGAGCGCTTTTACTTCCTCGAAGAGTGGTATCCGAAATACGGCAACCTGGTCCCGCGCGACGTGGCCACCCGCGCCATCCACAAGATCGTTTACGAGCTCGGCCTCGGCATTGATGGCCAGCCCATGGTCTACCTTGACCTCACCCACATTGACCGCGCCACGCTCGACCGTAAACTGGGCGGCATCCTGGAAATCTACGAGAAGTTTGTCGGCGTGGACCCGCATGAGGAGCCGATGAAGATCTTCCCCGGCATGCACTACACCATGGGCGGCATCTGGGTGGATAACAATCAAATGACCAACGTGCCTGGAATCTTCGCGGCCGGCGAGTGCGAATACCAGTACCACGGCGCCAACCGCCTCGGAGCCAACTCGCTGGTAAGTTGCATCCACGGCGGCTTTGTCGCCGGACCCATCGCGATGAAGTATGCGAAGAACCTCGCCGCCATCGAAGGCGACGGCGGTGCGGCGCAGGAAGTGGCGCGGCAGAACGAAATCAACAAGAAACTCATGAACAATCAGGGGACAGAAAACCCCTTCAAGCTGTGGCGCGAGCTCGGCGTGTCCATGACGGAACATGCCACCGTCGTCCGCTACAACAAGGGCCTGAAGCAAGCCGACGATAAGGTGCTGGAGCTGCTGGAACGCTACAAAAAGGTAAACCTGAGCGACAAGAGCCAGTGGGCCAACACCAGCTTCGCCTTCGCGCGCCAGCTCTACAACATGCTGGAGCTCGCACGGACCATCACCCTCGGCGCCATGCTGCGCGACGAGTCGCGCGGCGCGCACTACAAGCCGGATTTTCCCGACCGCAACGACGAGAGGTTCCTCAAGACCACAAAGGCCAGCTTCACCGGCGCACCTGAAGGACCGAAGTTTGAGTACGAAGAAGTGGACACGCAGTACATCAAGCCGCGCCCACGCAAATACTGACGCGGCAAGATGACATCGCCTGTGGGGTGTCATCCTGAACGGAGTGAAGGATCTGCGGTTGTCCTTGGCAACGCGGCTGAAGGCAACGCCGCCGATGTATGAAACGAAAGGCAGCGCCGTAGGCGCAACGTTTGTTAGCCCCGCGCTTCAGCGTGGGGGGGAATGGGATCGAAAAAAGCGACCAGCCCCGTAGGGGCGACGGAACCGCTTCGTAACAGGGCACGACTTCAGAGCCTGCCCTGAGCGAAGCCGAAGAGTATCGAAGAGAACGACCGAACGCGTAGGGGCGGGACTTTAGTCCCGCCGATCGAAGCAAGAAAAGATTCTCGGGGCTTTAGCCCCTGCATCATCGCGGAACCGAAGGGGATCATGGCAAACAGAACCGTAGCAATTGAGATCAGGCGCCAGGCCAGCCCGGATGCGGCGGCCACATGGGAGCGTTTCGAGCTGGAGTGGCGGCCCGGCATGAATGTCATCTCCGCGATGATGGAGATCGCCGCCGATCCCGTCACGGCCGACGGCAAACCCACCACTCCCATCACGTACGACTCGAATTGCCTGGAAGAAATCTGCGGCTCCTGCGCCATGCGCATCAACGGCAAGGCGCGCATGGCCTGCTCCACCCTCATCGACAACCTGGAGCAGCCCATCAAACTCGAGCCGCTCTCCAAGTTCCCGCTCGTCCGCGACCTCCAGGTTGATCGCTCCGTGCTCTTCGAGAATCTGAAGGCAGTCAAGGCCTGGGTTCCCATCGACGGCACCTACGACCTCGGCTCAGGCCCCCGCCAGCTCCCACAGGAGCAGGAAATCCGCTATCCCCTCTCCAACTGCATCTCCTGCGCCTGCTGCATGGAGGTCTGCCCGCAGTTCAATGACGCCACCGGCTTCGTCGGCGCGGCCACCATCGCCCAGGTCAAGCTCTTCAATATGCATCCCACGGGCAGTGTGCTCGCGGAAGAACGGCTGCGCGCCCTGGCCGGCGATGGCGGCATCCAGGAGTGCGGCTACGCCCAGAACTGCGTCGAGGTCTGCCCTAAATCGATCCCGCTCACAGATGCCATCAGCGACATCGGCCGCGACGTAATGGTGCAGGAGATCAAAGACCTTCTGCGCACCTAGAACCTGGGGGCAATCGAAACCAAAGGCTTTGTAACCGGGCATCACCTTGGTTGTGCCGCATTCCGCTCAAGATAAGCTACTGGGGGCTTCACAGGCTGCGGAAAAACTCGATACCAAACGCGTAAGGGCGGTACTTCAGTACCGCCGTAGTCGCCCAAATAAAGGACTTGGGCTTTAGCCCCTGGGGCTTTTCGCTTCGGTCTGATTAACCTTTCCGTCTTTTTCCGCAGCCTGTCCCTGGGATATCCTGACCGCCGCCACGTCCGAGGTGCTATACTTCCACTCTTAAGGAGCTTCCGCCCAGGAAGCTCCTCTTCCATTAGGGGAAGAAAAAGACCCCCCACCCCCTCCCCTATGTAGCACCAAAACCAATCGTAAATCTCTGACTTTAATGCTCTTTTAATTTTTGACATTCTTTCGCCTGGTCTTTGATAATCAGCTCGGATAATGCCCTGATAACCATTATCGATGCAATAACTTACGATACAAATGGCGCACGGAATCCATACCGTTTCCGGCTGCATTCCGTTGACACAAACCTATCGATGTCGAAAAAAAAGCTGCGCTACAGCCCAGCGATCCAGTTCTGCAGCACCGCAGGCATGCAGCCCATCACCAGAACCGCGGCCGCAATCAGCGCCAGCACCATCGCCGTAACCGGATGCACATCGATGCAGCAACAGGCTTCTGGCGGAGCAGCCATCACGTAAACGCGCTTCAGCACCTGCAGATAGTAGTAGAGCGAAACCGCGCTCATTCCCACCGCCAGCGCGACCAGCGCAAAGGGAACCGCGCCGTGCCCAGCCGCAAGCACTGCCGTGAACAGGTTGAACTTGGCCCAGAACCCTACCAGCGGCGGAATCCCAGCCAGCGAGAGCAGCAGAATCAGCAGCACTGCGGCAAGCAGCGGGTTGCGCTTATGCAATCCAAGGAACGAGTCCAGTTTGTCGCTCCCCGTAGCGCGTTCCACCACTCCAACCACGCCGAAAGCGCCGATCGTGGTGAGCCCGTACGTCAGGATGTAATAGAGAACTGCCTCATTGCTGCGCGGCGATTGCGTCGGATACGCCAGCGCCAGCAGCATGTAGCCCGCGTGCGCAACTGCCGAATAAGCCAGCAGTCGCCGAACACTCACCTGCGCCAGCGCGGCCAGATTGCCTGCCAACATGGACGCGGCAGCCAGAACGGCCAGCAGGATAGACCACGGTCCCGCAAGCCCAACGTACTTCGGCAGCGGGCCACTGTGAATCGTGACGATCCCGTACCACACCAGGTGCGTGTCGCCGAACGGATGCACAATGGCCGTGCCGATCCCGATGAGCAGGGCGAAACTTGCCACCTTCGATACCGATGCGATGAACGCGGCCGCGGGAGCGGGCGCGCCCTCGTAGGCGTCCGGCGCCCAGAGATGGAACGGCACCGCGGCCACCTTGAAGCCAAGGCCCGCGGCGATGAGCACCAGCGCCATGTAAAACAGCGGGCTCCCAGAGCCGAACGAGGTGATGGAACCGATTACCACCTGGTGCAGATTGGTCGATCCGGTAAGCCCGTAGAGATAGCTGAACCCGAACAGCAGGAACGCCGCGGACATTCCGCCGAAGAGGTAATACTTCAGCGCAGCTTCCGCGCTGCGGCCCGACTGCTTGGCAAACGCCGTCAGAATGTAGAGACCCAACGAGAGCAGTTCGAGGCCGATGAAGATGACGAGCAGGTCCTGCGCTCCGGAGATGATGATCCCGCCGGTAGCGGACATAAGCGCCACCGCAACGTACTCGCCCGGATGGCGCGTGAAGCTCGCATCAATCAGCAACAGCAGCGTCAACGCGGTCAGCGCGAGAATCCCCGATTGCGCCACGGCAATCAGCCCGCCGGTGGCGAGCAATGCGGTATCCACGGTTCCAGTGGCGCAGAAGGTCTGAGTTCCCTGCCCCAGCATGACGAAGAAGGCAACAGCACATCCCGCAATCCCAAGCACGGAGGCAACAGCGGCGCGGACTCGAAGCGAGGATTTCCGCAGAAAGGCGAGATCGACCAGCAGCACCACCAAGGCGGCGACTTCAAGGATCGTTTCGGGCAGCGTAATGCGGAAGAGATCGGCGTAGTTCATTGAACTCCTCCGGCGAGCAGGGCTTTCACGGCCGGCTCGATGGAGTCGAGCAGAACGCGCGGATATAAGCCGATCAGGAGACTGGCCGCGACAAGCAGCGAGAAGCCCGTAACCTCGGGCCAGGTGATCGCGCCTAGCTCATGCCCGTGATCATGGACGTGCGGCGTGGGCAACTCATCCGAGAAGAATGCCTTTTGCAGCGCTCGCCACGTGTATGCGATGCCAACCACGATGCCGACTCCGGCGGCGCCCGTCCACCACGGATTCGCGCGCCACGATCCCACCAGCACCTGCAGCTCCGAAACAAACCCGGAGAAGCCCGGCAGGCCCATCGATGCCATGCCCGCAATCACGAACGCCCACGCCGCGAACGGCAAGCGCTTGGACAAATGCATGTGCTCGAGATCGGCGAACTGCCGTGTGTGCGTGCGGTCGTAGACCACTCGTCCAACGATGGCGAAAAGCAATCCCGCGAGGATGCCGTGCGAGAACATCTGCAGCACCGCGCCGTCCACGCCGATCTGGTTGAGCGTCATCAGGCCCAGCAGCACAAAGCCCATGTGGCTTACCGAGGAGTAGCCGATGACAAACTTGAAATCGGTCTGCACCAGCGCCACCAGCGCGCCATAAATGATGCCGATGATGGCGAGAATGGCGAAGACGTCGCGCCACGATCCGATCCCCGCAATCGCAAATCCCCACGGATCCATACCGCGCGGAAAAACTCCCATGGCAACCCGCAAACAGCCATACGCTCCCAGCTTCATCACTACGCCGGCCAGCAGCATGGATGCCGCCGTAGGCGCCGCAACGTGGCCGGTGGGCGCCCACGTGTGGAACGGCCACAGACCCGCCAGGATGCCGAAACCAACAAACGTCAGCGGGAATGCCCACATCTGAAAGTGCGGCGACAAGCCGGCGTGGGCCAGCGCATCGAGCGTCGTGGATTGGCTGCCCGAGCTGGCGTATGCGGCGATCAACACAACCAGCACCATCGCCGAGCCGACGAAGGAGTAGAGCGCCAGCTTCATGGCCGCGTACTCGCGGCGCGTCGAGCCCCATATGGCGATCAGGAAGTACTTGGGGACGATGGCGATCTCGTAGAAGACGAAAAGCAGGAACAGATCGAAGCTGAGGAACACGCCATACACGCCGCCGATGAGCGCCAGGAAAAAGGCAAAGAATTCATTGGTGCGCCGATCGATGTTCCAGCTGAACAGCACGCCGGCCACGGCAGCCAGGCCTGTAAGCAGAACAAGGACGCGGCTGATGCCGTCGGCGGCCAGCAGGTAGTGAACGCCCATGGAGGGCACCCACAAAGCATCCACAATGACCGTGCGGCCCTGGCCCGCGCCCGCCGCGAAGCCTGCGATGGCGATGACAAAGCCGGCCACCGCGAACAACAGCGCGAGCGAGCGCGCCAGCCCAGCCCTGCCCTTGGGCAGGAGCGCCTCAATCAGAGCGCCGGCAAACGAGAGATAGATTGTCCACGCTAACATCTAAAATCTCCAGTGCGCCAGCAGGTACGCCACGGTGGGGTTCACGCTGTCCGTTATGAGTTGGGGCACAAGGCCAATGAGAATCATGAGAGCAATGACGGGCGCCATGGCAAGCCGCTCGCTGGGGTGCATGTCAGGGAACGTTGCCCAGCGCTCCGGAACCGGCCCGGTAAAGACCTTCTGAATTACGGTGAGAATGACGGCCGCGGTAACCAGCAGGCCCAGCACCGAGATTGTTGCCGAGACCCACGAGAGCGGAAAGACGCCGCGGAAGATCAGGAACTCGCCAACAAATCCATTCAGCCCCGGCAGGCCCAGCGACGAGAACAACGCGAATCCCATCAGGCCGGCAAACACCGGTGCAGGCTTGCGCAAGCCGCCGAAGTCTTCAATCCCGCGCAGGCCGCCGGAGCGCTCCTGCAGCATGGCGATAAACCAGAACAACGCGGCAGCCGTGATGCCGTGGTTGAACATCTGCAGGATGACGCCATTGAGCGCCGCCGCCTGGCTCGCTTCGGCAGCCGCGCCAGCCGCAGGAATCGCCAGCGCAAAGATGGCGAGCTGGCAATAGCCCAGGTGGTTCACCGACGAGTATGCGAAGACACGTTTCAGATCCTTCTGCGCGGCCGCGGCCCACGCGCCCATCACAACGGTGACGACGGCGAGCACCAGCAACGGCGTGCGCATTGCGGCGATCTGCGGCCCGAACATCGGCAGCGCGATGCGCAGCAGCCCGTATACGCCCATCTTCGACATGGCGCCGGTCAGCAGCATGGTCACAGGCGATGGCGCTTCCGCGTATGCGTTGGGCAGCCACGTGTGGAATGGCATCAGCGGCACTTTGACGGCGAATCCGGCCAGCACTCCAATGGCAAGCCACATCATGATGTGGCCGCCGAGGTGCGCAGCAACGATTTGCTCCAGCTCGCCGGTCGCAGCCATCAGGGAGAGATGCGTAAAATCCATGCTGCCGGTGGAGAGGAACAATGCGAGGAACGCAAGCAGCAGGCCCACCGATCCAGCCATGGTGTAAACGAAAAACTGCGTCGCCGCCGGACCGCGCTTCGGCCCTCCCCACAACTTGATGAGGAAGAACGCAGGAATCAGGCTCAGCTCCCAATAGAGGAACCAGTGATAGAAATTGAGCGCCGTAAATGTGCCGAACAGCCCAGCCTCAAGAAACAGCACGAAACCAAAGTAGAGATTCGGCCGGTGATGCACGCGGTGCGCCGCGTCAATCGACATGAGCGAAACAATCGCGGAGAGCACCAGCATCAACGCGCCCAGGCCATCCACGCCCAGGTGGTAATCGATGCCGAGCGATGCCGCCCACGGATGCTGCTCCACCATCCCCATGCTGCCGTTGGCGGGAATGTGCGTCCAGACGACGAGCGCGACGGCCAGCGAAAGCAGGGTTGCGATCATGGCCACTCCGCGCGCATGACGGCCGGAGAAGAGCGCGATGATGGCTCCAACAACAGGCAGCGCGGTCAGCAACGTAAGTATCGGAATTCCGTTCATCCGCGGCTGCTCCAGATCAGAATGGCGGCGAGGATCACGACGCCGAGCGCCAGCAGGCGCAAGTAGGTTTGCTCGCGGCCTGACTGTACTCGCGCCATCAGCCCGCCGCCCACCGCAAGCTCCTCGCAGCCCTTGTCGAACGTGCCGTTGACGAAATTGTCATCGAGGAAGCGATTGAGCTGTGCCCACAGCCCGAAGAACCAGGTGACCGCCGCGACAATGCCGCCCCATACGCGACGATCCAGCCAGTCGGCCACGCGCGCCCACCAATAGTAGAAGGCGATCACCGTCGCGCCGTAGAACTCGTCCACGTACAGCCGGTTGCTCAGCGCTCGCCACACCGGCGGTATCGCTTTCTCCAGCGCATCGGGCTCTTCGGCGCGCGGCGATTTATTGCCGTAGAGCCACCACGCCACGCCGATGCCCACAACGACGATGACGCACGATGAAGCCAGCAGCATCAGCCATGCCGGCTCCGCAAAAGCGTGCAGATCGAGAGCGGCCTTGCGATCGCCCAGGAAGGCCCGGAACCACGGCCATGCCGGCGTGCCGATGACGCCCAGCGCAATGGCGAAGAACGCCAGTACGGAAAGCGGCATGGTCATGACGGACGGGCTCTCATGCGCGTCTCCATGCCCGCGGTACTGCCCGAAGAAAACGTAGCTGACCTGGCGCGTCATGTAGAACGCCGTCAGCACCGCACCAAACACGAGCAGATAGTAGGGCGCCTGCGAGAAAGGCCATCCATGGGCCGACTCCAGAATCGCGTCCTTACTCCAGAAGCCGGAGAAAAAGATCGGCACCCCGCACAGCGCCAGCATTCCGATTGCGTACGTCACAAACGTGAGCGGCATGTACTTGCGCAGCCCGCCCATGTGCCGCACATCCTGCTCCTCGTGGCAGCCATGGATCACCGATCCCGCGCCCATGAAGAGCAGGGCCTTGAAGAACGCATGCGTGATCAGGTGGAACATGCCCACAGCCACGCCGCCCAGTCCCAGGCCGGCCATCATGTAGCCGAGCTGAGAAACCGTGGAATACGCAAGGATGCGTTTGATGTCATTCTGCGCCACTGCGATCAGCGCCGCGAAGACTGCCGTGCACGCGCCGACCCACGTAACCACCGTCAACGCGGTCGTCGTACCGCCCGTCAGCATACCCGCGGACATCAACGGATACACGCGCGCGACAAGATACACGCCCGCAGCCACCATCGTTGCGGCGTGAATCAACGCCGACACCGGCGTGGGGCCCTCCATCGCATCCGGCAGCCACACATGCAGTGGAAGCTGGCCGCTCTTGCCTACTGCGCCGGCAAAGATCAGCAATCCAATCGCCCCGGCAGCGCTCAGGCCCAGCTTGGCCGGCGTCTGCAGCAGCATCCCCAGAGCCAGCGGCTCCAGGCTTCCCCCACCGTTGCTATAGAACAGCAGCGTGCCTGTCTGCGCAAACAACCACACGATGCCGAGCAGAAAGAAGACATCGCCGAACCGCGTGGTGATAAATGCCTTCTTGGCCGCCGCAGCCGCCGATGGCTTCTGATACCAGAAGCCGATCAGCAGATACGACGTGAGGCCCACAATCTCCCAGCACATAAACAGCAGCAAGAGGCTGTTGGCAATCACCACGCCCAGCATCGCTCCGGCAAACAGCGAGAGAAAGCAGAAGAAGCGCGTGAAGTTCTCGTCGTGCGCCATGTAGCCGACGGAATAGATAAAGATGAGCAGGCCGACAAACGTGACCATCACCAGCATCACTGCGGCCAGCGGATCGAGCACCCAGCCCAGTTCAACGGGAGACGTTCCGAACTGCAGCCACGAGAAGTTGACCGTCTCGCGCACCGCGTGCCCTGAAGCCCAGCCGCTCAGCACATGCGCGAACGCTGCGATTGCCAACGCCAGCGAAATCGCCAGCGAGCCGATGGCCAGCCCAGACGCCAGCTGGCGCCGCGGCTGCTTGAGCAGCGCAATCACTCCCGAGGCGACGATGGGCACCGCGGGAATCAGCCACAGGATGCGCGCGATTCCGGACGCAGCGGTTTGTGGAACAAACTGCAGTGCCTCTTGCATCAGCGGCTCACCCTTTCATCCTGTTGATCTCGTCCAGATCGGCCGTGCGCGCATGTCGGTAGATAGAGATCACCAGGCCCAACCCGACGGCTGCCTCCGCCGCCGCCACTGCAATCGAAAACACCGCGAACATCATCCCCGTCAGCGCCTCAGGGTGCGGACCGTAGCGCCAGAACGCCACCAGGTTCAGATTGGCCGCATTCAGCATCAGCTCAATGCCGATGAGCACCAGGATCGCGTTGCGCCGCGTCAGCGCGCCGGCCAGCCCGATGGCAAACAGCACCGCGGCGACCAGCAGGTACCCCATCAAAGGCGTCGGCGTCACTTCGGATCCCCTTTCTCGTGCAGCGCAACCAGCACCGCGCCGATCATCGCTGCGGTCAGCAGCAGCGCAACAATCTCCAGCGGCAGCACGTAGCGGCCCATCAGCGCATTCCCAATCTGGGCCACCGTGATCGCGGGCGCCGGCGCCGGCACGCCCACCGCGTCAGGAAGCGCCGCCGCGCTGTGCTCGACGGCCCACGCCAGCACCGCGAAAACCGCGGCAGCAATCGCCAGTCCAACAAGCCAGGTACGGCTGAAAACTCCCTCGGCCTGCTCCGCGCCGCGCGTCAGCAGGATCGCGAACACCACCAGGATGGCTACCGCGCCGATGTATACCAGGATCTGCGCGAACCCCGCGAACTGCGCATCCAGTTCCAGGAACATCAGCGCCAGCCCGGCAAATGCTGTCGTCAATGCCAGCGCACAATGCACGGTATTCTTCAGTGTCACCGCGGCCAGCGCGCCGGCGATGGTGATCGTCGCGAGAATCCAGAAGATCGCGTTCATCGGCAGCTCCTTTCCCAGGCCGCTGCGCATTTACTCCGCATAGCGATACGTCCTTGGCCCAATTTTCCCGCGCTGCATTTGAATGCGGCCTGCGACCACGTACACGGCAATCAGGATGGCCGAGCACACCACCCAGCGCAGCCACCCCTCGCCCATGAAGCGCCACAGCGCCGCCACAAACAGGTTCAGCAACGTCATCGGCAGCACGAACTTCCATGCGAAGTTCATCAACTGGTCCTGGCGCAGGCGAGGCAGCGTTCCGCGTACCCAGATAAACATGCAGATCCACACCTCGATCTTCGCGAAGAACCAGATCCACGAAGGCACCCAATTCAGAAACGAGACCGGCGCGGACCATCCGCCTAGAAACAGTGTCGTTCCCAGTCCCGCAACCGCAAACATCTCCACGTATTCGCCCAGGAAGAACAGCGCAAACTTGAAGCCCGAGTACTCGGTGAAGTATCCCGCCACGATCTCTGACTCGCCCTCCGGCAAATCAAACGGCGAGCGGTTCACCTCGGCGGTCGACGCGATCGCGAAGATCAAAAAGCCCGCCAATCCCCACGGCGTAAACACATACCAGTGCGGCAGGCCCCACGTGTACTGGTTCTGAGCCTCCACAATCTTCACCAGCGACAGCGATCCGGCGATCATGACGATCACCACGCTCGACAGCAGAAGCGGCACCTCGTAACTGATCATCTGCGCCACCGCGCGCATTGCGCCAAGCAGCGAGTACTTATTTCGGCTGGACCATCCTGCCATGAAGATCGCCAGTTCCGTCGACGCGCCCATCGCGAAGAAGAACAGCAGGCCGGCGTCCATATCCACCAGCACCATGTTTCGACCCATGGGCAGCACCGCGAAGCCCATGAAGACCGTCACCACCAGCACCACAGGCGCCAGAAAATGCACCACTGCATCCGCCCGGAACGGCACAACGTCTTCCTTGGTCAGCGACTTGATGCCGTCCGCCACCGGCTGCAGAATTCCGAACGGCCCCACGCGATTGGGCCCGTAGCGGTTCTGCATGCGCCCCAGCCCTTTGCGTTCCATCAGCACCGCTACCGCAAACAGGGCGGGATACACGGCGATAATTGCCACCACGCTCACCAGCACGCCGATGAACGGCTGAAGCACCGATGGAAATAGTCCTGCGATCCAAAGTTTGAGAAGCACGAAGATCTGGTCGAGCGTGTTAGCCATGATCTACCTTGCGTCTCCTTCTTTTTCAGCCTTGGGGGACGCTGGAGTCTTTTCTGCGGGCTGAGCCGTAGCGGCCGCAGCGGCAGGCGCCGGCTTTGCGGCAGCCGCCGGCGCAGCAGGCTTCGGGGCCGCAGCCGCTGCCTTTGCTTTCGCTTCAGCCTTGGCCTTTTCTTCCGCCAGCCGCGCATCCACTTCCGATGCCTCGGTGGGATGAATCTTGTGGTAGTAATCGTTCGACTTCGCCAACTCCTCGCGGTCCAGCAGCAGCCCGCCAAACCGGTCCGTGGTCGCCAGTTCAAACTCCGTGTCCATCTTGATGGCCTCGAATGGGCAAACCTCAACGCAGATCTGGCAGCTCATGCAAACCGAGATGTCGATGTCGAACTTTGCCGGATAAATCTGCAACTTGCCTACGTAATCCGGCTTCTTGTCCTTGCTCTTCTCGATGTAAATACATTTGGGCGGGCATTCCTTCTCGCAGATCTGGCACGCCACGCAGCGCAGCCCTGCCTGCCAGTCCGCGCCGTCATACACCAGGAACGGGAAGTTGCGCGAGGCCTCCGGCAGCGGGTGCCGCTCCTCCGGATATTGCACCGTGGTCAGCCGCTCTTCGGAGACAAAACTCCCCAGTGCGTTTCTCGCCGTCTCCTTCAAGCCCTTCAGTATGCCTTCACCCAGCAAGTCGAAACTCCTTGCAGTTTTCAGTCGTCAGTTGTCAGCTATCAGTCACATCGTTCCCTGCTGACAACTGAAAACTGATCACTGACAACTTCTCACCGATCCACTTCTCCCAGCACAATATCCACGCTGCCTAAAATCAACACCACATCGGCCACATTTTGTCCCAGGCACATGTCTTCCAGAATCGTCAGGTTCACAAAGCTTGGCGGGCGCACCCTGTAACGGTAGGGATTGGGGCCGCCATCGCTGACCAGGTAAAAGCCCAGTTCGCCCTTGGGCGATTCAATGCGTCCGTATGCATCGCCCGGCTTGGGGCGGAAGCCGCGAATCTTCGCCTTGGGGTCCATAATCGGGCCGGCCGGAATTTCTTTGAGCGCAGCCTCCAGAATCTTGATCGACTCGCGCATCTCCAACAGGCGGATCATGAAGCGGTCGTACACGTCCCAGTGGTCGCCCAGCGGCACCCTGAAGCTGAATCGGTCGTAGATGCCGTAATGGTCCACCTTGCGAATGTCGTAGTTCACGCCCGACGCTCGCAGCAACGGTCCGGTTACGCCGGCGTTCACCGCCAGTTCCGGCCGCAGGATCCCCACTCCCTGCGTCCGCGCCATCAGAATCTCATTCGCGGTCAGCAGGGCTTCAAACTCATCGGCAAATGCGGGCAGCCCGGCCACCACCTTGCGCACTCCATCCAGCCATGCCGACGACGCATCCACGCGGCAGCCGCCAAAACGCATGTAGTTGCACATCATGCGCGAGCCCGTGAGCGCCTCAAACAGGTCCAGAATCTTCTCGCGCTCTTTGAAGGCGTACATCAACGGGGTCCCGCTGGCGCCCATATCCTGCACCAGAAAGCCGACCGACGATGCGTGGTTCTGCACCCGCGTCAGCTCACCCAGAATCACTCGCAGGTACTCGGCGCGCTCCGGAACCTGGAGTCCCGCGAGCTTCTCCACAGCAAGCGCGTAGGCCCAGTTGTTGGTGAGCGAGCAGATGTAATCCAGCCGGTCGGTGTACGGCATCGACGCCAGGTAGCTTTGCCCTTCGCCCAGCTTCTCGTGATTGCGGTGCAGGTAGCCGAAGACGGGCTTCAGCTTCACGATCCGCTCGCCGTCAAGGGTCACGTCCATGCGGAAGACGCCGTGCGTGGAGGGGTGGTGCGGCCCCATCGCCACTTCGAGCAGGTCGTTGTCGCCGTCCGGCTCAATCTCGCGCGGACGGTTCCAGCCCTCGGCCTTTTCCATGTTGGCGTCCACCAAGCTCATCGCGGGCCCGACTCCTGTTCCCTGTTCCCTGATCCCTGTTCCCTGTTTCTCTGCGCCGCCGCCCGCTTCAGCACCTCATCGTGCGCCGTCGGCTCCCATTCAAAGTCATCCGGCTCCACATAATCGCGCCGCATCGGGTGATCCTTGAATCCATCCCACATCAATATCCGCCGCAGATCCGGGTGCCCGGTAAAGACCACCCCGAACAGGTCGAAAATCTCGCGCTCCTGAAACTCGGCCGACCGCCAGATGGGCGTAAACGACGGCAGATCCACCTTGTCGATCCGGTTCGCGGTGCGCATCCGCAGCACCACCGGCCCGTGCTTCCTGGCCATCGAATAAAGGTGATAGACGGTTTCAAGGTAGCCCGGAACGACGCGCTTGCGGGTCTCTTCCACCGTCTCCTCGACCAGCTGGACCTGTTCCCCATCGGGGCCATCCGACGTCTTTGGAACCTGACGTGTTACTTTCACTTTTTCCGTTATCTCTTTGTCAGGCCAATCCACTCCCGTCACGTTCGATAGAAAATCGAGTGCCAGCCCGGCATCGTCGCGCAGAAACTTCGCCACTTCGACCGCACGGGCCGGATTGAGCCGCAGCGAGTGCTGGCCGCTGGTACCGGGGTTGGTGACAACTTCCACGCCCGCCCCCGGCACCGCCGCCTCAATCGCCGCCTTGATCTCCTCAACCGTCTTCAATCCCAATTCCCTCTGCTCGCCCTGGCTCTTGCTAGTCCCTTAGTCCCTAGTCCCTGGTCCCTGTCCTTCTCACCGAATTGGCGCGGGCGCCGGCCATACCAACTTGTTCGCTCCAGGTTCAAGATCGTGCTCGCCCTGCTCCGGCACAGGAAACTCGCCCTGCGCGTCGGCGTCCAGAAACCGGGGCCTGCCTTCGCCCGTCAGTTGCTGGCCATCAATCTTCTTCTGCAATGTAATGAAAGCCTGCAGCAGCGCCTCAGGCCGCGGCGGGCATCCGGGAATGTGCACATCCACGGGAATGTACCGGTCGATCCCTTTCAGCACGTTGTAGCCCTGCTTGAACGGCCCTCCGGAGATGGCGCAGGCGCCCATCGCAATCACATACTTCGGCTCGCCCATCTGGTTGTAGAGCCGGACCACTTGCGGCGCCATCTTCTTGGTGACGGTGCCGGAGATGATCATCATGTCGGCCTGCCGCGGCGACGGCCGGAAGACCTCCGCACCGAACCGGGCCAGGTCGTAGCGCGCCATGGTCGTCGCAATCATCTCGATGGCGCAGCACGCCAGACCGAAGTTCATTGGCCACACCGAACTGCGCCGGCCCCAGTTGTAAAGCTCCTCAATGGTCGTCACAAAGACGCCCTGCTTGCCGAGCTCGATCTTCAGTTCCTGGTCAACCGCCAAGTCGCTTCGCTCCAGTTCTCAGTTCACAGTTGTCAGTTTTCAGTGTCCAGATCCAAGTAGTCTTCGCGCTTAATCTCCCGCGATGCCGACAACTGACAACTGAAAACTCGCTTTTTTCACGCCCACGTCAACACGCCCTTGGCCCATGCCCACGCCAGCCCTTCCACCAGCAGCAGCACGAAAACCATCATGGCCAGGCACGCTTGCAGGCCCAAACCCGTAAACGCCACCGCGAACGGCAGCAGAAACACCGCTTCCACGTCGAAGATAAGAAAGATGATGGCGTACAGGTAATAGGCTGAGCGAAACTGCACCCACGCGTCGCCCTTCGATTCCAGTCCGCACTCGTAGATCGCGTTCTTGATTGCGTTGGGCTTGGCCGGAGAAAACACTCGCGCCCACAGCCACGCCAATCCCAGCGGCGTAAGGCCGAACCCCAGCGCAGCCGCAAACAAAACGGCAAGTGAAAAGTATGGACTAGTGGACATTGGCGCGTTCAGTCGCTTTCCTCACACAAGGCTACCAGTTTGAGGGGTCGTTTGGCTAAACAGATGTGATGCACCGCACACCGTTAAGCCCCCCGTTTCCACCGTTCATCCCACTCTGTGAACCATCCGCTGCATCCGTTCATGTTGCGCGGTATTGCATCCTCGCGCGCATTCTCCACCCTTCGATGGACACGCCCCATCCGTCCAACTGATACCCTTTTTTTATTCCGGCGACCATCCCGAATTCACCGCCGCCGGGCGTCAGTTCCCCCGGGAGATCGCCACCTGATGTCCAAGACCGCCCTGCACCGCGCCGCGCTGTTCGCTCTCGCGCTATCCGCTTGTCTGCCGGTCACCTGGGTCGTCCGCGCCGCCACCAATCCTCCCAGCTCAGCCCCCGCCACACCGGCCGCGGCCGCAGCCGTCCCCATCGCAACAGCACCTGACACAGCCTCCAACTGGCCCAGCTACCCCGCTGCCTACACCGCCGCCATCAAGGTCACCGGCCCCATCACTCCGTTTAACGAGGGCATCTCCCGCCGCTACAACTACGCCTTCGGCAAGGAATCGCCCTTTCTGCCCTCCAACGCCATGACCTGGAACGGGCAGTTTCAGAACCCGCGCAGCTTCCCCACCGCCGAATACTGCGGCCACTGCCATAAAGCCGCTTACTCCCAGTGGCGCGAATCCATCCACTCCAACAGCTTCCGCGCCCCCTGGTACCTCAAGAACGTCAACGCCCTCATCGACGAGAAGGGCGTCCAGTACTCGCGCCACTGTGAAGGCTGCCACAACCCCGTTGCCCTCTTCTCCGGCGATCTCTCCCAGGGCATGCCGAAAAAACGCCCCTTCGAGGACGAAGGCGTCACCTGTTCCACCTGCCATTCCATCCAGTCCACTGACACCACCGGAACCGGCAGCTATGTCATGGGCCCGCCCGCCGTCCTCACGGATGAAAACGGCGCGCCCATCACCCGCCCTGTCTCCGACGCCGAGATTCTCGCCCATCTCGATCGCCACTCCAAAGCAGTGATGCGGCCGCTCCTGAAGACGCCCGAATTCTGCGCCGCCTGCCACAAAGCTGCCATCCCCGCCAGCCTCGACGAGTACAAGTGGCTCCGCGCCTTCTCCGTCTATGACGAGTGGCAATCCGCCAGCTTCGGCAAGCAGTCCCCGCTTCCCTTCTATCGCAAGGACGTAGTCTCCACCTGCCAGACCTGCCACATGCAGCGCGGCCCCGAAGGTGCAGACGATCCCGGCGCCAAGGACGGCGCTTTCGCCTCCCATCGCTGGCTCGGCGGCAACTCCCTCAATCCCGCTTACTACAACTTCCCCAACCAGGCCGCCAAACTCGCCGACTTCCTTCGCGATGGCGCCAAAGACAAAGGCACACCGCTCAACGTCGACATCTTCGCCCTGGAGAAAGAGAACGCCGCGGCCACCTCCGCCGACCAGGTCCTCGTCGCGCCCCTCGGCCTCACCCGATTCGCCATCGCTCCCGGAGAAACCCTCATCGCCGACGTCGTCATCCAGAACAAGGGAATCGGCCACTCCCTCATCCCCGAGCAGCGCGACTTTTACGAGTCCTGGGTCGATTTCACTGTGAAGGACGCCTCCGGCAAGACTCTCGTCGAGAGCGGCTTCATCCAGCCCGACGGCGACCTCGACCCATCCGCCCACTCCTTCACCAATCGCCTCATCAACACCAGCGGCACTCTCAACGGCCTGCATGAGATCTGGCATAACCGCGTGCTGGCCTACAACAACACCATCCAGTCGGGCCGCTCCCAGGTCGTCCGCTACCGTTTCCGCCTGCCCAAAGCCCTCACCGGCCAGTTCACCATCACTGCCGCCGTCAAGTACCGGCGCTTCAACCAGCACTTCGTCGACTACGCGATGGCCGCCGACCCCACCATGCCGGGCGGCAAGCACTACCCTGAGCCCGTCATCGAGATGGCCAGCGAAACTCGCACCCTCGATATCGGCGACAATCTTCCCGCCGCGCCCGGCCCTGGCGAGAATCCCGAGTGGATGCGCTGGAACAACTTCGGCATTGCCCTGCTCGACGCGCAGCAGTACCAGGCCTCCGTCCGCGCCTTCGAGCACGTAGCCACGCTGCGGCCCGACTATGCCGACGCCTGGACCAACATGGCCGTGGTCGAAATCTCCTGGGAACGCTACGACGACGCCAAAGCCAACCTGGCCCGTGCGCTCACCCTCCTGCCCGGCGATCCCCGCGCCCTCTACTACCGCGCGCTCGTCGAACGCAATGCCGGCCAAGTCGACGAAGCCATCACCGACCTCGAAGGCATGCTGGCCAAATTTCCGCGCTCCCGCGACGGCCTCCGCGAGCTCGGCTTCAGCTACTTCCAGAAGCACGACTACGCTGACGCCCGCGACCAGTACGAGAAGTTGCAGCAGATCGACCCCGACGACCTCGCCGCGCACTACCAGCTCGCCATCCTCTATCGCCGCCTCGGTGACAAGCAGCGCGCCCAGCTCGAGTCCGCCAAATTCGCCGACCAGAAAGACGACCCGACGGCCTCAACCTACGCGCTGGAATTCCTCGGCAAGCATCCTGAAGTCGCATCCGAAAGCGTAGTTTGGCACACCCACGACCTAACCGGCGACGCCCACGGCCCCACCCAGATCCACTACACCTACATCCCCGGCGCCGGCCGCTGACAACTGAAAACTGACAACTCTTCCCAACTCCTCCCGCCATTTACCCTTAGAGCAGATGCCGCCGATCCTCAGTCTCCAATCCATCACCAAGCAATTCGGCGCAGCACCGCTGTTCCGCAACATCTCCCTCACCGTTGAAGACAACGACCGCATCGGCCTCATCGGCCCCAACGGCGCGGGCAAATCCACTCTCCTCGCCATTCTCGCCGGCCAGCTTGAGCCCGACTCCGGCGAACTCGCCGTCCGCCGCCTTTCCCGCACCGCCTACGTCCCCCAGGACTCGCACTTCCCTTCCGGCCTCACCATCCGCGATGTCCTCGAACGCGCCATGCAAGCCGCGCACGTCCCCGACTCCGAGCGCGAAGGCCGCCTCCGCGAACTCGCCGGCCGCACCGGCTTCGATCGTCTCGACGCCGAAGCCGCATCGCTCTCCGGCGGCTGGCGCAAACGCCTCGCCATCGCCGAAGCGCTCGTCTCGCAGCCCGACGTGCTCCTCCTCGACGAGCCCACCAACCACCTCGACCTCGCCGGCATCGAGTGGCTGGAAGAACTCCTCACGTCCTCATCCTTCGCCGCCGTTACCGTCAGCCACGACCGCTACTTCCTTGAATCCACCTCCACGCAGATCGTCGAGCTCAACCGCGTCTTCGCCGAAGGCCTCCTGCGCGTCCGCGGCAGTTTCTCACGCTACCTCGAAGAAAAGCAGTCCTATCTCGAATCGCAGAACCGCCAGATGGAATCGCTGCGCAACCGCGTCCGCACTGAGATCGAGTGGCTCCGCCGCGGCCCCAAGGCCCGCACTACCAAATCCAAAGCGCGTATCGACACCGCCAACGACATGATCGGCCAGCTCGCCGACATGCAGTCCCGCACCACAACATCCCAGGCCGGCATCGACTTCGCCGCCAGCCAGCGCAAAACGAAACGCCTCGTTGAATTCGACAACGTAGCCTGTACCATCCCGGACGCGTCTCACTCCACTCCCCAACTCCTCTTCTCCGGCCTCAACTTCTCCCTCCTCGCCGGCAGCAAAGTCGGTCTCGTCGGCCCCAACGGCAGCGGTAAAACCACTCTCCTGCGTCTCCTCCAGGGCGACCTCGATCCCGCCGAAGGCACCGTCCGCCGCGCCGAAGCGCTCCGCATCGTCTACCTCAGCCAAATGCGCGACCTCGACGAATCCCTCACCCTCCGCCGCGCCCTGGCTCCTGAAGGCGACTCCGTCATCCACAACGGACGCCCCATCCACGTTGCTTCCTGGGCCGCGCGCTTCCTCTTTACCGGCGAGCAGCTCAACCAGCCCGTCCGCAACCTTTCCGGGGGCGAACGCGCCCGCGTCCTCATCGCCCGACTCATGCTCCAGCCCGCTGACGTCCTGCTCCTCGACGAGCCCACCAACGACCTCGACATACCCACCCTCGAAATCCTCGAAGACAATCTCCTCGAGTTCCCCGGCGCGCTCATCCTCGTCACCCACGACCGCTACCTGCTCAACCGCATCGCCACCTCTGTCCTCGGCCTCGACGGCAACGGCCGCATCGCGCAGTTCGCCGATTTCGCCCAGTGGGAACAGTGGCTGACCGAACCAGCGCCAACCTCGGCCAAGCCTTCATCGGCCGCACCCTCAGGGTCCGCAGCTAAGTCCGCTAACCCCAATAAGCGCAAGCTCTCCTATCTCGAAGCCCGCGAGTTCGCTGCCATCGAGCAGCGCGTCGAAGCCTCTGACGCCCGCCTTGCTGCCGCCCGGGCCCACGTCGAAGACCCCACGATCGCCACCGACGCCGCCGCCCTCCAGGACGCCCTCGCCGAACTGGCAGCCGCCGAGCACGAAAGCCACGATCTCTATCAGCGCTGGGCCGAGCTAACTGAAAAAGCCGGCTGAATCAGGTGGCGGCTGACAGGGATGAGCACCTCACTCCAGCAGCCACTTCCTGCTTCCCGCGCTTTGACACCTGCCACCTGACACCTGAAACCTGTCACCTGCCCTCTCGTGTTACAAACGAAGCAACGGCCCAGCGGCCGCACTATGCCCACCGCAGTCAAAGTCCTCATCGTCGAAGACGAGCCCAACGCCCTCATGGGCCTCGCCGAACTCATCTCCGGCTGGGGCTACCGCACTGATACTGCGCGCGATGGCATCGAAGGCTGGGAAAAGATCCTCGCCTGGAACCCCGCCATCGTCGTCACCGACCTGAAGATGCCCCGCCTCGATGGCATCGGCCTCCTCGCTCGCCTCTCCGAAGAGGGCCCTAACTTCAAATCCAACACTGCCGTCGTCCTGCTCACCGCCCAGGGCTCCGTCCAGGTCGCCGTCGAAGCCATGAAGCTCGGCGCTTACGACTTCCTCCTCAAGCCCGTCGACGCCACCCGCCTGCGCAACATCCTGGCCAACGCCACACGCCAGCGCGAGACCGAGATCGAGCTTGAAGTCGCCCGGCGCCGTTTGCGCGAACATGGCGTCCTCGGCTCCATGGTCGGCACCTCCAAGTCCATGCGCGAAATCTTCGCCCTCATTGAGCAGATCGCGCCCTCCAACGTCTCCGTCCTCATCACCGGCGAGAGCGGCACCGGCAAGGAGCTTGTCGCCTGCACCCTGCACGACCTAAGCCCGCGCAAGCCTCACCCCTTCGTCGCGGTCAACTGCGCCGCCATCCCTGAAACGCTGATTGAAAGCGAAATCTTCGGCCACGAAAAAGGCGCCTTCACCGGCGCCGTCGAGCGCCGCATCGGCTGCTTTGAACTAGCCGCTCAGGGCACGCTCCTGCTGGACGAGCTCGCCGAGATGCCCATCGGCACCCAGGCCAAACTCCTGCGCGTCCTTGAAGAGCGCAAGCTCCGCCGCCTCGGAGCCCGCAATGAGATCGATACCGACGTGCGCGTCCTCGCTGCCACCAATCGCGAGCCCGACGACGCCATCTCCAGCGGCAGCCTCCGCTCCGACCTCTACTACCGCCTCAACGTCTTCCACATCCACATGCCCCCGCTGCGCACCCACATGGAAGACCTGACCGCCATGGCGGAAGCCATGCTGACGGAGATGAACACCAAGCACAGCCGCAAGGTCTCCGGCCTCGCCCCCTCCATCCTTGACCGCATGATGGCCTACAACTGGCCCGGCAACGCCCGCGAGTTGCGCAACAATATCGAGCGCGCCGTCATCCTTTGCCCCGACGGCATGCCCCTCGACGCCGGCCACCTCCCGCCCGGTTTCGGCAAGCAGCCCTCCGCCGCTCCCCTGGCCGACGACGCCAGCCTCGTCCCCGTCCGCGTCGGCAACACCGTCGACGAGGCCGAACGCTTGCTCATCCTGCGCACTCTCGAAGCCACCGGCCAGAACAAAACCCGCGCCGCCGAAATCCTCGGCGTAAGCCTCAAAACCCTCCACAACAAGCTCAAGGAATACAGCCAGACCCCCCAGCCCGCATAAGCACCCTCGCCGCAGCGGCTGCCCTGCGCCGCGACTTTCTGGTCACCGAAGAACGTGCCAACAAGCTCTCCGGTGCGTGGGGGCGCCACCCGCTCCTCGGCCGCATGTACCTGCCCGCCTACCGCGCTGGAACGGAAAAGGTAGCTGCGCTCCGGCGCATCCACCCTCCCGAGCTCATTCTTCCGGCCATTTACGGCTGCCGCGGCCAGGTTGACGTGGAAACCATCGACCTGGCGCTATCCGTCTGACGGCTTGGGTCAGGGCTGGTCGCCAAAAGTCCCTTTTCCTCCGCTTCATAAACCCCTAACATAGCCGGAGGGGCAGGCGCGGGGAATCACGGCTACGGCCCAGACATGGGCAAGCCGGGGAGCCTGTCTTTGTGAACGGCTCAAGCTGCGATGACAAGCGCCTGAATCCGAGGGTCTAAAGCAGCATTGCAGGGGAGCGGGCGCCGTTCAAAGACAACGTCAAGTTTTTTCTCTATGCGGCTGAAAGCAAAACTCGTTCTTGCCATCACAACCCTGGTGTTGCTGATCTCGGGACTCCTGTCCTTTGTCTACGTGTCCCAACTGTTGCACGCCGCGGTGCAGCAGACCTACGACACCAACCGCATGGTGGCGGACCAGGTGCTGTTCGCGCTGCAGAACGCGCTTGAGGCAGGGCTGAGGGACCACAAGGTGGATCCGAACCAGCCTGAGCAGTTGCGCGAGCTCACGCGCGAGGCGGTGCGCAACAACCCGTCACTGCAGGCGGTGGTGACCAGCGTGAACCGATATTCACTGACGGTTTACGACATCAACATTGGCGATTTCGACTCGCAGACGCTGCTTTCCACCAATCCGGACAACGAAGACAAGCCGCTGCCGGCGCGCGCGGGGTACAACCAGCTCCTGAACGCCGATCCCATCGAGCTGATGTTCAAGGTCTTCGGACCGCCGCAGGTGTTCGACATCGTGGTGCCGCTGGAGCGGAACGGGGAGCCGTTCGCGACCGTGCACGTGGGCGCGCGGACCACAATTCTGCGGACGGTCTATGCGCCCTGGCTGGAAGAGGCGTTCACCCTGATGGGTTTCGCGCTGGGCACCGCGCTGCTGGTGGCGCTGCTGCTGTCAAACCTGGCGCTGAGACCTCTGGAAGAGATCAGCATGCAGCTCGACTACTGGAATCCCAACATCGAGGAACTGGCGCAGGACGAGGACGAAGCGGAGCCGCGGCAGGACCCGGCGCAGCGCGTGTCGTACCAGATTGAGCGTATCGGCCAGAGGATTCGCAATGTCGAGGAAGTGTTCAGCGCGCTCAAGGAGAACCTGGACCAGATCCTGTCGAATCTCCAGGACGGCATCCTGCTGTTTACGCGGGATGGGCGCGCGGTGCTGGTTTCAGAAGCGGCCCGGCGGTTCCTGCAGCTTGACCGCGACCGCGCGCTCGGCCTGCATGCTTCAGAGATGTTCACGCACTCGACCATCCTGGGCCGGACGCTGCGAAAGGCGTTCGATGCGCGGATGCCGCTCATCAAGGAAGAGGTCCGCACCGAAAACGGGCGGCGCATCCAGGCGTCAGTGGACTTTATCCAGGACGACCTGACGCGGCAGGGGCTGGGCGCGCTGGTGACGCTGCGCGATCTCGAGTCCATGGAGCGGATCGAATCGGAGCTGGAGGTTTCGCGCAGGATGTCCGCGATCGGGCGGCTGACTTCAGGCGTGGCGCACGAGGTCAAGAACCCGATCAACGCCATCGTGGTGCATCTGGAGCTGTTGAAGAACAAGCTGGATGGCGCCAGCCCTTCGGCCACGCGGCATCTGGACGTGATCGAGGCGGAGATCCGGCGGCTGGACCGGGTGGTGCAGACGCTGGTGGATTTCTCGCGGCCGGTGGAGTTGCAGTTGCGGGAGCACGATTTACGCGGAGTGATCGGAGACGTGCTGGCGCTGGCGGCCGAGGAACTTTCCACGCGCGGCGTTAAGGTTCACGGCGAGTTCCCCGACGAGCCGGTTCCCGTGAACGTGGATGCGGACATGATGAAGCAGGCGGCGCTGAACGTGATTCAGAATGGCGCGCAGGCCATGCCCGAAGGCGGCCGCCTGGACGTGATCCTGGAATCCGAAGGAAAATTTGCCGTGCTGCGGATCCTGGACGAAGGCGCGGGAATTCCCGAGGAAATCCGGGAAAAGATTTTCGATCTGTACTTTACCACCAGGGCGGAAGGCAGCGGAATCGGCCTTTCAATGACCTACCGAATCCTTCAGTTGCATCACGGCAGTGTGGAAGTACAATCAAGGGAAGGACGGGGAACGGAGTTCCGGTTCCGGATACCGCTCTCTTCGGCAGACTGGGGACGCCGGCATCTTCAGCCGGCCGTATTTGAACAAGAGAAGGGGTTTGGGGAATGATGTCGCGTGCTGCACGTGTGGCCTTGGTGCTCGTCTTGGCGCTGACCGCGTGCCATGACAAGAACCAGGTGCAGAACCAGCCCCCACTGGCTCCGCCCATCGAAGACACGCCGCCGCCGCCGCCAAGCAAGGCGCCGGCCAGCCTGCCGCCGCCGGTAATCACAGTGCCGCAGCAGCCGCAGCAGCCAGCCACGCAGGCACAGGAGACTCCGCCAACGCCGCCGCCCAAGCCGAAGCACCATAAAAAACCCGCCACGGAGCAGCAGAACACGCAGGTGGCTCAGAACAACGGCGCGCCGCAGGTGAGCGCGGAGGGCAATTTCGCTCCGGTGGAGCCGGCCGATCTGCGCAAGCAGACCAGCGACTCGATTGCGGACACGGAAAAGGGGCTGGGCGCCATCACGCGCAAGCTGAGCGACCAGGAACAGAAGACGCGGGACCAGGTTCGGGAATTTTTGAAGCAGGCCAAGACAGCGCTTGGCTCCGGCGACGTGGATGGCGCACACACCCTGGCGCTGAAAGCAAAGGTGTTGCTGGGCGAGCTGAATCAGTAACCGGCCGCCAGTACCCGAAACACCCAAAAAAATAAAACGGAGATGTCTAGTGGAATGATTGGGTTACGCCCTCAAAGTGCAGTGAATTGCGCACCTTTGTTCCCGGGGTTTCCGGGGTTCTTTCGGATTGCGCTGCTAACGGCATTTCCGGGCTTCCCTGGGGCATAAACATCTACGCCCGCCATGTGGCGGGCGTAGTTCTACCGTTGAAACTATTCTAACACGGATCCGCAGGCATGGCGTGATGGCGGATACAGGTGTGCAGCGGGGCCGGCGGAGTTTTCTCAAGTTGCACAGGAACTGGTGCATCCGGAGACCGGGTTGAACCAAAAGCTGACTATTTAGTTCAAGGCTATTTTGTTCTAGGTGTGTCGATTCTGGCCCGGTTGTTCTGCTATTGCTTTGAAGCACTGGATCGGCCGGATCGCTTAGGGATTGCGCTTTTCGGCAATCGCGGAACAGCCTGAACGCCCGCCCAAAGCGTGGCGATGGTTTGCTCGACCACGAGAGCCTGGTCAGACAAGCCAGGCACAACCCCTTGGATAACAAAGAGTGTGGCGAGGCCAAAAATATTAAACCACCAGGTGTGGGCTACCACCATGTCATTCTTACTTGGCAATCCTTCATCCCTGGCAACATCGAAAAAGAGCTGCACAAAACGTTCGAACAACGGCGCGCCAAGGTCGTCGATGTATTGTCCAGCACGGATGCCGTATCGGTTCTCAGGCCCGAAGAAGACGTTGCGGAACTGCTGTGGATGGGCAGTGCAGAACTGAATCAAGCCGCGTGAAGTCGCAAAAAGACGATCTTTCGGTGAAAGATGTTGAGCGGCAATCGCGTCGAAGTTCTGAACCATCAGCCCGATCGTCTCGCGGCTCAGTTCGGCAAGAATATGCGCTTTGTCGGGGAAATGCTGATAGATCACGGCGTGCGTATAGCCGATCTCTTTAGCGATCTCGCGAAGCGTCACGGCTTCGTAGCCGCGATCGGCAAACATTTTGCTGGCAGCCGCAAGGATTTCGCCCCGCAACCTTTCCTTGCGCTCTAGCCGACGACTTGGCGATGTGGATGTCACATCCATAGCTTAGTCCTTTTCGGCGCTTTTTTCGACCGATTGTTAATTTATAACCATCGGATAAAAACCGTCGCTTCTTTTGCAACCAATGGTTATCAGTCGCTTCTAATGGTCAGGCCGCTCATTTGGATGGGCGGCCAAATACAAGGCAAAAGGAGAAAACGAGCATGTATTTAGTCATGGGAATTACTGGAAACGTTGGAGGCGCCGCCGCGCGGCATCTGCTGAAGCAAGGCAAACAGGTGCGAGCACTTGTGCGCAATCGCGAGAAAGCAGCGAAGTGGGCAGACCAGGGCGTGGAGTTGGTGGATGGAGACTGGAACGATGCGACAGCCATAGCGGCGGCGCTCAAAGGTATTGAGGGCGCGTTTGTTATGTTGCCGGCTGTATGGGCACCCTCGCCCGATTACAGAGAAGCAAAGGGCGTGATTGCGAACTATGTCGAGGCGCTGACCAAGGTAGTGCCCCCGCGGGTGGTTGCGCTCTCGTCGATGGGCGCGGATAGAACAAGCGGGGTGGGGATGATTACTGCCTTATCACTCTTGGAGCAGGGTTTTCGCAGCCTGCCGTCTCCGGTCGCATTTGTGCGCGCAGGCGGCTTTTTCGAAAACTTTCTTTTCGGCTTACAGGCCGCCCAGGGCGGAACGCTACCGGTCTTCTACAATCCAACAAACCGGAAATCGACGATGGTCGCTTCAGACGACATCGGAGCAGAGGTGGCAACGCTTCTGACCGGGCCGGCGTGGCGAGGGCATCGCGTCATCGAACTAGGTTCGATGGTAAGCGCGGATGAAGTGGCCGGACAATTGGGTGAGGTCCTGAGAATCGACGTAAAGGCTTTTGCAGTTCCGCGTGCAGGGTGGGCGGAAGCGTTCGAGCAGTTCGGCATCCCGAAGGGCCACACTGGACCTGCGGAAGAAATGTTTGAGGGCATTAACGCGGGATGGATGGGCCTCGGCGTCACGGGTACGGAGCACGTAGCGGGTACGACGTCCGCACGCGATGTATTTGCGGCTGCACAGAACGCCGTCAAGGCGTAAGTCCGGAGCAAGCGGAATCAGCCGCAGTTCCCTGGGAACTGCGGCGCCAGCCGACTTATTGCACAACGATTTAACCATTTGAGCCGCAAGAGGAGGATCGCCTTAAATATGAAAGCTGATAACGCAATCGATAAAGCAGCGCGGGCAGGTCGAGCAACTCAAATAGCCGCGATGGTCATAACCGGCATTGTCGCCTTCATGTGGTTGTATTTCGGAAGGCTTTACCTAATTCACGATCCCGGCGAATGGAGGATCGCCAATCAGCAGCTCGGATACCCGCTCTATATCATCCCTCTGATTGGCATGACCCACATCCTTGGTGGCGTGGGCCTTCTGATTCCCAATGTGCCTCGATTGACTGAGTGGATTTATGCTGGTTTCGCGATCACTCTTTTACTCGCGTTCTATTCACAACTGAATGGCGGCGGCAGTACCTGGGATAAATTTGATCCGATTCTCGTCATGACGTTCGTCCTGGCTTCGTATGTATTGAGACGCTTCATGCGCGTGAACAGGTGGTCGATATGAAGAACACGCTGGGCGGGCAGTTTTTACAGGCATGTCGCGAAGGCCAAGGGAGGGTCCGGCCCGCCACTCATCCGAAGCCCTGAACGTACACGTCAGCGCAGATTGTGCTCGGCGCGGATCGTATCCTTAGCGCGGATAGAGGCGCAGTTCGCGGATAGCGATGCGGGGGCCCTGGGACGCGCTTTGCATCTCGGGCAGAAGCATCAGCGTAATGCCGTCGAAGCGGCGGAATCGCGAGGGCGGCGGCAGCTTGAAGTGGAACGTCTGGAGCGCGGCCTGATCGGGATCGCCGGAGACGATGCGCTGGCGGCCGACGACGATCTGCTCATGAGGCGACGCGGTGGAATCCTCGAGAATCAACGCCAAGCCGATCACGCTTACGCGCTGCTCGCGATTCTCGATATCCACGTCGATCTGGCCGCAACGCGCCAGGGGAATGGGCGTGGCGAGCCGCTGGCGGGCTTCCATGATGAGAGGGAGCGAGTTGTTGGAGGCAATGCGGATGCCGAGCGGCGAGCCGTGCGCCTGGTGCGTGTCGGGGCCGGGGCGCTGGTCGGGAGGCTGAAGATACCAGTACATCCCATCGAACTGAATGGTGAACGGGCGCGTTGTGCCGGGCGCGAGGAGAGACGACTGCAGCGGCAGGGGCGCGACGATCTGTTTCTTCTCCGGGTAAGGCCAGAGGATGACGCTTTCATAGCCGCCTAAACCGTGCGCAGCGGAGCTGGCGGCTTTCCGGGTGGCTTTGGGTGCGCCATCGGCGGCCTCGGCGGCGGCTTCCGCGGCGACGCGGTTGCGATGGGCAACGCCGGTGAGCAGCGCCCAGGTGGTAAGCAGAACGGCGGGCAAAACGAAGATGGCAAGGCGGAGCGTGGCGCGCACGAAGCCGTGGGGCGCGGGCTCACGGCGCTGGACGGTACGCAGCCAGCCGATGAGAAAACCTGCCAGAGCGAGGAGAAGGCTGGCGGTCATGTAGGAGCGGTCGGCGATGGTGACCCCGCCGAGGTAAATGGCAAGCGCGACGATCAACCCGACGCCATCGAACTGCGGGCGAAGGAATGCGTCGGCGAAAAGATCGCTCTGGGTGTCGCGCCATGGAGGAGCGGATGGACGCGCAGGCGCGAAATCGAGCGGCACCGTGCGCAACCCGGCGGCGAGAGCAAAGGCGGCGATGGCGGCGATGAAAGCGGTGATTGCGGTGGCCTGCTCAGAGAAGATGATGAGGGCTGGCATCCATATCCAGCCGGCGGCGCAGAGGAGGACGAAGAGGCGGAAGTTGACGGGCGCGGTGTCACGGAACGGGCTGGCCGGGTGGTTCCAGTAGATCCATGCTCCGGCGATTCCGGCGACGGCGCCGAGGGCAACGTAGCAGGCGGCGCGCAGGAGGAGCGAGGAGAGCGTGGGCGCGTGCGCATCCGGCAGGCGGCAGAGCAGGAAGCCGGAGATGAGCGCATTGACGATGCCCGCGATGACGACGAAGGTGAGGAAGCGGCCGATCGCCGGCGGCGCAGGCTTGGCCGAGTCGGACGCTTGCACGGCATCGGCCAGGGCCGAATGCGGCGCAAAGCGGTGAGTGGTTCCCCAGAGCGCGGCGAGCAGAGCCACAAAATACGGGATGCGGACGAGATCAGCGGATACGCCTAGATCGGCGATCTGCCCCAGCAAGGTGGCGGCAAGTTTGGCGTGCTGGAGGCCGGTTACTGAATCCCCATAGAGGGCCGTGAAGATGAAGCTGATGACGAAGGTGATGCCGTAAACAAGAGGCAGGACCAGCGACACAATCCAAAATGCCCGGCGAATCTCCTTTCGAGGGATGGGCCTTCCCATCATGGCGTGCACAAACTGATAAACCATCAAGCCGGCCCAGAGAAAAGCGGCATGCAAACCCGTCCATCCGATGAGGACAAACGGCAACCAGAGCGGCCCAAGCAATTGCCATGCACGATCGAAGTTGTGGGCAGCCTCGACATCGTTTACGGTGACGTACCAGACGGGCGCGAGCATGGACCAGAGGAGCGCGAAGACGATCATGACGCGGCGGCGGGCGAGGTATTGCGCCCACCCCGTAGCGATGGCAGCCCCGGCCTGACGCCAGTACCATGCATCGGAGCGGCCGGCGCGGAAATGTTCCTCGAGATCGCCGGCCACGGCTTCGTCGCGCTCCGCCGCGGGGATGAGATGCTCCAGCATCCATGCGGCGAGATTCGGAGGTTCAATGCGCGCCATGTGCTCTCCCCTGCTCTACACTCGTTTCAGATCGGGCAGCGCCTGCCAGAGCCGCGTCAGGACGCGGCGCGTCTCCTGCGCCTGCTTCAATCCTTCCTTTGTTACCCGGAAAAACCGTTTCGCCTTGCCGCCGCGCTCGGGAGTGGGGTCGCCCAGCGTGGATGTGATGAGGCCCTTGGCCTCCAGCCTCTCCAGCGCCGCATATACGCCGCCGACGCTGACGCTGCGGGCTCGTTCCATCTCAAGGCGGCGGGCAATGGGAACGCCGTAGGCTTCGTCGCCGAGGTGGATGACGGCAAGGAGGAGCATGAGCTCAAGTTCGCCGAGATAGGCGCGGCCGTTCATTAGTTCAATAATAGTGAAGAAATGAGGGGCGTCAAGCAGGATTTGGAGGAGATTGCTCGCCTGCTGGACTTTCGCCCTTAATTTCGCCTTACTGCATGCATTGCATGCAAAGGGGGGGAGGGGGGTATTTCTTCTTCTCCCTGAACCAGGAAAGGAGCTTCGCAGGAAGCTCCCTTCAAATTGAGTATGGGCGAGATTCAGGCATCCCGTCTGTATCGGAGATCACACGTGGATCACGGGATGTATTGCGCGCACGAAGCAGGGGCTAAAGCCCGGCTCTTTATTAGAAAGGGTTTATCGGCACGACTGAAGTCGTGCCCTGTTACAAAGCGAAGGCCGATTGCCGGGGCTGAAGCCCGGGTCTTTGTTTGTGCGGCTTTCGGCGGGAGTGGAGTACAGCCATTGGCGGAGAGCGCGGACGAGGACCCTTCGACTCCGCTCAGGGCAGGCTGCGCTACAGCCGGCCGGGAGGCGCTACATTGCGCGGTGGCTGGCGGGCCAGGCTACTCGACGCGGAGGGCTTTGACCGGGTCAATGGATGAGGCGCGGCGGGCGGTCCTTAGAACTGGCCGGGCGCTGGGTGATGGGAACAAAGTACATGGCGTGGTTCTCCCAGCGCACGGAGGTATAGGTGGTGTCTTTCTAACGGCTAAGGGCTGATGGCTATCTTCAGGTCAGCGCTCGCCCCAGCTCAGCTTGGTGCGGAGGGCCTCGAAGAAGCCTCCATCCCGGAGGCGGACGAGGTTGACGGTGTGCGGCGAGCGGTGGCAGCGGACCTCGTCGCCGAGCTCGAGCTCGACGGCGCGCTGGCCGTCGACAGTGAACAGGGCGAGGTTGGGGATGCCTTCGACGCGCACGGCGAGAGAGGCGTCGCCGCGGACCACGATGGGACGCAGGGTGAGCAGGTGGGGGCAGATGGGCGTGACCACCATGGCGTCCACATTGGGGGTGAGGATGGGGCCGGCGGCGGCGAGGGAGTAGGCGGTGGAGCCGGTGGGTGTGGAGACAATGACGCCGTCGGCGCGGAAGCGGGCCACGCGCTTGCCGTCTAGCTCGACGGCGAAGTCGCCCATGCGCGCGATTTCGCCCTTGGTGAGAACGATGTCGTTGAGGGCGTCGAAGGTGGAGTGAAGCTCCCCGCGGCGCCAGAGCTCTGCGCGGAGCATGGAGCGCTGCTCGGTGAGGTGGCAGTTGGAGCACCAGCTCTCCAGCGTGGGGTAGAGATCGGCCAGGCGGACTTCCGTGAGGAAGCCTAGGGTGCCGAGGTTGACGCTGAGGATGGGCGTGCCGGTGGCGGCGAAAATGCGTGAGGCGGCGAGGAGCGTGCCGTCGCCGCCGAGGACAATGACCAGCGACGGATTGCGCCCGGGCAGCTCAGCGCGGGGGACGGCGGGCGCGTCGGCGGTGTATTGAGCGCCTTCCTCGTCGAGGAGGGGATCGAAGTCGTGCTCGCGCAGCCAGGCGACCAGCTCGGGGAGGAGCCGCACCAGCTCTTCTTTCTGCGGCTTGGAGACGATGGCGACGCGGGTCATGCGGGATCAGTGTAAATGACTGTGGTCAGTGGTCAGTGGTCAGTGGTCAGTGGTCAGTGGTTGTCAGTGGTCAGTGATCAGTGGTCAGTGGTCAGTGGTCAGTGGTCAGTGATCAGTGATCAGCTGGACAGACCCTGGGCCTGCTTTGCGTAGAGCAAGAACTCCTTGTTCCCTTCTGCGCCGGTGATCGGCGAATCGATGACACCGACGACGTGCCAGCCTTGCGCCTTGAAGCATGCGGCGATGCGATCGACGGCGAGCTTGTGCGCTTCAGGGTCGCGGACGATGCCGCCTTTGCCGACGTGGCTGCGGCCCGCCTCGAACTGAGGCTTGACCAGGACTACAGCGTCACGCAGTGCGGGCGCGGCGGCCATGACCGGCGGCAGAACCAGTGTTGCGGAGATGAAGGAGACGTCCATGACCAGGAGGGTGGGCTCGGGAGGGCCGGCGAGCGTATCCGGCTCAAGCATGCGCGCGTTGGTGCGCTCCATGAGGCGCACGCGCGGGTCGGTGCGCAGCTTCATGGCGATCTGGCCGAAACCAGTATCGACCGCGGTGACGTGGACCGCGCCGCGCTGGAGCAGGCAGTCTGTAAAGCCGCCAGTGGAGGCGCCTACATCGAGGCAGGCGCGGCCGGCGATCTCGATCTGCCAGTGATCGAGGGCGCCGGCGAGCTTGAGGCCGCCGCGGCTGACGTACGGCAGGTCTCCGCCAAGGAGGCGAATGGGAGCCTCGGCAGGAACGGCGGCGCCGGCCTTGTCGATCTTCTGCTCGCTGACCAGCACGCGGCCGGCAAGAATGAGCGCGCGGGCGCGTTCGCGGCTCTGGGCGAGGCCGCGGTCGACGAGCAGAACGTCGAGGCGCTGCTTGGAGGGCATCGTCTTTAGCGTAATCGTTGCAGCCGTCAGTTTTCAGCCGTCAGCCGTCAGCCCTCGCTGAACGGGATTTTCAGCAATCTGCTAAATAGCAGGCAGGGTGGAGCAGTTTGCCGCCGTCATCGAGGCCGGAGGCAGTGTGGTCAGCGGCTGGTAACACGGCTGCCCAAAGCCCGGCGTGCGACTGTTGACCTGGGCATTGCCGCTGGCGCCGTTCTGCGACGTGGTTCGCACGTCCACGATATTGCCCTGCACCAGCACCGTGGCATCGATGATGTCCTGGTCCGTGCGGATGATCGTCAGGTAGGGGCTGTCCGGCGAGGCCGCGTAGACCTTGCCATAGAGCGAGTTTTGCGTGGAAACCACGGTGCGCGGATGGCCGTTGACGGGCACGGTCTTCTCCAGCGTGTGACTGGAGAGATTTACGATGCTGACGGTGCCGTCGGCCTGGTTGGCGGTGTAAGCGCGGCTGCCGTCGGCGAGGGCGGTTACGCTGGCCGGGTTGGTTCCCACAGGGACGGTGTAGGTGGTTCCGAAGGTTGGGCTGTCGTTGCCGTACTCGTCGAGGCTGACGTCGATGACGGTGATGGTGCTGCCGTCGTAATTGGCGACAATGAGCTGTGCCGTGGCGGCGTTGTACTCGGCGTAGACGGGGCCGGCGATGGCCGTCATGCCGGCGGTTCCGTTGGGCGGAGTGATGCCCGTGGCAGTAACTGCGCTGGTGGAGAGCGGCAGGCTGGGATGGCAGCCGACGAGCTGCCCGCTCTGGTTCAGGAACGGCGTGCAGACGTCCAGCGCGTTGTCGGCGCTGTTGATCACGGTGATGGTGTCATCGCCGCGATTCAGGACGAAGAGGCGAGCGCCGTCGGTGGATTCGATGCCGTAGACGGGGCAACGGCCCACTGAGATGCGCGCGGAGACGGTGTCGTTAACCTGCTCAACAGCGTCGGCTTCACCGAGCGAATCCACCGTGCGCGGCGAGACATTGCACGCCACTCCGGTGGCATCTGAGATGTTCTGGCTCAGGATGTAGGCGCGCTCCTTGACTACGATGGGGCCGACCACCTGGACGGGTGTGGGCGCGGTGGGTATGGCGAGCTTGAAGGTCGCCGGGAAGCCGCTGAGGACGTCGGCAACGTTGCCGGTGAGGTCGGCTGCCCACAGGCCGCCCGAAGGCGAGAAGAGGTTCACGATTTTGGCCGTCGTCGGCAACGTCGTGTACTCAACGTTCTTCTGCTGGAGCGAGGCAGAGACGGGGAAGTTGGTAATGGTGCCGTCGCTGTTGAGGGTGTAACCATTGGAGCCGGTTTCATCCGTGCTGAAGGCGATGGGCCCCGGGCCGATCGGCGACTGGGCCATGATGGTGTCGCCGGAGTAGTCGATGATGGTGGCCACACCGGGAGACGTGGCTCCGGTGGAAGATACGACCGCGACCAGCGACGGGGGCTGCGGCGCCGGGCCGGTGGGGTTGATAGGGCTGATGACGGGGCGATAGCCGGCCCCGCAGCCGGCGACAAAGGCCGCTATCCAAAGAGAAGCGCCTGCCTGCGCCAACCGCGCGCGCGCCTGGCCTGAACGCAATACGAGAAGACTCATTCAGTTTCGATCCTGCTTACTCAGGTGATTGTAAATCAGCGATTCCCCAGGTCCCAAAATCGTGACCCTTTGGCTACGCCCGGGGCAGGCTTTCGAGCCGTCCCTCGCCCGGTGCAACGGATGGTGCGTACCGGTTAGACGGACGCGGCAGCAGAGGGTCGTCTGGCAGTGGCTGCGATCCTGGCGCTGGCTTCCATGGCTCCCATCAACAGGGAAGGCCCGGGGGCATCCGGGCTTTATTTGCCCACGATTTCCAGGACCTCCGAATCGGGCTGTGTCCAGGCTGCCGCGCCATCGTGGCTGAACTTGCGATTCGCTTCGTTCCAGTGCATGCGCGTCACCGAGCCGGCGCCATTCTCGTAGGCGTAGGTGGCGCCGTCATCGTTAAAAAGCGTAAAGCCGGCATCGGCTCCGGGGTAGACGCGAATCTTCGCGATGGACTGCTTGTCGTGGGTGCTCTCGACGGCGGACCCGAGCGGGAGGATGGACCCGGCGCGGACGAAGAGCGGGATGGTATCAATGGGCGCCGGAACAGTGATGGTCTGGCCGCCCTTGGAGCGTTCGCCGGTCCAGTAGTTGTACCAGTCGACGCCTGCCGGCAGGTAAACCTGGCGGCTTTGCGCCCCCTGCTCCGTAACCGGCGCCACCAGGAACGCCGGCCCGAACAGGTACTCATCGCGGAGATCGGTCACGTTGGGGTCGTTGGGGAAATCGAGCGGGAGCGCGCGCATGAACGGTGCGCCGGTGAGCCAGGTGTGGTAGCCGAGGGAGTAGATGTAGGGCATCAGCTCGTAGCGGAGGCGCAGGTACTTTTCCAGGATCGGCTCGGCCTGCCTGCCGTAGCTCCAAACTTCGTTTTGCGGGCGGCTGCCGTGGGTGCGCATGACGGGCAGGAAGGTGGCGTATTGGAACCAGCGGGTATAGAGCTCGGGGTAATCGTCGTAGCCGCCCACTTCAGCGCGCGCGTCGCTGGGGTCCAGCAGCGGCGGATGCGCGGGATGGTGCTCGCGGGGCAGCCACTGCCAGCCGCCGGTGTCGTTGGACCAATAGGTGAGACCGGAAGCCGCAAAGTCGAGGCCGGTGGGGATCTGGCGGCGCAGCGTGTCCCAGTTGGGATAAATGTCGGACGACCAGAAGATGGTTCCGTTTGATTGTGCACCGAGATACGCATCGCGGGAGAGGATCAGCGCGCGCTTATTGGGCTCATCCTTGCGGAAGCCGTCATAGAGCGCCTTGGTGTGGAAATACGGATAAACGTCGAAGTACTCGGTGCCGGGACCGACGGAAAGAAACGCGCCATTCGGGGGCAGGTCAGGCTCGGTCTCGTCGGCCCAGAGCGAGTCAAAGCCGAGCGAGAGGATGTTGTCGTGGACGATGCTCCAGTACCACTTGGCGGCATCGGGGTTGGTGGTGTCAATGTCGGAGCCGGCGCGGTCGTAGGGCAAGCCGTTCTCCGGCGTGCCGTCGGCCAGGTGCTCAAACCAGCCATTTTTCTGGATGGAGTCGAAGTAGCGGTCGTCAGGCGTAAAACGCGGCCAGACGCTGATCATGGTTTCGAATCCCATGGCGTGCAGCTTCTGGTTCATCGCCTTGGGATCGGGCCAGTACTTGGGGTCCATGTCCATCTGGCCCATCTTCGTGTAATAGAACCAGTCCACCACGAGTACGTCGGCGGGAAGATGACGGTCGCGATAGCCCTGGGCCACGGCCAACAGCTCATCCTGGCTCCCATAGCGCTGCTTGCACTGGATGTATCCATACGCGGCCTTGGGCAGCATGTGCGTGGGGCCGGTGAGGAGCTTGTACCCGGCGTACATCTCGTCCGCGTTGTTGCCGGCGATGACGAAGTAAGAGACGCGGTTGCCGGCTTCACTGGACCAGCGGGTCTGCTCGTTGAAGCCGGGCTCGATGGTGGTCTTGGAAGGATTGTCCCAGAGCAGGCCATAGCCCTTGTTGGTGACCATAAAGGGCACGCAGGTGCTGGGCGCAGCCGGAGCAAGGTAGTCGTTCCAGCAACGGACGGTGTGGCCGCGATGATCCAGGAAACCTTCCTGGTTCTGGCCCAGGCCGTAGTAGTGCTCGTCATCGGGCGAGAAGAAGCTTGCGCCAACGACAAACGACGGCGGATCGGTGGGGCGGAAGTCGTTGGCGAGCGGAGCGGTGCCGTCCTTGTGGTTGTAGGCGGACTGCTCCCAGCCGTTCATTTCGAGGAGCTTTTTGCCGTCCGGCGTCCAGACGCCGATGCTCGCCCAGGGCGCGGAGCCGCGGAAGTATTTCGATGTGCCGGTGGTGCCGAAGAGTTCCTTGGGCGGCTCCCCCTTGGCGCGGTGGACCACCACAACCATGCGATCGGATTTGTAGACGTCCTGCGCGGGCGTTTGCTCGGCGGTCCAGCCGGTGGCGTCAGGCTTCGCGACGATGCCATAGCCGGGCGCGGTCTTGGCCGCGGCGTCGTCCATGCTGAGGGTGACGCGGAGGATGTTGGGCGCGTAGGGCTCCAGCACGATGGTTTCGCCGCCTCCGGAAAGGACCAGGCTTTGGGAAGGCGCCTGGGCTGCGCCTGGAGCGCTGAAAAGGAGAAATGCCGAGACGGCGGCAAAGAGAGCTGAATACGGTTTCATGCGCAACTCCGTTGACCCATGAAGAGAATTGGAATCTGCTGGCGCACTGAGTGTAAACCGTTTGAGTTGGGGGGTTCCACCGTAGCGGCAGGATTCGCGCGCGCGCATCGGTAGGATGGATTTGTGAGCTCATCGAGGCTGGCGTGGCAATCAAAGACGGTGCTGCTGCTGGTGTTGCCGTGGACGGCAGTCGAAGTCGTGCTCCAGGCGCAGGATTGGCTGACACGCGACCCGCATTCGGCCGCGTGGGTGCTGGGCCTGAGTGCGGCTCTGGGTCTGCTGGCGTGGGTGGCGCGCTCCGGAACCCCAGCAGCAGCGTTGACCGGCGCCGTGATCACGGCAAGCATGATGTTTTCGACAGCCGGGCCGTCGTTTTCGCCATGGCGCACGGCGCTGATTCCGGTGCTCACCTTTCTGGTGCTCACTTCAGCGGCCACTCGCTTTGGCCGCGCACGCAAGGAACGTCTGGGCACAGCCGAGAGGAAACACGGGCGTGTGGCCGCGCAGGTGGCGGCGAACATGGGCGTGGCGGCACTGGCAGCAACACCGATGATTCAGGCGTGGATCGTGGACCGGCTGGCGATTCCCTACTCTGCTGCGTTGCCGCTAATCACCGTTGCGCTGGCGGCGCTTGCTGAGGCGGCTGCGGACACGGTTTCGTCTGAGATCGGCCAGGTGCTGGGCGGCTGGCCTGTGATGCTGACGACGCTGCGGCGGGTTGAGGCGGGAACGGATGGAGCCATCAGCCTGGCGGGGACCGCGGCGGGCGTGCTGGCGGCGGGAGTTGTCAGCGCCGCAGGAGTGCTGGCGCTTGGCGGAGGGGCGGCGATGCTCGCCGTGAGTTGGGGCGGCGGCGTCTTCGGGCTGTTTTTCGATAGCCTGCTGGGTGCGACGCTGGAACGGCGCGGGTGGCTGAACAACGATGCGGTGAATTTTCTGTCCACGGCCAGCGCGGCGGCTTTTGCGGCGGCGGCGTTTGTTCTGCTTCCGCTCGCTGGGCGCCACTGACGTTGCGTTTCCAGCGTCGCTGAAAGCTTGCATGGACAAGGGCGAGTGTGGAGTACAATGTGGAATGGAGTCAACAGCCATGGAAACCATTCAAATTGTCCTCGACAAGAAGCTGTTGCAAGCAACGGATCAGGCTGCGCGCCGCACAAAGCAGAACCGTTCCGCGCTGGTGCGCGAGGCTCTGCGAGCCCACCTGCACAGGATGGAGATTCTGGCCAAGGAGCAGCAGGAGCGGGAAGGCTACGCGAGGCATCCGCAGGACGCGAATGAAGCGAGTCGCTGGGAAGCGGTGGCGGCATGGCCGGAAGAATAGCTCGTGGAGATGTTCGGTTGTGCGAGTTCGCCTCGCCTGACAAGAAAAGGCCAGTCGTCGTGCTCACGCGCGACAGCTCTCTCGCTCTCCTCGCAAACGCTACCGTGGCGCCCATCACGTCTACCATCCGAGGCATTGCGTCTGAAGTTGTCCTGAATGAAGGGGACGGCATGAAGAGTCCATGCGCAGTGAACCTGCACAACGCGATCACCGTCAAACAGAATCAGCTGGGCAAGCGAGTGGCACAATTGAACGCTCTGCGCATGGCGGAGATTTGCGCCGCAATACGCTTCTCTTTTGGTTGCGATGACAGGCTGAATTAGCGTGCCTGGCGCATGGGCTGCCATGCGGCGCTCCTGTATCATCGTTAAGGCCCTGAAGCGCGCATAGCATCGCGCGGGGGCGTCGACAGGAAGCGAATGAAAACCGGCATTATTGGCCTGCCGCAGGTGGGCAAGACTTCGTTATTCAAGATTCTGACCAAGGCAAAACTGGAGGAGCGCGGCTACTCGAATCCGCGCGAGGCGCACATCGGCGTGGCGCGCGTTCCGGACGAGCGGCTGGACAAGCTCTCCGCACTCTACTCGCCCAAGAAGACGACATACGCGAGCGTCGAGTACGTGGACGTGGCGGCGATCGGGCAGGAGGCGCTGAAAGAGACGGCATTCCTGACCAGCCTGCGCAACGTGGACGCGTTGATCCACGTGCTGCGCGCATTCGAGGACGATTCGATTCCGCACGTTGGCCCCATTGATCCGCTGCGCGACATCAAGAGCGTGGAGTTCGACCTGATGATCAGCGACCTGACCCAGGTGGAGAAGCGGCTGGAGCGCGTGGAAAAGGACCTGAAGAAAGGCCGCACCGGCGAACTGGAGCGCGAGCAAGCCCTGTTGCTGCGCGCCAAGGAGGCTCTCGAAAAGGAACAGCCTCTGCGCGAGCTGGAGATGACGCCGGAAGAGAGAAAGCTCATCAAAGGCTTCATGTTCCTGTCGCAAAAGCCCATTCTATATGCAGTTAACATTAGCGAGAGCATGGCGCTGGGCGACGATCTGAACGCTGCAGTGAAGAAGCATGGCCTGGAAGAAGTGGCCGACCGACTGAACGCGGGCGCGACTGCGATTTGCGGCAAGGTGGAAGCCGAACTGGCGGAGATGGACGACGCCGAAGCGGCGGATTTCCTGGCCAGCTACGGATTGCATGAAAGTGGCCTGGTGCGGCTGATCCACAAGAGCTACGAACTGCTGGGGCTGATCAGCTTTTTCACCGCGGGCGAGGACGAGTGCCGCGCGTGGACCGTACCGGTAGGTTCGAAGGCGCCGGCCGCGGCGGGCGCGATTCACACCGATCTGGAACATCACTTTATTCGCGCGGAGACCATCCGCTGGGATGCGCTGCTGGATGCGGGCTCAGAGGCGGCAGCGCGCGCGCGTGGGACGCTGCGCCTTGAGGGAAAAGAGTACGTGGTGCAGGATGGGGACGTGGTGCACATCCGGCACAGCGGATGAATGATAGTTGTCAGTTTTCAGTTGTCAGCCATTGGTCCCGTGCAACCGAGGGATACGAAACCGGCACTGAAAACTGACAACTGACGACTGACAACAGGTACTTGCAATGCTTAAGCTCTCCATCATTCTCGGCACCATTGCCGCGCTGGCCGATGTAGTCGGCGGGCTGGTTCTGGTGCGCGCGCGCGGCATCGAGCGCTACCTGCGCTACTTCGTCGCGCTGGGGGCCGGTTTTCTGATGGCCACCGCGGTGCTGGAGATGACGCCCGAAAGCGTACGCCTGAGCCCGAGCCTGGGACCAGTCCTCATCATGGCCGGCTACTGCGTGGTGCATTTGCTGGAGCACACCATCAACGCGCATTTTCACTACGGCGAGGAGACGCATCACGGCGAGTTTATCTCCCGGCACACGGGCTACTCGGTACTCGCCGGCCTCAGCGTGCATGCGCTTTTTGATGGAATCGCGATCGGCTCGGGGTTCGTGGTGTCGAACGCATTGGGGTGGCTGATTTTTCTGGCCATCCTGTTGCACAAGGCGCCGGAAGGGTTCACCATGGCCAGCGTGATGCTGGCCAGCGGACGCAGCCGCAGCGTAGCGTTTGGCGCGGCTGTGGGGCTGGCTGTGGCCACGCTATTGGGCGTACTCGTGATAGAGCTGGCGCCACAGTGGCTGCCGTACGGGTTGCCCGTCTCCGCCGGCGTGGCGCTCTATGTAGGCGCCAGCGACCTGGTGCCCGAGGTCAACCGCGAGCCCGGCATCCGCATGGCGCTGGTGTTCTTCCTTGGCGTGGGAATGTTCCTGTTGATGCGGACGCTGCTGCCGCAGATCTAGCCGCGGAAATTTCCCGGAGAACAAGGTGCCATCAGCTTTCAGCGATCAACCATCAGCCATCAGCTTCGGGTTCCTCGTCGCATGAGCACGGTCGCTGACGGCTAACAGCAGGACGAATTCAGGTCTCCGCGGCATGGAAGAACGAACCGGTAGGAGCCCGGCGGCAGCCTCGGCATCTATGCTCATGGAGACGATGGAGTCTCCCCGCTGGACGCCGCCTGCTACCACGGAGCATAGACGATTGCGACGCCTTCTCGCTTCCACTGGCCCCCTGGCCTGCTTTGCCCCGGTGCTCCTCTTTTCGCTGCTCGGATTCCTGGCCATGGGCTATCACCCCGGCGCGGAGGACGACGGCGTTTACCTGGCCGCCGTCAAAGCGGATCTGAACCCCGCTCTATATCCACACGACGGCGAGTTCTTTCGCGTGCAGATGCGCGCCAGTATTTTCGACAACTGGATGGCTGATTTCGTTCGCGCGACAGGGATTCCCCTCTCATGGTCGGAGCTGCTCTGGCAGGCAATCTCGATTGTGGTGATGCTGTGGGCGTGCTGGTCCATCGTGTGCCGGTTGTTTCAGGACGCACCAGCGCGATGGGGCGGCGTGGCGATGGTTGGCGCCATGCTCACACTGCCCGTGGCCGGCACCGCGCTCTATATCGCGGACCAGTACCTGCACCCGCGCAACCCCGCCTCGGCGTTGATTCTGCTTGCCGTTGCCCGCATCCTGGCCCGCCGGAGCTGGCAGGCCGTGCCGATGCTGTGTCTTGCGGCGATGCTCCATCCCCTGATGGGCGCGTTCGGGATCTCGTTCTGCTGCGTCCTTGTGATCGCAGACCCGTTGCAAGAGAAGCTCACAGCGTGGCGGAACCTGAACGCGGCAAGCAAAACAGGCGCGGCCTGTCGCGCGGTGATACTCGTTCCCTTCGGCTGGCTCTTCGCCCGTCCCTCCCAGGCATGGGTTAACGCGATGGAAACCCGCCACTGGTTCCGGCTTTATGGCTGGACCTGGTACGAGTGGCTGGGAGCCGTGGGCCCGCTGGTGCTGTTCTGGGTTGCCGCAAAGTCGGCCCGCAGGCGAGGACACGCCAGTCTGGCTCGCTTTGCCACGGCTGGACTCATCTACGGATTGCTGCAGCAGGCGCTTGCCATGATTGTCCTCGCACCGCAGCGCTGGATCGTCTTCAGCACGCTTGAGCCCATGCGCTATCTGCACCTCGTTTACATCTTCATGGCGCTGATCGGCGGAGCGTATCTGGGCCGGTTTGTCCTGAAGGCGCACGCCTGGCGCTGGGCGGCCTTCCTGGTGGTCGGCTACGGCAGCATGTTCGCGGTCCAGCGGCATCTGTTTGCCGCCACCGAACACTTCGAGCTGCCCGGCCGGCCCTCCGCCAATCCGTGGCTGCAGGCGTTCGCGTGGATTCGGGGCAACACGCCGCAGAATGAGTACTTCGCGCTCGATCCCCGCTACATGGCCGCGCCCGGCGAGGACTATCACAGCTTTCGCGCGCTGGCCGAGCGCAGCATTCTCGCCGACACCATCAAGGACACGTCAGTGCTTTCAAAGGCTCCGGAGCTTGTGCCGGTCTGGAAGGCGCAGGTGGATGCACAGTTGGGCTGGAATGACTTCACGCTTGCGGATTTCGAGCGGCTGAAGCAGCGGTTCGGCGTAACGTGGGTCGTGGTCCGTTATCCTCAGCCCGCCTCGCTTCCCTGCCCCTGGCACAATTCCACGCTGGCAGTCTGCTGTCTGCCCTGACCGCGCCACGCATCCGGCCCGCGCGTCGCGGATGCCCCGCGCACGCCATCCGCCGCGTACCTTTCGGATAACTCTTCCAATGCCGCCGCGTCGTATCATAAACAAGAGATTTCGGCCTTCATGATCAACGGGAGAAAAGTCGTCGCCGTGCTTCCCGCGTATAACGCGGAAAAGACCCTTGAGCGCACCGTGGAGGAGATTCCGCATTCCGTGGATGTCGTCATCCTGGTGGACGACCACAGCACCGACGAGACCGCAGCCCTGGCGCGCAAGCTCGGCCTGCAGGTCCACACCCACGAGCGCAACCGCGGTTACGGCGGCAATCAGAAAACCTGCTACGCGCTCGCCCTCGATGCCGGCGCCGACGTTGTGGTGATGCTGCACCCGGACTACCAATACTCTCCGCTGCTGGTCGAGCCCATGGCCAGCATGGTGGCCTTCGGCGTCTACGACATCGTGCTCGGCTCCCGCATCCTGGGTGGCGGCGCGCTGCACGGAGGCATGCCGCTTTACAAGTACATTGCCAACCGATTCCTTACGCTCTTTGAGAATCTGATGCTCGGAGCCAAGCTTTCCGAGTACCACACCGGCTTCCGCGCCTACAGCCGCGAACTGCTGCTCAAGCTGCGGCTCGAAGCCAACTCCGACGACTTCATCTTCGACAACCAGTTGCTGGCGCAGTGCATTTACCTGCGCGCGCGCATCGGCGAGCTCTCCTGCCCCACGCGCTACTTCCCTGAAGCCTCGTCCATCAACATCCGCCGCAGCATCATTTATGGCCTGGGGGTGCTCAGCACCACCTGGGAATGTTGGCTGGCCAAGCGCGGCATCCACACATCGCCGCGTTTCCGGTTTGCGTCGCAGAGCGCGCCGGCCAAGCAGGCGGTCACGGCTGGAGAGCCGCGGTAGCTGGAAAGTCAGCCATCAGCTGATTCTGGCTCGAAGCGGACGGCTGGCGGTTGAAAGCTGAGAGCTGGCTCTTCGAATCACGGAATCCGGCATACCATCACGACATCGTTCCGGTACGGGCACCCAAGCCCTGCGGGATCGCGCTGACGCAAGACAACCCAGCTTGCGCCGTATTGCGCCTTCAGCCGTTCAATGTCCTGGATTCGAAAATGGTCAATGCCGGTTTGTGCTTTCATCTGCGCGAGCCACGACTCGCCAATGTCGGGAAACATCTGCACCACGCCGCCATCCTTGAGCCCATCGGCCAGTTGGCTGCGCTCCGCAATGGCGCGGAATCCCTGCTCATCCTCGCCTGGAATCGACATGTAGTAGGGGTCGAGCGCAAAAACCGCATCCTGCGGGGTATTTTCCTTCACCCAGACAAACGCCTGCGCCCAGGGGTTGCGCGGCTGAACCCACGGCATCTCCATGTGTGCGCTGGCCGGGAATAATTCGCATTGCGCCCACGCCATGCCGCTCACCAGCGGCGCAAACAGCACCAGCCATCGCCACGGCTTATTGCGCAGAACGTACTCGCCCAGCAGGCCACCGCCGAACAGCAGCATCAGGACGTAAAGGAGTTGCAGCGAGCGCATCGGCTGCACCAGCGCAAACACTTCGAGCCGCCGCGGGATTGACACCACCAGCCCCACCACCAGGTAGATGGCCCCGTAGATCACCATTCCTCGCGACAGCAGCTCGAACTTGCGCATCTTGCGCGCCCGGCCGATTGCGCTGAACGCCCAGAAGATGAAAAGCGGCGCCACCGCACCCAGCAATTCGTACCAGGTCCAGCGCGTGAGGTATTGGTAGCGGTGCACAAGCGCCACCTGGTCGTAGGCATGGTCGGGCGCGTTAAACAGTCCCTCGATCGGTTGGAACAGCAGCACCGCCGGCGCCACCAGGTCGCGCGGCTGCGCCCCGGCTGCCACGTCCTCCCTCCGCCACGTCGCCTTCCAGGCCGGCCAGCGGTCCAGCACCACCATCAGCACGCAGAACGTGGCCGCAAAGGCTGACATCAACGGATGGATAGAGCCGCCGATCGCGATAAAAAGAGTAGCCTGAACGTATTTCCGTTCCAACACCTTCAGCACTGCGAATACCAGCGCGAATGCAATGATGTTCCGCGGGTTCAGAAACGGGTCCATCAGGTAGAGAGCCGTGCCCGCCACCGGCATGGTGAACAGCGCGGCTACCAGCGCCACGCCTGCCCAGCATGCCCGCCGCTCGGGAAACACCGCGCACATCAGCTTCCAGCAGGCGAAAAGAAACAGGAAGAAGCTGGCCACCTGCCACAGCAGCAAAGTCCACGGCAGCGGTAGATTTAGCAGGCGGACTGTTCCCGCAATCAGCTGGGGGAACCATGTCAGGTGAGCATGAAGCTGGAAGTACTCCGCTCCTACCGGGAACAGGTTCGGGTGGAGTGCCCGCAGGATGCCCGGCAGGTACGTCTCCGCATCTTCTGAATATGGGTGATAGCCGTGAATGGCAAACGCTGCAGCAGCGAGCCCGAGCAGGCCTAGGATTTCGTTTCGTCCCGTTTTCACTTCGAGCGGCTCCACATCAGACGCGGGACAAAGGGTCACACGCTGCTGTCTGCGTTGTACTTGGTTTGATTGTACAGTGGGACAAGGCCCGAAAGCATTCCACCGGCGGCGCCAGATGGAAATCTGTGCCGCAGGCGGCTTAGCCGCCTCGTCCGGTGCAACTGCTTTCCGGCCGGCTGTCGTATATTCCACAATAGAAAGCAACCATCATTAGACTGAAGGAAACGCCGGCTGGAAGACGGCGGCATGCTCAATCTGACTCAGCGATTGGTTCTCGGGTGCGCAGTGCTTGCCGGCCTCACGGTCTGGCTCGCGATCGTTGCCCGCAAGCCGCTGGCCGCCGCAGGCTACCCGGCACTGCCCGCCGCCCTGGCCATCACCGCCATCGTGGCGGCCATCGTTACCATCGTCGCCGTTCTGTGGCCCATCCGGAATCTTGCGCGCGACACGCGCAGAATTGCCGAAGGTAACCTGGAGCACCGCTCCGCCTGGAGCAGCCACGACAGCTTCGGCGCTGTAGCCGCCGAGCTCAACCGCATCGCAGTCCGCCTGCGCGACCTCCGCGAATCCGAAGCCGGACGCCGCCAGATGGAGTTCCAGCTTTCCGACGCGGTTCTGCAGTCTATCTTCGAGCCCATCATCGTCACCGACGCCAAAGGCCACATCCTGAAGATCAACCAGGCTGCCGAGGAATTGCTGGGCCAGAATGCCACCGACCGCATGGCCCTCACCAACACTCCCGGTGGCGGCAAGATCCTCTCCGCCATCCGCGACGCCGTGGCCATGCAAAAGGCAGTCGCCGGAGAAGGTGAGGCAGCTTTGCTGCCCATGCGCTTCGGTAAAGCCGACCGCAGCTACCGCCTGCGCACCACTCCCATGCGCGACTCCGACGGCCGCTTGCTGGGCACTGTCACCACCCTTGAAGATGTCACCTCGCTCCAGGCCACGGATCGCTTCAAGACCCGGTTCATCGCAGTCGCCAGCCGCAGGCTGCGCGATCCCCTTCTCCAGCTGCGGCGCGGCATCTACGCCCTCGCGCATGGCTATGCCGGCGAGCTCACTCCGCTGCAGGGGGAGCTGGTCTCCGCCGCAGTCCAGGACTCGCAGAAACTGGATGACCTGATGGCCGACCTCATCGAGGTGGCCGAAATCGACACCGGCAAGCGCGAACTCAAGCTCGAGAATCTGAGCCCGCTGGTCTTGCTGCGAGAGTCGGAGGACCGCTTCGCCGATCAGGCTGCGGAAAAACGCGTTCGCGTCGAGATCCAGGCCTATGCCGATCTCTCTTTCGTGCGCGCCGATCGTCGCGCCGCCCGTTCCATCCTCGACAACCTGCTCTCCAACGCCATCCGCTTCACCCCACCAGATGGCGAGATCCTTCTCGCCGCCGAAGAGATGAAGAACTTTGTCCAGTTCACAGTTCGCGACACCGGCCGCGGCATCGAGGCGGACCGGCTCAGCACCATCTTCGATCGCTTCGCTACCTACTCCGAACAGGGGACGGGGCTGGGCCTGGCGCTGGTGCGCCGCCTGGTCGAGTCGCTCGGCGGGCAAATCGCCGTGGAAAGCCGCCTGGGCCACGGCACCACCTTCCACTTCTCCCTGCCTGTCGCCAGCGTTGAAACCGACCGCCATCCAGTGGAGGTCGGCTGATCATGGCGGAACTCAAGCTCGAACGCCGCGAAGACCAGGGCCGCCTGCGCATCTATATCGGCGCGGCCCCGGGCGTGGGCAAAACCTTCACCATGCTCAACGACGCCCAACTCATGAAGCAGCAGGGCGTCGACATTGTGATTGGCCTGGTGGAAACCCACGGCCGCAAGGAAACCGCCGATCGCATCGGCGACCTCGACGTCATTCCCCTGCGCGTCATCCCTTATCACGGCGTGAGCCTCAAAGAGATGGACGTGGACGCGATCGTCGCGCGCCACCCGCATACCGTGGTGGTGGACGAGTTGGCCCACACCAACGTGCCCGGCAGCAAGAACCGCAAACGATACGAGGACGTGCTGGAGATCCTCGAGGCCGGCATCAACGTCATGACCGCCGTCAACATCCAGCACCTGGAGACGTTGAACGACGCGGTCAACCGATCCGCCAACACCGTCATCCGCGAGACCGTCCCCGACAACTTCTTCAAGCGCGCCGACGAAGTGGTGAACGTGGACCTCACGGTGAACGAGTTGCGCAACCGCCTGCGCCAGGGCAAGATCTACGCCCCGGAAAAGGTCGAGCAATCGCTGGCAAACTTTTTCCGCATCGGCAACCTGAACCTGCTGCGCGAGCTCTCCCTGCGCACCACGGCAGAACAGGTGTCGAGCCGCGAGTCCGAATTCCGGCGCGCCCAGGGCCTGGAGCAGGCCTCCACGCCGGAGAAGGTCATGGTCTGCCTCAGCACGCGCCCCGGCACCGATCGCCTCATTCGCGTAGCCTCGCGTATCGCCGGCCGCCTCTCGTCGAATTGGTATGCCGTCTACGTCACCCGCCCCGACGACGACAAGGGCCACGGCGATCCCGAAGCCCACCAGCGCCTGGAGGAGTACCAGCGCATGGCCCGCGATCTCGGCGCCAAGGTGGTGAATCTCGTCGAGAAGAACGTCTCCGACGCCCTCATCCGCTTCGCGCAGCAGGAGAGCATCACGCACGTGGTCTTCGGGCAGCCGGCGCGTTCGCGTTTCGATATTCTCTTCCGCGGGTCCGTCCTCAACCGCTTCCTGAGCGAAGTCAACGACGTGACTGTGCAGGTGGTGCCCATGCAGAAGCCGCTCGGCCGCCGTGGCTAGTTCCAAAACCGGCTGATTCTAAAACCGATGCAGAGACTGGCTCGGGACTCTCAGAACCCGCCGAATCCCGGCTACTTCGTCATCCAGATTTCGAGCCCCATGTTGGACTCCTGAATTTCGGCCTTGGCGAAGCTCACTTCAGCCAGCATCGCTTCAAACTGCGGCTGCGTGTATGCCCGCTTCAGCAGCATGGTCCGGAAGGCCAGCTTGGTCATGATCCGGTTGAACCATGTGAGCCCCATCCGGTCCACCTCGCGGGCAATCTCGTCGGCCGAGGCATTGCCCTTCAGGTCGATGATGACTCCGCGCCCACCCGGCTTCAGCACCCGCTGCATCTCCTTGAGAGCCTCCACGGGCCGCGCAAAGTTCTTGAAGGCCGCCCGGCACAACAGGAAATCGAAGGTATCCCTGGGGAGCGGCATGTTGGACGCCGATCCCTGCATAAAGCGCGCCTGTACTCCGGCTTTCGCGGCGTTTCTCCCTGCCAGTTCCACAAACGTGCGACTCAGATCCAACCCCGTAATTGCATAGGTTCCGCGCTTTGCCAGCTCGATCGAGAAATAACCCGGTCCCGGCGCCACTTCCAGCACTGCACTTCCCGACGGCAGTGCCTTCGCGACTCGCGCCGCCAGCTCCACGTACTCCTTCATCATTTCCGCGGTATTCGATGCATACCACTTCGCTACCATTCCTTCCATCGGGGCATCCTTTCGCGCCCGCGGCATCGCCATTGTCGTCATCGCATCCTCCTGTCCCTTCTCTCTCTACCCGGTTTTGAGCGCAACGCTCTCCCGCGACCGTCTCCGGCCTGAAAGACTGCTTTGCAGTTTGCTGTTTTGTTCCGCGCTGACTTGCTGACTTGCTGGCTTTCTCGTTCCCTTGTTCCCTGCTTTATTCGCAGAACACCCGCACCTTGGTCTGGTTCCCGTCCTTCCCGTCCACATCGACGGTCAGGTCATCGAGCTGATCGATGATCTCCTCCAGGTTTTCCGGCTTGATCTGTGACAGAGTGATCGGCACTCCGTGCTTGCTCAACGCGTCGTCCAGCTGGCCGTGGGCCTGCTGCGGGATCAGGCTTGCCAGCCTGACGCCGGCCCGCAGCAACTGCATTGGCACCCGCACGTTTACGGTCGTTGTTCCCTTCATGCCGGTCGATGACTCGTCGGCCTCCACCAGCACGCGCAGGTACTTGGCCCGCGTCTTCACGGTGGCGCCGCCGGGACCTGCCCCCTTGCCTGTACTCGCACCGCCCACAAACTCGCCGCTGGCGCCTCCCGCCGGTTCCAGCGCCGCCAGCAGCCGCTCCGCCTCGTCCGCCGTAATCTTTCCGGCCGCGAGCATTTCCAAAATCTGCCTGCGATTCTCGTTCATCACAACCCTCCCCTCCCATTCACAATTTCCGCTGACGCGCGATGCAGCGCCGAACTCCATCCCGGCGCCAGCGCGTGAACCAGGTGGCCGATGCCCGGCGCAAGCCCGTGCGAGAACGCCTGACCCGCGCACAGGACCGCGCACGCCACCGCGATCCAGAACCACTCCCGTCCCTCCGACCATGCCGCCAGCAGCCGCTCCGCCTCGCGTGCCGAAATGCGCCCGCTGGCAATCAGCGATAGGATCATGCGCCGTTCCAGTCTCATAACCTCCTCCAACTTTCTGCCGTTACAGAATCCGCACTGAGATATGCTTGCCTTCTACCGCCACCCGCGCTTCTGTCCCCCGCAGTGCGCATACAATCTGCCAGAACGCGCCCAGCAACCGCCACATTTGGTACCCAGCGCCCAGGCAGACCACCCACAGAACCAGGAGAGCAGCCAGGATCAGCGGCGAGAGCAGGATGGCGAAGATCCAAATTAGGAACAGCGGAACGGGAATAGGCGGGCACCATCCGTGCTCCCCCTGAATGCGAATGACTGCCAGATTCGGAATCATCGTTACTTCCTCTCTCGACTCGCTGCTCGTGTCCCTATGTCGCTTGTCACGGTCGTTGGCTACTTGATCTCTTGCAGCGTCCGTATGGCCTCTTCGGCCGAGATCTCGCCGCGGTTGAGCTGGTCCAACACCTCGGCTCTGGAGGGCGAAGGATCGTTGTCAACGAACTCAAGCTGGCCGGCGATCCGGTTAAGCCTTCCCTTGATGGTGGGATAGCTCACCCCAAAGGTCTGCTCCATCTCCTTGATAGACCCGTGAGAGCGCAAGAAAGCGGTCACAAAGATCTGATCCTCAAGGCTGAGGCAGGCGAGTTGCGGCGGGGCGAATGCGCCCTCGACGGCGATTCCCTTTTCCGGGAGGCCCACGCGCTCCACGATCAGAGGCGTTCCCTGGGCGATCCGGAGCAATTCCTGCCAGTCAGAAGCGGGTTTGGTGTTCTCTGCCATCGATCTTGGATAACTATGATTGATATTATTTAGTTTGTCAATTTGTTTTATTAAATTTCTTAATTTTCTACCCGGTAAATTTGCAGAAACGTCCAAGTCTCGGAAATAGGGGCGGAATTGTCGGCGAGGCAAGGACGGAGGAGAAAGAAAGTCGTCAACTAGCCCAGTCAGTCGGCGGAAACCGGGGCGTCAAGAGGTTGCGAGTTAGGGCGTGTCCCGATCAGTCGAGCATTTTGAGCCGCGTTCTTGCCTTCATGCGCAACCAGTTGCGCAGCCAGGTGGCCAGCAGGAAGGCCAGCACCATGACCACCACCGCGGCGAGGCCCGGTACCGCAGGGAACCACAGCGCCAGCCGGGTCCACCACACCGCCACGGCCTGCGGATCGATCGCTGGTTGCGCGTGCAGATGCGGCGCGGCGCTCCACAGCATCGCGGCCAGGGCCAGCACGGCCGAAGTGGTTGCCGAAACCCGCTGCGCCTTTTTCCTGGAGCTCTTCTTGAAGTTGAAGAGGCTTTGGGTGGTCGCGACAAGGCCATGGATCGAGATCTGGAAGATGTGCGCCAGGCTTAGCAGCACGTTGTCGCTTTTACGTGTTTCGCCCCACCCCAGCCACGAATCCGCACGGGAATATAGAACCGTGGTGAGTACTTCCTGTTCGGCAATACTGAGGTGTTCAAACTTGACGCGCAGCACGGAGCCTTCTATGGTGACCACGCCGGCGCGCAAGTGGCTCTCCCCCGCGGGCAAAGGGAACGACAACAGGAGCTCCGTCTGCAACGGCAGGTCGACGGGCTCGCTCAAGCGGATGCTGCTTCCTCCCGACGACATGTCGATGGTTTCGCCTTCGAGAACGCGCCCGTCCGGTATGCAGGCCCGCACCGGCGTCACAATCGCGATCCGCACCGTGGTCCGCAATTGCCTCATCTCGCGCGCTACCGCCGTGGCGACGCCAAGGATGATCACGTTGAAGCAGCACCACAACACGTTCATCAAGACGGTGCCGGGACGGTCGCGGTCCCAGAGGAAAAAGCGCGGGAAGGCGAATAGGAGCCCGGCCAGATTCAAGATAAGCAGGATGAGGAACGGCTGCGCGATGCGGGTATCAAAGAAGGTGCGCTTGACCACGCCGCCCTTGGCGGTCACGTTGAACTTGCCCAGCCCGGGATTGATGAGCGCCATCATGGTGGGCAGCAGGATGTAGGGCGACAGTACGGTCTCGTAGATCTCGTTCCAGAAGGAGTGACGGTGCTCGCCCTGGATGCGCGAGTTGGTGACATTGGAGAGGATGAGGTGGGGCAGAGCATAGGCCAGAATGGCCGCCCAGGATCCGGGCACGTTGGTGTGCGAAAGGATCAGGTAAATGAGCGGAGCGGTGAGGAAGATGAGCCGCGGCACCGCATAGAGGAAGTGCAACATCGCGTTGAGGTAGCACAACCGCTGGGGGAAGCGGAGGCCGGGCGCGAAGAGCGGATTGTCGATGCGCAGAATCTGGATCATGCCGCGAGCCCAGCGGATGCGCTGCCCCACATGGGCGGAGAGCCGCTCCGTGGCCAGGCCGGCCGCCTGCGGAATGTTGATGTAGGCTGTGCCCCAGCCCTTCATCTGCAGGCGCAGCGAGGTATGGGCATCTTCCGTCACCGTCTCTACGGCAATGCCGCCGATTTCGTCCAGCGCCTGGCGCCGCAGAACCGCGCACGATCCGCAGAAGAAGGTCGCGTTCCAGAAATCATTACCGTCCTGCACGATGCCGTAGAACAGCTCGCCTTCGTTGGGAATGATGCGGAACTGCTGCAGGTTGCGCTCGAACGGGTCAGGTGAATAGAAGTGGTGCGGCGTCTGCAGCACGGCCAGCCTGGGATCGCGCAGGAACCACCCCATGGTCATCTGCAGGAAGCTGCGCGTGGGCACGTGGTCGCTGTCGAAGATGGCCACGTAGGGCGAATCTGTCGACTTGAGTGCCGCGTTGATGTTGCCGGCCTTGGCGTGGGCGTTGTCGTTGCGCGTCTTGTAACCGATCCCGGCCTCGGCCGCGAACTGGCGGAACTCGTCCCTGCGCCCGTCATCGAGGATATAGACGTGGAGCTTGTCCACCGGCCAGTCCATGTTGAGCGCGCCCAGCGCGGTAAAGCGGACCACGTCAAGGGGCTCGTTGTAAGTGGGGATGAGGACATCGATGTGCGGCCACTCTTCTTCCTCGTCAGGCAGCGCTACGGGCGCGCGGCGCAGCGGCCAGATGGTCTGGAAATAGCCCAGGAACAGGATGATGAAGGCATAGGTTTCGGCCAGGATGAGGCTAAGAATGAAGAATGCATCCAGCGCGCCCCAGTGGCTGGTTGGATTGCGGAAGAACTGAACGATGGTTGTGATGCGCCAGATGGCATAGCGGAAGGTGCAGAACACCGACATGATCATCAGCGTCAGGGTGATCAGGTACGAGTCAGAGCTTCGCGCCAGCGCCAGGGCCATCAGCAGGATGAGCAGGCCGCACACCGCTTGCTGTGGCCAGCTCATGGGCAGCACCGCCAGGAAATAGAAGGCCGCGGCGGCAACCAGCATGAAGATCAGCCTGACGATTCGAGTAAGAATGCTTTCGCCGGCGCCGATTTCCTGCCAGAGTTCCGTTGCCGTCATCGCTCACTCCACCGCACGCCGCGGAAGCCCAGAGAAGCTGGAGCAGCGAAACTCTTCACCCACCCCGCAAGCGCGCCGAAGTCTTCAGTCACGGTCGAGTTGGGCGCATAATCCATCACCGTCATGCCCTCTGCCAGAGCCTCGCTGACTGCCGGAGCGCGCCGCAGGGAGAACGGCAGCAGGCGTTCGCCAAGCGGTTCGCGCAACACTTCGCGGATGTCCAGATGGAGGGGCAGGGATGAATCAAACTGATTCAATATGTAGAAAGGCAGAATGGCCTGCCCGGCGGCGCTGAAGTTGCGCTGGAAAAAGCCTTCGATAGAGCCGACGCTGACCACCGAGCTCAAGTCGGGGATCAGGGGAACCAGCACCGTTGGAGCCAGGCGCAGCACCCGGCGCGTGGTTGCTCCTGAGGCAGTGGCGACGTCCACGATGACGCGACTGGCGTTGCGGCTGTTGCGCATTACCTCCTGCGCAAGGCCATCCTGCGCGTTCTCCGTCTCCAGGTTTTCAGTGTCGAGCGTGAGCATCTGGATGGGAGCGTCGCCACCGTTTCCCGGAGGCGTGAAGGTGCGCAAAACGCCGGGACGCTGGTCGCGCGCGCCAAAGAAAAAGGGCAGCAGCCCGTAGACCGCGGTATCGACCAGCAGCACGCGCTCACCCCGCGCGGAGAGCGCGCGGCCCAGGGTCGCTACCAGGCTGGTTTTGCCCACTCCGCCGGCCAGCGAGAATACCGCCAGCACCGGCGCCCGCGACGCGCTTTGAGCCGGCATGGAATCGGGCTGAGCCGGAGCTGTGCTGGACAGCCCCTTAAGGGCAAACCAGCGCGACGCGATTCGGTCGCGCGAACCCTGCAAAGTATCTCCCGGCGCGTGCTCCAACGGAGGCGCGCCCCGTTCTCCACGCTCAGTGGCCAGCCACGCCGGACGCAGCCCGGTCTCGCGCCACTCACTGGCGCGCCCCGCACTCGATTCAAATCGAGCCGGTTCCAGAGGAAAGCCAGGCGCGGCAAGATGCTGCGCATAGGCGGGTGGCCGCGGCGCTGGTGGTGCGGGATGCACAGCTTGATAGGGAGGATTTGCGGGATGCGCCGGATTAGCAGGCGGACGAGGAGCCGCGGGCTGTTGCCTGGCTGCCTGCAGCGCGGCCAGTTGCGCCACGCGTTCCGTTGCCTCGCGCTCCGCCTTCTCCGCGTTCTCACGCGCCAGCGTCAAGGCTTCGCGCTCCGCTTCCATGGCCCGGAGAGCTTCCGCCGCGCGCAGGTCCTCGGGGTTCAGCGCATGCCGCGCGCGCTGACGCTCCGCCTTAATAGCCTCCTGCACGCGCTGATGCACTCTTTCCCGCGTCTGCGCCCGTGAAACTGAATAGTCCCGGTACTTGGCTCCATATAAGTTGGCCCATGAATACAACGTCGCTACATCTTCCGGCGTCTCGTTCGGGTCGCTCACCGCTATCCGATCAGTCATGTGCCGCCTTATTTTTTAATATGCTCCGCCCGTGCGCGTGCCTGTGCACATCCCGGCAAGATTCCGGGATAAAGATGTGCGTCTATCGAGGTGCCCCGCACCACAAATCCTAACTGTGGATTGTTGGCGGAACAATAACACCTTTAGGGGTATTTTGAAGGCATCTTGAGCGCCCAAACTGCCATCTTTTCAGTGGGTTATGGCGCAAAAGAAATCAGATGAAGACGCTAAGGTAATTCATGGTAACTATTACTCCCAATTATGGAGGGCTGCGCGCACACCCCGCTACTTATCCGGCTTCAACCCTCATTCACTCACCCGGCATGCGCGAGCCCCTGCGCCGATGGCCTGACACCCTCTCAATGCGTTCCAGTTCCCAGGTCATCCGAACCGCCGGCCTCCACGCGGGGCCACTGGGCGATGGGCCGTCCGCCCGGCCACTCCGGTTGCCAGGCGGGCGGTCCGCTGCTGGACCGGGTGTAGGTGCATTGTTGCGGCCAGGCGGCCGGCGAGTCCTCCCATTTTTTTTGGCGGCCGTAAACGGATCGCACGCCTGGCCGCCTCGTGATCTCTGGGGTAGACTTGAATTGGTGAGAGCTCGTAGCTCAGTTGGTAGAGCAACGCCCTTTTAAGGCGTGGGTCCTGGGTTCGAGTCCCAGCGAGCTCACCAAACAAAATGACCCACTTAAATGGTCCAACCTGGAAATCACAAAAGGCCGTTGTGATACGAAAGTGATATGGACGCATCCCTTGCGGGAATGCATTTGACTCGAAATGCGAGCTCGGGAAGGTGCACTGAATTGCATGCGCTCGCATTGAAATCCGGGGCACGCCGGAAGTTCTAGTCCCCGTCGTGTCTGGATAGAATTCTGGTCAGATAAAATGACTATTTATAATGTGCGGCCAACATCATCAACACAAAAAGAAGGATCGGGACTGCTGCGATAACAACATAGATTAGAATGTTTTTGGTCCAAACCGCCGTCTTGTTATTCAGATTGCGAGAACCATGGTGCTCTTCGACGACGACGTCCTGTAGATGACCAAGGTCGTGGGCCAATTCATTAGCACTGGAGTAGCGATGCACTGGCGCGGGCTCCAAAGCACGGTAGATGACTTCCTGCATCTGCGGGGTAATCGAGGGCTCGATCTTACGAGGCGAAGGAGTGTCCTTAAGTAACCGCTCGTTGATCTGCGCCAAGGAGCTTGTATTGCCGAATGGCAGCCTGCCGGTGAGCATTTCAAAGAGGATTACGCCAATGGAGTAGACATCGCTGCGAGCATCGCAACGCTGCCCCTTGATCTCCTCGGGCGAAGCGTAGCTGACCGTGCGCAACTCGCGTGCCAAACTGGTGAACGTAAGTCGCTTGGCTCCGACTTGCGACGCGAGTCCAAAATTGATGAGCTTAATGTCGTCGTTGTCATCGACCATGATATGCCCTGGCCGAAGGTCCCGATGGACAACGCCATGCGAATGGATATAAGCCGCCGCTTCGCAAATGCCGATGGCAATATGGGTGGCGCGGTCCTGGGGAAGCTTGCCTTGCTTGGAAAGAATCTCCTGTAGCGGACGCCCGTTGACCCACTCCATTGCGATGTAGTCCCGGCTGTGGTGCTCACTGGGCAGAACCTTCATGACCCTTGGGTGATTCAGCTTCTGGCCAATCTCCTGTTCGCGGCGGAATCGTTCGTGAAAGACAGGGTCTAATTCCAGATCAACATGGGGCACCTTGATGGCAACAACTGCGCCATCCTTCAGATCGCGCCCCCGAAAGATCGAGGCATGGCTGCCGGTGGCAACGAGTACATCGATGCGGTAGTGATCGAGTTGGTCGCCAATCGAGATCTCTTTCATACATTGAGCCACTCTGCGGCAGTTCCGCGGTTGCTATTCCTCAAGTACTTATACTCGTGAGACACTCGACGTTGCGCGTCTCTCATCCGTTTACGCTCCTTGGCCGAAAACTTGAGAATAAATCGGACCATGGTTACAGCTTTCGGCTACTGACCTATTCCAGAGTGATTTGAAGTATTGGCGGGAGAGTGTAGCAGCGCTTCATACCCTGCAAGTTCCTCATCCTCATTGTCTCCCGCGCACTTGATGTGAAATGCTCCACGCAAGGCAAGCGGCGTGAGCAACGTTGTAAAGAGAACGACGGAAACCATGACCGCTACCTCCGGCTCTCGAAACACGCCGTATGCCGCCCCCATCGCAGTTACGATCAAGCCGACCTCGCCGCGAGAAACCATGCCGCAGCCAACGCGGAAACTTCGAACCGGCCCCATGCCGCGCGCCAGGGCAGCCACCCCGCATCCCAGCAATTTGCTGACAACCGCGATCAAGAAGATGACCCCCAGCAGCAGCCAATGTCCGCCAAGAGAGCGGAAGTTACTCGATAGCCCAATGGAAACAAAGAACAGCGGAATCAGAAGGCCATGTCCAATGGCATAAAATGTCCGCTCAATGTCGGCCTTGTATTCGGACCCCGCGAAGACATATCCCAGCAAATAGGCTCCGGTAATTCCTGCAACGCTGCCAAGCCATTCCGCTGCGACAGCATAAACCAGGACCAAGCCCAGAACGCAGCTGGACACGGACTCATTGGCGGAAAGCCGCCGCAACTGCAGGATGAGCGGATCGAGCCAACGCTTTGCCGCACCATAGAAGACTACAAAGAAGATGGCCACGCAAACAGCGATAAGCGACATTTGAATCAGCAGAGGATGGTGCGCCGCGGTGTCCGAATGCAGCTTCAACCAATTGGAGGCCATTGCGGCCAAACCAAAGGAATCTGTTGTGCCTGTTGTTGATGACGCTGCAAGGAAGGCAAGGACAAAAAGACCCATCACGTCGTCGATGACCGCGGCGCCTAGAATGACGGAGGCCTCCGGTGACGACATCTTTCCAGCGTCCATCAAGGTTCTGGCTGAAATGGAAACGCTGGTAGCCGTCAGTGCGCCTCCGAGGAAGAGCGCGCTGTTCCAGGGCAGGCCGAGAGCGTGCGCTGCGCCGGCACCAAGGAAGAACGGCCAGATGACACCGGACAGTGCCACCAGGAATGCGGTAACACTCGCTTCGCGCATGCGTTCGATATCGGTTTCCAAGCCGGCGATGAACATCAGAACGAGGCCGCCGACCTGCGCCATCATGAGGAACGCCTTTGCGGCCTGACCTCCCTGGAAAAGGCTGAGGTGCATCAGGTCGAGTGCCCCTGGACCGGCGGCTACACCAACCAGAAGTTCGCCCAAAATCGCAGGAATACCGAAGCGCGTGCAGAGGGAAGCCGCAAGCTTGCTTGCCGGAAGAAGTATGGCGATCAGCAGCGCCAATTGCAGAGGTGCGGGCATCTTCTCCTACTTGGTAGACGCCAGAGCGGGTACTGAGTTCCGCTCCTTGTTTTTGCGGCGGAATGGAAGCACGCGGGATAACACGCCGCGCTCCACTCCCTCACGGCGCATGGTGCGAATGGTGGTCGCCTGTCTGCGCGCTATATCTGACTGAACGGTGTTCGATGCTAACCGTGCCGCCTCGTCTGTGTGCTCCGCGGCCTGGTCGCAAATGCGCAGGCGCATCAGCAACTCGCCGAACTTGAGCTGCGCAATGAAGCAATCCGGCGCCTGTTTCACGGCTTCGCGCATTTGCTCGAGCGCTTCCTGGGCCTGGAGATCGACACATAGGGCCATGCCATATAGAACTCTCACTTCGGGCACATACGGAGCCATGTCCACAGCACTCCGAAGCTGCGCAATCAGGTCGCCGCGCTCTGGCTTCTCCAGCAATCGGGGATCGCGAAACATTCGTTCCAGCGTCTGAGAAGCTTGAGGTCCAAGCACCTCGGGCAAAGCCAGAGTGTTTCGCGTGGAGGGTGAATGGATCAACTCTTCAGGGTTGCCAAAAGTGCGATTGGTAAGCTTCGTCAAGATAGAAACTCCTTGGGATCACGAAAAAAGCGGCAGCAAGGCCATGGCAGAATCTGCCTTGCTGCACCAGGAGAATGCCCCTGGGCAAACTTCCAGACTTTGCTGTTAACGTCGCCCGCCCATCCGGCCCGGCCTGTGAGACCCACTAGCAAAAATGACCTCACAGGCTGGGAAGGAGTATTGGGCGATGGAAGCAGACTCCTATGCGACAGCCACGCTCTCGGCGGCCCGCATGAAGTCCGGCTCCGGTCGAAATACGAACTCCGGATACCCGATTTGTCCCATCTCCGGAAGATCGAGGCCGCCAACTTCGGTTTCGATGGAAACGCGTTGCCCAAGGATGATGTCGAGAACCCAGTTCAGGACAAAGCTGAAGGTGAACACGAAGCCGACCAGCGTCGCGATGCCGACAATTTGCGCCACCAACTGGCTGGCGTCTCCATAGAACAGGCCGGTTACGGAGCCGGTAACTCCGTTCCAGGCGCCGCCATAGTTGCTGGTTCCATCGGCAAAGAGACCTACGGAGAGCACGCCCCATAGCCCGCAAGTTCCGTGGACCGAAATAGCTCCAACTGGATCGTCGACTTTGAGTTTGTTCTCGACGAAGACGACGCTGTAGCAGACCAGAACGCCAGCGACAAGGCCGATGATGGCGGCGCCCGCGGTGCTGACGAAACCGCTGGGCGCGGTAATTGCGACCAGGCCGGCCAGCAGCCCGTTACCGCTCATCGAGGCGTCAGGCTTCCCCTTCGTTACCCACATGAATAGGAGCGCACCGAAGGTGCCGGTGCAACCAGCCAGCATGGTGTCAACAGCAATGCTGCCTATGCGCAGGTTACCGGCGGCGGAGGCGCCAAGGGTGCTGCCGGGATTGAATCCGAACCACCCGAAGGCGAGAATGAAGCATCCGATAAGAACGGCGGAGATGTCATGGCCGATGATGGCGTTGCTCGATCCATCTCGGTTGAACTTGCCGATGCGGGGACCGACGATCAGCGCCAGGGCCAGAGCCGTCATTCCACCGACCGCGTGAACAACGCCCGATCCGGCAAAATCGCAGTAGCCCTTTCCGAGCCCCATGTTGGTTCCCATCTGCGAGAGCCACCCACCGCCCCAGGCCCAGTTGGCAAACAACGGATAAGTAAATGCGCCCATCAGCACCGAGGAAACTGCAAACGCGAGAAACTTCCACCGTTCCGCAGCAGCGCCGGTCACGATGGTCAGCGCCGTATCCATGAACACCATCTGGAACAGGAAGATAACCATGACGCCGACGTCATAGGTATGCCCAGAGAGGAACATGCCGCATTGACCGAAGATGCCCCAATGCGTTCCGAATAGTGTTATCGGGTATTCGCTGGCAAGCGAATTCAGCCCCCCGAGATTGCCATTCCCGGCTGCGCCGCCCATCTGGATGGCGAAGCCGATGATCCAGTAGGCGAACAACCCGCACGCATACACAAAGAAGTTCATCATGTAGGTATGGTTTGCGTTTTTGACGCGGCAGAGACCTGCCTCGACCATGGCGAATCCGGCCTGCATGAACATGACCAGGAAGCCGGTTACCAGGGTCCATACAAAGTTGATCGCGATTTTGTTCTGTCCATCCAGGTTGGCCACGTCACCCAGGGTGAGGCCGGCCTTGGCATCGGCAACGGGAACGTCGCTGACCGTGCCGGTCAGCACGCCGCCAGGATCGCCGTTTGCAAGAGTACTGGTGGTGGGCGCCGCTGCAGCGGCGGCCTTCAACTCAGCCGCGGACGCCGATGGGGCATCCGCGCGAGCCACAATTCCTGCGCTTGCAACCAATACCATCGCAAGTGCGCAGATACAAGATGATATGCGAGCAATTCTCATCGATTCAGCTCCAGAACGGGGTTGACGATCGCCGTGGGGATGGGGATCGATTCTGTTATGCCTTCCAGATAGCGTTCTTGCTGGCGGCAGGCGCGATGACGTAGCAGATTCCGGCAAGCGAAATAGCCAGGCCGACGATCGAAGTCGTCATCCGCCCGCCAACACTCGCAGTCACATGCAATCCAAAGAGCACCGTTAGCCAGCCCACCAGCACAACCACCACGCCGATCAGTTTCAACACGGCAGGTTGGGCGCCGTTTCCTGTTTTGCCCTCGAGAGGCTTGATCTTGAAGAACCCCCAAAGAGCTACAACGACGGCAACCGCGCCGAGTAAGAGCGCTGCCTTGCCCGCGCCCGATGAGAAGAATGCGATTCCGGCGCAAACTGCCGTCAGCCCCGCCATGAAAAGCGTGAACGATTTGCCCTGTGATTTTGATGCCGCCATTACTGCCCTCCTTGAATTAAGTTGCGAATCTCGATTGCCAACCTGCTCTGTTGACCAGATCACGGACCAAGCCGATTCTGACAGGCACTTCAACCCACTCGCATTTCGACTCCCGGCAAACAGACTGGGATCAAGAGCATCCCATCCTCATCGGCGACAGAGTGTCCAACTCGCCTTCTGTCAAAGTGAAGTGGAAGCCAAAAAGCCTTGCTCTCATCGCTATCGATCCAACCCGCTCAAACATCTCTTCGGTGCGGCTCACGCTCCCGGTCATCATCAACTCGAGATGGTGATCGGCATCGGCACGAAACATACGCAGGTTGGCGCTGATCGCGGCCGGAAACGAATCAAAAATAACTTCGCGCAAACTCAACGCATCCCTCAGCGCCTGGAGCGTCTGATTCTCCTTGGCGAGATGCGCCGGGAGATCTTCATCCCACGAATCGGGAGGACGCATCATCCAGTCGCATTCCACCGAGTCTCCCTTCCACTCGAATCTCAACAACAGCAGTGGCTCCCGAGACAGGACGCCTGAGCGCAATTTTCTTCGTACCCTGCCAAGAAAGTCCGCGGCGTGCAGCAACTCTCTCATGAGCGGCGTAGAACCTCCCGTAGGGGCTTCTGCGATTGGATCTTTTGCAGCGAAGACTTTTGTGAGGGCAAAGCCAGAAAAACAATGAACTGTGCCAGAACGGTAAGTTCGGCAACCATGGGGGCGCCCCGCTGCATGCGCACCAGGAGCAAGAGCACGACCATGGAGCACCATTGCCAGCGCGAGATTCTTAGTCGCTCTATTCGGTCAGTCAGGACAAACAGTCTCTTTGGTGCAAGCCCTCGAACATCGGGAGAACCTGAGCGCGCACGAAAGCACGCTATTGCAAAGAATGCTGAGAGCAGAATTTCGACTAAAAGCGCCTGAGTGCTCATTTCGCCTCCGAGAGATCGATAACCTCATGACCAGCTAAGTGCAGATAAGCCGGTGCGTGTTGTTGCAGCGTAGCTGCAGCAGATGTACGGACCTATCATGAATTCAAGTGCAGATGCGGAAAGTGGTCGCAGAAGAGGAACTACGATTGGGACGGCAAACCTGTGATGGCACCGGCGAGACTCGAATCGCGACCATTACCCAACGGTTATGGAGAGAGCGTAGTACTCGTCATGCGAGAATTCAACCCATCCTTTGGTATAGTCTAATGAGCTCACAATAAGGATCATATAAGGAATTAACTTAGGAAACACTTTCCGCTCAATCGAGCGAACGTACCACGATGTTTTTCTTGCTCGTTCGGATATCTTTACCAGCTCGGCTGCTTCGGGAACCGTCAAAACAAACCCAAATCGACAGACGCATTGAGGCAGTTCCGGGAGTTCTGCGTTCAGGCGGTTGTGCCGCCGTCAGCTCTTGTCTGTAAAGCTGTCTTTGCCGATATAAATCCAGCTGAGAATTACAACCACCACGCAGCCCAACAGTCCTGTGAAGAACATGACTTCGAGCACGCGCATCGCCAGTACTTCCCATCTAAAGGCCATGATTGGGACCCTTCCATTCAGCGACAAGTCGCTCGAAGCGTACCGCCCGCCGTCGAAGGCGCAGCCCCTGCATGGTACGAGCATGCCAACGGGCACTCAGACTGAAACTGCGGAAAAGGCCGCCGCCGATGCCGCAATGCTTAAGTGCCGGCAAATTGGTGAAACATGCAAATGAACGTGGTCCCGGATTGTCGACGAGCAGTACGACGGGACAATATATCCCGCATAGAGGAAATACAACCTATACTTTGGTATAGTCGGCATTGCCTTAACAGGAGGGAGTAACAGGCCCGTGATGCATACTGGCACTCGTTAATTGTGGCCAGGCGGCTCGATCACAAAGGCAGTCTAACGCGCTCGCACATCTTTACCAGCTCTGCCAGCGAGCCTGCTCGCATCTTTTCCATTACCTGGCGCCGATGCATCTTAACGGTGATCTCGCTCAGATTCAGTTCGCCGGCGATCTGCTTGTTCAAAAGGCCTGCGGTTACCCTCGACATCACTTCGCGCTCACGCGGAGTTAGCGAGGCGATGCGCGCTCGGATTGAGTCGAGAATTGCTTCCTCCACGCGGCGAGCCCGGTCTGACGCGAATGCCTGATCGATCGCCTGCAGCAGTTCTTCCTTTTGAAATGGCTTGGTGAGGAATTCCACCGCACCTGCCTTCATTACCTTCCGTACCATCGGGATGTCCCCATGCGCCGTCATGAAGATTACCGGGATTCTAGCCCCTGACTTCCGCAGTCGCTCCTGGAACTCAACGCCGCCTATTCCGGGAAGCCGCGCATCCAAAAGCAGGCACCCCGTCATTACATCAGACCAGTGAGCGCTAAATCCCTCCGCAGTGGAATAGCACTTCGCGTTAATTCCCACCGCTTCGAGAAGATTGGAGAGTCCCTCGCGGATCGATTCGTCATCGTCGACAATAAAGACCGTTTCTTTCGTGTCCAACCCTGCCATTGGCTGATCTCTCATGATTGCGCTCGTAGTGTGAACTGCAAGACGGCACCGCCGCGTACGGAATTCTCCGCCCAGAGCTGTCCATCGTGGGCTTCGATAATGCTGCGGCATATTGCGAGGCCCATGCCCGTTCCCTGCGGTTTGGTGCTGAAGAATGGCTCGAACATTCTTGTCGCAATTTCGGAGGCAATGCCCGAACCATGATCTTTGACCGCTACCAGGATTCCGCCATCGCCATAGTTCTCTGTACAGACAATGAGTTCACGCGGTCTGGCTACCTGCATCATGGCGTCCATACCGTTCATGGCCAGATTCAGGATCACCTGTTGGATCTGTACCGGGTCCATCTCCAACTGCGGAAGATCGTTCGCCAACTCAAGCCTGATGGAAACATCGCGCCGGATAGCCTCGTCACGCATCAGACGTGCGATTTCCTGGATCAACCGGTTCATGCTGGTCAGTTCGCGCACTTGGGCTTCTTTGCGGAACAATGCGCGCACGCGGCTTACAACAACACTGGCACGCGTGCTCTCCTGAACAATCTTTTCAGCTGTCGCCGATGCCTTCTCAAGGTTTGCGGGCTTGCTCCGCAGCCATTCGCGGCATGCATATGCGTGCGTCACAACCGCGGTCAGAGGCTGGTTGAGTTCGTGCGCAATGGATGCCGCCATCTCCGCCATACTCAACGAGCGCAGAAGGCGTGTAAGATCGTCTTGCGCTTGCACAAAGTTTTGCTGGGCCCGGTGCTGTTGCTCAATGTCGATGTGGATACCGTACCAACGTGCGATTTGGCCTTCTTCCGAGTGCTGCGGAATGCTGCGTACCAGAAACCAGCGATATACCCCATTCCCACCACGCACCCGCGCTTCGATCTCGAACCTGTCGCCACTTGTCAGAGCCTGCTGCCAACCCTCGCGAAAGAGCGGCTTGTCTTCGGGGTGAATCACATTGAAGAATGCTTCACCTCTTAACACCTCGGTTCGCTGACCCAGGTAGTCACACAAATGGCGGTTGCAGTATTCGATGGAGCCCGCAACATCGGTGCGCCATATCTGCTGAGGAATGGCCTCAGTAAGCATGCGTAGTTGACGCTCGCTATCCCGTATCTCGCGATTTGATTGCTGCAGCTCAACTGTTCGTTCTTGCACCTTCGTCTCCAGCTGATCGCGGGCAATCCGAATCGCATTCTCCACTCGCTTTCTCGACGAACTCACGACGGTGACGGCGATGGAGCACAGAATGAACGCGGCGAAGAAGCTCTGTGATTCCTTTGCTACTGCGATTGAAAAGAACGGGGGAACAAAGAAATAATCGATAACGACCGACGACATCAGTACCGCTACGAAGCCGGCGATAAAGCCGCCGAACCACGCGCTGCCCATCACTGCGCCGAAAAAGAGAAAGACGAAGGGGTAAGCGATGACATGCTGGAGGAACAGCGTCCACAGGAACGCCACTAACACGAAAAAGCCCGCGATTGCGCAAGGCCGCACAACGTACTCCATGGGCCAGTTGGAGACCCGGATTTCATTTGTGGCCTTCATGCTCGCATCATAAACTGAATTAGCCTGGCCTCGCCGCGGATGTCGAAGGGGAGTACGCGGACATTTATGCGCCGGGTTGATCAGTCATCTTAGAACGACTCCCCCGGGCCGGATATTCCTAACGTTCTTACCACTGCGCTGAATATCATCTTCAGGTTGATGATCCGTCCCTCCCAACAGGCTTTCGTACGCGAATTTAGCCCACAGGCAATTCGAGATCATTGGTCGAGGAACCTATCCATTTGCGCCGGCCAGCCTGGATCGTGGTGATGAAAGGGCAATGACTACGACCCCGAACCAAGTCTTATCGCTGGCTCTTGAATGATCGATTCGACCTTCCTCATTACCCGAGTGTTTCCCGAGAATGTGCAGCGAGCGGCATGGTTTCGTGGGCGATTGCGTCTCGATCGGGTTTCTGTCCGTAAAGAGCAACTCGTTTAGGTAGTGGTTTGAATGGTCTGCAAAATCGCCTGCAGGATTGCCACGGGAGCAGGAGGACAACCTTTCACAGAGTGGTTGACCGGAATGACATCCGCAACGGCGCCTCTACTCGCGTAGCTTTTGCCAAAGATTCCGCCACAAGCGCCACAATCTCCAACCGCAATGACGAACTTTGGATCCGGAACAGCGTCGAATGTCCTCTTTAGTGCTTCTTCCATGTTCACTGATACCGGCCCGGTTACAAGAAGCAGATCTGCGTGCCGAGGACTTGCCACAAACTTGATGCCGATCCCTTCGATGTTGTAATACGGGTTGTTGAGCGCTTGGATCTCGAGTTCGCAGCCGTTGCAGGATCCGGCATCCACGTGGCGGATGCAGAGAGCACGTCCCAGGACCTTCCCGATGTTCTCTTGCAGGCTACCCAGCGCCAAATCCCCTTCGAGTACCTGCGGAACATCTTCGGTCAGAATCCCCGTGCGAACCATGCGCGCGAGCGTGTTGATCATAAAAGCCTCAGATGTCGTGTCCACTGTAGGACAAATTGAAGGAATTGTTGATTAAAGGAAAATCAGGCACGAGATTGCCCAGAATCGCATATTCAAGAAGAGGCCAGTTCTGCCACGAAGGGTCGTGCGGATGGCATCGGCGAATGGTCCCGCTTGAACCGCTTTCAAGAGCAATGAGCACGGGACCGCGCCAGCCTTCGATCACTCCGAGTCCGAGAAGACCTGGCTCGGCGTCCGGAACCGCGCTCCGGATGTCGCCACCGGAAATGTCCGCCAGGAGCGCGCGGCAAATACGCAGCGATTCGAGAACCTCCTCGAACCGGACCGCAACACGCGCTGCAACATCCCCCGAAGTCTGCACGGACACTTTCACATTCATCTTGTCGTAGGGCGGCGATGGAAGGTCCGCCCGCAAGTCATGGGGAATGCCCGAGGCTCGAGCCGCCAAACCTACAGCGTCGAGTTTCCACGCCGTTTCTTGGGCCAGAATCCCGGTCTCGCGGAAACGATCCTGAACACCCGCGTGATTGTCATAGATATTGCGCATGCCGACTACGTTCGTTTCGAGCGCCTGGTAGGAGTCGAGAAGCAACCGTGGAGCTCTGTCGGGCAGATCGGATGCCACTCCGCCCAGCACAACGAAATCCATCAAATAGCGGGCGCCGAAGCAAGACTTGTTGGTTCGCAACAAATCTTCCTTCATGCGGGAGAACTGGGTAAGTCCAAAGGCAAAGCCCGCGTCATTCCCGAGCGCCCCCAGATCTCCGAGATGATTGGCTATTCGTTCATGCTCCAGAGCGATCGCACGCAACTGGAGGGCTCGCTGAGGGCAGGACGTGCGGGCAATTGCTTCCAATGCCGCGCAGAAGGCCCACGAGTATGCGACCGCGGAATCGCCGGAGATGCGAGCGGCTAGCCTGTGGCCGTCCTTTTGGAGCATCGTCTCAAATCGCTTTTCGGTCCCTTTGTGGGTGTACCCGAGGCGTTCTTCAAGCCGCAGCACTTTTTCCCCCACGACCGAGAAACGAAAGTGTCCTGGCTCAATGGTGCCCGCGTGTACCGGCCCGACGGGAATTTCATGCACCCCGTCTCCCTCGACCAGGACAAACGGGTACGGTTCAGATACGACTGGAAATTGAGTGTTGCGGTCGAAGTCTCGCCGAAGAGGGAACACGTTCTCCGGCCATCCGCCGTGGCGCAGCCATCCGCGATGATCCGGTTCCATGCTTTTCACGCCGAGCAAGTCAAAGATGGCGCGCTCCATACGCAAAGCGCTCGGGAAGAACTCCCGAAGGCTCGGAAAGGTTGGTTTGGCTCCGCCCTCCATCTCGTGCTCGACGATTGCGAGTCCACCTGCCTTGAGGTAGGCGACATACACGCGGTACCGCCCATCGCGATCGCGGTCGTCGGCACCCCAGACAGTCAACAAGCGCCCACCGGCGGTGCGTACCGTTTGGGCAATCTGCCGCCACTCAACGGCGCCGGCTTTGTTGTACCGGCACGGCAGGTTTGAAGCCGGTTCCTTCGAGCCTTGTTTGAACTCGGAAGTCATTCAGTCATCACCCGATCAGCCGCGCTGCGGCGCGATACCACTCCGCCAGCGCCGGAGGAATGTAGAGTCCCAATACCAGGACCATCGCCAAATGAACAAACACCGGAACCAAAGCTGGAGAGTGCGGTAACTTGGGCGCATTGCTTTCTCCAAATGCCATCGGTTGCACTTTCATGAAGATTCCGGCAAACGCCACCCCAAGCGCGATGAGCAGAAAAGGCGTCGTCCACGGATGCTCCCGCATCGCCGTCGTGAGGATCAGGAACTCGCTCGCGAACACTCCAAACGGTGGCATGCCAAGGATCGCGAGCGAACCGAGCATCAGGCCCCACCCAATCGGTGGGCTGATCCCGACCAGGCCGCGGATTCCATCCATCTGCTGCGTACCTGCGGTTTGCGAAGCGTGCCCGGCAGTGAAGAAGATGGAGGACTTGGTGAGCGAGTGAACCGTCATGTGCAGTAGCGCAGCAAAATTGGCGACGGGCCCGCCCAGCCCGAATGCAAACGTAATGATGCCCATGTGCTCGATCGATGAGTAGCCGAACAATCGCTTGATGTCGCGCTGCCTCCACAGGAAGAATGCCGCCAGGACAGCGGATAACAATCCAAAGGCCATCAGCATCCTCCCCGGCAGCAAAGGACCGATGGAGCCGACGGCCAATACTTTGCAGCGGATCACGGCGTAGAGGGCGACATTCAAAAGCAACCCGGAGAGCACGGCAGAAACCGGCGTCGGGCCTTCGGCGTGGGCATCGGGGAGCCAGTTGTGGAGCGGCGCCAGTCCGACTTTGGTCCCATATCCAACGAGCAGGAAAACAAATGCGAGGCCCATGACCCTTGGTTCCAGATCGGCCTTTGCCGCGTTCAGGTGCGTCCAGAGCAATGCTGTCATGCCCTGGCGGCCAAGCGTGCGCTCTGCGGCAAAATAGAGAAGGATGGTTCCAAACAACGCTTGCGCGATTCCGACGCCGCACAGGATGAAGTATTTCCAGGCCGCTTCGAGGCTTGCCTTGGTTCTGTATAGCGAGACCAGCAGCACGGTTGATAGCGTTGCGGCCTCCATCGCCACCCACATCAGCCCCATGTTGTTGGTGAGCAGAGCGAGGAACATTGCCGCCATGAAGAGCTGGTACATGCTGTGATAAAGGCGGAGACGCCGGGCATTGAGCCGGCCATGATGTTCCTCGATTCGCATGTAGGGTCGAGAAAAGATGGCGGTCGTGAATCCTACGAAGGCAGTTAGCGCCACCAGAAACACGTTGAACGAGTCCACAAAAAACTGCTCATGCCCAACCAACAATGGTCCGTTGCGAATCACCCTCACGACCAGGAGAGATGCAGCGAGCAACGTGGCGAGACTGACGGCGACATTCACTTCAGCCGCATAACGGCGTGCGCCCAGCAGCGCAAGCACAAATGTTCCCAGCAGCGGCATTCCGAGGACCAGCCAGAGTTCCACGCTACTCCTCCTTCAAAGATTCAAGGTGATGCAGATCGAGACTGTCGAACTGCTCGCGGATCTGGAAGAAGAAGATTCCGAGAATGAAGACAGCTACCAGAAGGTCGAGTGCAATACCCAACTCAATCACCATGGGCATGCCGTAGGTGGCGCTGGTTGCGGCTAAGAAAAGGCCATTTTCCATCGCCAGGAAGCCGATCACCTGCGTGACGGCTTTGCGTCTCGTGATCATCATCAGGAAGGAGAGCAGGATTACAGCAAGCGCGATGCCGATGGTGTGCCGGGTGATGGTTGTGGCCAGCAGGCTGATGGGCTGCGCGAGACCAAAGGCGAAAATGACCAGCGCCAGACCCACAAGCATGGTGACCGGAATGTTGACCAGCCGCTCGTTATCCCATTGGGCACCAAGCCGCTTGATCAGAGTATGAAGAATCAGGGGAAGAGTGATGACTTTCAAAATCAGTGTCAGTGCGGCGGAAAAGTAGAGTTCGGTCAGTCCTGCTTCATGCGCGACGAGACACGTTGAGAGAAACAGAATCGCACCCTGCCAGGCGAACAACGTGATCAGTTGTTGTGTTCGCCGCGTGGACAGCATGGCAAACGAGATGAGCAGCATGCCCGCGGCAAGCAGATTCAGCAACTGGACATCGAGGTGGGATCTAAGCACTTGAGTTCGCTCCCAGCAGAAGATGAACGAGCAGCCCAAGCACGGCGATCAGAAAGGCCATCGCCATAAACTCAGGAGCGCGAAAGATCCGCAGTTTTGCAGAAACAGATTCAATGAGCGCCAGCGCCGCGCCGCATAATGCCAGTTTCACGATGAGCGTAAAGAGAGCAATCAGAACCGCAGCGATGTTCGCTCCGTGAATGGCGATACCCCAGGGAATGAAAAGCGCAATCCCGATGCACGCGTAGTTGAAGATCTTGAGGCTCGAAGCCCATTCGATAAGTGCTAGGTGGCGCGCCGAGTATTCGAGCACCATCGCTTCATGGATCATGGTGAGTTCCAGGTGCGTCGCAGGATTATCGATGGGGATGCGCGCATTCTCGGCGAGGAGAACCATGACGAACGCGATAGCGGCAAAGACGACGCTGGGATCGATCACCGATGGATGGGTGGCGTAGTTGTCTACCATGCCTGTGAGGGCGGTGGTTCCAAAGAGGAGAAAGGCGTTGAAGAAGACCATCAGGATCGCCGGCTCAGCAAGGAATCCAACCATCATCTCCCGGCGAGCTCCCAGCGTTCCGAACGCAGTCCCGATGTCCATGGCCGCGAGAGCCTGAAACACTCTGGCGGTGGCAAAGAGACCGATCAGGGCAATGGCGTCGGCGGCGCGGGCGAAGGGAAGGTCCGTCACCACCGAGGGGATGATCGCCGCGGCCAACACCATCGTTCCAAACACCACGTATGGAGCGGTGCGAAACAGTCGCGAAGCATTTTCAGCCATGGCCGCATCTTTATAGAAGAGCTTGCGCAACATGCGATATGGCTGCGTCAACGGTGGCGCAGTCCGGTTCTGCATCCAGGCCCGGCACTGAGCGATCCACCCGGAAAAGAGTGGCGCCAACGCGATGGCTAGAAGGACCTCTCCGAATTGCCAGACGAATGCGATTCCCCTCATAGCACAAACACCAGAAGCCCGAGCAGAGTCAGGAAGCTGAAGAGCAGGTAGATCGCGAGGCGTCCGCCCTGCAGAAAGCTGACTGCGTCTGCCAATCGCTGCACCCCAGCGGCGATAGGTTTGTACACAGCGTGCCAAAAATGATCTTCAATGTGGACACGATATCGTGGCGTCAGATCTGTTGGCGACGGAAGGTCGCGTTCCATCCGAAAGAACGCACCGAACATGTGACGAATCGGCTGACCGAATCCCTCGGCGGTATCTTGCATGCGGGATGTTTGCCAGGGATATCCGCAATCCCAGGCAGGTGTTCTCCGCACGCGCCCGTGGGCCAACAAGCGCACGGCTAGAAACGTCACCGCGACCACGCAGAGGATGACCGCAAGGAAGATCCATCCGCTGTACGAGGCCTGTTCCGGCGCAATCGGAGCGATGCGCCAAACAGACGGGTCCGGCGCAATCGTCTGCCCCAGAAGCATGCCGGTAGCTTTTCCTGCGGCGTGAAGGGCGAGTTGTGGCTGCACACCGATCGCAATACAACCGGCAGCGAGCCATGCGAGGCCGATGCGTTCCAGCCAGTTCGCATCGTGGGCCTGCGCCAATGACGCTTCTCGAGGCTGCCCGAGGAAGATGACGCCATAGAACTTCACCATCACATAAGCAGCCAGAGCCACCGTCAGAGCCAGCGCCGCCGCACCGAGAGGAATCAACATGTTGATGAACGCGTGGGGAAGCTGCGGAGTATAGAGAAACGACTGCAGCAGCAGCCACTCTGAGACAAAGCCATTCAGTGGAGGCAAGCCGGCGATGGCAAGAGTGCCGATGAGAGCCATGGCGGCAACCCACGGCATGGAACGAATCAGGCCGCCGAGTTTTCCCAGGCTGCGCTGCCGCGTCGCATGCAAAACGCTGCCAGTGGCCAGAAACAGCAAGCTTTTGAACAGCGAATGGTTGAGGGCATGGATCAGGGCAGCAGCCAGGGCGAGCGCGGCAAAGAGACGCATATTGCTAGCCGCGAAAAGAATGGATAGCCCGATACCGGTAAAGATCAGTCCAACGTTTTCGATGGAGGAGTAAGCCAGGAGGCGCTTCATGTCGGTCTGGACTCCGGCAAAGATGGCTCCGAACAGAGCCGAGAAAAGCCCCAGCGCGAGTACCGCTGCTCCCCACTGCCAAAATTGAACGTGGAGCAGATCGAAGGTAATTCGCAGCAGTCCGTAGATCGCTGTCTTGAGCATCAGGCCGCTCATCATTGCTGAGACCGGCGAAGGTGCAGCCGGATGCGCCTCCGGCAGCCAGACATGCATTGGCACCAGTCCCGCCTTGGCCCCGAAACCGAGAAGAGCGAGCGTGAATGCGACGGTCGCCCAGAAGGGCGCCAGGGAAGCGTTGCGCATGGCATCGAAGGTGAACTGCCAACTTCCACCCTGCATCACTCCGAAACTGAGCAGAATGCAGACCGCGCCGAGATGCGCCATCAGCAGATAGAGAAATCCCGCGCGCCGGATTTCCGGTATCCGGTGCTGCGAGGTGACGAGGAAGTACGAGGAGAGTGCCATCGTCTCCCAAGCCACCATAAAGAGATAAGCATCGTCAGCCAGCATCACTAGAGCCATGCTGGCAAGAAACACGTGGTAATGGAGGCCCAGTAGTCCCGGCGCTGTACCTTCGCCACTCCGGAAATACCCCGCCGCAAACGTAGAAATTCCCGCACCCGACAAGCCAAGAATCAAAAGGAAGAAAGCAGAAAGCGCGTCGAGACGCAGATGAAACGGAAGATCGGGCAGTCCCAGAGGTAGAGTCATCACTTCGGGTGAGTGGCCGGAGATGAGGAACGTTCCAGCCAGTAGAAACATACCGACACAGGCCAGGGCGCCCACCGGGAACAGAAAGCGCGCGACGTAGCGAATGCTGTGGGGGCGCAGCAGACAGGCAAGCGCGATCCCCGGCCAACAAGCCACAATGAGTAGCGTGGAAGCGAGTGGGTGACTCAAAACGGAGTTGAGGAAACGGGCCCAGAGATGCGCGTTCAAGCGGAATCTCCTCGGCGAGCGCGCGCGTCACGCACTTCCATAGATACACGGAGCGGTAATCCCGGAAGGTCCTGAGATGGCACGCTCATTTTCCGTTCTCCATCTGAGATTCGCTAATCTCTTCCAAAATGGCCAACGCTTCCGTCAGGTGCTTTTGAAAGTAGCTGCGCATCAGTGCGAGAACTTCAAGCAGGATGGGATCGCGCACGGAGTAGAAGACCTGATTTCCGGACTTCCTGTTCACGACAAGTTGTCTTGAACGAAGAACGGCCAGATGTTGCGAAACATTGGCCTGTTCCATGCCAAGTACCTCGATCAGATCGCCGGCCGAGAGTTCTCGATCCCCGAGCAACTCGATGATCGCGATTCGGGTCGGATGCCCCAGAGCTTGGAATACATCGGCCTTGAAGCGGCGAAGGGAATCGGGCATGGAATCAATGTTATCATAAGAATATTCGATTTTTCGAATATCATCCGCTGTCTGTCGGCACAAAGTGTGACGCAAATCACATCTGACCTCGAAGGGAGACTCAAGCTACGGAGGCCGTTCCGAGTGCCGCGCTTTCATCACACGCTGAGCGAATGGGTGGGGTTTGTCGTTAACGCCGGTCTCGTGATCGAGCAAATGGCCGAGCCGCGCGCCGGCGAAGAGCTCGCAGCCAGGGTCCCGATCGTCGAGGACACGCGCGTAGCGCCGCTATTCTTGCATTTGCGGGCGAGGAAAGCAGCCGTTAACCGTTAGCCCTCGCGCAGCCCAGGCGCGCGATTCTTCATTCCACTTCACGCTGGGTCAGGATCGCTTCGGATTCTGTTCACTGTGCGCGCTGCACTTCATCACACCCAGGAATCGATGGAACGGGCCGACGCCTTCGCGAAGGGTGTGGCCCATGCAGCGTGTGATCTGGTGCAGATGCGAAATGTCGTGCGCCGCCCAGGTGGTAAGCAATTCGGCAAGCGTTACCGTTCCCAGAACCTCATGCGCGCAGCGGCGTTCCATGTCGTCTTCGCACAGAGCCAGCCCCCGCAGCCACTTTACGCTTTCCGCCCGCACAGCGGTAAACTCGTCCAGCAGTTCCGTCGTGGATTTGTGCATTGAAGCGCTCCCGCCCTCGCGGTTGAAGGGCGGAAATGGCCGGTTCTCGCCGTGTTCAAGCAGGTGGTTAATCCAGTCTGCACGTTCGGCGTGCGCCAGATGGGCGACAACCTCGCGCGGACTCCAGCTTTCGCCGCCCTCGTTGGTGTCGGTCCACTCTGCCGGCAGGCCGCGCAGCAGTCCATTGAGCGCGCCGGGAGTGCGCTCCAGCAGGGCAATAATGTGTTCGATATGGCCGGTATGATCGTGCATGAAAGCCTCAGTGAATGCGCCAGATTTTTGATGAGTGATTAATACTGCGTGTCCGCGCCGCTGTCAACCGAGGGGCAACTCGGCCCGAAGGTTCTCAGGGCAAGATTGAATCGCCTGGCTCGCACTGTGCGCTCAAGAGCTGTGCCCGTCGCATTGCATTACGCCCAGGAACCTTCTCCACGGCCCAACGGCTTCGCGATATTGGAATGCCAGCACGCGCGAGATCTGATGCAGATGTGTCAGGTCGTGCGCGGCCCATGTGGCGACCAACTGGGCGAGCGTTACGGAACCGAGTGCCGGGTGGGTGCCGCGCCGCTCCAACTCAGCGGGGCCGAGCCCAAGTGCGCGCAATTCGTCGAGGCTTCCGGCCCGGAGCATCGCAAACTCCTCCAGCAGTTCCGCCATTGACTTGCCGTGCATGGCCTGCCGCTGGCCTTGGCGATCGAATGGTGGAAATGGCTGCGTCTCTCCGAACTCGAGAAGGTGCCTGACCCGCGGCATCCAGTCCGTTCGTTCTCCATGCGATAGGTGCGCGACGATCTCGCGTGTGTCCCACGAGTTGGCGCCTTCGTTGCGCTCAGTCCACTCCGCGGGGAGCCCTCGCAGCAGTTCATCCAGTGCTCCCGGGGTTCGCTCCAGTAGCGCTATCGCGTGGTCGAGATTGTACTGCATCTGCGAGTTCTCCATTACGGAGGCATCCGGTGTCAGAATCTGTCGGCTAACTGATGGCTGACGGTTCGTTCTCGTCCCTTGATCTCCGCTTACACCGGCGCCAGGATCTCCGAGATCAGCTCCGCCTCCGGCGTCACCCGCGGATCGTTGACGTAGTTCTCGATGTTCCATCCGTCGCGCACCGCGATTCCCTGCTCCTTCACCATCTCCATCACGCGCCCGGTGGCCGGCCCAAGCTGCGTGTATGGTCCGGTGAGCACGAACTTAACGTAGCGGCCGCCTTCGAACTTCTCGTAGGTGAGTCCCTTGGGCAGCTCCGAGGGCGGCGCTTCCAATGCAAATCCCGCACGATACGTGCTGGTCGCCATCTTGTACAGGCTCATGTAGCCGGTGATTCGGTTGTGCTCCAGCAGAGCGGAAACCTGAGCATGCGCCTCGCCCCACGCCGCCGGCGCGTTTTGCATGAATGGACCGGCTTTCTCAACAAAGACGTAATAGGTTTCGGGCCAATAGACGTATTCGGGTTCCTGGGTCAGGTTCATGCGGTCTCTCTCCGACTCTGAGGATGAGCGGATGCGGGCCGGCGTGTCAACGATCCGCACGGGTGGGTCAGTGCGCAGCCTGCGGACCCGGCGTCCCGTCGGACCAGTGGTCAACCCAGACCATCATGATCGTCATCCCTTCTTCAGGGTCGTTGGCGGCCATAACCGGCGAGTCCGCGGCAGCCCCCCAGCTTTTACCCGCATCGCCCGGAACAAACCACATCAGGTGTGGATGCCAGTTCCTGGCTCCGTCGTTCAGGTACTGCTGCTTCGACATCATGTAGCACATTGCGCCGGGCTCCGGCGTCGGCAGCTCCTTGTTGGCCAGCGCCGAAGTGACCGCCTGCGCGATCTCCGCCTTCGACTTTCCTGCAAACACCAGTTTGGCCTTCATCTGCACGAAGGGCAGATGGGTTCGTGCGGCCGCCGCATTCAGGCAGATGGGCGATCGGTTTTTGGGATTCCAGAACTCCGTGAAATCGGTGGAGGCGGCAAACGCCCGCTCCACCAGGCACACAAAGCCATTCCCGCCCTTCACTGCCGTCGTGTATCCGTCCCGTCCCAGCACCAGTACTTCAGCATCGTCCGAGACGGATTTCGGAGCAGCCGTGCGAGCCAGGGCGACCTCGGCATCGTGATCCGCCATCAAGTATTGATCGAGCGGAGCAGCGCTTGGATATGGCGATTTGGCCTCCTGCGCCTGCGCCGGCAAAACCGCGGGCAGCAGGCCAGCCAGCACACCGGCTGATAGCGCAATCGTAACGAGGGAAATCCGCCTGGTTTTCATTGGCTTCTCCTGATGTGGATCTTCCGGCACAGAAACCCGCGGCCTCCGGTGCTCACTGAGCGGGCTCTTTGAGTAGATACCTTGATATCAACATAATTCAGCCATGTCAATACCGGTTCGCAACAACAACCAGGCCATAAGGACGTTATTTCCGACCTGCCTTTTTATGCCGTCGGCTTTTCCGGCGCCGGCATCGTGGCCAGGTACAGCCGCGCAAACTCCTCGCTGTACTCCTCCACCAGTTCCCTCACCCGCTGCGGCCGCGGCGAGCGCACAATCAGCCCCGCGTGATGATGCTTCTTCATCCGGTGGACAATTTCCGGCGCGGAGAAATGGCTCGTGTCCGGCTCGGCGGTCTGCGCCAGGCACAGGACACTCCCGGCGTATTCCGCGTAGGTGTGCGGTAGCTCATACGGCTCACCGCGCAGGTCGGCCACTTCAATCCGGGCCCACTCGCGCCAAAGGTTCACGCCCGTTGCCGCCTCTACCAGCTCCACGATGAATGCTCCTCCAACGCGCGCGGCAATCTCAAGGAAATAGAAGCGGCCATCGGCATGCGAGCGGATGTACTCGGCGTGGGTTACGCCGCGCTCCATGCCCAGCGCCGGCGCCAGGCGCGCATTCAGCTCTGTCAGCTCCCGCCATTCCGTGCTGTCGCGATCCACCGTGCGCGTGCTGAACACGCCGCCCTCGTGCATCACCTGCATCGGCGGCCGTCCATACTGGTGCGCGCATTGAAACACCACGCGCCCCTCGCTTACGATCGAGTCCACATGGAAGATGTCACCGGGAACAAACTGCTCCATCAGGAAGTGGCTCTGACGGTCGCCCAGGTCATCGAGCGCACGCCAAAGCTGCTCGGCATCATGGATTTTCCTGATTCCCAATGCCGAAGCCTCCGACCGCGGTTTCAGCAGCCAGGGCCCGGGCACGCGCGTCATGTATTGGCGCGCCTCGTCGTAGTTCAGCACACGGCAGAATTCCGGCACCAGGAAACCGGCATCCCGCGCGCCCATGCGCATGGCCAGCTTGTCCCGGTAGAACGCCGTCGTGCTCAGGTTCATTCCCGGCATGCGCCAGTGCTCGCGGATGGATGCCGCCGTCTCCTGGTCGAACTCGTCCAGCGCCACCACACGGTCGAAACGCCTCCCGCGCGCCATCCAGCTCACCGTGTTAAGGACCTGTTCGCGCGTCACGTCGGAAGGCATCAGGGACAGATCTTCCAACTCTTCGCGGGGCCAGTCGGCGTTGGCCAGCTTCTCCACCGTCAGCAAGGTCGGCTTTACGCCCATCGCCGCGCACTGGCGCATGAAATCCTGGCCCTTCTCGTACGTTGAAATGCAAAGGACTCTCTGTGCCGCGCCGCTCATCCGACCTCCCGAAAACCGCTGGATTTGGACCGCCGAGTGTGGATAGTTTTACCATAGAGGCGTACCACGAAACTTTTTGTCCTCAGGAGCCGTGCATCCCGTGCGTTTGGCAAGCAAAACGGGCCTGGCCGCCGGCGTATTGATCGGCGCGCTGGCCGCAGCACTCACATTCACGATTGGACGGCTCATGTCCATCGCTCCCAATCTGGCGCTCCGCTGGCTCGAGACCGCCGCCTTTACGCTCATCGTTCCCGGCGCTACCCTCCAATTAGTCGCCGCCCGGAACTCCCATAGTCTGCCCGCATGGGTGGCCGCAACATCGAACTTCGTCTTCTGGCTGGGCTTTGCCTGGCTCTTCGGATTCCTTCTCGGCGAGCTCCGGCGACAACTCCGGCTATTCGCCTCACGTCCGTGATTTCCGCCATGCTCTCAGCAGACTCCATCGCCCGCCTTCACGACCAGCTCACCGCCCGGTGGCACGCAGACCCTGGCGCCGATCCGGCGCAGACAGACCCCTTCCTTGCGCTCGTGGCTCGCCAGCACCGTGCCAACTTCGATCTGTGGCACATCGAGGACGAAGCGCGGCGGCCCGGCGCGGCGCCCGAGGAGATCGCCGGCGTCAAGCGCCGCATCGACACCACCAACCAGACCCGTAATGACCTGGCCGAGCGGCTCGATGAAGCCCTGCTTCAGCACCTGGCCGAGCGCGGCCTGCCCAGCTGCGACGCGCCGCTCCATTCTGAATCGCCAGGACTGATCATTGACCGCCTCTCCATCCTGGCCTTGAAGATCTACCACTCCCGGGAAGAGGCCGACCGGCCGGACGCCCCAGCAGGACATGCGGAGCGCAACCAGTCCCGCCTGGCCGTCCTTAAGGAGCAGCGCGCCGACCTGGCCGCATGCCTCCAGTCCCTATGGGACGATACCCTGACCGGTTTGCGCCGATTCAAGCTCTACCGCCAGTTGAAGATGTACAACGACCCCTCGCTCAATCCCGCCATCTACGGCCCGCGGCGCACCTGACTGGAGCGCTCCGGCGCTGTCCGCGACTCCCCGCCGCGACCCCGGCCATTGACGCCGCGAGGGGTTATGCGTATAAAGTTGCCCTGAGCGCAATAAAAGCAATGGCAGTCGCCTCCGCTTCCGGCGGGATGCTGCTGCGGTTGACCGCGCTCCGGTAAACACAACGATGCAAGAGGCTAAATCCGCGGCATCCAGCCGCAAAAAATCTGCCGCCGCCCCGGAAGCAAAGCGTTCCGGCCATCCCGACACGGGCCCAGCATTCCAGCACTACAATGCCGCTGTGCACCTCGTGCAACAGGGGAAATACGAGAAGGCACTGGCCGCGCTGGAGAAGCTCCTACCATCGGCGCCGCCGCAGATTGCCGAGCGCTGCCGCATGTACATGGTTACCTGCCGCCGGCAGCTCCAGCACGCCGTGCTCTCCTTCGCCACGCCTGAAGAGCGCTGCGATTACGCCGTCTCGCAGCTGAACCAGGGCCTGTTTGAGGAGGCGCGCGAGCATTTCAACGCCATCATCGCCGACCGCCCCAAGGCCGACTACGCCTTTTATGGGCTGGCCGTACTGGACAGCATCACCGGCCGCGGCCAGGAATGCCTCAGCAATCTCTCCCGCGCCATCGAACTCAATCCCAGAAGCCGCCTCCAGGCTCGATCGGACAACGACTTCCTGAATATGCTCGACGATCCGCGGTTTACCGAACTGCTCTACCCTGAAGTTCCTTAGCCCCTGTTGAACGCTTTGCCTTTGGTGAACGTCAGGTCTGGGGAGCCCATTGTGCATAACAGGTCGTCTGTCGAGTGGGAAGTGGAACAGGGGGCAACACCGTTGCGCGTGGTGGCGCTGGGCGGCGGAACAGGCTTATCCACCCTGTTGCGCGGCCTGTGCCGGCATGTAGCTCCTCCGCACCAGCCCGCGGCTCACGATGGCGCTATCTCCGATCTGGCCGCAGTGGTTTGCGTCACCGACGATGGCGGATCGTCAGGTCGCCTGCGCAAGGGATTCAACATGCTGGCCCCCGGCGACCTGCGCAACTGTATGGTGGCGCTCAGCGAAGAAGGGGACCTGCTGGCGCGCCTCTTTGACCATCGCTTTCGCGCCGGAGCCGCGCTTGAAGGACACAACTTCGGCAACCTCTTCGTGGCTGCCCTGACTGAGATTACCGGGGACTTTGCCCACGCCATCCAGCTCGCTTCCAAGATCCTGGCCACGCGGGGCAAGATCTACCCCGCTACCACGACCAACGCCACGCTGATCGCGCGCATGGACGACGGCTCGCTGGTCAGCGGTGAAACCAACATCAACTCCACACAGCGCCGGATAGAAGAATTGATGCTGGACCCGCCCGACGCCGCCGCCCTTCCTGAAACCATGGAGGCCATCGAGGAGGCCGACCTGATCACGGTAGGCCCCGGATCGCTTTACACCTCGCTGATCACCAACCTGCTGGTCCAGGGCATTCCCTCCGCGCTGGCCAAGGCTCGCGGCACTCGCGTCTACGTCTGCAACCTGATGACCGAAGCCAATGAGAGCCTGGGGCTCACCGCGTCGGAGCACATCGAGCGCATCTACGAGCACACCCGCGCGCCCATCTTCGACTATGCGCTGGTCAACACGTCGCGCTTCCGGACCGAGACCCTGGCGCGTTATGCGGCCGAAGACGCATCGCCCATCGTGGCGGATATCGCGCGCATTGAGAAATTGGGCGTGCGCTGCATCGCCGGCGACTTCGCCATCGAGGCCGACGTCGTGCGTCACAATGCGCAGCGCGTCACCGGCGCCTTGCTCGCCCTGGGACAGACCAGGACCGCCCGCAGCCGCTGAAAACCGCGCTTCACAAAACCACAACTTCGGTCTCGACAAGGGAAACCTAGGGATTGTCCTAGTTATCCCCAGCCGCGGAAATGACTAGGCTGGTTAATGAACGGTGCGCTTCGACCGTGCGTGACCAGAGTTTCCTTTGCGAGTTTAGAGAGACCGGTCTTTCCGTCGTTCCGCTTTTTATTTAGACTCTCCAGCCCCCTGCCGCGCGAAAGACCCGCGCAGACCTTCGCCTTGTAAAAGCGGTCATTCGCTTCCTAAGAAGCGATGGAGTGAAACGCGCATGAACGCACATTCGCAAATCTTGTTAGTCAGCCGCGATCGAATGTTATTGCAGACTCGAAAGCTCATTCTTGGAACATATTTTGAAGTAGCGTCTGCAGGCCGGCTGTCGGAGGTGGGTTCTATCCTGTCTCAACAGGCTTTCGACTTGATCGTCCTCTGCGATACGCTTTCCAACGATGAACGCCGGCAGATCGCCGACATGGTGCGCAATCAGACACCCAAACCGACACTTCTCTCATTGCTGGGACCAGGCAACATGAGCGACAGGCCCGCCGTAGGACGCGAGCTGTCGTGTGACGGCCCGTTCCAGTTGCTGAAGGATTGCGCTGACGTCCTCGGTTTCGATTTGCACACCGGCAACAAGCAGCGCACGTTCGTGGCTTGATCTCTTTTCGTATAGGCTGCGGCTTCCTCACGAGCTCGGCCACCGCAAGGGCAGCCTGAGGCGGATTCACCCCTCCACCGTCCGCTTCAGCTGCCCACACGCGGCGTAAATATCCCGCCCTCGCGGCTTGCGCAGATAGGCCGTAATTCCATCCCGTGCAGACACAAACCGGCAGCTGTCCCGCCTCAGATGGTATCTTTTGTGCTACCATATCCTGGTGATCGAAATCCGGCAGTACATTGACCGGCACGGACGCAATTCCTTTGAACAATGGTTCAAAGATCAGGAAGGCACAACGCGTGCGCGCATCGTAGTCGCGCTCGAAAGGCTCGCACGCGGCAGCTTCTCTTCGACCAAACCCGTTGGTGCGGGCGTATTTGAGCTTCGGTTGGATTTCGGCCCAGGGCACCGTGTTTACTTTGGCAAGGACGGTGAAGCCATCGTCATTCTACTCGGAGGCGGAACAAAGAAACGTCAACAGGCCGATATTAGCGCGGCCCGCACTCTGTGGCAGGAATACAAACACCAGAAGCCGGAGGGATGATGATGCCACTCACAAAGGACTTTAACGAAACCATTCGCGAGCAGCTTCAAACAAGCCCTGGGTTCCGTCGCGCGCTGCTCAAGGAAGCCGTAGGCTGCATGATCGCCGGGGATGTCGAAACGGGCAAATCCGTCCTGCGGAAGTACATCAACGGCACGGTTGGATTCATCAAGCTGGGCGAGCACCTGGACCGCTCGCCAAAAGTGCTGATGCGCATGTTCAGCGCCAAGGGCAATCCGCAGGCAAAGAATCTGTTTGAGATTGTCGCGTATTTGCAAAAAGCCGAAGGGACGAAGCTGGAAGTCGTGGAGCGGGCGGCGTAGGCCCTCGCCTCACCCCTCCACCGTCCGCTTCAGCTGCCCACACGCTGCATAAATATCCCGCCCTCGCGGCTTGCGCAGATAGGCCGTAATTCCCTCCTCCGACAATCTTTGCCGGAACGTCTCCACAGCCTCCGCCGATGGCATGGCGTACTCAATCCCCGGCCCCGGATTCCACGCAATCAAATTCACTTTGGCCGGAAGTCCCGTGCGGCGCACCAGCCGCGCCACTTCCCGCGCCTGCTCCGGCCGATCCGTAACTCCGCCCAGCAGAACGTATTCGAACGTGAGCCGCTCCCGCGGGCGCAGCTTGATCCCACGCACGGCGTCCACCACCGCCTCGATGGGCCACTTGCGATTCACCGGCATCACCTGGCTGCGCACTTCGTTGTTAGGCGCGTTCAGGCTGATGGCCAGCTTCGGCCGCGTCTCGTCCGGCTCCAGCGCGAACCGCTCGATGCCCGGCACAATCCCCGACGTGGACACCGTCATCCGCTGCGGGCTCAGGCCGGCTTCCTCCACCAGCAGCCGAACCGCCGCCATGAAGTTGTCGTAGTTCAGGAACGGCTCGCCCATGCCCATGAAAACCAGGTTCATGCGATCGCGCCCCACCTCCACAGCGTGCCGGTCCAGGACCGCGATCACCTGCCCCGCGACCTCGCCCGCCGTCAAATTGCGCTGCAGGCCCAGCCGCGCCGTCAGGCAGAACTGACAGTTGACCGCGCAACCCACCTGGCTCGAAACACAAATCGTCGCCCGGCTCCATGGTTTCGCCGTATCTTCGCTGGTCTTTTCATCTGTCCCGTCGCCCGTTTCGCCCTCGTCGCCTTCGGGCATCCACACTGTTTCAACGGTGTCGGCGCCGGCGGCTCCCTCCACCAGGTAGCGCTCGGTGCCGTCCACTGAGCGAAATACCTGCGCGATCCGCGGACGGCCTATACTCCAGCCCTCCGCAGCCAGCCGCTGGCGCAAAATGACCGGCAGCGTCGTGAGCTCGTCGAGGTCTGCAACCCGCTGACGATACAAGGCTTCTGCAACCTGCCGCCCGCGAAAGGCCGCCTCGCCCATCTCGGCCATCAGCTCCACTAGCTCCGTCCGGCTCATGCCGAACAACGCCCGGCCAGCGGCCAATGGCTCCGCTAAATTCACTAGTTTTGCCAGTTCGTCTCCCATCGCCAGAGCCCAGAATAGGCCATTTGAACGGCGCATGCAGCCGATCCAGCCGGAATCCTCATCCAAGGGGGTACCGCAGTCCGGCCGCTTTTCGGATGCCGAATCGCCCGTTCCCCCTTCATTGATCTGAAGCCCTCTGGCCTAGAATTGAGTCTGTACCTTATGACCATGAGCATTGAGCGCAACCTTCGGCGTACCGTCCTCCCCAACGGCCTTATTGTGCTCACAGAGAGGATGGAGCATCTGCGCTCGGTGGCCATGGGTGTGTGGATCAAGTCGGGCTCGCGCGGCGAGGCCGCGGAAACCAACGGCATTTCCCACTTCGTCGAGCACATGGTGTTCAAGGGAACGCGGAACCGTTCGGCGCAGGTCATCGCGCGCGAAATGGACTCCATCGGCGGCAATCTCGACGCCTTCACCGGCAAGGAAATGATCTGCTTCAACGTCAAGTCGCTGGCCGACCACACGCCGATCGCTCTCGACGTCCTCGCCGACCTGGTGCTGAATCCCATCTTCGCGTCGCCCGATATCGAGCGGGAGCGCGGCGTCATCCTCGAAGAAATCAAAATCGACGAGGACAATCCGGACGTCCTGGTGCACGAGCTGTTCACGCAGAGCTTCTGGAAAGACCATCCCCTGGGCAAGCCGATCCTGGGCACCACCGCAACAGTTAAGCTGCTGGACCAGCCCAAGCTGCTCGATTACCACTCCGGGTGCTTCCATGCGGGCAACATGGTATTTTCCGCGGCCGGCAATCTCGAGCATGACCAGTTTGTTGAGGCGATCGCAGCAAAGTTCTCGGTGCTCAAGCCCGGCCAGCCGCTCACTGAGCTGCCCGCGCCGCAGTCCACCGCGCGCATCCTGCTCAAGAACAAGAAGGCGCTGGAGCAGGTGCAGATCTGCCTTGGCGTGCCCGCCCCGCCCATCACGGACGAGAACCGCTATGCAACGCTGATCCTCAACACGGTGCTTGGCGGCGGCATGAGTTCGCGGCTGTTCCAGACCATCCGCGAGGAGCGCGGGATGGCGTATTCGGTCTTTTCTGACCTCAGCCCCTACCGCGACACGGGGACGCTGTGCGTCTACGCCGGCACGTCGGTGGGCAAAGCGCTCGAGTGCATTGACCTGGTCCTGGAAGAATTCCGCAAGCTGAAAGATGAGCCGCTGCCGGAAGAAGAGCTGACGCGCGCCAAGGACCAGCTCAAAGGCAACATCCTCATGGGCCTCGAGAGCTCCAACTCGCGCATGGCCAACCTGGCGCGCCAGGAAATTTACTTCGGGCAGTTCTTTACCGCCGACGAGATCATCGCGCGCATCGACGCGGTGGACACCGAGCAGGTGCAGGCCATGGCCGCGCGCCTTTTCGATCCCGAGCGCATCGCGGTAACCCTGCTCGGACGCCTCGACGGCATCAAGCTCAACCGCAATCGCCTCGTCTGCTAATGGGCTGTGCCCCGTTCATCGCGGCATTTTGCGATGAGCGGGCCGTCGGGCCGACGTCGCAGGCCGACAGTTCCACCCGGCTAAGCCCAAAGCATACGGCCGCTATTCGACAGTCAGCGTCACCGTCGTAGCATGCGACAGATTTCCCGCCTGTCCCGTGACCGTCAGCGTGTAGGAGTGCGGCGTGTAGGAAACGTCTCCGCACGCTGAAACGCCGATCGCCATCGCCGCGCTCCACGCAATCACCGCCGCCAGCAGCCAACGCCGGCCGGCCCGGCGCAATCTCCCTGCCATGGGCAGTAGAACCAATCCCAATCCCAGCCCCAGCGCACCCCTGCCCGCGCCCCGCTGTTCTCCCCGCCGCAGCGCCGCAATCGACGACGGCGTCACCTGCGGCGTCAAATTCGTCGTCCCCGAGTTCACTCGTGCCATAAGAGCACAGATTCAGTGAGGGCCGGCGGCCGTGGCCGGCCATTCCAATTCAGGAAGAGTCACTCCGAGCGAAGCACCGTATTCAGATCCGTGCTGGCCGCGGTTGCAGCCGGGATGAAACTCGCCAACAACGCCAGTCCGGTCATCAGAACCCATGCGCACAACAGTGAAATCGCGTCGTGCGAACTAACTCCTACCAACACGCTGGAAAGGAAACGCCCTGCCCACAGGGCCGTCCCGACCCCAAGCACACTGCCAATAAGGATCAGCCTGGCTGCTTGTCCCATCACCAGCCGAAGCAGCCGCGCACGCGATGCTCCAAGCGCCAGTCGAATTCCCATCTCCTGCGTCCGTTGCGATACCGAATATGCGAAGACGCCGTACACGCCCACGGCCGACAACAGCAGCCCTAACAGCGCGAACACGCTGATCAACAGCATAATCATCCTGCGTTGCGAAACCGCCTCGCCCACAATCTCATCCAGGCTCTCAACGTCGAACAGCGGCTGCTGCGAATCCACGGCCAGCAGCGCCTTGCGTATGGGTCCGGCCAACGACGCCGCCTCCGTACTGCGCACGATCATGTGGATGTCCGAAACCGGCATCTGCGCCATCGCAACGTAGATCTCCGGTTGAACTTCCTGCTCAAGCCCGTCGTGGCGCACATCCTCCGCAACGCCCACCACAGTGGCCGGCATCATTGAAGGATGGCGATCCTGCACACGGCCGATGCGAAACTGCTTTCCCATCGCATCGCCGTTGAAATAGCGCCGGGCAAATGCGCGGTTCACAATCACCACGAAGGGCGAAGTGGCAGTATCGATATCGGTAAACGCGCGCCCTGCAATCAGAGAAGTGCCCACCGTTCTGAAATAGTCCGGCGTAACTGTGATCAGTGTTCCAAACTTACGCGCCGGCACCGGCGGATTCGGATCGTCCCCAAAGCTGAACACGTTCGTATAAGTCGCTCCCAGCGGCAAGGCGCTCGACAACGCCGCGGACTGAACCCCGGGAATCGCCTTCAGCCGTGTTATCAGCCCATCCGTGAACCCTTGCATCTTCTCCGCGGATGAATAGCGAGTTTCATCCAGCAGCGTTCTCGCGGTCATGGTGTTATCCGGATCAAACCCCGCGTCGTAACTCAATACATTCACAAAGCTGCGAATCAGTAACCCCGAACCCGAGAGAAGCATAACTGCCAGCCCCACCTCGAGTATCAGCAGTACATGCCGCGTTCCGCGTTGTTCCCGGCCGGAACTGATCCGCGTCCCGGCAAGCTGAAGAGATCCGCGAACATCCCTGCGCGTAGTAAAGAGCGCCGGCGTCAATCCAAACAGGACTGTCGTCAGGACGGCAACTCCGACGGCAAACATCACCACCCATCCATCCACTTGAATCAGTCCGCTCAGTTTCCCAAACGGCAAGTGCAGCGCCTGCGCAAAGTGCCAACCCTGTGCGCCCGCCAATGCCTCCGGGCGATTCGCGCGGCGGATCAGCATCGTGACCGCGAACGCGATCGCGCTGCCCAAAGCCGTAGCCAGCATGGAAAGCACCAGGCTCTCCAGCAGCCATTGCCGCATCAGGCGCCCCCGCGAAGCTCCCAGCGCGTTGCGCACCGCCGTTTCATGCCGCCTCGATACCGCGCGTGCAAGCTGCAGATTGGCCACATTGACGCAGGAGATCAGCAGCAGCCCAACCACCGCGCCAAACAGGATCAGCAAAGGCCTGCGATTTGCGCCCGTCAGGTCCTGCTGCAACGGCGCAATCTGAATCACCTGGTTGTGGATCATCATTCCCACCCATGAAGGCTGGGTCCTTGCCCGCTGCTCAAAGAAGGTTCGCACCTCGGCCTGAGCCTGCTCCAGGCTCACTCCATCCCGCAAGCGCGCAATCGTGCGAATTCCAAAAACAGGCTTCCGGACAGAAAAAGTCGTATCGCCGTCCAGGTCGATAGGACCGTAGACATCCGGCTCCAGCGCAAGATCGGGAAAGCTGAAGCGCGGCGGCAACACGCCAATCACCGTCTGCGCCATTCCGTCCAGTACAATTTGTTTCCCCACCACCTTCGCATCCGCGTGTAGCTGATCTCGCCAGAAGCGGTCGCTCAGCAAAACCACCGGAGGGCCGCCGCGGCGATCCTCATCGGGCCGTATCACGCGCCCAAGTTGCGGCACAACACCAAGCATGGGCAGAAAGTTCGCCGACACCCCAACCCAGTTCACGCGCACCGGATCGCCAACCCCGGTCACGTTGCCATTGCGCCACAGATATCCGCCCACGTCTTCAAACGGCCCCAGTCCGTTCCTTGCCGCGGAGAAATCCGGAGAAGGCATCAGGCTCGTCGGCGATTCGGTGCTGTGAGGCGTAATCGTCACCAGCCGGTTCGCTCCCGGATACGGAAGCGGACGAAGCAACAGCGAGTACACTGCCGAAAAAATCGTGGTGGTTGCCCCGATTCCCAGCGCCAGCGTCAGAATCGCGGTCCACGCAAACGCCGGATTCCGGCGAAGCTGGCGCAGGCAATAGGAAACGTCCCGCCACATAAGCTCCAGGCCCGCACCCGCTCGATGATCCCGAACCGCCTGCTTCACTGGTTCAACACACCCGGCTTCCGCAAGGGCTCTGCGGCGCGCTTCCCCGGGCTCAACCCCGGCCGCAATCATTTCGTCTGCCTGTTCGTCCACATAGGCGCGGATCTCCGCGTCAAGCTCTCTCTCGGCGCGGTCCCTGTGCACCAGGTTCCCAACAGCAGCTTTCAGTCGTGACCCGATCGACATTTATGCCTCCTGGGCTTTGAGCGCATTCGCCATCGCCCGCACAATCGTGCTCCACTGCTCAGTCTCTAAATGAAGCTGTCGTTCTCCGGCTTTCGTCCGGCGATAGTACTTGGCGCGCCGCTTATTCTCCGATTCGCCCCAGAAAGAGGCCAGCCATCCCGCTTCCTCCATCCTGTGCAGCGCCGGAAACAGTGAGCCCGGCTTCACCTGAAACGCGCCGTGCGTAATCTGTTCGATGCGCCGGGAAATCCCCAGCCCATGCAGTTCGCCTTCACCAACCGCCTTCAGGATTAGAAGATCGAGAGTGCCTTGCAGAAGATTGGTTTGAGTCTCGCCCACGTCAAACTCCTATCGAATGACTGTACGAGTATGCTCCCCACTCCTATCGAATGTCAATATGAGTGAATTTGGCCCAGGTTCTTTAGGATGGCGGTTGGCCCCGGTCCCGATGACCCTTCCCAACCACGCCGAGGATGCCCCCGGTCCCAATGACCCTTCCCAACCACGCTGAGGGTGCCCCCGGTCCCAATGACCCTTCCCAACCACGCTGAGGGTGCCCCCGGTCCCTCGCTTTTGGGGACCGGGGACGGCGTGCAGGTGGCCCACTCATCAGTTCCGCGTACTTTCGGGTATCCGGGACTGTGCCCCGCGATGAGCGGGCCGCGCGAACCCCGGCCGGGCGCCCCATCCCGGCTCCGCCACGGTGGGCTCGACGAACGCACCTTGCCCCGAAGAAGTGAGCGCCACGTCGCCCACCCCCGGAGCCCCGTCCGCGCCTGATCCGCAGCAGCACCTAAGCGCAGGAATTACCTGGACGACCCCGCGCTCAAACCGTATGCCTACGGCATTTGCTAGAATCCTGAAAAGTGCCAACATCACAAGTTCCCAACCCCAAGTCGAAACTTGAACGCTTTGCCATATTCGCTGCCATCGCCGGGGGAATAGGCGGCGTTGTCAGCGGCGTCATGGGTGTATTGGGTTATGTGGCACCGACGAGCCCCGACCATCTCCCTCACTTTGATTTCTTCTTTCGCCCCGTTTCATTTCCCGCCTGGCAGTTCGTCCTCCTGATTCTCGGCATGATCACACTTGCCGCCGGTGCTTACCTGATAGGCAAGCACCCGTCGAAAAGCGGGATCCTGCCTTTCCTGAGTGTGCCCTTCGCGAAACCACCGACGGCTCCGAATCGGCAGAATCCTGTTCCGAAATTCGAGCTCATCATGCAGAATTCAGACATCGTTATCGAGACCGAACATCAGCTCGAAATTCACATCAAGGCAGACAATTCGTCGAGCGTCCCAACAATCACTCTCAAGGTGGATAACAATCGCCTCGATGCGATTCAGGAATTGAACGTCATAGTGTATAGCGCTTACAGCTTCGATAGCCGACACGGCCAATTTCGAACACATCCAGCCGCCAGCGGAGCGCGGACGACACTGCGGAATACTATCCTTCCCTCAGATTCGAGTCCGCCGGTCGTCCTGGTCCATCGACGGGCGGACCAAAAGCACCTTAATTTGGGCAACGATACGGCGCGTGCTATGAAGTGGCCGGAGAACGACAGGACCGCGATCCAGCGATGGAAGCTGAACATCTCGGTCGGAGCCAGAGAATATTCAGGCACCATCCCTCCGTCCGGCAAGGTATTCCAACCAACGAGATTCGATCTCATCGCGGTTTGGAATACCACAACCGGCCAATTTGCGGTCCAGAAGGCGTAGCCCCGAAATCTTCATCGACAAATGCGACCCGGCACAGCGCTTCGCCTCGCAGAGCAACACCGCAGGTGAGGTCTCGAGACCGCGCGAATCGGCACCCTATGCTCCCTTCTCCTCGAGGTCGATAAAAACGGATAGCGGATTGCTCTTGCGAAACTCCTCGCGCTTCGTGTTCCGTTGCAAAAACTCGCTGATGCCCTGTCCGGTCAGGGGTGAACCCAAAGCTAAGGCGTAGTTCCCTGTGACAATTCCGGCCACTGTGGACAATATGCCGCCAATTGCGGGAACAGCCCACTTCATCAAATCGTGATCGATGGCCGACCAGTCAGCCTGCGCCTTTGAGTATTCTCCTTCGAGCTCGTCCTTGAAATCCCGCGCGAGCGTTCGAATCTTTGGCAGTTGGCCCACTCATCAGTTCCGCGTACTTTTGGGTATCCGGGACTGTGCCCCGTTCATCGCAGTTTTATCGCGATGAACGGGCCGCGCGAACCCCGGCCGGGTGCCCCATCCCGGCTCCGCCACGGTGGGCTCGACAAACGCACCTTGCCCCGAAGAAGTGAGCGCCCCGTCGCCCACCCCCGGAGCCCCGTCCGCGCCCGATCCGCAGCAACACCTGCGCGCAGGAATCACCTGGACGACCCCGCGCTCATTCCGTATGCCTATGGGTAGGGTCGAGGACTGGCGCGGTGTTCCGTAGGTCCGGCCTATCTGTTTCTCCCCGTTTCCTCTGGGAGTGCCTCAGTAGCCAAACCGTGAATCCGTTTCCAGCCCCCGCCACATCGCACCCAGCGTGCGGATTTCCCGCACTGGGCGCACCTGTTTGCTTCATGCCAAGAGTTATGTGACCTATCGTGCTGGAGCGACTTTCGCGCTGGACCATCGACGAAGCTGGTAGTCGTTAAACAACCCCAGCCCCTCATAGAGCCACTCGCTACCCCGCCGCTTCCAGGGAAAGCCATTGCGCCCCCGGGCACGTATCAGATGTTTCCGGACCTTCATTTCTACCCACTGCTTGACCTTTGAAAAACAGGAACTCGAATGACCGATCCGAAAGTAGTTCACCCAGCCACGCAGAATCGGATTGATTTTTGCAATCACGACCTCGATGGGCCAGCTGACATGCTGTCGGAAGACCTCCCTGAGCTTTTCATACAGCGCTGTCCGCTTCTTCAGCTTGGGGGCATAGTATGGCCGCCCCTTCTGCCGAAAGCTGAGTATGCGCCGATACTGAAAACCCAGAAAGGTAAAGCTCTCTCCCTTCCTCAGATCTACCATTCGACTCTTGTCCTCATTGATCGCAACGCGTAGCTTTGCAAACTCCTCGCGCAGCCGCTTGTCTATCGCCTTCACCAGCCAGTCACTCCGCCGTTCAGCGTCGATCAAGATCACCATATCGTCCGCGAAACGTGCATACTGGACATTGGTTGACTTGCCCCTTCGCGTTGTGTCCACCGCCTTCTCCAGCATCCGATCTACCTCATTCAGATAGAGG
>DASZLE010000033.1:0-65538 GCA_035552475.1 Occallatibacter sp.
TGCTCTCTCCAGCCTCCATCCGCCTCACAACCGCTCGCTTGAAATCCCCACTGAAGATCCGCTTCTCAACCTGGGACATCGCTCCTCTTTCGATTCGCCTGTCCCCTAATTATCGTGTCTCACTTCAGGGGTTCACTCCAAGGCTACGTCCCCGCCATTCATTCCCTGGGATACCTGCTCATCAACCATCCCGAGTTCGCCGCCTCTCCAGGTGAGAGCTCCACGCTGCTTCAGGAGTCTTCGTCCGCCGGATGCTGGCAGTCGAACGCGACCCTGGGAATCCTCGCCCGCGACCGCGATCCCGCCCTTGCGTTCTACTACTTCCATCTCTCCGTTCTCCAGGCCGGCGAACCAGCCCAGCGCCTCCTCGCCAACGATCTCGCCGCCCTGGCCCGCAAGCTCACGCCCGAGGAGCAATCGGCCCGCGCCGCACAGGCCGATCAATGGTTCCAGCAACATCCCTTGCCCCTCCTCTTCGTCTTCCGCGAGAAGGAGCGTAACGAGAGGTTTCCCATGACTGCCGTCGCCGACTACAGTGATGCGCCCCACCTGGGGCGATAGCCCCGGGCTTCAAACACCAGCTCTGTGACCCCGCAACTCCCTCCCGCTCCCGGTGTCTAACCTGACATCCGCCGGCCATCACCATCGCCGGCGGCAGGGAGAATAGAATGAAAATCCGTTCCACACGCACGGCAACTCTTATCCTCGGCGCACTGCTCTCTACGGGCCTGGTTTTCGCGCAGTCCGAGCCCCAATCGCAGGCTCCGGACACCTCCGCCCAGCCTGCACAGCAGGCTGCGCAGCCTCAGCAGGGCAGATATCATCGCGGCAATCCCAACCGGCAGGCGCACCGCCTGGCCAAGCGACTGAACCTGAGCAAGGACCAGGTGGCGCAGATCAAGCCCATCCTGGCCGATCGCGCCCAGCAGATGCAGGCCCTGCGCGCCGACACGTCCATGGCGCCGGCGGACCGCCGCGCCAAGGCGCAGACGATCATGCAGGACAGCAAGACGAAGATTGAAACGGTGCTGAACGACCAGCAGAAACAGCAGTTTGAACAGCTCCTGGCGCAGCGCCGGGAGCACCGCCACCCGAATCAACCCAACAGTCAACCCGGGCTGTGAACGGCCCTCTGCCCGGGGGGCATCCGGACTTTCAGAATCCGGATGCCCATACCCTCACTCACTCGCTGGTTTTGCTCTCTGCCTCTAAATTACTGATTCCGAGTTGTGTCCATGATGACTGAATCCTGCTATGCTGAGCCCACCATTCCCCGGAGGCAATCCCTGGCAGAGATGCAAGCCAACGAACAGCTTGTGCGCCGTTTCTTCGACGAAGTATGGAACCTGAAGAATGAAGCGGCCGTGGATGAGTTGCTGACGCCGGATTGCATCGCCTACGGCTTGCCCGATCCTGACGCTGTCCTCAATGGCCCGGAGGATTTCAAGGCTGTTTTTCGCATGTTTATCGGCGCATTTCCTGACGTGCGGATCACGATTCACGACGTGATCGCTGCCGGCGACCGTGTGGCGGTCCGCTGGTCGTCTCTGGGGACGCATCTGGGGCCGCACCTTGGGTTTCCGCCCACGGGCAAGCGAATCGACCTCGACGGCGCCACTATTGGCGTGATTCGCGACGGGCGCATCGCGCAGGCCTGGAACATGATGGATATGGGCCATCTGTTCGACTCGATCCGGCCAGAGCCGCGGCGGGAGTAGGGCAGGGAACCAGCGCCGTCGTGCTGTGGAAAAGTACAAAATAAAAAAACGACGATGTCGAATGGAATGATTGGGTTATGCCCTAAAACTGCAGTGAATTGCGCATCAATTCTGCCTGGGTTTCCGGGGTTCCTTTGTGCAGTGCCGGCATATCTTGTCTTATTGGCGGCATAGACGCCAACGCCCGCCTAGTGGCGGGCGTGATTCGACTCGTGGATTAACTATAGTCCAGATCCGGTCCGTTGGGTGTGATGGCGGATACAGGCCCGTGTGACATCAGGTGGCCGGTTGGACCAAATGGTCAAATCGGGTTCAACCGGCTGATTAGCATGCATCTGGATGGATGATAGCGGGGCCGCGGTTCCGGTTCCTTGACGCCCGGTTCGTCGGGGGATACTCTGGGCTTACACGGGAAAGGAGGTTGATCCAGCTGATGAAATCCGATTGTTGCAGTTGTACCGTACGTGAGGTGACTGAGGCCTAGGGCATCGCGCCCCGGACCGAGGTAAAGACCCCAGCGGCGATCAACCGCAGGGCCATTCGGCCAATCGCAGAGCGCGATGGCCTTAGTCCAATCCCAACAGATCACCGGCAGCGGCTCGGGAAGTTTCCGGGCCGTTGCTGTTTTTGTGGCAGGGAATAGTGAGTAGAAGGCCCGTTCGCGGCGGGCGCGAGTTCGGGCGTGCTGGCATCCATCCCAGGTCCCCAAATGCAAGGGACCTGGGGCACCCGGCGAGGGACGATGCCCACCCAGGCGGAGCTTGAATGGCGCACCCGGTGAAGGGCGGATCGGCTTAGGTGGCTTCCCAGGTCTCCAAAACCGGGAGACCTGGGGCACCCACTGTTCTTCGCGAATCTTGCTGTCCGAGACCCGGGCCACCCGCCCCTCACACAAGGGGCACGGGATAAACCTCAACTTCTCGAACCGCCCGGTGCGGACCCGCATGCCGGGTGGTGTGGGAGGGGAGAGCAGGCGACTGCTCCCCCTATCCCGATATGTGGGGCAGGGAACGAGGGAACAAGAGAACGAGGGAACAAGGGAGCGAGGGAACAAGGGAGAGGGGAGCGAGGGACGATCGCCACATAGCGCACTTTAAATGAACTAATTCATGAGGCGCATTATCCAGATCTCTTCGTATTCGATGCGCTCTAGCACCTGTGGCTCGAAGACACGGCTCCGCATTTCCGGGACCAAGTCGATCTGTTTGAATCGTTCGACTGCGAAGCCCTCTTCTTTGAAAAAACAAGTTGCGGCTTCCCAGTCACTAAAGGCGTCATCCGCAATGCTGCGTCCCGTCACTTCGGCCACCCGCTTCAACGTGCTGGTTGGCTTTGTTTCGGGATAGAAGCGCTCAAACGACTCACGGATCACCACATCGGACGTGATCCACGCGCCGCCAAAACGTTCTAGCAGACTGCGGACATTTCCGGCAAATTGTTTCCGTTCCGACAGGTTGAGAAATTGGAAAAAACCTTCGTGAACAACCGTTATGGATTTTTGATCGAACAGCCCGGCTGCATTCCAGACTTCTTCGGCGCGCAGCGCGTTTGCAGAATACAAATGGTAATTAGTTCTCTCAAAAAGCGAAATGAGTGCCTCGACAATCGATCGTTTCTCCTCCAGTAATTCTGGAAGATCGGTTTCGACGATCGTCATTGCCGGGTCTTCTGAAAGGATGAGACCACGCGGCGCGACTCCCGATGCAAACTCCAACACTTGTCGGGAACCGAGCCGATGGATAAACGCATTCAGGGATTTGAAGCGGAGCTCCATGTATGCACGGTGGTTCGCGATAAAACCAGGATCGAACGTGCGGGACACTTCTTCGGCATCACACATATCGGCGATTTGACGGCAGTAAGGGATATCGCTCTCTGCGCGAAGAAAGGCAGCAAGCTTTGCGGTGGGACTGATGCGGGCGTGATGAGTCGTCATGATCCTCCTAATATCTTCTGTGAACTGAGTCCCATGATTGAGGCAAATGTGCAGAATATGTCAAGGCGGTGAAGTCGTGCCCCGAAGCGTTTCGCTACGTCCTGCGAGTTTTTCCGCAAGCTGTAAAGCTGGGTTGATTCATCCTTGTTTGGTCGAACGGACTCCGTTTGGGTGATACCATCCAAGGCGACCGGATGGCGCGCGGCTTTCCCGATGAAAGAATTCTGGCTGCGCACGCGTCCTGGTTGAACAGCGAGAGCGGCGGTATGAGACTATGATCGCCGTGTCCTTGCATGGGAGGGAGAACATGAAGATGACTGCAACGCGCAGGATGGGCCAGCGGCCGGCTCTTAAAAACCCGGCCATTGCTTCCGTGATCGAAGATGGGCCCATTGGGCCGTTTGTCAACGCGAATCCGCGGCTGATTCCGGGGCAGCGATTCGAGATGGGGCTGAACATTGTGGTGGATCAGCCGGTCACGGTGCAGCTGACCTCGAGCGATCCGAGCGTGGCCAGCGTGCCGGACGAGATCGGCGGGTGGCCGGACTACAGCACTGCGATGTTCGAGATCGTGGGGCACTCGTTGGGGACCGTGACGATTACGGCGACGCTGGGCGATGACACGGCAACGACGACGGCGAGCGTAAAGGAAGATACGACGGAAATCGCCAGCCTGGTGGGCTCGAGCGCCGGTGGCTATGCGGCGCGGTGGGTGTACGAGTTCGGCTCGACGGGTGGGGAGATCACCATCAATATGAGCGGCGTGGTGGTGGGCGGCGAGAGGATTGCGACCGTCATTTCCGAAACGCCCGAGGTGGCGTCAGTGCCGGAAAGCGTGACCATTCCGGACAACAGCAACTGGCCGACATCGTTTCCGCTGGAGCTGCACGCGGTGGGAACGACGCGGATCACGGTGGAGAGCCGCGGAGTGACGCTGGAGACGTATATCGAAGTGATTGCGCCGATTTTGTGGATCGCGGATATCAATTTGGAAAAGGGCCGTTTGCGGGCTGGGGACGAGCGGGAGCTGACGATCACGATGACGGATGACACCGTGCGCGACAGTGCCATCACGCTGCACCGGCACGAAAAACTCGAGATGCCGACGGCGCTGATTGTTCCGCGAGGGAAGCGGACGGGGAGCGTGCGCCTACGCGTGCTTGAGGATCTTGGAGGAGACGAACAGCCGCTGCAGATCCGCTGGCTGAACAGTTTGTACCTGGTGGGGATTTCCAGGTAAGCGCTGGGAACAAGGGAACGAGGGAACGAGAAAGCAGGGAGTAGAAGGCCCCATCGGCGATCGAGCGCGGATGGGGCCTTGTTGTTGCGAACTGTAAGCTGGGGGCTGTCGGCTACGACAGGGCCAGGTTGAGGTTGTCGATGGCTTCGTCGATTTCCTGGCGGCTCTTGAAGCCTACAGTTACGGCGTCGACGTGTGCGGTCTGGAAGGCGAAGCGCATGGCCTGAACGCGGTCAGTGTGCTGGGTGAAGGTTCCGTTGCCGCAGAGCTTCATGCTGATGACGCCCATGCCGTCTTTCTTGACCTGGTGGACGTGATCGACGACTTCAGGGACGCACTGGGGGTTGTTGTTGTCCTCGCCGGTGGGGCCGTCCATGCGCGTGCCTTTGTGGTTCATGCGGATCATGGCCACCTGGAGCCAGGGATTGCCGGGCATCTGGCGCAGGGCAGGCAGGCCGTGGACGCTGGCGCCGCGGGAAAGGATGGCCTTCTTCGCCTGGAAGTGGTCGACGCCGTCCTGCCAGGGCTTGGTGGTTTCAACCCAGTCGCCGGTGTGCTGCCAGTGGAGGAGCATGATGTCGAAGTAGTCGGTCTGGGAGGTGCGAAGCATGTCTTCGAAGCGCTTGTGAGGATCGGCGCCGGGATCGGTGGTCACCTTGGTCATGAGGACGTAGCTGTCGCGGGGAAAGGGCTTGAGCGCTTCCCCAAGCATGGCTGGAGTGGTATACGACTCGGCGGTTTCAAAGAAGCGGATGCCGCGGTCGTAGGCGTAGGCGACGAGGTCGGAGAAGGTTTTCTGGCCGAGCCGGGCCTGGACTTGGCCGCTGTCAGTACCGGTGCCGAAGGCGAGGCGGGTGCATTGGATGCCAGACTTGCCCAGGGTGACCTTGGAGAACGCGGTTTGCTTTTCCGCCTGGAGCAGGGGAGCACCGACGCTGGCGAGGGTACCGGCGACAATGCCGGTTTTGAGGAAATCGCGACGCGAGTAGCCGCTCATGCGGGACCTCCTGGGGATTTGATCCGGCGCCTGCGCCGGATGCGGAAATGGTAGCAGAAGACAGGGAACAGGGAACAGGGAACAGGGAACAGGGAACAGGGAACAGGGAACAGGGTGCAGGGAACAGGGTCGAAAGATTCTTGTTGACAGGCGGGGAATAGTTAGTGGTAGCTTACGGTTAGTGGATACTTACCTAAAGGCCGGACTGGACGCGTTGGGCGATGCCACGCGGATGGCGATTTTTCAGAAGCTGGCCGGGGGCCCGCTGGCGGTGAACGAGCTGGCGCAGGCGATGCCGGTGACACGGCCTGCGGTGTCGCAGCACCTGAAGGTATTGAAGGATGCGGGGCTGGTGATGGACAAGCGGGACGGAACGCGGCGGCTGTACCAACTGAATCCGGAAGGGGTGGCGCGGCTGCGGGCGCACTTCGATCAGATGTGGACGCGGGCTATGAGTTCATTTCAACAGGCGGCGGAAAAGCCGGAAGGGGAGAGGAAGCATGGGAATCAGCGTGGACGAAACCGTCGTAATTAAGAGCGTGCGGGTGAGGGTTTCAAAGAAGCGCGCATTTAGCGTGTTTGTGGAACAGATGGAGACGTGGTGGCCGGCGACGCACCACATTGCCAGGGAGCCGTTTGAACTGATCGTGGTGGAACCGCGCGTGGGCGGCCGCTGGTATGAGCGTTCGGCGAGCGGCGTGGAGGGGGAATGGGGCACGGTTCTCGGCTGGGATCCTCCGAACAGCGTTCGCCTTTCCTGGCATTTGGGACCGGGACACGACTCGCCGGACTGGGTGGCCGATATGGACATGGCCAAGGCGAGCGAAGTGGAGGTACGTTTTTTGGATCTCGACGCTGAGACGACGATTGTGGAGCTGATCCACAGCAAGCTGGAGCGGCACGGCGAGGGGTGGCAGCAACTGCGCGGGATCCTCGACGGGCCGGGAGCCTGGGTCACGATTCTGGAGTCGTTTGCCGGTGCGATGGATGAAAAGGAGGCGCGATGAAAGCGACGGTGTGGCTGCGGATTGCGGCGGTGCTGACCTTGGTGCACTCGGTGCTGCACACGGCGGGAGGCGTCTTTGGCAAGACGCCTCCCGGGCCGGCGAGCGTTGCGGTGGCGGCGATGCAGGCGAACCATTTTATGTTCATGGGCGCTACGCGAACGTTCTGGGATTTCCAGCGCGGGTTGGGGCTTGCGGCGACGATCTTTTTGACCGCGGATGGGATCTTGTTCTGGTTGCTGGGCTCGCTGGTGAAGGCAGACGGGGTGCGGCTGCGGCCGGTGCTGGCGGTGTTTGCGCTGGGGTATCTTTTGTTTGCGGTGAATTCAATGGTGTATTTTTTCACGTTCGCCGCGGTGATGGAGGTATGTATCGCGCTGTGTTTGGGGATTGCGTGGGTCACGGCAAAGGGTTCTGCGGGGCAGGCGGTTGCGCGGGTATGACGGTGCGGGCCTGAGAACGATAGTACAAAGCGTGGACCAGCGTTACGGTCTGAGGATGGCGTATAGGAGGCAGCGGAGAAGAGATGTAATCGATTGGCACGGCGGGGTCGTATGATGATTGGCGAAGGCCGACCCGTGCGAAGAGGGGGACTCTTTAGTGATCGACATTTTTTCTCCTGAGGTTCGCCGGAACCCGTTCCCGGTATACGCGCAGATTCGCGAGCAAATGCCGGTGATCCTGGAGCCGCGGACTGGCGCCTGGATGATCTTCGACTATGAGGGCGTGAAGGCGGCGCTGACCGACCATCAGCGATTCAGTTCGAGCATGACGCACGCGGGGCGGACCAACCCGGAGTGGATCATCTTTATGGATCCGCCACGGCAACCGAAACTACGGGCGCTGGTGAGCCAGGCGTTTACGCCGAAGGCTGTGACAGATCTGGAGCCGCGCATCCGGGAGTTGTCGCGAGGGTTGCTGGAGAAGGTGGCGGGTGTTGGGTCAATGGACCTGGTGGAGGAGTATGCGGCGCCATTGCCCATGATGGTGATCGCCGAGATGATCGGGATTCCGCCGGAGGAGTGGGCGCGATTCCGGCGGTGGAGCGACACGATCCTGAAGCTGAGCCAGACGCTGCAGGGCGGCGCGGAGGCCCAGTCAGCGGTAACGGAGTACATGGCGCTGAAGGAGGAGATGCATCCCTACCTGACCGCGCTGATGTACGGAGGAATGCGCGGAGAAGGTTTGCTGGCACGGCTGGCGGATGCGAACGTGGATGGCGAGGAGTTGACGGAGCGGGAGATTATTGGGTTTGTAGAGCTGCTGATTGTGGCGGGGCAGGAGACGACGTCGAACCTGATTGCGAATGCGGTGTTGTGCCTGAGCGAGTTTCCGATACAGAGGGCGCGGCTCAAAGTGTACCCGGAACTTCTGGGGACAGCGATTGAAGAGGTGCTGCGGTACCGGTCGCCGGTGCAATGGCTGTTCCGGACGACGACGCAGGACGTGGAGATGCATGAGCAGACGATTCCGAGGGGCAAGCTGGTGATCGCGGTGGTGGGCTCGGCCAACCGCGATGTGGAGCAGTTTGCGGAGCCCGAGACATTCGATGTGGGGCGCAATCCGAACCCGCATATCGCTTTTGGACATGGGATTCACTTCTGCCTGGGGGCGGCGTTGAGCCGTCTGGAGGCTCGCGTGGCGTTGCCGGACCTGCTGGAGCGATTGGGAGACTTCGACGTGGAGGAGGACCACTCGTGGGAGCCGAGAGCGGCGTTGCACGTGCATGGACCGGCGCGGCTGCGGGTGCGGTTTCGGGAGAAAGCGGGGAAAAGGGCATAGGCAGCAGGGAATAGGATGACAGCTGGTCGAGAGATGGGCCGTTCACCACGCGACCGGCGGTACGATGCAGGCCGACGGTTTACCAGCTATGGAGCCAGTTGTCGTCGTGGCCGATGCGGACGGGGGCCTGGAAGAGCTGGGAGAGGCGCGGCTCGGTCAGGAGCTGGGCGCGGGGGCCGTCGGCGTCGATGCGGCCTTTCTGCATCAGGATGATGCGGGTGATTTCGGGGAGAATATCGCCGAGGTGATGGGTGACGAGGACGAGGCCGGTGCCTTCGGCGGCGAGGCGGCGGAGGGTTTCGCGGAGGTCGCGCTGGGCGGCGAGGTCGAGGGCGTTGGATGGTTCGTCGAGCAGCAACTGACGCGGGCGATGGACGAGGGCGCGGGCGATGAGGATGCGGCGTTTTTCGCCGGCGGACATTTCTCCCACTAACTGATCGGCCAGGTGGGTGGCTTCCATGCGCTCGATGGCTTCGGCGGCGCGGTGGCGCATATCATCCGTGACGACGAGATTGGGCCAGAGGGTTGAAGCGGAGAAGAAGCCGGCAATGACGGCGTCGCGGCCGGTGGTGACGGCGGTGCGTTCGCCGGGGAGGTCGAGTCCGCGAGTGCCGGCGGCGACCACGCCGAAGTGGCGGCGGAGCTGGGAGAGGTCCCAGCGTTCACGGCCGAAGATGCGCACCGACATACCGGGCTGGACGATGGGATAGAGCTGGCAGCTCATGGTGAGGATGAGAGTGGACTTGCCGCAGCCGTTGGGGCCAAGGATGGCGACGTGCTCGCCGGTGTGGATGGTGAGGTTGACGTCATGGAGGACGAGGCGGTCTCCGCGGGCGACGTTGACGTTGCGCATCTCGAGGAAATCGTGCTGTGGCTCAAATGAGGCGACGTTCTCCGGCATCCACCCTCCAATTTGTTAGATTAAATTGTTGGCACCAATCAAGCCCGGCATCCCAGAAGCCTTCCGCCGGGAATCCAGCAAAAAAGAAGACAAGATGAGCGAGGTTTCACAGTTTCTGATCCCGAGGGGTTTTCGTTTTGGCGCGGCCAAGGCTGGACTGAAGGCTAGCGGGCGCACTGATTTTGCGCTGATTGTGGCGGATGTGCCGGCAAACGCGGCGGCGGCGTTTACGGCGAACAGGGTAAGCGCAGCGCCGCTTGCAGTGGACAAGGAGCATCTGCGCGCGACGGGCGGCAAGGTGCGCGTGGTGGCCATCAACGCCGGCAACGCGAACTGCGCGGTGGGACAGGCGGGTCTGGATGCGGCGCGTGCAACGTGCGCGGCGGCGGCGCAGGCTTTTGAATGCAGGGCGGAGGAAGTGTTTCCGTCGTCGACGGGAATCATCGGCGTTCCTCTGGATGCGGAAAAGCTGATTGCGGCTCTGCCGGCGGCAAAGGCCAGCCTGGGTGCGGAGACGGATCATTTTCAGCAGGCGGCGCAGGCCATCCTGACCACGGACACGACGGAAAAGACGGCGTTTGCGCGCTTTGAAGCGGACGGCGGCGAAGTGCGGCTGGCGGCGTTTTGCAAAGGCGCGGGAATGATTCATCCGCAGCTTGTGCCGCACGCCACAATGCTGGTGTACCTGCTGACGGATGCGGCGGTTGAGCCGGCGGTGCTGCAGCATTATTTGAATGATGCAATCGAGTTGAGCTTCAATCGCATCTCCGTGGATGGGGACACGTCGACGAACGATACGGTGCTGCTGCTGGCATCAGGCGCGAGCGCCCTGGGAATTGGCGAAAAGCATGCGGAGTTCACCAAGGCGCTGAGGCAGGTGTGCATCTCGCTGGCGCGGCAGGTGGTGGCGGACGGCGAGGGCATTACGCACGTGGTGGAGCTGCGCATTGCCGGTGCAGCCAACGATGCCGACGCATTGAGAGCGGCGAAGGCGATTGCGCACTCGCCGCTGGTGAAGACGGCGTGGGCGGGCTGCGATCCGAATTGGGGACGGCTGATGGCTGCCATCGGGTACTCGGGCGCAAAGGTGGATCCGGAGCGCATCGACATTCGATTTGGCGATTTAGAGATCTGCCGCAACGGAGGACGCGCGGAGGAGTTTGACGAAGCCGCGGCGCACGAATACCTGAAGCAGGAGGAGTACGCGATTGCGATTGATCTGCACCAGGGCAAAGGGAAGTGCGTGTTCTGGACTACGGATTTGACGGCAGAGTATGTGCATATCAACGCCGATTACTCGACGTGATAAGCAGCAGTGATCAGTGGTCAGTGATCAGTGATCAGAAGACCATGCAGCAGTGATGGGGATGGGCGAGTGCAGTTATTGGGGCTGAGGGGCTGAGGCGGATGAAAGCTAAGAAGAGCGGGGCGCGGGCGAAGGAGAGTGCGCCGGCGGAGACGTTTGTGCTGATTCCGGATGCGGTGTTGCAGGGGCTGCATCGGCGGCTGCTGGCCGTGGTGAGAAAAGAACGCGGGCGAGGCGATGTGCGGAAGCGCGCGGGAATCGAGCGATACGCCGCGGCGAAGGTAGCGGTGTGGTTCGACCTGAAGAGCGGCGATGCGGTGCTGGACGGCGGTGGGCCGTTGAAGAAAATGCTCGACGCGGCGCTGCTGGACAAGACGAAGAAGAACCGCAAGATCGCGCTGGTGTGGGGCGGCGAGCATGGCGCGGAGCGGCGCGATGCGCTGGAATCGGCGCGGAGTCAGTCGCTGCCTGTGGTGTTTGTATGCGAGGAAGGCAAGGTCAGGGAGATGGCGCGGGCGCGCACTCCTTTGAAGCTGAAGCCGGGCGAGGAGCTGCCGTGCATCACGGTGGACGGGCACGACGTGGTGGCAGCGTATCGCGTGGCGCATGAGGCGATTGAGCGGGCGCGGCGCGATCGCGGACCGACGCTGATTCGGCTGGCGACGTACAGGGTTGGAGGGCGCGCATTCACGGACGCGTTGGCGGATATGGAGAATTATCTGCGGGGCAGAGGATTGCTCCAGCCGGGACTTGTACAGGACGACGCGAAGCAGCGGAATGCGAGGGTGTGAGCCGTCACTTGGCCTCTGGGGGCATGGTTGCTTCGTTGCTGCTGACTAAAAAGCTGAGATCATCCTTAGCGGCGTGTTTTCCGTAGCACCCCACGCAAAGAAATTCGTTTGCCGATTGATGACGGTAGAAGTGATCGCCAGGATCGATGTGTGCGTTGCAGATTTTGCAATGTTCGTGATCCCAGCCGTCAGAAACGATCTCCGCTTCCGCCTCAACTGACTGGCCTTCTTTGAACTCAGTGAGACTTCGCCACGCCTGTCCGTTCTCATCCACAAATCGCGTAGTTATGACGTCTTTCGCCTCGAACGTGAACTCGTGCCAGGCGGATGGGCCATCTTCAATCAGAATTGCGGCCCAAGCATCGAGACTTCCGGCGTAGGGCAAACGCGTCCCGATGGAAACGCCATTCGGCTCATTGGCAGTTTCGAATTGGACTTTACGGTCGGGGCCAGGAAGAGCAGCCCAATCGCCATATAAGCAATTCCGACTCGGTCCCAGCAATGCGCACCACGATGTCAGGTCAACGACGCATGGATCAGAGATGGTGCCGTGTATCTGTGAGAGCCTATGTTCCGGTTGGCCGCCTTTTGCGGGGACGAGAGGGCCTTCCTCGATGGATTCGACCTCGAGGTACGGCAAGTCGTTGCGCGTGATGATCGTCCCGCTCATGGCTTACCTTCGGAGATAAGGATATCTGAAACCCTGACCTTATTTTGCCCGGGGATGAGTGCGGTCGTAGACCTGCGTGAGCTGAGCGGCGGTGAGCTGGGTATAACGCTGGGTCGTGGAAAGCCGCTCGTGGCCCAGAAGTTCCTGGATGGCGCGGAGGTCGGCGCCCTCTTCCAGCAAATGGGTTCCGAAAGCATGGCGCAGCGTGTGCGGATGGACGTCGGCGGAGAGGCCGCGCAAGATGGCGAGGCGCTTGACGATGCGGGCGACACTGCGCGTAGTAAGGCGGGCATCGCCGCCGGGGCGCTTGAGTCCGCGCAGACGCAGGTTGAGGAACAGCGCGCGGGTGCCATGCAAGGATTCCGCGGAGAGACGGGCGGAGCGCTCGGAAAGATAAGCTCGCAGGGCCTGGGCCGCGGCATCGCCGAGCGGAACGTAACGCTGCTTCTGGCCTTTGCCGCGGACGAGGATGGCGTCATTGGCCCAGTGAAGATCGTCGAGATTGAGGCTGGTGAGCTCGGCGTTACGCATGCCGCAGCCGTAGAGCAGCTCAAGAATGGCGCGGTCGCGAGCCGGCCAGCTTGCAGCGTCATCGGCGACGCTGTCGACCACGCGATTCATCTGCTCAATGGAAGGCACGCGCGGGAGATGTTTGGGGAGCTTGGGTGTAGCGACAAGGGATGCGACGTTCTGCTGCACGTGGCCGGTGCGGGCGAGCCACTTGAACCAACTGCGCACGGCGGCGAGGGCGCGCGCGGCTGAGGCTTTAGAGAGTCCACGATCGTAGAGCGAGGCGAGCCATGCGCGGATGTGCGTATGCTCGATGCGGTCGGGCGTATGCCCGGCGCCGTGGTGCTCGACGATCCATGCAGCGAAGCCCAGGAGCTCGCGGTTGTAGGCGCGAAGAGTGTGAGGCGAGGAGCCTCGCTCAACAGCGAGTATGCGCAGATACGTGCGAACCAGCGTGGAAAGCGGCGCGGCTTCGACCGGTAAATTGAGGGGCGCGGGCAGCGCCTCGCCGGCATCGTGAACGGCGGCCTGGCTCATGCGGCATCTCCGGGTGGATCGGAGAAGTCCGCGGGCTTGGGTTCTGCAGCACGGCGCGCGCGCGGATGATGCATGCGATGGACTTCCTTGAGCCGTCCAAGCGCGAGGTGAGTGTAAATTTGCGTGGTGGAGATGTCGGCGTGGCCCAGCAGCGTCTGCACGCTGCGCAAGTCGGCGCCGTGTTCCACCATGTGCGTGGCGCAACTGTGGCGGAGCATGTGCGGGGTAGCGCCGTTGCCGGCGATTTTGACCAGGCGCCAGATCCAATTGCGCGTGAGCGGCATGCCGCGGAGCGAGAGGAAGAGGCGCGCAGCGTCATTGCGGGCGCGGGACGTGCGGATGCGGGCCAGGTGGGGACGGCCCTCGGTTAGGTAGACCTGGAGCGCGTCGAGTGCGGCGCGGCCGAGGGGAACGATGCGCTCTTTGTCGCCTTTACCGCGCACGAGAACACGGCCGGAGTCGAGAGCAAGATCGCTGGTGGAGAGCCCGACAACTTCGGAAACACGCAGGCCGGCGCCGTACATCAGCTCGATGAGAGCGTGATCCCGCAGAGCGGTGGCGCGGGCTTGCGGATGCGATGCCTTGAGGGTGGCGCGCTCCATCATTTCCGTCACTTCAGATTCCGCGAGCGACTTGGGCAATACCTTCCAGGATTTGGGCGAGTCAATGTTGACCGTCGGGTCGTAATGGATGCGGCGGTCGAGCAGGAGCCACTTGTAAAAACCGCGCAGGCAGCTCAGCTTGCGCGCGGCGGAGCGGGAGTCGATGTTGTGTGCGCGAAGGTGCTCGAGCAACGCGGAGACGTCATCCTGCGCGGCGCTGAGCAGCACGCCGTGGCGGGTCTCGAGGAATTCGGCGAACGTGCGCAGGTCGCCCAGATATGCCTCGCATGTGAGCGGGCGCAGGCCCTTCTCCACGCGCAGATAAGTCTGGTAATCCCGGAGCAGGGCGAGATTGGCATTCGCGGTCACATGACCGATTATCGGCGCGACGCGATCGAACGGCGGTGGTGGAGCGCCGCGGCGAACCTGGTTCATCAAGGAATCAGGTTCATCAAGGAATCAAGCACGGCAATAGAAATCGATGAGAGGGCCTTGCGTTGCGTGCGTGGGGCTACTGAGACGCGAGAAGCCTGACGATGCGAGCCTTGATGGCGGCCGGTCCGGAGCGGCTTTTGAAAACAGCGGCGACGTTGCCATTGCGATCGATCAGGAAAGTAACGGGCAGGCCGAGGACGCCGCCGTAGAGAGTGCCGAGCTGCTCGTCGCCCATGATGACGGGGTAATTGAACGGGCGCCGGCTGGCGAGGGTGAGGACCGGAGCCGCATCGTCATCCATGGAGACGGCAACGACCTGGAAGCCCTGTGGGCCGAGGTCGCGCTGCCAGCGGATGAAATGGGGGATTTCGATTTGGCATGGCGCACACCAAGTGGCCCAGAAGGTGAGCAGCACGACCTTGCCGTGGTAGGAAGCGAGATCAATGCGCTGGCCATCGATGGCGGTGCGGGCAAACTCGGGAGCAGGCTGGTGCAGCAAGCGGCTCGGTGGGGGCGCGGCACGGAGCGCGCCGGACGCCAGCAGTGCCGCGGCGAGGAGGAGAGCTTTAGTGACGAGCGGCAATGATCGTCGGGCGTGCATTTCCATTACTTTTGATCCGTCGGATAGCCCTTTGCCACCCAGTCGTCGCCGAAGTTGTTGGCGAGATAGAGGACCTTCACGTTGGTGAATCCGAGCTCGTGCAGGCGCTTGAATGCCGGACCGACGTTGGGGCAGCGGTTCCAGGGGCAGCAGCCGCAGTAGAGGACGATGAGGCGGCCTTTGGACGATAAAGCGGCCATTTTTTCCAGTAGCTCGATTCCGGCTGGCTGCGAACCTGGTCCGGCGAACTGCGCGCCGCGAATGTGCGCTTCGGCGAAGAAGATGTGCGATCCGACCTGGAGAATGAGCGGCTGCGGTTCCGATGAGTTGAGCAGGCGGACCAGCTCGGGAGCCTGCATGAGATGTGCGGCTGGGATGGTGGTTGCACTGATCGGAGTGGGAGCAAACTGTCCGGCAGCACGAGGTGGCAGCGCGGCCAGGACGGCAAAGAAGATGAGGACGGGAACGAATCGAGAGAGCATGAGGACCTTTCCGAGTGAACGAACCGGTATAGCAGGATGCGCCGTTGCGATGCAAACTGCGGTGCGCATGAGGGACGCGGCTGTTGCCGGCCCGCATTCATTCGAAGTCCTTTAACGTGCAAATTCGCGATGAGTACGGGAGAATAGAGTTGAGAGACTTTTGAAAAGGAACAGAAAGCGCTTGGCGACAACGCAAATGGACGCAGCGAGCATGACTGCCGGCGAGCTGCGGAGCAAGGTGCTTCGCTTGAAGCCGAAGGCAGCGGTGTTCGATTGCGACGGGACGTTGTGGGACGGCGACGCGGGCCTGGGATTCCTGAACTGGTCGCTGGAGCAGGGGATCGTATCGCGGTCGACGAGCGACTGGATTGACACGCGGCATCGCGCGTATCGCAACGGCGACGTGAGCGAAGTGCAGATCTGCGGCGAGATGGTGCAGATCTATGCGGGATTGCGCGATGACGAGCTGCGCGATGCGGCGGCGCGGTATTTTGAGGAATTCATCAAGCCGCAGATCTTCCCGGAGATCAAGGCGCTGGTGGAAGAACTGCGGGCCGCCGGGACGCAGCTTTGGGCAGTAAGCTCCACCAACAAATGGATTATTCTCGAAGGCGTGCGCCCGTTTGGAATTGCTCCGGAACGGGTGTTGGCGGCCGAGGTCGCCGTAGTGGATGGAGTGATCACGAGCCAGCTTGTGGATGTGCCGACGGACGAGGGAAAGGCCGTGACGCTGAAACGTGTTGGCCTGAACCGGCCGGACGCGGTGTTTGGAAACTCCATTCACGACCTGGCGATGCTGGAGATGGCGGCGCACGCGTTTCCCATCAATCCCACGCCAGGGCTGGCGGAAGCGGCGGCGCGGCATGGCTGGAGCTATTTCCGGCCTCAGAGCGCACATGCCGATTCGAGCGATATTGCCGGGCAGTGAGGATTTTTCTCTGAGGTGCGGGCGGCGGGACTGCCGGCGCGATGTGAGTGGGCAAGATTTCGCCTTTCCTTTGGCTGCGATTACACTGGTGGGGTGGACAAGCCGTTTCAGGACGGGAATGGCAAATCAGCTGCACCGGCGCTCCGGTTCGTAGCTGCGGCGCTGATTGTTCGTGGCGCGGAAGTATTGATTTGTCAACGGCGTCCGGATCAGCCGATGGCGCTGCAATGGGAATTCCCCGGGGGCAAGATCGAGGCCGGCGAGAGCGCCGAGCAGGCCTTGGCGAGGGAGTTGCGCGAAGAGCTGGGGATCGAGGCGACAATCGGGCCGCCCATTACCCGCATCCGCCACAACTACCGGCACGGCGGGGCCGTGGACCTGCAATTCTTTGCCGTGCGGGACTACTCGGGCGAACTGGAAAACCGGATCTTCGCGCAACTGAAGTGGGCGCGACTGGAAGACCTGCCGGAATACGATTTTCTACCTGCGGACCGGGGGCTGATCCGGGATTTGGCTTCGGGGAAGCTGCTGTAGGCTGGAGCCGCTGCGCTCTTCAACCGGAGTAGCAATGACGCTCGATCCCACCGCAATTCTAATCATCGATTGGCTGAGACAAATTGGACTGACGGTTCGGCTGGCTCCGCTGGGCGAGGGCACGTTCCTGCCGGGGGTCACTCTGGAGCCGGGCGGTCTGGTGGTCGATTCAGATCGACTGCTGTATCCGGGTGATCTTCTGCACGAGGCCGGGCATCTGGCCACGATGTTGCCGAATCTGCGCGCGACAACGGGACCGAATGCAGGATCGGACATGGGAGATGAGATTGCGGCCCAGACGTGGTCATATGCTGCGGCGATTCACCTTGAGCTCGCGCCGGAGATTGTTTTCCATGCGGCTGGATATAAAGGCGCTGCCGCTGGGCTGATCGACGTGTATCGCGATGGAGCGGCAGGCCTTCCTCTGCTGCAGTGGATGGGGCTGACGTTCGATGTCTCGCGCGCGCGGAAAGCCGGAGTGGATCCTTATCCGCACATGGTGAAGTGGTTGCGCGAGGCTGCCGGGTGAGCAAGGGAGCGAGGAAATCGAAGTCGGCTTTTGGGCGCAGAGATTGAAAGCATCTGGCGGATGGCGGGTTCCATCTCATTTCGGATGGAGGGAAGGGAAATGGCCGACGAGAAACGGAACGAAGGGCAGCAGCAAGAGCCCAGGGGGTTCACGCCGCGGACCAGCAGACTTGCCAGTGAATACGCGCGCGAGCAGGGCTGGGACACCAACGAGGAACAGCGCGCGCAGACTCCGCGCGAGAAGCAACCCTACGATGGCGGGCGAGACTACGATTACGGCGCGCGGGATTTTGGCGACACGGCCGAGGATACCGGCAGCGCAAAGCCTGGCGAAGAGGAAGTTTCGCCCGATGGCCAGGAGTGATCGGCGCGCCGCTAGTGTCCCGGAATCATGCCCCACAGCATCACCATGGTCATGCCGATGACAATGATGCTTGTGCCCCAGGCGATGACATTCCACAATCGTGAGTTTTTGTGGTCGCCCATCAGGTCCTGGCGGTTGATAAGCATCAGCATGAGGATGATCACCACGGGGAGCAGAATGCCGTTGAGGACTTGCGAGAGGATGGCGAAATTGATGAGCTGCGCGTCGGGCAGCGCCAGCACCGTGACCGCGCCGCAGGCGATAAGCAGCGTGTAGAGCCAGTAGAAGAAAGGGGCTTCGCGGAAGTTCTTGTCCACTCCCGATTCAAAGCCGAGCCCCTCGCAGACGGTGTAGGAGGTGGAGAGCGGCAGGATAGACGCGGCGAACAGCGATGCATTGAATAGCCCGAAGGCGAAGAGGATGAATGCATAGTCGCCGGCCAGGGGGCGCATGGCTTCGGCGGCGTCCGCGGCCACCTGGATGGCGCCCATGCCGTGCACGAAGAGCGTTGCCGCGCAGGCCACGATGATGAACCACGCCACGATGTCGGTGAACAGGCTGCCCACGATCACATCGAGACGCGAAGCGGCGTAGTCCTTGACGCGGATGCCTTTCTCCACCACGGACGACTGCAGATAAAACTGCATCCAGGGCGCAATGGTGGTGCCCACGATGCCGATCGCCATATAGATATAGGACTTGTCCCGCCAGACGGAGCGTCCGGGCATCGCGACGGTGGAGATGAGCGCAGTGTGCCAGCTTGGCTGAGAAAGCACGCCCGCAAAAATGTACGCGATGTAGACGCATGACGCGACCAGAAAGATCTTCTCGGTGCTCTGATAGTTTCCCTTGACCACCAGTAGCCACACCAACGTGGCGCATATCGGCACAGAGATGAACTTGGTGACGTGGAACAGGTGCAGCGAGCCGGCGATGCCGATAAATTCCGTCACCACGTTGGTGTAATTGACCACCACCAGCAGGACCATGAGCACAAACGTCAGGCGCAGGCCGAATTCTTCCCGGATCAGGTCGCTAAGGCCCTTGCCGGTGACCACGCCCATGCGGGCGCACATCTCCTGCACCACGATAAGGGCGATGGTAATGGGAACCATGGTCCAGAGCAGCATATAGCCGAACTGCGCGCCTGCCTGGCTGTAAGTGAGAATGCCGCCGGAATCGTTATCGACGTTGGCGGTGATGAATCCCGGGCCAAGCACGGCGAGGAACAGCAGAATTCGAGTTCGCCAACGCTTCCACATGACGCGGTAGTCCTGGGGGTGGATTCATCTCGGTTCCTCACTGACCATAGCAAAGTTTTCCGGGATGCGCGAACTGCAGGAAGGAAATGTAGTTAGGCCCTCGTCCACGGATCGCGCAGCAGCGATGTGAGGCCGAGATCGTTGCCGTAGCGCTCCACGTCAACGGTGTTCATCTGGATGGGCACGGGCATGCCCTTGAACGCGGGCACGGCGTCTGAGCCCATGATCTGGGGGCTGACGAAAAGGTGCAAACGATCCACCAGGCCAGCGGCCACGAACGCAGTGTTGAGTCGTGTCCCGGTCTCAGTCAGCAGCGTGCAGATCTCTTCGCGGCCCAGCTTGTCCAGAAGCGCCTGAAGGGAGACGCGCCCGGCCTGAAACCCAGCCGACGAAGTGGGTGCCCTCTGGCCATCGCTGGGGACCCCTGACTCCGCGGGCAGGACCTCGACACGCACACCGCGCGCGGTCAGTTCGCTGGCGCGCTTTTCGTCTCTTGAAACGGTGTAGACCACCACGTCATTCTGCGCCGTGTGAACCAGTTTGCAGTCGAGCGGCATGCGCAACGCGGAGTCGAGGATGATGCGCTGAAGCGGACGGCGGCGGCGCAGACCGCTGCGGTCGGTCAGGTGCGGATCATCGGCCAACACCGTATCCACTCCCACCAGCACAGCGTCAGCCTGCCAGCGCAGCGGCTGCACGGCGCTCCTCGCGGCCTCGCTGGTAATCCAGAAGGGCTGGCGCGTATTGTGATGCCCAGGCGGCGGTGCGATGCGCCCGTCCAAAGTCATGGCCACTTTCATCAGCACGAATGGCCGCTTCCTCTGAATCCAGCGTGCGAAGGCCTCATTGAGACGGTGCGCTTCCGGTTCGCAAACGCCGAGCGCAGTTTCAATGCCCGAGGCGCGCATCCGCTCCATCCCGTGGCCAGCGACGTTGGGGTTGGGATCGCCCGTGGCGGCCACCACGCGTTTCACACCCGCCGCGATCAGCGCCTCAGTGCACGGGCCGGTGCGGCCGGTGTGGTTGCAGGGCTCCAGCGTGACGTAAGCCGTGCCGCCGCGCAAGCGGTCTTTTTCTCCCGCGGAGGGCGCATGCTGCTGGGCCACGCGCAGGGCGATGACCTCGGCATGATCCAGCAGATCGTGCTCGTGCCAGCCCTCGCCGATGACCTGGCCGGCGCAGTCGAGGATGACGCAGCCCACCGCCGGATTGGGCGCGGTCACGGCGATGCCGCGGCGGGCCAGTTCCAGGGCGCGCTGCATCCAGTAGATGTCGCGGTCGACTTGGGCGAGCGTTTGCATATTGAACTGGGTCGTGGAGCAGTGTAACGGACTGACGCAGGAGGTGCGCAAGGGCGTATGGCGTGGTCCAAGCCCGACTTCTGCGCACCGAGAACACCGGGAACAAAGGAACGGGACCGTTAACGAGCACCGTTTACCAGCCGATGGTATACCTATGACCGCAATTTCGGTGCTTCCCCAGACGGGAGTGTCCTCCTTTGTCTGGTAACCCGTTGATTCACCTTGCGCTGACGGACGATTGGGAAGTTCGCGGTAATGGAACAGGCGATCCTCGCGTGATCGAGTTCGAGCCTATGAGGCAGCTGACTGCGATCTACGAGCGGTATGGAGTCAGGGGATCCTTCAATGTAGAGCTGATGCAGCAGCTCGCATTCCGTCGGCATCAGGGTGCTCACCCGGAACTGCGCGCATTCGCCGACGAATGGGATGCCTGCGTGCTGGATGCCTTCCGGCGCGGGCACGATGTACAGCCGCATCTTCATCCGCAATGGCGCGACGCGCAGTATAAAGGTGGGGGAAAATGGCGTTTGCTTTCCGCGTGGTCAATCGTCACCTACTCGGGCAAAGAGATCCGGCGCATGCTCAGCGAGGCCGTGGACTACCTTGAAAACCTGCTGCGGCAAATCGATCCGGGGTATCGCTGCCAAACCTACCGCGCCGGATCATGGTGTTGTGCCCCGTCGGACGATCTATTTCCTGCGCTTGCCGAACTCGATTTTGTGCTGGATATGAGCATTGTCGCCGGCGTAAGTTACGACACTCCGAACATCAAGCTCGACAACCGGTACGTGGAGGAGCCGTTCCTGCCCTACTTCCCGATGATGCACGACGCTCGCCACATGTCCGCGCACGCTGAACCGATGGTCTGTGTTCCCACCCACACCTTCCACGGCGCGCGCTGGGGCATGTTCCTCCGCGACGTGAAAAACGTGCGCGAAAAGGCCCTGCGGCGCTTGGTTAAGCCGGAGACGGCATCCGCAGAACGCGGGGCGACGAGCAACGAATGGACTGATCGGAGGATCGTTCAGGCGAGCCGGGCCGAGAAGCTGAAGAAGATCGCTCTGCGCTACGTGGACCCGAAGCTCCACATCTCGGATCTGAGCTGTCTCAATTTTGCCATGATGAAAGCAATGCTGCGGGATATCCGGAGCCGCGCCCAGGCTAGTGGGTTTCCGGTGGTACCCATTATTCTGGTGAATCACCCCAAAGACATTCTTCATTTCGAGACGATGGATCGGTTCGTTCGCCTGGTTGCGAGATCGAAGGACATCCGCACGGTCACGCTCTCGGAAATGGCTGCTTCGATCCGTGCAGGAGAGTACCGGATCCGTACATCAGCCGGATGGGAGTCGTTGCCCGTGCTCGAGGGAAGCCTCCATGCCGTGTGAGGCACAAGACGTCTGTTCGAATGCCACTTTTCGGGCAACATTGATTCGCAGGGCGCTGACTGTCCGCTGTGAGGAATTACGTCGCGAAGCCGCGCACATCGCCGGCATGGCGGTTTCCAATCAGCAACGGACGATACTCGAGAAACTGACTCAGGAATCCGCGGCCACGGCGCTTCCACGCGGGAATGACCCCTCTCCCTCCCTCGCATTCGAAGAAGCGCTGCTGACTTTCGCGTCGGGCCTCATTTCCGCGGATGTCATCATCGCTCCCGGCCCGGCTGCGGCGCCGGCGAAGATCACGAAGAAGGGTGCTGCGGAAGCCGTTGCGGCGCTGCGAGCGCGATACGCGTGCCCGCTGGCGTTTGCCGGGAAGGCGGAAAAGGAGACATACGAGGAGGCACTTCGGTACCTGATGGTGGCGGATCGCGCGCAACCGCCCGCGAGCGCGGTTGCGGAGGAGTTGCGATGGATTCTGCTGAACCTGGTTGCTTTGCGCGTGCGCATCGAGCCTGAGCTCCGGGGATTGGATGCTCTCAATTTCTTCTGGGAATCGCTGGCGCGGCCGTGGCCCGTCACCGATCTTGCCTGGGCGTTCCTGGCAAACTACCATGCCGCATTGGAGGCATTTGCTTGAAGGTTGGCGTTCTTGCAGGGTCCCTCGCGGACGGAATCCGCATTGCAACCGAGGCGAGCAGATTGCCTGACATAGAGGTTCGGGTGTTGGTGCTGCCTACGCGAGCATTGACACTTCCGGTAAGAGTGGCGCGGGAATTGTGGCGAGTGGTCAAGGCGCGCAACATCTTTGCGAGTGTTTATCACCTTGCGTCGGGAAGAGTTCGCTTCTTTCCGCATTTCATCGAACGCCACACCGATGCGATTCGAGCGATGGAATTAGGTGTGGCTCTGCACGCTTGCGGTGTGATCTATCGGCAACCTACGATCGAAGCCTGTGGACGCGGCATTCTGAACTCTCACATCGGGACTTTGCCGCGTTATCGCGGCCGCTGTGTCGCCGAGTGGTCGGTTCTGGAGGGAAACCCCACCGGGATTACCTGCTTTTTCATCGACGAAGGCGTAGACACCGGCCGATGGATGGTGCTTCGCGAGGAGGTTTCTTCAGCCGGCTACCACTCTATTGCCGAAATGAAGCGTGACCTATTCGGCCGCGACGGTAAGACGTACAGGAAGGCGCTGGAGGCGATTCTGGCTGGGGCGCCAATGGCCGAAAACAACGTCGAACAGGGAAATCGGTACTATCCAATGTCGAAGTTGTTTCTCGGTGTCGTTGAGGAGATTCTTAGCAAAAACGCTGTCTGCAATAGCCAGCTATAAATGCGGGAAACGCGCCGCGCCCTTTCCAGCCTGAACCCAGAAGTCTACAGTTCCAGAACGTTATCCTCGATCGCCAGGCGCACATTGCCGTCGCTCTTGGCCAGCCGCCGCACTGCTTCCGGCTTGTCAACCTTGGCTTTCAGCATCACCAGCGCCACGGGCACACTGCGCCCGGCGCTCTTGATGGTCTCCACTGCCGTATGCCGGTCAATGCCGCAGGCTTTCATCAAAATGCGGATTCCGCGCTCCACCAGCTTGGAGTTCTGCATGTGCACGTTCACCATCAGGTTCTCGTACACGTACCCAAGTCGCGTCATGGCGCCGGTGGTGATCATGTTCAGAACCATCTTCTGCGCGGTAGCGGCCTTCATGCGCGTAGAGCCTGAAACGACCTCCGCGCCCACCTCGGCAACGATGGAAATATCCGCGGCCTCGGAGACGGGCGCGCCTTGATTGCAGGTGACCGCGGCCGTGAATGCGCCGCGAGCGCGGGCATAGGCCGTGGCGGCCACCACGTAAGGAGTCCGGCCGGATGCGGACACGCCGATCACAACATCCTTGCGCGTGGGCCGGCGCCGCGCGATATCGCGCTGGCCCAGTTCTTCGGAATCTTCATTCACTTCCACTGCTGACGCCAGCGCCTTGGGACCGCCCGCCATGATGTACTGCACCTGGCCTGGAGCGGTGGAGTAAGTCGGAGGACACTCCGACGCATCCAGAGCGGCAATGCGCCCGCTGGAACCCGCGCCGATGTAAATCAACCGTCCGCCATCGCGCAAAGAGCGAGCCACCTGGTCGATGACCTGGGCGATCTCCGGCAGCGCCTTCTTCACGGCCGCCGCGATCTTGCTGTCTTCGTGGTTGATGATGCGGGCGATGTCCAGTGCGGACTTGGTATCGAATCCCTGGGAGGCTTCGTTCTGGCTCTCTGTGGTGAGTTGCTGGAGCAAGGACGCCGAGTCCTTTTTCACGGGTTCTTTCAGTGGCGCGGTGGCGTTCTCTTGCGTCGAAGAGCTGGATAACATCAAACTTGTCCTTATTTAGATTGTAGCTTGAACTTCGAGCAAGGGGAAAAGAAATATTCGCCGCCGCTTACCTCATGATAGCTCGCACGCACAGCCGCAGCTTACTGAATCGATTGATCAAAGAAGTTGCACCGGATACCCTGGGGTACGAACGCATAACGATAGTTATATGGGCAGGCCCCGACCATCTATCAAGAAGGGAGCCAGATCAGAGCGTAGTCCGCACGGCGTCGTGAAACGCAGGCCGCACCTGCCGGATTGCCTGGTTGGCGCGATCGGGCCAGGTACGGTTCGTGAGCAACACCACCGCAACGCCGGCCTCCCGGTCGATCCACAGTGAACACCCGCTGAATCCCAGGTGGCCAATGGAGCGGCTCGAGAAATGCTGCCCCGAAGAGGAATTTTCTCCGGGCGTATCCCATCCCAGCGCGCGCGTGCTGTCTTCGGGCGGCTGCCGCTCGGCAAACACCTCCACGGTTGCAGGATGAAACAGCTTGGCAGGCTCGCCGACGGAAGGATGATTGCCGGCTGCCAAAATCTCTCGCGCCAGCAGCAGCAGATCGCGCACATTCGTGAACAGTCCGGCATGACCTGCAGCGCCGTTCAGCACGGCAGCGTTCTCGTCCTGCACCTGGCCCTGAATGGTGCAATGGCGGAAACCCGAGTCCTCCTCGGTGGGCGGGATCAGCGGCCGTACGGCCGGACGCGGGCAAAATACGCTCGCGGTCATCTCCAGCGGCGCGAAGATCTCGCGCGGCACCCACCTCCACAGCGGCTCCTCCACAATGCTCTCCAGGGCTTTCCCCAGCAGGATGAAGCCGGGGTCGGAGTATTCCGCGCGCGAGCCGGGCGGGATCTCAACGGGCAGCTCCAGGCATGCGCGCATCAGTCCCATGGGCGTGGTGTGCTCGCGGAAAAACTCTACGTAGCCGGGCAGGCCGGAGCTGTGCGCCAGCAGATGGCGCAACCTTACGTGGCGGGCAAATGTGCCTGCCGTCCTGCCGATCACGAAGCCGGGAAGCAGGTCACCCAGCGGCGTCTCCAGGTTGAGCCGCCCCTGCTGGTGAAGCAGCATGGCCGCTGCCGTAGTGCATGCCACCTTGGTCAGGCTGGCTACGTCAAAGACGGTCTGCGGCGTAACCGCGGGCGAGTCCTCTTTGTAGGTAAACCGGCCCAGAGAATCTTCCAGCACCACGCGCCCGCCGGCCAGCACCCCGAAGGCGCATCCCGGAAAAGCGCGCTCCGCAATCGCATCCCGCAGCACATCGTAAACGGCGGGCAATCTGGTCGCCGTATCGGAGGTTGCCGCCGTCGGTAGGGCAGAGCTTTCTTTCATAGTCACAGCAATCGTAATACCTTTCCAGCCGAGCCGTTGTGACGGTTGCCGCTGAATTTCGCGCCCACCCGGCGGAATCGGGCTATCCTTGAAAGCGAATCGACCGTCTATCGGATTAAGGGACACGGGAGGCTGACAGGTATGGTGTGTCGTCCATGGTTCGCAGTTCTGGCGGCGGCGCTGTTGAGCGCGCCCGGAACAGCGCAGACTCCTGCTCCAGCGGAAACCTCCGTTCCCGCGGTTCAACCGGCCCCGGCGTCGGAGCCCACTCAGGCAGCAGCCACGGCACCGGAAGTCCAGCCGGCTCCTGCAAAGAAGACCTACACCGTTCCCCCCGGAACCAGGGTCCTGCTGCAGTTGCGCAGCGCGGTCAACACCAAGAGCGCCCGCCCTGGCGACGGCGTCTACCTCGCCTCCATCTTCCCGGTCGTGGTCGGCAATCGCGTGATGATTCCCGCCGGTGTCTACGTGCAGGGTGTAGTGGATCGCGTGCAGCGCGCCGGGCACGTCAAAGGCCGCGCTCAGCTCGACATGCACTTCACCTCCATGATCTTTCCCAACGGCACGGTGGTGGAGATTCCAGGCTTGGTAGATAGCCTTCCCGGCGCCAGCAAGCAGAAGGTAAAGAACGGCGAGGGCACCATCGAGCAGGACGGCGACAAGACCCGCAATATGGGCAAGGTGGCCGAGGTAAGCATCCCCGTGGGCGGAACGGTGGGCTCTCTGGGCGGCCTGGAAGGCGGACATCCGCTGGCCGGCGGTCTCGCCGGGCTGGCCGGAGGCGTGGCGGCTGCCGGGCTGGTGAGCCTGTTCACCCGCGGCGCCGACGTCAACATCCCCTCCGGCACGCAGGTGGAGATGACACTGCAGCGGCCACTTATGCTGGAAGACGAAAACCTGGCCGGAGGCGCGGGGACGGGCACAACGGCGCTGGTTCCCACTCCAGATCAGCCCAAACCCATGGAGAAACCGAACCGCGCGCGCATCCTGTGCCCGCCCGGAGGCCTCGGTTGCGAGTAATCTGGATATAGAGACGCATGCTGCCCGACGACTTCCGCCCCCCAACCGCACTTACCGAGGAAACCCCGCAGGAAGCTGCGCCCGCCGCCCGACCGCTTGAACCCGAGCGCGCCCCCAACGGCGTCTATCTATGGATTCGCGACGTCCTTATCGCCGTGGTCGCATCCGTGCTGATCATTGTCTTCCTGTACCAGCCTGTGCGCGTGGAAGGCACCAGCATGCTGCCGCGGCTCGAAGATCGCGACCGCCTCTTCATCAACAAGTTTGTCTACCACTTTGAGCCCATCCATCGCGGCGACGTCGTGGTCTTCCACTATCCGCGCGATCCGGAGAAGAGTTACATCAAGCGCGTCATCGCGCTCCCCGGCGACCGGCTCCGCATCGATCACGGCCGCGTGTACCTGAACGGCAAACTCCTCCACGAGCCCTACGTCCCCGACCAGTACCGCGACGCCAAGTCCATGCCGGATATGATCGTCCCCGACGACGAGTTCTTCATGATGGGGGATCACCGCTCCATCTCATCTGACAGCAGGGAGTTCGGCCCCGTCGACCGCGACCTCATTTACGGCAAGGCCGTCTTCGTCTACTGGCCCACCCGCGACGCGGGCGTGCTGAACTAACTCAAGTTTCAGTCCCGCTTACTTAGCCGCGGACCCCGCATGCAGCCGATAGGAAAGGGCTGCCCCGTACATCATCTCGTCGATGCCAGGATTGTTCGGCACCAGAAATCCATTCGAGAAATGGAAATCGCTGACTCCGGCGCGCAGGTCCCATTTGTCGGTCAGCTTGAGTTGGATTCCCGTGGCCTGCTGCAGGCTGAAATCCTCATAGGAGGCGTACGGCGAGAGCGCCTTCTGCGTGAAGCCCACCATGCCGCCCTTCACCATGTAATAGGGCTTGAACCGGGTTCCGTCCCTCCAGATCAAGCGCATTCCAAGCGGCGAAATCCCCACGCCGTGCACGGTTGTGTACGCGTTCGAAAGCTTGTCGCCATATGGATCTGACAGGCTCGGCTGCTCCAGGACCACCACTGGCAGGATCTCCGCAACATAGTCCATCCGCGCCTTCAGGAACGTGCCCCAGGAATGCCGGTCGTACTCCACCCCTCCCACATGCAGATAGCTCCACCACGTTGCCGCAAATATGTGATAGTGACCGACGGAGTTCTCCTCTTCAACCACCACCTCGGTCTCCGGGGTCTCCCTTTGCGAGTTGCTTTCCTGGACATCGGAACTTGCCAGTCGCGGAGTCCATACCACGCCAGTTGAAAATCTGCCGATGAAGCGGGGCAATCCGGATACTCGATAGGGAAGCGAGAGAATGTTGGGGTAAACCGGGTCGAGATTGGTGTGCTGCATGTCGCCTTCCACCCGCAAGGCAAAGTGGCGGCTCACGGGAGTATCGACGCCGCCGCCCACCAACGACGCGAACGATGCCGTCATGCCTGGCGCGGCGCCCGGTCCCCAATAGCGGGTAATCCCCATATCGCCCACCAGCGCGTGGGCAAACACCCTCTCCCTCCCAATCGCGTGCTCGTATTGGATCCCGGCCAGAACGAAATACGAGCTCTGCGAGGCCCCTGCGTTTGTTCCCGTCGTTCCTGAAACGTCGATTTTGAAGCGCACATTGCGCCACGCGGGAAACTCCACCGCCGACTGCCAGCCCAGCAATGAGCCGCGCGCGCCGGCCACGCCATTAAACGAATTAGTGAAGTAGGTGGCGCCCCCGGAAAGCCGGTATGGATCTGAGTTTTGGGCTTGGCACATCAAAGCAAATGGCCATAACAATAGTGCGAGGGAGAGGTGGTACTTTATTCGATTTCCCATTCTCTTTCCGTGACATGCAGGGTGTGGATTCCCTGCTAAAGCCTAATTGACTGCCCACCCTCTGGCAACCTGCTTCTTCCAAATCCTCTTTTTCCCCATCCCTCCTCCGGCGTAACGCGTAAACCTGCTAAAATCGATTGAATCCACTCCCCGGAGCGGCGATGCAGGCACTCCTTGCGCTCGAAGACGGGCGCATCTTCCACGGCCACAGCTACGGCCACCCAGGCGAATGCCAGGGCGAAGTTGTATTCAATACCTCCCTTACCGGCTATCAGGAAATCGCCACCGATCCCTCCTACGCCGGTCAGATCGTCGTCCTCACGAACCCCCAGATCGGCAACTACGGCACCAACGCCGCCGACAATGAGGCCGCCCGCCCCTACATCGAGGGCCTCATCGTGCGCGAGTTCTCCCAGGTCAGCTCCAACTGGCGCTCCGAGCAGGTCACCGACGAGTACATGGAGCGCTACGCCGTTCCCGTCCTGGCCGAGATTGACACTCGCGCGCTGGTCCGGCACCTCCGCACCCACGGCGTGATGCGCGGCATCATCTCAACGGACATTTCGGATCCGCAGGCCCTCGTAGCCCGCGCCCGCGGCATCCGCAAGATGGACGGCACCGACCTGGCCAAAGTCGTCTCCACCAAATCGCCGTACAGCTTCGACGAGACCGATCCGCGCTTCCAGGCCGGCGATCCTCTCTTACCAGGAATGCTGTACCCCGTCCATGACGCGGCGTCATCGCCGCACGGGCGGGATCGGTTCCACGTCGTCGCCTACGACTTCGGCATCAAGCAGAACATCCTGCGCATGCTGGGCCGCGAGAACTGCCGCGTCACAGTAGTCCCCGCCGAAACCACCGCCGCCGACGTCCTCGCCCTCAAGCCAGACGGCGTCTTCCTCTCCAACGGCCCCGGCGACCCAGAGCCCGTCGATTACGCCGTCCGCGCCATCCGCGACATGATGGGCCGCGTCCCGGTCTTCGGCATCTGCCTCGGCCACCAGCTCTGCGGCCTCGCCCTCGGCGGCAAAACTTACAAGCTCAAGTTCGGCCATCACGGCGGCAACCATCCCGTGCGCAACAATGTAACCGGCAAGATCGAAATCACCGCGCACAACCACAACTTCGCCGTCGATCCCGACTCCATCAACGCCAACGAAGTCGAGCTAACCCACGTCGACCTGAACGACCAGACGCTCGAAGGCCTGCGCCACAAAACGCTGCCGCTCTTCAGCGTTCAGTACCACCCTGAAGCCGCGCCCGGCCCCCACGACTCCCACTACCTCTTCCGCGACTTCCGCCGCATGATGGAGGAGTGGAAAGGATGACCCAAGCCGCCAGCGCGAACCAACGCATTCAAAGACAGCGGGGCTTCTGGCTCCGCTGTTTTTTGGGCAATGCGCTCTTGGCGATGGCCGTGTGCCTCGCGCCATCCACGCCTTCCTGGTCCCAACCAGAATCCCAGGGCCCTATCCACATCTGGCGCCTGCACGGCCTCCTCGTGAACCCGGAAGGCAAGCCGCTCTCGAACATCGAAGTCACCCTTTCGCACAACGGCGCCATCGCCGACAAAACCACAACCGACAGCTCCGGCAGCTTCGCCTTCGACCACGTCTACGGCCACTACCGCCTGCACGTCGCCAGGTCGAACTACTCGCAGCTAGACCGCGAAGTCGTCGTCGGAATCGAAACCGTCGACCTGGCCCGCAAAATGCTCTACGTCATCGCCGGCCCCGGCGCCTGCACTGACGATTGCTCCTCCGTCTTCACCAGCAAAAAACAATTTGACCGGACGCTGCGCGAACGCGCGCAACACCACTACTAGGAATTCGTCGAGACAAATGCCACGCAGAAATGACATCCAGAAGATCCTGGTCATCGGCTCCGGCCCCATCGTCATCGGCCAGTCCGCCGAGTTCGACTACTCCGGAACCCAGGCCTGCAAAGCCCTCAAGCAGGAGGGCTACGAGGTCGTCCTCGTCAACTCCAACCCCGCCACCATCATGACTGACCCCGAGCTGGCCGACCGCACCTACATCGAGCCGCTCACCCGCGAGTACGTTGAAGAGATCATCCGCCGTGAAGCCGAAATGCTCGGCCCAGATCACGGCAAGTTCGCGCTGCTGCCCACCGTAGGCGGCCAGACCGCCCTCAACCTCGCCGTCGATCTCGCTGACTCCGGCATCCTCGAGCGCTACAACGTCGAGCTCATCGGCGCCAAGCTTGAGGCCATCAAGAAGGCCGAAGACCGCCTGCTCTTCAAAGACGCCATGCTGCGCATCGGCCTCGAAGTTTCCAAATCCTCGCTCGTCAACAATCTTCGCGACGGCCTCGACTTCGCCGGCAAGCTCGGTTTTCCCGTCCTCATCCGTCCCAGCTTCACCCTCGGCGGCACCGGCGGCGGCATCGCCTACAACCGCGAAGAGCTCATGGAAATCCTCGCCCGCGGCCTTGACCTCTCGCCCGTCCACGAGTGCCTCATTGAAGAAAGCGTCCTCGGCTGGAAAGAGTACGAGCTCGAGGTCATGCGCGACCTCGCCGACAACGTCATCATCATCTGCTCCATTGAGAATTTCGATCCCATGGGCGTGCACACGGGCGACTCCATCACCGTCGCCCCCGCGCAGACCCTCACCGACCGCGAGTACCAGAAAATGCGCGACGCGGCCATCGCCGTCATGCGCGAAATCGGCGTCGAAACCGGCGGCTCCAACGTGCAGTTCGCCGTCAATCCCGCTGACGGCCGCATGACCGTCATCGAAATGAATCCGCGCGTCTCCCGCTCCTCCGCGCTCGCCTCCAAGGCCACCGGCTTCCCCATCGCCAAAATCGCCGCCAAGCTCGCCGTCGGCTACACTCTCGACGAAATCCCCAACGACATCACCCGCAAAACCCCGGCCTGCTTTGAGCCCACCATCGATTACGTCGTAACCAAAATTCCCAAGTGGCAGTTTGAAAAATTCCCCGGCGCCGACGACACCCTTGGTCCGCAGATGAAGTCCGTGGGCGAAGTCATGGCCATCGGCCGCACCTTCAAGGAATCGCTGATGAAGGCGTGGCGCGCGCTTGAAACCGGCAAACGCACCGGCGCTGAAGTGCTGGAGCCGCGCCGCCTTACCCAGATGCTGGTTACGCCCAAGCCCGATCGCCTCGGCTACATCCGCTACGCCTTTGAGCGCGGCATGACCGTGCGCGAGGTCGCCCGCCTCACCGGCATGGACCCCTGGTTCCTCTTCCAGATCCGCGAGATCACCCTCGACCAGATGCAAATCTCGCAGACCACGCCCGAAACGATGCCCGCGGAGCAACTGCGCCGCCTCAAGCGCCTCGGCCTCTCTGACGAGCGCATCGCTACGGAGTGGAGCTTACCAGGCCACGATGGCACCCGCCGCGTGCGCGAGCTCCGCGAGGGTTACGGTATCCGTCCCGTCTTCAAGCTCGTGGACACCTGCGCCGCCGAGTTCGAGTCGATGACGCCGTACCTCTACTCCACCTACGACGAAGAGGACGAGGCGCCGCCAACTGACAAGCCGAAAGTCATCATTCTGGGCTCGGGCCCCAACCGCATCGGGCAGGGAATCGAGTTCGATTACTGCTGCTGCCACGCAGCCTTCGCCCTGCGCGACGATGGCTACGAGACCATCATGGTCAACTGCAATCCTGAGACCGTCTCCACCGACTACGACACCAGTGACCGCCTCTACTTTGAGCCGCTGGTTCTTGAAGACGTGCTCGCCATCTATAACCACGAATCGCAATCGGGCGCGGAAATCGGCGTCATCGTGCAGTATGGCGGCCAGACGCCGCTCAACCTCGCGCAGCGCCTGCGCGCTGCCGGCGTCCCCATCATTGGCACATCGCCTGAGTCCATTGATCTGGCTGAAGACCGCAAGCAATTTGGAAAGGTACTGGATGAGCTCGACATTCCGCAGCCAGCCGGCGGCACCGCCACCAGCGTCGATGAAGCCCTCGCCGTCGCCGAACGCATCGGCTATCCCGTCCTTGTCCGCCCCAGCTACGTGCTTGGCGGCCGCGCCATGGTCATCGCTTACGATGCCGAGGCGGTGGCGAAGTACATGCGCGAAGCGGTCGAGTATTCCCAGGAGCGGCCGGTCCTCGTCGATCACTTCCTCGAAAGCGCCGTCGAGCTCGACGTCGATGCGCTCTGCGATTCTAAAGACGTGCTCATCGCCGGCATCATGCAGCACATTGAAGAGGCCGGCATTCACTCCGGCGACTCCTCCTGCGTGCTCCCCGCCGTCAGCATCCGCCCGGAGACGCTCGACACCATTCGCGCGTACACGCGCAAGCTCGCCCTCAAGCTCAAGGTTGTCGGCCTTGTCAACCTGCAGTTCGCCATCCAGCGCGACGCTGACGACAACGACAATGTCTTCGTCATCGAAGTGAACCCGCGCGCCTCGCGCACCGTCCCGTACGTCTCGAAAGCCACGGGCGTGCCGCTGGCCAAGGTGGCCGCGCGCATCATGACCGGCCGCACACTGCGCGAGCTTCTTCCCGAGCAGCTCGCCTCCGGCAAGGATCTCGAGGTGGGCGATTACTTCTATGTCAAGTCGCCCGTCTTCCCGTGGTCCAAGTTCGCCGGCGTCGACACCGTTCTTGGCCCGGAGATGAAGTCCACAGGCGAGGTGATGGGCGTGGCCTCCACCTTCGGCGAAGCCTTTGCCAAGGCGCAGCTATCCGCCGGCCAGATACTGCCCGCCGGCGGCACGGTCTTCTTCAGCGTCAACGATCACGACAAGCCCGCCGTTGCGGAACTGGCTCGCCGCTACGTCGATCTGGGCTTCAAGATCGTGGCGACCGAAGGCACCGCGCGCGTGCTTGAGGCCGGCCTCGGCTTCGCCGTGGACACCGTCTTCAAGGTCAAGGAGGGCCGGCCCAACGTGGTCGACCTCATCAAGGGCGACCGCATCCAGCTCATCGTCAATACGCCGCGCGGGCAGGACACATTCTTTGACGAGAAGGCCATTCGCCGCGCCGCCGTGCTGGCCCGCGTCCCCACCATCACCACCATCGCCGCGGCCCAGGCCGCTGCCGAAGGCATTGCCGCCATGCAGCGCCGCCAAACCACCGTCTACGCCCTGCAAAGCCTCCACGCCGAACGCAACGGCGCCAACGCGAATCTGTGAATGACACTGCCTTGCTGAATCACTCCGCCTCACCTGCGCCGTGTCATCCTGAGATCCCGCTTGTCGTCCTGAAATCTCACTTGTCATCCTGAAATCCCACTTGTCATCCTGAGCGGAGCGAAGGATCTGCGGTTGCCTTTCGTACCCGCTCCGAATCAGGCGATCGCGGGCTCTTCGCGGGTCAGGGAGGGCGCCGCTTCACGGGTAACCGCAATGACGCTGACGTCGTCTTCCTGACCAAAGAGCTGGATGACATTGGCCAGCTCCGTTGCAGTCTTCCCCTCGCGCACCAGGGCCTGAACGCGGTCGAACCCGAATAGTTCCCTCTCCGCGTTCATGGCTTCGGCCAGCCCGTCGGACGCAAGCACCAGGCGATCGCTGGGCTGGAGCATGAAGCGGGTGGTAGAGAAGTCCGCGCGCTCGATCACGCCGAGGGGCAGCGCGCCGTCCATCGCCACCGGCTCGCCATTCAAAAAGGGAGGAACATGGCCTGCGTTGGCCAGGGTGACCACGCCGTCGGCGGAGATACGCAGCGCCAGGCAAGTGGCATGAGCTTCATTGCGGCCGATCAAACGGCGGTTCAGGGCTTGCAGCAGGGCGAGGGGATCGGAAGTTGTTTCCGCGGTGCTGCGGATGGCGCCAACCAGGAGGGCCACCAGCATGCCCGCCTGCAGGCCCTTGCCCGCAACGTCGCCGGCAACCACCAGCAGGCTGCCATCCGTGGGGTGCGGGATGATCTGAAAGAAGTCGCCGCCAACCTGGCGCGCCGGGCGGTACTCGCTTTCGATCAGCAAGCCTGGCACAGAGGTGCGCGACTCGGGCAGGATCACGCGCTGCACTTCCTGCGCCTGCTTCACGTCGAGCGCCATCAAGCGCTGGCCGCGAATGGAAAGGATCAGGCGGCGCAGCAGCAGAATGGCCAGCACCAGGACCAGGAGGAGCCGGGAAGCAACAGGAAGGGTGATCTGCACATGAAACGGGAACCAGACCGTTGGCAGGCCAAAGGACTGCAGTTCCCGGGTGAATTCGGCGGCAGCAGTCAGCAGCACTGCGGGCAGCACCAGCCAGCCTTCCAGCCCCTGCTCTCGAATGCCTTTCACCACGACGTAGAGCAGGAAGGCGGAGAGGATCAGGCGGACCGAAAGAGAGACTGCTGCTGCTGCTGCTGCCACTGGAGCGGACACCACTGTGAAGAACAGATTCTGGCTCAAAGCATGGGAGAGCATCAGCACAGCGGCCAGCGGAATCAGCGCCCAGGGAATCCACCGAGGACGTTGTTGCCGGAACCATGCGCGCCATACCATCACCCATCCGGCGTACTCGAGGGAGAAGAGGACCACGTCATGGGAGATGCTGTCGTAGAAGGCGCTGACCGAGGTTGACCAGACGGCGAAGGTGCCGGACAAGGCATCGAGGGCGATCATCAGCAGCAGACCGCCAATCCAGAGGTAGACGCGATCGGAGCGGTCGAAGAGGACCAGGCTGAAAGCAATCAGCCCGAGTAGCCCGAAGACGGCAGCCTCGATGGGTTGCCAAAAGTAAGCGCGGACGAGTTCGTCGAACTGCACCTGCTGAATGGCGGCGATGGCCGTGCGTTCGCCCACGATTGGGGCGGTTTCAAACCCGCCGACTTCGCTCGCCTGGGTCAGGGTCTGTGGCTGCATCCACACCCGAAAGGCAATCAGGCGCATGGAGGCGCCCGCGGAAGTGTCTGCCGCCCGGGACAGCGGAAACATCATCGGCTGTGCGTAGTTGATTCGGGGCCGCCGCGAAGAGAAATTGCCGAAGGCGCCAACATAACTACCGTCGTCGAAAAGCTGGTAGGCGTCGTCCACCTGCCCCGGGGCGGCAAGGGCAAGGTCAACGCCGGGCGCCGATTCAATGCGAACATGGATGCGGTACCAGGCGTAGCCCCAGTAGCCGGCATGGCCCCGCGCCGTCCAGCCGGGAACGTTGCCGGACATTCCGTTGATGGGATTCAGAGCGCCCGTTGCGGGCGTCAGGTCCACGGTCTCCCATTTGGAGTCGTCATAGGCCGGATTAGCCCAGGCCGGCTGATGGGTGACCGGATCCACCGGCGAGTCGCCCACAGTGAACTTCCACGGTCCGTAGAGCGGGACCGCCGACTGCCCCAGAACAATGCGCACAGTGGCGTGTTGCGGTGGGCTCGCTTGGGCGGGCGTCTGCTGTGCGCGCGCAAGGCTCGGAATTGAGCAAGCGATCGCAAGGATCGGTACAAGCGACGAACGAGACGGGCGGAAGCAAGTCAGCATTCCGAAGTGCCTTTCCGGGGCGGCGGGGAAAAAATATGAATCCACTATACCGGAGGAGGATGAGATTGCCGGTTTTATCTGCGCGAGAACCGCTCGCCCGATCGAGTCGCCCCCGCGGGTACAATGAGCCTATGCTGATTGAGGGCATCTTCGCCGCTGTTCCCACCCCCTTCTACTCCGATGAGCGGGTCTATTACCGCAAGCTGGAAGCCAACGTGTCCCACTACTCCCGCGGCTTGCTGTCGGGCATGGTGATCATGGGCTCAACCGGCGAAGCTGTGGAGCTGAACGACGCTGAATCCCGCGAAGTGCTGCGCGTGGCCGGCCAGGCTGCCGCGCCGGAAAAGGTTCTCATCGCCGGCGTAGGCCGCGAAAGCGTCCGCGCCACGGTGGAGCTGGCTGAGGCCGCCGCGGAAGCTCATTTCGACGCGGTCCTGGTGCGCACGCCCACCTACTACGCGCCGGTCATGTCCACCGCGGCTGTTCTGCACTACTTCCGCAGCGTCGCCGATCGCTCGCCGCTGCCGGTCGTGCTCTACCACATTCCCAAGTTCGTGCCTTACAACATGTCGGTGGAGGTTGCCGCCGAGCTGGCGCAGCACCCCAACATTATCGGCATCAAGGATTCCAGCGGGGACGTGGAGCGGCTTGGGGCTCTGGTGGAAGCTACGCGGCCGGTGGCGAAGCGCACTGTCACGGTCACGCCGATCTTCGAGGCCGTAACTGGGCGCATGCTTGCCGCCAAGCCGGAGTCCGCTGGCGGCTTTGTTTCCGCATCGGAGCTGGGCACGGGAACCGCGGTGGCGGTTGCGCCTCCCGCGCCGGCTCTCAAGACGAGGACGCGCGAGGTAGGCTTCCAGGTCGTGTCCGGATCGGCCGGAAAGCTGCTTGAATGGCTTGAGGCCGGCGCTTCCGGCGCCATTCTTGCCTTTGCCGCGTGCGCGCCGCAGGCCTGCCAGGAGATTTACCTGGCATGGAAGGACCACGATGTTGCGCTGGCACGCGAAAAGCAGCAGCGGATTGCGGCGGCCGGGCAGCGCGTCGCGGGGGGGCTGGGGATTGCCGGCATCAAGTATGCCTGCGACTTCAACGGCTTCTACGGGGGAAGGCCGCGTGCGCCGCTGCTGCCGCTGAGCGCCGCGGAGAAGGCCGAAGTCGAGTTGCTGATGGCCGATATTCGCAACTGACGGCGCAGCGGAGCGAAAAGTGCGAAAAAGTAAACGGCGATGTCCAATGGAATGAGTGGAGTACCGGCGGATGGACTGAAGTCCGCCCCTACGCGTTATAGGATCTGGCATTGAGCCAGGTCGAGCTTGTCTGCGCTGCAACGATGCTTCCGTTGTGGGCGGCGGCATGAGCTTCGAAGTGGGGCTCCAACGGTAGAAAGACCGAGAAAACCGTCCCCGTAGAGGGCGCGCGCGCGCGGCTCTTTACCTGGATGGTTCCACCGTGTTTGTGGATGATTTGCGAACTCAACCAGAGGCCCAGGCCGGTCCCGGTATCGCCCTTGGTACTGATAAACGGCTCGAAGAGCGAGTGGCGGACCTCAGGATGAATCCCGGAGCCGGTGTCAGCGACGCTCAACCGGATCCCACGCAGCGAACCGTTGCTGTACTGCCGGGAATTGGCGGCGCGGATTTTGAGCCTGCCGCCGCGTCCGATGGCGTCAATGGCATTTCCGATCAAATTGAGTATCACCTGGCGTACTTCGCCGGGCAAAGCGACAATGGGCGCGCAGTCGCGGAAATCGCGTTCAATCTCGATCTCAGCGGAAGCGAGCCTGGCGCGATAAAGAGTGAGCGCGGAATCCACGATCTCGCCTACGTGGACGACAGAGGGCTTGCCCGGGTCCCGGTAGAACCTCAGGGTCTGAGCAACGATCTCCGCCACACGCGCCAGCTCCTGGGATGCCGTCTCGGCCATACCCTTTGCCTCATTCAGAGAAGGCGACTGCCCGATGAGGTAGAGCAGATTGGTGACGGCCGCAAGGGGGTTATTGATTTCGTGCGAGATGCTGAGGGCGAGGCGCCCGGCAACCACCAGTTTTTCTGATTTGCGAAGAGCAATTTCCGCCAGCCTGACCGCGGCCATATGGTCTCTCATTTCATATTGCCGGCGCCGGCTGCGCAGCGCGGCGCGCACAGTGCTGATAAGCGTCTCAGGGCGAACCGGCCGCTCCAGCAGCACCATGTTGCCGAGCGGCTGCTGCGCCAGCATTTTTCTCCGGCTGCGTTCGCCGGGCACTGTGAGGAGGATGAAGAACAGCTCCGACCAGGAAGGCTGCTCGCCCATCTGTGCCGCCCACGAGTCAATGTCCGGAAGGAGCAGGGCCTCTTCCGCCATGATGACCGTGCCTGCTCCAGCGGCGGCTTCAATGCGGGCCCCCTCCGCGGTGGGAAAGAGTTGACAGGCAACGCTCTTTGCCTCCAGCAGATTGCAGATCAACTCGCCGTCGCGCCCTGTGGGGGCGACCACGAGTGCACGCAGTTCTGATTCCCTTGCGATCATTCTTTAAGTCGCGCTCTTAGGCGGTCTGGAGCCTTGCAGGTGTTCGAACTCGCCGCGGTAGATGGGAGATCCGGTGAGCACTCCCTCGAATTCTGTGAGGACAGCACCCACCGTAATCGCCCCGTTCTTCAGTACCAGTTCACGGATGGTGCGTTCGTGTTCTCCGCTGCGCTTCTTGATGACGGAGAGCGCCTGGCGAACCTCGCCTGCGGCTTCAAAATAGCGGAAGAGGAGGACCGTGTCCGCCAGGTAGCTCACGTCCACTGGCGTATCGATAGCCGTTCCGACAAAACCACTCTGCGCCACGGTCATCAGCGTGGCCACGCCTTTCTGGCTCAGGAAGCCAAGCAGTTCGTGCAATTGCATCGCGAGGAATTGTTCGCCGGGCATGGCATTGAGAAAGCCGTTCAGGCTGTCGATGACCAGGAGTTTCAAATCCTCCTTCTCTACCAGGTCCCTGATCTGGTGAACAAAATGCCCGGGCGAGAGTTCCGCGGCATCCACCTGGCGAATAAACAAGTTCTTCTCTTCAACGTGTTTCCTGATATCGAGGCCGAGGCTGTTGGCGCGGACTGCCAGGGTCGCCAGCGTTTCATCGAAGGCGAAGATCGCGGCGCGGCCGCCCTGCTCGACGGCGGTGACCGCGTAACGAACGGCGATGGTGGATTTACCGCAGCCGGCGGGGCCCAGAAGCAGCGTACTGGTGCCGCTGTCAATTCCGCCGCCCAACAGCGTATCCAGCGCTTCGATGCCGCTGGTCAACTGCGTGGGCTTGAATGTGAGAGGATGCTCCGGGGCCACCAGCCGGGGATAGACTTCGACACCGCCGTGCTTGATGGAGTAATCGTGAAAGCCCTCGCGGAACTGCGCGCCACGCAGCTTCTTGACTTCGAGGCGGCGCTTTTTGATACCGTACTCCCGCTCCACGCTTTCCAGCAGGATGACGCCGTGGGCAATGCTCTGGAGCTGAAGATCGTGCCCATCGGCGGTGCGATCGTCCAGCAGCAGAACGGTGCATTTGCGTCCGGAGAAGTATTTTTTGAGTCCGAGGACCTGCCTGCGATAGCGCAGCGAATCGCGGGCAAGAAGACGCAACTCAGAGAGGGAGTCGATGACGACACGAGCTGGTTGCAGCCGCTCGACCTCTGCCAGCACCGCGTTGGTGGTGTCCGCAAGTTCGATTTCGTAAGGATTGAAGACGGTGTACTGGGTTTCCGGCTGGAGCTGCTTTTCGTCGGCGACAAGTTCGAACAGATCGATCTCATCAAGCAGCCATCCGTGCGAATCGGCGATCTCCAGCAGTTCAGCCTTCGATTCAGAGAGGGTGACGTACAGGCCCCTTTGGCCCTGTCGCACGCCCTCCATCAGGAACTGCATGGCGATGGTGGTCTTTCCCGTGCCTGGATCGCCTTCAATTAAATAGAGGTGATTGCGCGCGATGCCGCCGCCGAGAACGTTGTCAAGGCCGGCAATACCCATGGTGAATAAATCGAGCGGCCTGAGGCGCCCGGATTCTCGAATGCCCGAATCGGTTGCGCGCGTCGATACGTCGACGTCTTGCCCCAGTTTCGAATTCATTGTGGACCTGATCGCGAGTGAGAACGCACTCGCCTATTTTGAGGAGGGTGGTGTGTCGACTTTCGGGAGGCCAGAACGCGCTTTCGATGGTGACTCCCTCACCATTTATCGGGAGGTGTTGTCCACGCGGCTTCCACTGAGGGGTAATTCTAGGGGCAGAACTACCTAATTCTATCACTTTTCTTCTCTGTTCGTACTTTATCTTGTTACTTGTTCACTTATATAGCTATCTGCGCCAGGCACGAGACATGGTGGGTTGAGCCTTTCAGCCATTTTGGCGCGGTGCCGAAGCCCGCTTGGAGACTTCATGATTTGATCTGGGTACAGCAATTCTGGTTTGCCTCAGGGCATCAACGCGGCACACTTTTGTCCAGACGATGATGTCCCGTCTGCGTGATCAACTCCATGCCCGAGACCTTCTGCTGCGGGTCGAGAATGAATGACAGTTCCTGTGGTCCATCAAGGATGAAGAACCGCGTGGGCGATTCCGGGTTGGGAAACTGGGGCGTTGCCGGGGCCGGTTGAAGCACTCATGCATCTTCGCGCTCAGGGTGTAACGGCCTGCCTCCGACGCTGCTCGCTTGCCTGCGCAATTTCGCTCATGTCGCCTGCCGGCCGAATCTCGAAAATGGTGCCAAACGTCAGCGCCGGATGCTGGCCGATGAGCTCGACAGCATGGTTCATGTCTCGCGCCTCAAGGAGGAGAATGCCGCCGATCTGTTCCTTGGTTTCCGCATAGGGGCCGTCAGTGGTTGACCCTTTGCCGCTCTTCCAGGACAGGGTCAAGGCGGTCTCCGGCCCCTGAAGCGCCTCTCCACCGGCCCAGTTCCCGCTGGCGCGAAGATGGTCGTCATATTCAAAGCATCGGTCGAACATGGCGTTTCGCTCGGCCTCGGTCATGGCTTCGACTTTGGCTTTGTCGTAGTAGCCCAGACAAACGTATTTCATGGCTCTTCACCTCATAGTGGATGGAACGAACCGGCAGCAAAGGGTTGCGCCGGCTCGTTCATCTCGTGGTCCTCGCGGCTTCGCCGGGTAGCAAGCTAGCGTGGTGAGTCAGAAGTTTGTCAAAGAATTTGACGGTGAAAACGCAGATCCTTCGACTACGTTTGGCGCAAAAAACGCGCCAAACTTCGCTCAGGATGACAGCGTTTTGTTTAGCGAATTACAGACTCAGGACACTAGCGGGTTTCCTGAGTTCTGACGCGGACACTGAAGCCGAGCCACTTATGCGGGTTTTTGCGGCACGGCTGAACAGCTTGGTGAAAAGGGGAAACAATGCGAGCTAAGAACCGCAGGGGCTAAAGCCCAAAGTCCTTTGTTCGCGGCTTTCGGCGGTACTGAAGTACCGCCCTTACGCGTTCTTTTCAGTCTTACGCATTCTTTTCAACGGTGAGATTAATCCGCTGCGCGTTCTTTTCAACGGTGAGATTAATCTGCTGCGCGTTCTTTTCAACGGTGAGATTAATCCGCTGCTCGTTCTTTTCATCGGTGAGATTAATCCGCTGCTCGTTCTTTTCAACGGTGAGATTAATCCGCTGCTGTTTCCGGAGCCGGGAAGAAGAGAAGCTCGCGCACCTCGCCCACCGCATCGGGGAAGATGGCGCCCTTGCGCGCCCATGCCAGTGCCTCGTCCATATCGGCGCATTCCAGAATCCAGAAGCCGCCCATGTGCTCCTTGGTCTCGGTGAACGGTCCGTCGGTGACCAGCACCTTGCCGTCGGGGTTGGCCCGCAGTGTTTTGGCATTGGCGGGCGGGGCAATGCCGCAGGCGAACTTCGTCACGCCGGCAGCATCCATTTCGCGGTTGAGCGCGTGGATCTGCTCGACCATGGCTTCGGTTACGGTGGACGGGTCGAAATCGTCGGGCAGGTAGTTACAGACCAGAAATTGCGGCATGTCTTTCTCTCCTTGCTTTCTGTGGTTTGTTCCCGATGACTCGTTTCCTGCTCACTGAAGGAACGCAGCGCATCGTTCTTTTGTCCTATAGTCGTTGGGGAGACCGAAAATCGACAGCGATCCCAATTTTTATTTCAACTCCGGGAATGCCGCGGAACCACGCTGCGGTCGCACATCCACCCGGGCAGCGGGCCGGTGGGATCGAGGCCAGCCGCCAAGTGAGGCTATTTGTTTGCGGTCTGATTTGGCAGCTCAGCCCGTTTCGCTATTTTGTACTGGATCTCCTCTTCGGACAGGATGTCTTCGAAGTCTTCCATCTCACCGACCTGGCGGATTTCGACTTCGTAGTCGACGCCGCCACAATTGGGGGCACGTTTGACCCACTCGATGGCCTCTTCGAGGGAGTTGAGCTTCCAGATCCAGAAGCCGGCGATGAGCTCCTTGGACTCGGTAAATGGGCCATCGATGACGGTACGAGAATTGCCGGCGATCTTGACGCGTGCGCCTTTGGAACTGGGTTGGAGGCCGTCCATGGAGAGCACGATGCCAGCCTTGATGAGCTCTTCGTTGTACTTGCCCATCTCCGCCATCATCTGTGGATCGTGAGGGGCGACTTCTGTTTCCGGGGTTGATTTGAGGATGACCATGAATCGCATTGCGAAATCTCCTTTGGGTTAAGTTTTCGATGACTCGTTTCCTGTTCACTCAGGCGCCGAAGATCATCGTTCTTTTGTCCTATAGTCGTTGGGGAGACGGAAAATCGACAAACCGGCCAATTTTTATTTCAGCTGTCGACTCCGATCCTGGAGGAATTGGCGCTCGGGTTCCTGCGAAAAAGCGGAATCAGACCGGACGTTCACCCGTCTCCATTCTCTGAAAACCTGAGAAACGTTCCGTCACCAGGTTTTCTGTCCCCAGTTTTCGGACCGTTGGTCGAGGGTGCCTAGGTCCCTCGAATTTGGGGAACTGGGAGGGAACCCCCGCCAACGCAGAAGCTGCGAGACCTTCAGATCCTAGGGCAGCCGCGCGCGATCCGATCAAAGCGCCGCTCGCCTCACAGGTCCAAGAATCGGGACCTGGGCACCCGCACCTGAATTTGAGTTAGGAAGCAATCTGATCTAAGAAGCACATGCCCCCTGCGCCGCCGTCCGGCAGAGCCTCCGCCCCAAAGAAAGAAACAATTCCATTGCGAAACCATAATGAAGAGGCGTAGCCTACGGCAATCCACCCCCCTGTAGTTTGCGCGAAGCCACTCGGGTTCCGTAAGGCGATGTCTGCCTGGAACTCAGAAAGAGTCCTCTTGTGAAAGAATTGAGTGTCCTGCTGGTAACAGCATTGGCGGCAGCGTCTCTGGCGCAATCGCCAACTTCCCGATCAATTCCTGAAAGCGCCGTCACAACTCTCGCCTCCAACACAACCCAGACGGTTACTGCCCAACTCTGGAGCAGCGCTACCGGCGGAACCCTTGTAATGTCCGAAGTCGAACCATCGCTCAAAGTCGAAAAGAGCCACGGCATCACGTTCCTGCTTGGCTCTCAAACGTCGGGAGGTTTGAATCCCGTCTACTTTGCTTCGGGTGCTTCGCTCTATCTGGATATCCAGCACAACGGTGTAAGTGTTATCAGCGGAGGGCGCGTCCCGCTGTATGCCACGCCGTTTTCGCTTTCTCCGGGTCCGGTTGGCCCGCAAGGGCCGATCGGGTTTCAAGGACCACAAGGTATCCAGGGCCTAACCGGGGCGACTGGGCCTCAAGGGCTGACAGGACTAACCGGATTGACGGGTGCGACAGGCGCAACCGGAGCAACAGGCCCCATCGGGCCACAAGGGCTGACCGGGTTGACGGGAGCTATAGGCGCAACCGGAGAAATAGGCGCCATCGGGCCGACAGGACTAACCGGGTCGACGGGAGCTACAGGCGCAGCGGGACCAGCGGGCGCAGACGGAACGAACGGCGCCACTGGTCCGCAAGGACCAACCGGACCAATAGGACCACAGGGTGCGATGAGCATCCCTTCAGGCACTTGGAATTACATCGCTTCCATGCTCACCACAGTGAGTGCCGCGCACCTTGGCGCTGTCGGCGGAGTATTGAACGGGCAGTTCCTGGTTACGAACGGAGCGAATGGGAGCAACGAAACCGAATCCTACAACCCGACGACCAATCAGTGGACCGTTCTTGCACCGTCGCCGGCGGCGTCAGTGAATGCTGTAGGCGGAGTGATGAACGGTCAGTTTTATATGGTCGGCGGCTGCTCTCCGGTCAGCGATTGCCGTGTCAGTGTGTCGGGCGTTATGCAAATCTACAACCCCACCACCAACGCCTGGTCCTATGGCCCGCCGATGCCGACGGCCCGCTTCGACGCAGCCAGCGCTGTGATCAATGGAAAGCTCTACGTGGCCGGTGGGGACCTTGCTTGCCCGCCATGCACCAATGTTTCTACTCTCGAAATTTATGATCCGGTGGCAAATGCCTGGACCAGTGGGACGCCAATGCCTAACGTTCTAATGGGTGCACGCGGGGCGGCGGTCAGCGGCAAACTGTACGTTGTTGGCGGCGGCAGCGGGGCCTGGTGGCCCTCACAAACTTACTTATTCGCTTCCCACGTATCCATCTACGATCCAATCGGCAATACGTGGACGCAAAGTGCTTCCTCCATACCCGTGCCGGTCTTTGATCCTTCTGTCGTGGCGATGAATGGTTTGGTGTATGTCATAAGCGGGTATGGGGCCGGTCTATTCGATGTGCCTGCGGTTCAAGTGTACGACCCAGCTGCGGATACATGGACATCCGTAACCCCCCTCGATACGGCTCGCGATTCAGCCGTCGCAGGTGTGATCAACGGAGTAATTTATTTTGCCGGAGGCGTGACTGAACCAGGTTCGGTCTATCCGACAACCGCTGAATCTTTCTTCCAATATCCTCAAGGCCCGCAGGGTCCACAGGGCCTGATTGGGCTTACCGGTGCCGCAGGCCCGGCGGGACCGATGGGACCACAAGGCTCTCCCGGCGTCAATGGACAACCCGGTTTGGATGGCGCACCGGGTCCCCAAGGGCAGACTGGGCCGGCGGGCCCTTCCGGTCAGGGCGGGCCGAGTTTGGCCGAAATGCGCGCGGCGCTCTTGCAGTGGTACCCGCAGACGTATCCTGCTGGGCTGTATCCTACTGGATTAGCCTTCGATGGAAACAACCTATGGGTTACAAGTCCTGGTCCCAACACAGTGACCAAGTTACTGGCCGGTAGCGGAGCGATCATCGCCACCTATTATCCGAGTGGAGCGTGGTCCGCTGGCATCGCCTTCGACGGAACCAATATGTGGGTCTCGAGTTCGAACAGCGACACCGTGACCAAGTTCCTGGCCAGCACTGGCGAGACTGTCGGCACGTATGCGGTAGGATCGAGTCCTTCGGGCATCGCATTCGACGGGAGCAATATCTGGGTCGTAAATACTCATTCCAACTCGGTGACGGAGTTGCAGGCCAGCAGCGGCGCGACCATCGGGACCTATGCGGTAGGAACGAATCCTTTGTGCGTAGCGTTCGATGGAAGCAATATCTGGGTCACAAATGCTGGTTCCAACACGGTGACGGAGTTGCAAGCGAGTAACGGCGCGACTGTCGGCACGTTTGCGGTAGCGGGTCCTTACGGCATCGCCTTCGACGGGACCAATATGTGGGTCACAAATTATTATGGCTCCAACAACACGGTCACCAAGTTGTTGGCCAGTAGCGGCGCGATCGTCGGCACATATCCAGTTGGAGCGAATCCTCTGGGCGTAGCGTTCGACGGGAGCAATATCTGGGTCGCAAATAGTGGCGGCGCTACCGTGACCAAGTTACTGGCGAGGAATGGTGCGATCCTCGGTACATATCCTACTGGGTCGGCTCCTCAGCTGATAGCCTTCGACGGCAGCAGTATCTGGGTTGCAAATGGGGGCGACGTCACTGTGACCAGGATACGCGCAACCAAATAGGAACGGCGGGGTCGGGATTCGGCGGGTGGCCCCGGTCCCGGCGAGAATCTCCAGACCACGCCGAGGGTGCCCCCGGTCCTTCGCTTTTGGGGACCGGGGATGGAAACACCGGCGGACATTCTTTATTTCAGCTGCCGAATCCGCTCCTCGAGGAATTGCCGCTCTGGTTCCTGTTGCGTCAGTGCCAGCGCCTTCTCATACGAAGCCCGAGCCTCATCCGTCCTGCCCAGCCTGCGGCACATTTCGGCGCGGGCTGAATGCGCCAGGTAGTAATTTGCTAACTCGCCCTGCGCGAGCACCGCGTCGATCTGCGCCAGGCCGGCCTCCGGGCCATCGCGCATGGCAATGGCCACGGCGCGATTGAGAAGGACAACCGGCGAAGGCTGAATCCGCACCAACTGGTTGTACAGCGCAACAATCTGCCGCCAGTCGGTGGCAGCCACCGATTCCGCCTCTGCATGAACGGCCGCGATGGCAGCCTGCAGCGTGTAAGCACCGAAGCGGCGGGACTCCAGGGCTTGCTCCACCAATGCCACTCCCTCCGCGATCTGGGCGCGGTTCCACAGCGAGCGGTCTTGGTTTTCCAGCAGAATCAGTTCGCCGGTGGGAGAGGTTCTCGCCGGCCGGCGGGACTCCTGCAGCAACATGAGGGCAAGCAGGCCCAGAATCTCCGGGGCTGGGATCTGAGGCTTGCGGGCGTCCGGCTCCGGCTCCGAATTTGGCTCCTGATTTGGCTGGAGTTCGGTCAGCAGCCGTCCCAATCGAATCGCCTCGCCGGTTAGCTCGGCCCGCGTAACCTCCGCTCCCGCCGCAGCCGAGTAACCCTCGTTAAAGACGAGATAGACGACCTGAAGCACCGCGCTGAGCCGCTCCGGCAACTCCTGCGGCGTGGGCACCTCGTAGGGAATCGATGCCTCTCGAATTTTTGCCTTGGCGCGCACAATGCGCTGGGCGAGCGTTGCCGGCGTCACCAGAAATGCGCGGGCAATCTCCTCCGTGGTGAGGCCGCAGATTTCGCGAAGAGTGAGGGCGACTTGTCCTTCAGGAGGCAAAGCGGGATGGCAGCAGGTGAAGATGAGACGGAGGCGGTCGTCCTCAATCTCTTCATCTCCAATCGCATCATTCGCGCCGGGAGCGTTGCTGGCGCGCGATTCTATATGGGCAACAAGATCTTTCTCGGCTCCGCTGAAGCGCGCGCGGCGGCGGATGGCGTCGATGGCTTTGAAGCGCGCTGTTGAAATGAGCCAGGGACGCGGGTTGCCCGGAATGCCGGTCTTCGGCCAGGTGTCCAATGCGGCGGCGAAAGCTTCGTGCATCGACTCTTCGGCCAGGTCCAGATCTCCGAGGAGGCGCACGAGCGTGGCGAGAACCCGGCCCGATTCTGTCCGGTAGAGAGTCTCAATGGTCTTGCTGAGTTGTTCGGGCACAGGCGGCGGCATCGGCATCTAGGCCAAAAGTAGCAAACGGGGTGGATGAATACAACTGCGCGCAGGGTTCCATCACGCACATTCATCGGCTCACAAAAAGAATGGGCAGGAACATGGGATGAGTTCTTCGGTTAGCGCGACGCAGGTGCGGTTCGACGCGGACTCGATGTGGGTGGAGTTGAGCGACGGGCGGACGATTGGAGTGCCGCTGGCGTGGTTTCCCCGCCTGCTGCGAGCCACGCCCCAGGAGCGGGAACAGGTGAGCTTGAGCAGCCGCGGCCTGCATTGGGATGCGCTCGACGAGGATGTTTCCGTGGCGGGACTGCTCGCAGGTCTCGGCGACCTGCGGTCCGATAGGAGCTTCGCGGCCTGAGGGGCGGGCAGTGGTTGTATCCCACATCTCCAACACCGGGAGATGTGGGGCACCCAAGGTTCGTTCTGGTGTGAGCATCCCGAGACCCGGGCCACCCGCCCTGATCGCTTATGGGCGGTTTGAACCCGATTACCGAGAGGCTTGCAACACAGGGCAGATTAAGCGATCATTTTTGAGAGAGATAGCGTGGTGAAGTCGGCATGCGAGAGAACAGACGCTCCGATTGTCCGATCAACCTCACAGTGGAACTGTTTGGCGATCGCTGGAGCCTGATTGTAATTCGGGACATCATGTTCGGCGATCGCCGGCACTACAATGATTTGCTAAGGCTTTCCGAAGAGGGCATTGCTTCCAACATTCTGGCGGACAGGCTCAACCGCCTGGTGCGTGTCGGACTGTTGACCCGAAGGAAAGATCCCACGCATAAGCAAAAGTCGATTTACAGCCTCACCGAGGCCTCGATAGAGCTGGTGCCGTTGATGGCTCATATGATTACCTGGGCACGAAAGCACATCCCTCCTTCGAAGAACCCATCCCGCGGAAAGACGCTCCGAGGGCAGCTTGTTGAGGAAGGAGGCGAGCGCATGTGGAATGCGTTTATGGTCGAGCTGCGTGCCGACCATCTCAGTGCGCCTCGCCCGAGGGCATCCGTATTCGCCAAGCGCCTGGCAGTCCTCGAGGCCAAGCGGGAAGGCAGGACGCAGCGATAGCGCCACCGGCGCGCTGCCCACACCGAGTTTCTCCGGCAAGGTTCGTAGCAGCCACGCCACATTCAGCGCTGTCTTTCCGAAAAACCATAAAGTGCCCATTCAAAAGCTATGCCTTACCGTAGTTGTTCACTGCGATCAGGCCTTTTGGGCCACGACGCTTTGCCGTTTCGTGCCGTAGCTTGTGTTGGCCTTGAAGTCTAACCGCTTCAGGCATCAACAATTCCATTCCAATGGATTCCGTTTTGAAACTTACTACACTTGCAATATGCAACCAGTTGCGTTTGGAAGACTACTTGCATTACGCAAGCTTGTCTTATCCCAAGACGAGGAGAGGGTATGCACACGATCAGGCACTTGCGGAGTTCGAGGATACTGTTGGTCACGGCGATGGTTCTGGGTTGCTTTAGCGGGGCAGTCGCTCAAACGCGGTACAAGGTTACCGATTTAGGCAGGGAGGAGGGTAAAGATGCGGCGTGTGCCATGTCCGTCAATGATGAAGGCTGGACGGAGATCATGGCGTGGAACGGGATACCGTCGCAAAACATCAATTTCATAGGCGCGGCACTTTCAAGCGGACGCGCACTGGTAGGCATCGACGGATTCAAGTTCGACCTCAAGACGCTTGGAGGACCGAACACTTGGATGAACTGGGGCGAGATCAACGACTTCGGGCAGGTAGTGGGTATGTCCGAAACGGCTGATCCCGACCCGAACGGCGAAGACGTTTGTGGCTTCGGCACCAACCTTACGTGCCGTCCGTTTGTTTGGCAAAACCTCCATATGCGCGCTCTCCCCACGCTCGGCGGAAATAACGGGGAAGCGAGCGCGGTGAATAACCTTGGACAAATCGCAGGCATGGCGGAAGACGGTACTGTGGACTCCTCATGCTCGCCTGAAACGACGTCTAGTCAGACCCAGCTGCCGGTGTTGTGGGAAGACGGCAGAGCCCACGCTCTTCCTACGCCGGCTGGCGATACAGACGGGTTCGCAATGTGGATCAACGATCATGGCCAGGCCGTAGGCTACACCGGAAACTGCGGCGCGATGGGTCACGCCGTATCGTGGGAAAAAGGCAAGGTTACCGAGCTTGAGGACCTCGGAAATGGCGAGGGCGCTATCGCCTATGGCAATAACAACCGGGGCCAAATTGTTGGGTCGGTCTTCGCCAATTCCGGCGGCTCAATCCGGTATGCCGCCCTTTGGCAGAACAACGTACTTACAAACCTTGGCACTTTGACTCAACTGGGAGATATTGCCTCCATAGCCTCGGGCATCAACGACCAGGGCCAGGTGGTGGGAAGCACCTGGAACTCCGACTACAACTGGTCCCATGCCTTCATCTATCAGGACGGCGTCATGACCGACCTCAACTCGCTATTCCCTAAAGATTTCAACCTCCATGCAACCATGGCGAACAAGATCAACAATCGCGGACAAATCTCGGGCATGGGAACGGTCAAGAGCGGACCGGATATGGGCAAGGTCCACGCCTTTCTGGCAACCCCTGTCGACTAATGATTTCCTGCGAGGATACTCCGTCTGTGCATCGGTTGGGGGAGAGATGAGTGGCTTCGATCCCCGGTCCCCAAAGGCGAGGGACCGGGGGCACCTGCCGGTGGTGGTATCCCACATCTCCAAAACCGGGAGATGTGGGGCACCCAGACCTTGTTCAGGTGCCGGCATTCCGAGATCCGGGCCACCCGCTCTCCGCTGCCTCACTCTCCGAGGATTCGGTCGAAGATGAGATTTGCGCACCGCCTGCAGAATTCACTGACAGACTCCCAACTCTGCCAGCGCGCCGCGGCGTTCTTGTACTGGGCCAGATTCACCTCATCGACGTCGTATGGCAGCGGCTCGGCAAGTTGAATCTGCAACTGCTGCAAAGCTGACTCGCCGTTGGGCTGCGGGTAGAGTTCATCAAAGGACCGCAACGCAGCCACCGTCTTCTCGTCGCCAAGGTGGTCGGCCAAAGCAGCGAAGTCGAGGTAGTCGCGGGTGGCATTGCGCTTCAGGATCAAAACTGATTTGATGCGCAGCATCTCCTCGGCCGTGGGAACGGTAATCCGATCGTTTCCCACCCACATTTGAGTGGTTTCAAGCGGTCGTTCGCGGATGAGCTGCCGAATACCGGTCTCAATGCCATCCAGGCTGCCCAGGATCACCACAGGAGCCTTAACCCGCGCGGTCGTCCATCCCGCTACCGATTCCAATTCCGCAAGAACCTGATCGAACCGAGAACGCAGATCGGTCAGCACGTGATCCGCATCGGTGGAAACGCGATGTCCGGCGTACATTGCAGCCGCGGTTCCTCCCACCAGAACGGCATCAGGGAAGATTTGTTGGAGGTGTGCCGCGGCGCTAAGGACGCTCTCCCAGTCAGGCAGTGGCGAGGTGTTGCTCGGCATATCGCCTCCAGAAACGGTATCGCTGCGCGTACGGGTCGGCGCCGCGGACCGTGGCGATCCGCAGCACCTTCTCCATGACGGCGCGGTCGGCCAGCGCCGCGCGGCGAAGCTCAGCCCAGTCCTTTCGCTTCCCGCGTTCGATCACGTTGTCAATCGCCGCCAGCGTGTACTCCTCGTGATTGAGGTGCCGGTGAAGCATGCGCCACTCCAAGCCAAATAGTACCTGAATGTTGCAAGGCTGACTGCCGTTTCGTTCAATTCAGGGTGACGGTTGTCTCTTTAGGTGCCGCTCACCCGAACAAGAACTCCTTGTCCCTTAGCTCCTTGATCTGATCCCTTAGCTTCGCCGCCTTCTCAAACTCGAACTTCTTGGCGCTGTCGCGCATTTCGGTTTCCAGCTTGGCGATGAACTGGTCTACTTCTTCGGCGGATTTGAAGTCGGGGACGCCCTGGGTTTCTTCTTCGGTGATCTCGCCGTACTCGGCTTTCAGGATGTGGGCGAGACCCATGTCCATGGTGTTGATGACCGAATATGGCGTGATGCCGTTTTCCTCGTTGTAGGCGCGCTGGACGGTGCGGCGGCGATCGGTTTCGTCGATGGCGCGGCGCATGGAGTCGGTCATCCTGTCGGCATAGAGAATGGCGCGGCCTTCAATGTGACGCGCGGCGCGGCCGATGGTCTGGATCAGCGAGCCGGCGCTGCGGAGGAAGCCTTCCTTGTCGGCGTCGAGGATGGCGACCAGAGAGACTTCAGGCAGGTCGAGGCCTTCGCGAAGGAGATTGATGCCGATGAGCACGTCGTACTCGCCACGGCGCAGGCCGGCGAGAAGCTTGACGCGCTCGAGAGTCTCGATTTCCGAGTGCATGTAGCGGCAGCGCACGCCGACTTCGGTGTAGTAGCCGGCGAGGTCCTCGGCCATGCGCTTGGTGAGGGTGGTAACGAGGACGCGCTCATTGCGCTTCGCTCGGTCGCGGATTTCGGCGAGGAGGTCGTCGATCTGGCCTTTGACGGGGCGGATTTCGACTTCAGGATCGACGAGGCCGGTGGGGCGGATTACCTGCTCGATGACCACTCCGGATGCCCGCGTCAGCTCGTACGGGCCAGGCGTGGCGGAGACATAAATGGTCTGGTGAACGCGAGTTTCGAACTCCTCGAACTTGAGCGGGCGGTTGTCGCGCGCGGAGGGGAGGCGGAAGCCGTAGTCGACCAGATTCTGCTTGCGGCTTTGATCGCCATACCACATGCCGTGTACCTGCGGGATGGTGGCGTGAGACTCGTCGACGAAGAGGATGTAGTCGCGGGGGAAGTAGTCGAGCAGGGTGGGCGGGGGCTCGCCGGGCAGGCGGCCGGAGAAGTGGCGCGAGTAGTTTTCGATGCCGTGGCAGTAGCCCATGGACTTGATCATCTCGAGGTCAAAGCGGGTGCGCTGGTTGACGCGTTGGGCTTCGACCATGCGGCCTTCGAGTTCAAGGCGGGGAACCCACTCGGCCAGCTCGTCAACGATGGACTGGATGGCCTGCGACTTGCGCTCGGGCTGGACGACGTAGTGGCTCTTGGGGTAGATGGGCAGGCGGGAGTACTTCTGCTTCACCGTCCCAAACAGCGGGTCGATCTGCGAGAGGGACTCAATTTCGTCGCCGAAGAGCTCGATGCGGTAGGCCTGCTCGTCGTAGGTGGGGAAGACTTCAATGATGTCGCCGCGGACGCGGAAGGTGCCGCGGCGGAAGTCGGTGTCATTGCGCTCGTAGAGGATTTCGACGAGGCGGCGGGTGATGTCCTTGCGGCTGATGCGCTGGCCTTTTTCGAGGAGGAGCAGCATGCCGTAGTAGGCTTCCGGGGAGCCGAGGCCGTAGATGCAGCTCACGGAGCTGACGATGATGGCGTCGCGGCGCTCGAAGAGGGAGCGCGTGGCGGAGAGGCGCAGCTTATCCAGCTCCTCATTGATGGTGGCTTCCTTCTCTATATAGAGGTCGCCGGCGGGGATGTAGGCTTCAGGCTGGTAGTAGTCGTAGTAGGAAACGAAGTATTCGACGGCGTTGCCGGGGAAGAACTGCTTGAACTCGTGGTAGAGCTGGGCGGCGAGGGTTTTATTGTGGGCGAGGATGAGGGCGGGGCGGTTGACGCGCTCAATGACCTTGGCCATGGTGAAGGTTTTGCCGGAGCCGGTAACTCCAAGCAGCACCTGGTGTTGCTCGCCGGCGTGGAGGCCCTGGACGAGCTCTTCGATGGCGCGGGGCTGGTCGCCGCGAGGCTTGTACTGGGTGACAAGCTGAAAATCCATGTTGGTTATTATAGCGCGTGAAGGCGAATATGGGGCGAAAACGCAGCGGAACGAATAAGGTGTACTTCGCGGGCGGAAAACATGGGGAGTGCGGTGGTCTGGCAGCCGGGAGAGCGATAAGTAAAGAGGGACCACTTAAAAAATCCAGCCCATGAAAATGCTTGATTAGGATGCGGAACCCGGCGTCCCCTGCAAGCGCGGAGGAGACAGGTTGATGAGCCTGGCAAAGCGAGTTTTCAGCGACACAGACCAGAAGCGGTTCGCATCCGCATCTGGCGACTTCAATCCCATACACGTCGATGCACTTCAGGCGCGGCGTACCCAGGCCGGCGCGCCGGTGGTGCATGGAATCCATCTGCTGCTGTTTGCTTTGGATTCGCTGGCGGCTGCGCAGCCTGATTTGCCCGCTCTGCGCAGCATCCGCGCGCAGTTCAGCAAGTTTATTTATCTGGACGAACCGGTGGAAGTGGTTGTGGTGAAGCAGGAGCCGGCCGGGGTGCGTTTGAACATCTCGGTTGACGATGTTCCGCGGGCTAAAATCACCGTCAGTTTTGGCGATGCGGTTGAGACTTGTCCCGATTGGGCCTGTGGTGCGCTGGAACCTGTACCTCACTCGGCGGTTGCGCTGGATTGCGGCTTTGAAGAAATGCTGGGGCGTTCTGGCCGGCTTTCTTTCCAGATGACCGAGGAAGAATCGGTGACGCTGTTTCCGGCTGCCACGCATTGGCTAGGCGCCCGGCGCGTAGCGGCCCTTGCTGCCAGCACGCCCTGGTTGGCATGGTCTACCCTGGCCTGCATTCCATCTATGCGGAACTTGCGGTCTCCACCTGCACCGAATCAGGCGCGGGAGGGTCTCTTGCTTTTCGCGTGACTGAGACGGATGCGCGTTTCCGATCGGTTGAGCTAGGCATTGCCGGTGGAGGACTGGCCGGGACCGCCAGAGCTTTTGCCCGCACACCACCGGTACAGCAGGCGAGCATGGGGTCGCTCGCGGGCGTAGTGGGCGCATCTGAATTTGCGGGAAGCGTCGCGCTCATCGTGGGCGGATCGCGGGGATTGGGTGAGTTGACTGCCAAGCTGATTGCGGCGGGCGGCGGTGCAGTGGTTGTGACCTGGAAATCAGGGAAAGAGGACGCCGAGAGGGTTGCACATGAGATCCGCTCTGCTGGCGGCAGGTGCGAGACTCTTCCCTACGACGTCCGTAAATCCGCCATTGACCAGCTCGCGATGCTCGCGGAGATACCTACCCACGTTTATTATTTTGCGACTCCAACAATCGATCGTCCACAAAGGGAGATATTCGTCGCCGAGCGCTTGCGGGTCTTTCTGGATGTTTATGTGGAGGGATTCTGGCAGTTGGCGCAGGTGCTTCGCACTCGCCAGCCAAAGTTGTCTCTCTTTTACCCTTCTTCGGTCTATGTGAACGATCGACCCAAGGGAATGACAGAATACTCGATGGCCAAGGCTGCCGGAGAGGTCTTGAGCGCCGATATGAACGCATCCCTGTCACCCATGCACGTGACCATGAGCCGCCTGCCGCGGCTTCCTACCGACCAGACAGCCAGCATTACGGACACGGAAACGGCCAATCCGCTCGAAACCATGCTGCCTATCGTGCGCGAAGTACAATCCTGGCCGCGATGACCGGTCGAGGGCGTGGAATGGCCTGAGCAAGCAGGGGTTTGTGGGGTCCCCAAAAGCGAGACTGCCAGGGGACCCGGCCCCCGGCTGATTCTCGAAGCTAGCGCAGCGTGATTGCGGAGGGTGGGCATGGGGGCGTATGGTTACCTAGGGAAAACCCTAAGTCATGCGGCCCTCTCATTCCCCGGAGCCGGACGCACTGGCGCAGACTCGGCAAGATCGAGCAGAGTTTGCGCGCATTGCCATCGAGAATCACTTTGCGATTTCGCCGGACGCGATCTTTGTGACGGATGCGACCGGTGTGATCCGCGAGGCCAATCCCCGTGCGACGGAACTGTTTGGTTATACGAGGGCGGAGCTGGTGGGGCTGGCGATCGACCAGCTTGTGCCGGAGCGGTTTCGGGGACGTCATCCCAGCCACAGAGAGAACTTTAACGCGCACCCGCGCACGCGGCAGATGGGCGCGAGCATGAACCTGTTTGCGCTGCGCAAGGACGGGACCGAGTTTCCTGTGGACATCATGCTGCGGCCGATCGGGACGGCGGCGGGGCCGGTGACCATCAGCTTTGTGCGGGACACGACGGAGCAGCGGGAGGCGCAGGAAGAGATACGGCGTCAGGACGCGCAGCTGCGGTCGATTATCGAGGCGGTGCACGACTATGCGATTTACATGCTGGACCAGGACGGTCACGTGGTGACGTGGAACCTGGGCGGCGAGCGGATTCACGGTTACGCGGCGGAGGAAATCCTGGGCAAACACTACTCGCGTTTCTTTGAGCAGGTTGACCAGGACCGGGGGCATCCCAAGGAGATTCTGGCGCAGGCGGCGGAGCGCGGCACGCACGAGGAAGAGGGCTGGCGGGTGCGCAAGGACGGGGAGCGGTTCTGGGCGCAGAGCGTGCTGACGGCGATCCGCGACGAGGCCGGGCAGCTTACAGGTTTTGCCAAAGTGACGCGCGATCACACGGACCGCAAGCGGGCCGAAGAGGCGGTGATGCTGCAGTTAAGCGCGGCGCTGCTCGAAAACATGGACACGCGGAAGCTGCTGGAGGCGTTCTCGGCGAGCATCCGCGCGGTGATTCCGCATGATGCGGCGACGCTGGGGCTGTGGGACCAGGGGCGCAATGCGATGATGGTGCAGTTTCTAGGTGGAAACGAGAGGGGGGAGCGGCGCAGCGATATGAGGCTGCCGGTGGACGGATCGCCCTCTGGGACAGCGTTTCGCTCGCGGGAGCCGGTGATCCTGGAGAGGATGCCGGACCTGAACTTTGCGCCGGAGACGGTGGCGCATTTGACGAACATCGGGATGCGGTCGGCGTGCTGGGTTCCGCTGCTGTACCGGGGAGAGCCGATTGGCGCGCTGGCGGTGGCGAGCCGGATGGAAGGGGTGTTTGCGGCGCGCGACGCTGAGGTGCTGGCGGAGTTTGCCGACCAGGTGGCGATGGCGGTCAACAATGCGGTGGCGTTCCGGCAAGTGGCGGAATTGCGCGACCGGCTTAGCCAGGAGAAGCAGTACCTGGAAGATGAGATCAACGTCGAGCACCAGTTTGAAGACATCGTGGGAGAGAGCTCTGGGCTGAAGCGTGTGCTGAGCCAGATTGAGACGGTGGCGCCGACGGATGCGACAGTGCTGATCCAGGGGGAGACGGGCACAGGGAAAGAGCTGCTGGCGCGGTCGATTCACCGGCTGAGCAGGCGCAGCGAGCGGACGTTCATCAAGCTGAACTGCGCGGCGATCCCGGCGGCGCTGCTGGAGAGCGAGCTGTTCGGGCACGAGAAGGGCGCGTTTACCGGCGCGATTGCGCGCAAGATGGGGCGGCTGGAGCTGGCGCACGAGGGGACGCTGTTTCTGGACGAAGTAGGTGAGATGCCGCTGGAACTACAGCCGAAGCTGCTGCGGGCACTGCAGGAGCGGGAGATCGAGCGGCTGGGCGGGACAAGGCCGATCGCAGTGAACGTGCGGCTGATTGCGGCGACGAACCGTGACCTGACCAAGATGGTGGAGGAGAAGACGTTCCGCGCGGACCTTTATTACCGGCTGAAGGTGTTTCCGATTTTTGCGCCGCCGCTGCGGGAGCGGAAGAGCGACATTCCGGTGCTGGTGCGGCATTTTGTGGAGACGCACAGCCGACGGATGGGCAAGACCATCGAGACGATTCCGGATGCGACCATGGATGCGCTGGTCCAGTGGAAGTGGCCGGGAAATATAAGGGAGCTCGAAAACCTGCTGGAGCGTGCGGTGATCCTGACGCGGGGCCCGGTGCTGTACGTGCCGCTGGCGGAACTGGAGTCGCCGCTGGAAGACGATGAACCGGAGAGCGCGGAGACGGCGACACTGCACTCGGCCGAGCGCGAGCACATCTTAAAGGTGCTGCGCGAGTGCAAGGGGATCATCGGGGGTGCGGGCGGCGCGGCGGAGCGGCTGGGCGTAAAGCGGACTACGCTGAACTCCAAGATGAAGAAGTTGAATATTACGCGGCGGGAATTTATCTAGTTTCGTGCGCGCGTTCTGCCAGGCCTCAGAAGCGAACTCTGGGCAGCAGGCATGGGGGTCTCGGACGGGAGCGGAGTTCTTAATCGCAACCGCGGATCCTTCGTCGCTGCTCTCCCCGGGATGACAACTTTCAGTGAGTGTGCGGTCGAAACGGTGAGCCCGCTTCTGGCGGTGACGAAGTTTCGTCATCGTCAGTGACGACGACGCCGGTTAGTCTCGTGACGAAATTTCGTCATCGTCACTGGTCATCACCGGAGCGTCGTCACCGTCGTCACTTGCTTCAAAAAACGCCAATAAACCATTTTGATTCAATGGCCTGAAGGAGGCGCGCTTGAGGCCGCGCGAGTTTGGCACGACGTGTGCATTAAGCATCGGCGTAAGAAGAAGGCAACTATGTTGAAGATTTCCATTCACGAAAACGAACAAGCGATCGAGGTTACGCTTTCGGGGCGGCTTGCCGGACCTTGGGTGGAAGAGCTCGACCGAGCATGGAGCGAAACTGCTCCACGGCTGGGCAACCGAAGCGTGCAATTCGACCTGCGAGATCTGACATATTCGGACATCGCCGGGAAACGGGTACTGCGGTCGATCTACGCGCAAACCAAGGCGGAGCTGATCGCAGGCACGCTGGGATCACAGCAACTGGCAAAAGAAATCACAGAAATAAACGACAACGGGATGAAGGGGGTCGCACATGGAACCGCGTAATACAAACGTGATGTGCAGGAATACCAAGGTTGAGCGCACCGGAGAGTTTTTCAAGGGATGGTCGCAGGCGGCGCTGGACGACTGGTCGGCCATGGAGTATGCGCATGCGCACTCTGCCAACGTGGTGTTGTTCTCAGAGCGCGAAGAGGCGCGGGGACTGCATGTGGTGCTGGATGGTGAGGTACGGCTCTCGATTAACTCCAGCGAGGGCAAGCGGCTGAGCCTGCGCATTGCGCGGAAGGGCGACGTGCTGGGGCTTTCGTCGGCGCTCTCCGGCAACCCGTATGAAATGACAGCGGAGACGCTGTATCCGGCGCGGGTGGCTCACGTGAGCCGGCGGGATTTTCTGGGATTCCTGTCGCGGTATCCGGAGCTATACATGAATGTGACCGAAGAACTGAGCCGGCACGTGGCCATGGCGTGCCACCAGTTGAGGACGGTGGGTCTTTCGGCCTCGGCGCCGGAGAAGCTGGCGCGGCTGCTGCTGGAATGGAGCGGCAACGAGCAGGCAACAGGCGCGTGCTCGCGAGTTCGGTTCTCGCTGACGCACGAGGAGATCGGTGAGTTTATCGGGGCATCGCGCGAAACAGTGACGCGTACCCTGAGCACCTTCAAGCATCGTCACCTGGTTTCGTTCCACGGCTCGATGCTGGAGATCCCGAATCGTATGGCGCTCGCGACTGTTGCGGGAGCATAACTCAACCGCAAGACACCAAAGCAAGTTCACCCACCATTCCAAACAAAATGCAGTAACATGCCGGGCAGGCTCGAAATCAGGATCAAGGGATGAGGAGCTGCCCTCAGCCGACGTGTGCCCAGACTCGTTGAAGCTGGGCCCCACGAAACGGGTGCGAATCTTCAAGTCAGCGGACTGGGGCTCAGAAGTTGACGTTCGCTGCGGCGCCAGGGCTCGATTTCGTGAGGCGTCCGCTTTCATGCATTGCGCGCGTGGCCCGGGCCGGGCGCAATGGTTCGATCATATTCCGGGCAGTCTTCTTTTTGACGGCGCATGCAGGGCGATACAATGAGGGCCATCCGAAAAATGGAGGCCCCGATGCGCAAACGTTTTGCACGCTTCATCCTTTTGCTCTTTGCTTCTCTCTGCGTTGCTCCGCTGATGGCGCAGGGTGCGCCGCCCCAAGGCGCCCCCGACAAACCCTACACCGTTGAGTATTACTACAAGGTGCAATGGGGCCATCAGCAGGAGTTCCTCTCCCTCTTCCTCAAAAATCACTATCCTCTGCTGAGGAAGATCGCGTCGACCGGACGCATCCTCGACATCAAGATTGAATCGCCGGCGTACCACACGACCGAGGATGGCCGGTGGGACTATCGCGTGACGATTCGCTACAAGAATTCGATGTTGGCGACGACTGCGAATCCGGATGAAGAGGGCTTCATCAAGGAACTGTGGCCGGACCAGGCGACGTACGCCCACGAAGAGCAGCGGCGGTTCGAGATCCTGCTGGCGCACTGGGATTTGCCGGTTACGGATATTACGCCAGCGCCGTGAAAGTTAGGCCGGATGTCCCTCAGGCTAAATTAGACAGCTTGCGGAAAAACTCTATCGAACGGGCAAAAACGTGTCAGAGCACAACTTTAGGTGATTCGATTCGTGGCGGCGACTTGCGCGTACCACTGGCCGGAGTCTTTCACTGTGCGCTTCTGGTCGCGGAAGTCAACATACGTAAGCCCGTATCGTTGTGTATAGCCGTCGTTCCACTCGAAGTTGTCGAGCAGGCTCCAGGCGTGGAAGGCGCGCACCTTGGCGCCCTCTTTGATGGCGCGTGCCAGCTCCGCAAGCTCCGAACGGAAGAAGTCAATGCGCCGTGAATCGGGAACGCGGCCGCCCTCGCGATCGTAGGGCGTGTCCAGATATCCGCAGCCGCTTTCCGTGATCTCAATGATGGGAAAGTCGTATTCGCGCGAGATTTGCATTACGAGGTCGTAGATGCCGCGCGGAAAAATCTCCAGTCCGCCGTCAGTAATGGGCCCTTCCGTCGGCATCTCCGAGGCGAATTGGGTGTATTGGTTTCCGGTGGCGCCGGTATCCTGCGTCTCCGTGGCCAGGCCGCCGCCGCTGCCGCCCGTAGCGGCCCCTGCGGCGGAGACGAAGCGGCGTGAGTAATAGTGGAAGCCGATCCAATCCAGCGGAACCTTCATGATTTTGTCGTCCCCAGGACGATAGCCCATCGCCTCATTTGGGATCTCGCCGACAAACGCATTGGGATAGCGCCCGCGCATGGCGGTTTCAAGAAAGTAAAGATTGTTCATCGCGTGGTAGCGCGCGGTGGCGGCGCGGTCTGCTTCACTCGCGGTCTTTGGATAAGCCGGCGACATGCCATAGGCGCTGCCCACGGTTGCTTTGGATGACGCCGCCTTGATGGAGCGAAACGCCTGGCCCTGCGCGAGATTGACGGTGTGCGCGGCTTTAAGAAAAGCTGTGTATTTGGCGCGGCCCGGGGGAAAGACACCGGTGCCATAGCCGAGGTTGGTGAAGGCCCAGGGCATGTTGAACGGTGCCCACACCTGAATCTGGTCGCCCAGGTGTTCAGCGAGAATGCCGGCGTAGTCGGCGAACCAGCCGGCCATGTCGCGATTGGGCCAGCCGCCGCGGTCCTCGCACCATTGCGGGAGGTCCCAGTGATAGAGGGTGCAGAAGGGGCGGATGCCGGCTTCGTGCACTGCGTCCATCACGCGCTTGTAGTGGTCAAGGCCGCGCTGGTTGGGCGCGCCGGGGCCGCCCGGCTGAATGCGCGGCCACGAGATGGAAAAGCGATAGCTCTTCTGGTTGAGGCGCTTGAGGATCGCGATGTCATCGACGTAGCGATGGTAGTGGTCGCAGGCCACGTCGCCGGTATCGCCGCCTTTGATGTGACCCTGCGTGTGCGCCCAGCGGTCCCAGATGGACTCGCCTTTGCCGTCCTCGTTCCACGCGCCTTCCACTTGATAGGAGGCCGTTGCCATGCCCCAGAGAAAGTTGTCAGGGAATTGCGCGCCCAATGAGTTGCTGGGAGATGATTGCGGCGTTGCGGGAAGGGAAGCGGATGCAAAGGATTCGGACTTTGCGAGCAGCGAGGTGCTTGCCGCGGTGAGGGAGCCGGCGAGGAATTTGCGGCGGTTCATTGAGCGGGACCTCCCAGAGCCGGTTGGAAGCTAGGCCGGCGAGACGATTTCGCTGAAGTCGGCGATGGTGGAGAAGTTGCGCAGGACTTCATCGATGAGGGCGAGGTTGGCGCCGCGGATTGTCGGGTCGTCGTCGAGCACCATTACTTTGTCGAAGAACGTATCGACGACGGGGCGTAGCGTGGCGATGAGCGAGAGCGCATCAGTGTAGGCGCGCTGCTCGCGGAAGCTGGCGAAGTCTTGCGCAATGGCATTGGCAGCGGCGTGGAGGCGCAGTGCTTCGTCGGCTTTGATGTTGCTGGAAGAGCCGATCTCGATGTTCTTTTCGGCGGCCTGGCGGAGGATATTCTTGATGCGCTTGAATGCGGCGGAGACGGCGGCGAAGTCTTCCGAACCACGGACGGCGGTGAGGGCTTCGGCGCGGGCGATGGCGTCGCGGACGTCGTCGGCTCCCGCGGCGAGGACGGCGTTGACTACGTCGTAGGCGAAGTTGCGGACGTCTTTCAGGTAGAAGTGGAGGCGTTCGCGGAAGAAGGCGTCTAACGCCTCCTTAATTGGACCGCCCGATGCTGCTGCCCCCAGAACATCATCGAGCGAAAGCGGCAGCTCCGATTCCGCTAAGATCTTTACGATTCCGTTTGCAGCGCGGCGCAACGCGAAAGGGTCCTTTGAACCAGTGGGCGCCATGCCGATCCCGAACATGGCGGCGATGGTTTGGATTCGATCGGCGATGCCGAGAAGCTGACCCTCTATTGTGAGAGGGATCGGATCGTCGGCGGAAGCCGGCGTGTATTGGTCGTAGATGGCTTGCGCGACTCTATCGCTGAGTCCCTGGGCGCGCACGTAGAGGCCCCCGATGACTCCCTGTAACTCAGTAAATTCCTTGACGAGCTCGGTGGTGAGGTCCGTCTTGGCGAGCGTGACAGCTTCGTCCAAGAGAATCGGATCAGCGAATGTGCCGTGAGGATCAAGAGCTTTTACGAGGTTGTCGGCGATGCGCGAATTCTCTGTCGTCTTCCAGTAGTAGCTGCCGAGCTCTTTTTGGAAAGTGACAGATTTGAGGCTCTCGACGCGATCCTTGAGCGGTATCTTCTGGTCGATGTCCCAGAAGAATTGGGCGTCCTTGAAGCGGGCGCGCAGGACCTTCTGATTGCCGTGGCGAATGAGGGCTTCGCCTGCCGCGTCACCCTCAGTGTTGAGGACCGCGAGGAAGTGCGGGGCTAACTTGCCGTCCGCGTCCTCGACGGCGAAGTACTTTTGGTGGTCGCGCATCACGGTCACGAGGACTTCTTCAGGCAGCGAGAGATATTCCTGCTCGAAGTTGCCGAGAATGACGGCTGGCCACTCGGTGAGGTGGGTGACGGTTTCTACAAGCGGCTCGTCTTCGCGCCAGCGCGCGCCGGAAACCGTGCGCGTGGCCTTGTCGAGAGCCTTGCGGATGATCTGGCGGCGCTCGGCAACGTCGACGATGACTTTGGCGGCGCGGAGGGTTTCGGCGTACACGGCGGCTGAGGGGATGATGACCGGCGCGTCGCCATGGAGGATGCGATGGCCGCGGCTCTGATTGCCGGCGGCGATGCCGGCGATTTCAAGCGGGGCGATTTCGGAGTCAATAATGGCGACGACCCAGCGGACGGGGCGCACAAAGCGCTCGGGCTTGCCGGCACGCCAGTACATGTTTTTGGCCCAGTAAATGGAGAGGACTTCTTTGGGCAATTCGGCGGCGAGAATTTCGTTGGCGGCGCGGCCGTGGCGCTTCACCGTGGCGCCGACGTACTCACCTTTGGGCGTGGTTACTTGCTTCAGCTCGGAGATGGCCACGCCGGCCTTCTTGGCGAAAGCTTCGGCGGCCTTGGTGGGAGCACCGTCTTTGAAGGCAACATTCCACGAAGGGCCGGTCAACGCTTCTTCGAGGTCGGCTTGTTTCGCGACGACGTCCTGAACCAACACAGCGAGGCGGCGCGGGGTGGAGTAAGTCGTGACCTTGGCGTCGGCGGCGAGGAGGCGCTCGCGGGTGAGGAGATCGGTGAGGCGGCGGCCCAGTTCGGCTTCCGCGCCGGCGATCATGCGGGCTGGAATTTCTTCGAGGCCGAGTTCGAGGAGAAAGTCTGACATTGTAGGTCTTCCGTTAGAGCTTCTAGCTACTAGCTTCTAGCTCCTGTGTGGGTACTTAAGCCAGCATTCCAATGAATTGCCTAGAAGCTAGGAGCTAGAGGCTAAGAGCTGTTGTTGCGCGTAGGCCTTCGCCACGCCGACGGCCAGGTTGCGGATGCGGCCGATGACGCCGACGCGCTCGGTTACGCTGATGGCGCCGCGCGCGTCGAGCAGGTTGAACAGGTGCGAGCATTTCAGCGCCAGCTCATAGACGGCCAGCAGCGGGAATCTTTTCTTTTCCTTTGGACTGGCGTTCTCGTCGGCGAGAAGTTTGTTGGCTTGTTCGAGCAGCGACTTTGCTTCTGCTTCGTAAGAATTGAAGTGGTCCCAGAGGCGCGGCACGTCGGCGTATTCAAAGTTGTAAACGGAGAACTGGAGTTCCTCGGCGAGTCGGACGTCGCCATAAGTAATTGGCTCGCCCGTATCGGGGTCGCGCGACCAGACGATGTCGTAAATGGAGTCCACGTCCTGGAGGAATGCGGCGATGCGCTCGAGGCCGTAGGTGAGCTCGGCGCAGATGGGGTCGAGGTCGAGGCCGCCGCACTGCTGAAAGTAAGTGAACTGCGTGATTTCCAGGCCGTCGAGCATGACCTGCCAGCCCACGCCCCATGCGCCGCCCGCGGGCCACTCCCAGTTGTCCTCTTCGAATTTCAGGTCGTGCTGCCGAAGGTCGATTCCGATGGCCTCAAGCGATTGCAGGTAAAGTTCCTGCACGTTGACCGGCGGTGGCTTGAGGATGAGTTGGAACTGCGTGTGCTTGAAAAGGCGGTTGGGGTTTTCGCCGTAGCGGCCGTCGGCGGGGCGACGCGAGGGCTGGGCGTAGCCGACTTTGTAGGGTTTAGGGCCGAGCACACGGAGGAAGGTCTCAGGGGCCATGGTGCCGGCGCCCACTTCGACGTCATAGGGCTGCTGGAGCACGCATCCGCGCTCCGCCCAGAAGGCCTGGAGACGGAAGAGCAGGTCCTGGAAGGTGAGTGCAGACGGCGCTGCGGCTGTGCTGGATGAAGACACGATGGGGCTCACTTTCAGCGGGACTAAAGGTAGATTTTAACAGGCGGAGTTCTGCTTAGAGCCTTGCCAAGGCCTCGGCGGAGCGCAGCTTCCTTTCAAGGTGGCGCTCCAGCGCCTGCAAAGTGAACCGCCGCAGGTCCTTTGCGCGGCGGCGCGGCCACGGTTCACCCGCGAATGTGGCGACGGGATGCCGCAGCATGCGCTGGGCGAGTTGCCAGGAGTCGGGGACGAGCGCGCTGGAAGCTCCGGCGCGGTGAACAGCGCAGAGCAGGCCGTCGGTGAAGCTATTGAACCAGACCTCGCCGGGGTGGAGAGCCTCGCCGCAAACGATGCAGTGGGCGAGGTCGGGCAGCAGGCCCATCAGGCGCGTCATCCAGAGCGAAAAGTAGGTGAGGGGCATCCAAGGCCCGGTGGATTGCGGTCCGGAGGATTGCGGTTCGGAGGATGGAGCCTGGGCAGGTTCCGGCGGCGCGGGTGTGGTCTGCTCCAGCACGGAAAGGACCAGGCGGAAGATGGTCTCCTGCGGGTCGTGCTCGGGGAGAGCTTCGTCCAGCAGCTCGGCGTAGAAACTGAGGACGGCGAGGCGTATGAGATCCACGGGCTGGGCCAGCGGCGAGCGGATGATCTCAAGCTGGTCGAGGCGCGCAAGTTCCTGCCGCGGCTTCTCAGCGAACCACGCCTGGGCCACGGTCATCGGTTCCAGCGCGCCGCCAAAGCGTTTGCGGCTCTTCAGAGCAGACTTGGCTACACCGCGCATCTTGCCGTAGTCGCGAGTGAAAAAGCTGACAATGACGTCGGCTTCCTGCACGGGCCAGGTGCGCAGGACGATGGCTTCGCTGGAGAGGACCGGCATCCAGGTTCCATCATCGCACCCGCCAGACAGGGGCAAACACACAAACGCGCATCCGGCTCGCGGCGGGATGCGCGTGTGAGTCGCGCCGGGCGCTCCGGGCCTAGCGGCCGAAGTGAGTGGCGTTCTTCTCGGTGTAGCTGGCCCACTTCTCCGGCAGGTCGTCAGCGGCAAAAATAGCCGAGACGGGGCAGGCCGGGACGCAGGCGCCGCAGTCGATGCACTCAACCGGATCGATGAAAAGCTGCTCAGCGTCGGCGTGGCCGTCCTCATCCTTCTTGGGGTGGATGCAATCGACCGGGCACGCATCCACGCAGGCGGTGTCCTTGGTGCCGATACAGGGTTCTGCAATTACGTATGCCATTTTCGTTCTGTCTCCGCAGAGGGTTCTCTCGGGGTGAGAATAGCATACGACCCCTTGGAGCGGGTCAAGGCGGTTCTGCCATGCGGGAAGTCCTGATTTGACCAGGGGCAAGGCCAGCGCTAGTGTACTGAGTCATTAATTCGCTAAACTAATTCCGGCAAAGGGCGTCTAACATGACAGGAGCGAGTCATGAGACGAGGTCGCCGATTGCCGCAGCTTGAACTGAGTGTGGAGCAGCGCAGTACCTTGCAGGGTTG
>DASZLE010000034.1:0-165602 GCA_035552475.1 Occallatibacter sp.
CGTGGATTTCGGGTGCGCCGCCGCTGGGGATGAATTTCAGACCTACCTGATCCATGCCGACGGGGCGTTCTCGTACGACGGGGACACGGACATGCCGCAGTGCTACTGCGGATATGGCCTCCCCTCGATCCTCGGGAACGAAAGCTTCGCCTATGCTGACGATATCAGTGGGCACGTGGCGGCTCCGATTGGCTTTCGACGGAAAAGTTCGGGGGCACTTGAGTTGATGCAGTTCAGCGAGAAGGACCCGATGCTCGGCGGCAACTTGAATTATTACTCGGTTGAAGGTCCCGACGCTTCGCCAACCGGCAACTACGTTGTCCTTCAGCTTTATCCCGATGGCGGAAATCCCCCACAACTTGCCAGCTACACAGTGGATTCCGAGGGAAACATCTCCACCACAAACACATCGAGCAGCATGCCGACTTCGGCGCTCGTCGACCCTTACACGACGTTCTCTCCATCGGGCAATCTGTTTGTGGCCTATGAGAACGGCATCGAAATCTATAAGTTCAACGGCGCTGCCCCGCTTACCCTGTGGCAGACGCTGCTGATCGGCCATGGGATCGGCCAGGTGGCCTTCGACAGATCCAACCATCTCTACGCCGTCACTGGTGATAACAAGCTGTACGTCTTTACGGTGACTTCGACGTCGATCACCGAGACCTCCTCCATCAACATCGGCTTCCCCTTCAAGATGGTCGTCGTTTCCGAGTAGGCCGGAACAACGGGCAGATTCGCTGCTTGCCTAATGCGCTCTGAAGGGGCGAGCCCGACTCGGCCTACGGGCGGTTGCGGCCGGCGAGCTCGCGCCGTAACTGCCCTGCATACGTTCCTGTTTCGGACTCAGCCACGAGAACGAGCTTATCGCTTCGCAATGGCGTTCCGTACCGCGAACAATAATTTGGGCCCTCCCGCTTGCGCCGCTCACCCTGAGCACCGCGCAAGCCGGAGGGCCCGCTCTCATTCGATCGTGCGGAATCGCGCCCGCACCGTTGTTTACCGCTCGTGCGGAGAGAGACCCAGCTGGAACGTGATCATGACGCTGCGTCCTGGAAGCTGCTGAATCGTGTCCGCAGGGCTGGGGGCATAGAGAACCAGCGAATTGGACACGGAGTTGGCCGGCGATATGGTCACAATGTCGTGGCTGTCGAGAACATTGTTGAGGCTCAGTTTGATCTTCGAGTCATTGAAGTGCGATCCATTGCGAAGGGTGTAGTTGAAGAAGAAATTGCTCATCCAGAACGGATCCATCGGAACCGCCTGATGGTAAGCGCCGTCGTCGTTCCAGCGCGAACCTACACGCTTATTGAAGAAGCCCACGTCAAAGGCTTTCTGCTGATAAGTCAGGCCAAGGCTCTCCGAATCGTGCGGCGCCAGGGCTACCCAGGCGGAGGGCGACGCTGCGACAGCCGGGGTGGTGGTGGTGGCAGCCTGGCCGGAACTCGATTCGTACTTCGCCTCGCCGATTGTGCCGTTCATAAAGAAGCTGAGTCCCTTGGCGAGGTAGAGATTCCCTTCCCCTTCGAACCCGTTGGTGTCGGAGGGGGGCGTTGCGTAGTAGTAGGTGAACCCGGAGTCCGGGCCTGAACTCGGCGTGAAGCTGGAGTACTGGTTCACGAAGTGGATGTGATAGAAGTCCGCATCCATGCTGAGGTGGTTGAGCTTCAGCACCGTTCCGCCCTGGTAAGTGGAGGCGATCGTGGGCGGCGGAGTCACGGCAACCTGGGCCCCGGTTACATCGAAGACCGCACTGAAGGGAATGATGCTCCCCTTGCCGTAGTCCCCATACGCCGACCATACGTTGTTGATCCGGAAGTTCGCTTCCACTGACGGCAGCCACGAGTTGTAACCCGCGTCGTGAGTCACATAAGCGTTGCCGCCGGGGTTGGACGGGGTGCAAAGGCAGCCCACGATCTTGCCATCCTGATACTGCTTCAACCACATGTTGAAGAAGGCATCCTTGATTCCTGCGGTGATGGTCCACCGCGGGATGGCCACAAGCTGAAACTCCGCGAATGGCTGCACCGTGGTGATGTTGAAGTTCTCGTGGAACTTGATGTTCTTGATTCCCGGCGCGTGGACAAAGCCCAGGGCAGGGTCGCTCTTGATCTGGTACCTGTTTGTCGGCGTGTATTCCCACCACGCGCCCGTCCGGAAAACTCCATACTTTGAGGCCCAGCTCACGGTGCTGATTTCGCCCACGCGGTTGTACTGGTTCATCTTGTCGATGCCGCTGGTGGCGTTCACCGGCTCTTCGATGGGCGTGGGCGCCAGAAGATCGCTATCCTGCGCGTTCTGGTAGTGCTGGTGATTTGAATAGGAGTAGGTGTATCCCTTCACGTCGGCCTTCCACCCATGGCCAAGGTCGGAAGTCAGCGTGGCAATTTCGAAGTTGGTCGGCACGTGATACGTCTCGTAGCGATAGTACTGCGCGTTGTACGATCCGTCGGGGTTGAATTCGTTGGGGTCGAGAAGGTATTTGTCTCCGTGGTCCGCGATCTGCTGCCGGGTGGCGTCGTTGTTTGGCGTGTTCGCGTCCACGATGATGACCGTCCCGATGAGGGTAAAGTTGGTCGCATCGGAGATCTTGTTGTTGTATTTCAGGCTCCCCGCGGTGCGAACCTGCGGGCTGTTGGTCAGGTAGCCATCGGATGTCTGGTGATGGCCCTCGAACCAAAGGTTCTGGTGAGGATTCTTGCCGCCGATCAGGCCCGAATTGAACTCTCCCAGGTATTGCTGCGTGTTCCACGAGCCGTACGATTCCTCGCCCCGCAAGGTCATCGCATCCCCCAGTTTTGGAGAGAACAGGTGAATCGATCCGCCGAAGTTGGCAGGGCCCATGTCCGCCGCGGTGCCGGGGCTGCGGTCGAAGTCCACGTAGCCGATGGCCGGCGCGGGAACGTAAGCCCAGGAGTGGTGGCTGGGATCGTTGGCGTCCTCAAAAGGAACGCCATCCCATGTCATGGTGTAATCGTCGTCGACGAATCCGCGAAAATAAATTTTGGCCTGGCCGTTGCCAATGCCGTTGTTTGACCAGCTCACCGTACCCGGAGCCGCCTGGACGATATCGCTGAAATCGGTCACCGGCGACGTGTACTCCGTGACGTACTGGCTGGTGATCTCGGTACGCGCCGAACCGGCATCGAGGAGCGATTTGACCGGAGAGAGCTGGGAAGCAATCGAGGTATCCGCTTCGGCCTCCACCGTCACTTCTTCAGAGACGGAGGCCAACGACAGCGACACGGACACACTCGCAGGGGTCCCGGCCGTGACCGTGACGGCATGGCGCACGTCTGTGGCAAACCCGGTAGCCGAAGTCACCACTGTGTAGATCCCGGGCGCAAGGCCGGTTATGGTGAACTTACCGCTGCCGTCCGTCACCGCGCTCTCCATTCGCTCTGCGATGCCGGAGACGGCAATCGACGCGCCCCCGACCGCATGGCCCTGCGGATCGAGTACAGTTCCCTGCAATCCGCCCGTGCTGCCTTGTCCATGACTTGATCGAACGCCCGCCAGGAGAACGGCAAGGCACACAAAGACGGTTGCGGCGAAATGCCGCATCCACGCAAATTGATTCACAATTAGCCTCCGGAATAGGAAATGTTACAGATGAAACACTGAAAACTGCACTAAAAGTAACAATCGAATGCAACAATCAGCCTTCAGCCTTGTTAATTTTTGGTTGACGGTCGCCCCTTTTTCCTCAGGCCTCGCGGCTTTTGTCTTCAAAATGCTCATGTCTCCGGGCCCTCGATAAGGTCCACCTCTGGATGGAGGGCCGGCCGCCGGCCGTGTGAGACGATGGAAATCGTGAGTCCGAGGTCTTTCCTTTTTCATCTCTCCGCAGCGTTCCTTGTGGTCTTTCTACCCGGCTCCCTACCCGTTCACGCTGCGCCAAATTCGGATGACGATGCCAAAGCCGGCGCGCTGCTCTTCCGCGACAAGGGCTGCGCCTACTGCCACGGTTTCGGCGGCATCGGCACCAAAAAGGCTCCTTCGCTTCTCAATATCCGCAACGACAAGACCTGGCCTCCGGAGAAAATCACCGAGCAGGTCCTCAATGGCGGCGACAAGATGCCGCCCTTCCGCGATTCGCTCAGCGACGAAGAAATTGCGAAGCTCGTCGCCTATCTCCGCGCCAAGCACCGTCCGGTACCGCCACCGCTTCCCAACGGCGCCGCACCCGCTCCGCCACCGAGTTCTTAGTTCTAAGTTCTCAGTTCTCAGTTGATTTTCTGATCCCTGGACCCTGTAAACTGGTTTAGCGGCCACCCCGCCGCCGATTTCCGCAACCTACGCGCATGGCGACCATCCAACCCATAGCTGGAACGAACGAGCAGCATCCCGACGTGGCCCTGGTAGAAAGGGTCCGCGCCGGAGATGTCTCCGCCTATGATGAGTTGGTCCGCAAGTACGAACGGCAGGTCTTCCGCATCGCGCAGCACATTACGCAGAACCGCGAGGATGCGCAGGATGTTGTCCAGGACGCGTTCCTCAAGGCCTACGAGAAGCTCGATCAGTTCCAGGGAAACTCGAAGTTCTACACATGGCTGGTCCGTATAGCAGTAAACGAGAGCCTGATGCGACTGCGCCGTCGGCGCACAGGCAAGATGGTTTCGATCGACGAGGACGTGGAAACCGAGGAAGGCAGCGTTCCACGCGACCTGGCCGACTGGGCGCCCGACCCGGAGCAGAACTACACCCGCACCGAGCTCAATCGCATTCTTCGCAAGACCATCAAGGGCCTGCCGCCGGGCTTTCGCGTGGTGTTCGAGCTTCGCGACGTCCAGGGGCTCTCCACCGAGGACACCGCCGAAGCTCTTGGCCTGTCGGTGCCCGCCGTCAAGTCGAGACTGCTTCGCGCACGCCTGCAGCTCCGCGAGCGTCTTACGCGTTACTTCCGCCGCAGAAAAGGGGTTGAGAAATGACCTGCTCAGAGTTTCTTGCCCTGCTCGATGACATGATCGACACGTCCGAGCTCAGCGCCGACCTGAAAGACCATCTCGCCTGCTGCGAGCACTGCGAAGTCACTCTCAATACGACCCGCAAGACCATTGAGATTTACCGCTCCCACCAGATCTACGAAATGCCTGCCAGCCTCCGCGAGCGCCTCCACGCCGCCATCATGGCGCGCTGCAAAAAGGGCTGCTGATTATCCGCCCCTCCGGAGTCGCTTCTATCCTGCGCGGCCCGCTCCAATGTCATTTACATGACATTGGTTGCAAAGCTGTCGTACAGTGTCGGAATGGCTTTCGCTGAGCGCGACCTTCAGCGCGGGATCGAAGGCGATGAATTTTTTCCCGTCTTTCAGCCCCTCATAGAGCTGAGAACCGGTCAACTGACCGGCTTTGAACTTCTTGCGCGTTGGCAGCCCGCTGGCTCTTCGCTGATCATGCCGGATGCATTCATCCCCGCTATCGAGAATGCCGGCCTGATCAATGAACTCACCCGCATCATGCTTGGGAAGGCTCTCTCTATTCAGTCACTTGTGAGCCGGCCCTTGATGTTGTCCTTGAATCTTTCGCCAGCGCAGCTTCTCGATCCGGGACTGCCGGCTCGCATCGAATCGATGGCCGGCGCCGCCAATTTTCCTCTCGATCGGCTCACCGTGGAAATCACGGAAAGCGCACTCCTCGGCGACCTGCCCCGCGCCATCGCAGTCGCCAACGAGTTGAAAGCCCTTCACTGCCGGCTGGCCCTCGACGACTTCGGCACCGGTTACTCCAGCCTCCGCCACCTCCACGCCCTGCCGTTCGACGAACTCAAGGTCGATCGTTCGTTTGTCAGCTCCATGGTTGAAAGGCGCGAGAGCCGTAAGATCGTTGCCTCCGTCATCGGCCTGGGACAGGGGCTCGGCCTCATGACTGTCGCCGAGGGTATTGAATCCCGCGAGCAGGCCGAAATGCTCTTCTGGCTCGGCTGCGACCTCGGCCAGGGATGGCTCTTCGGAAAGCCCGTCCCTGCCGCCGAGCTCGATCCAATCCTCAACCGTGATCCCCGGGAATGCATCGTCGCCTCTCCCGCCCAGCATGACGGCGCTTCTCTTCTCACCCACGCGCCGATCCCCGCCCACCGTGTGGCGCAGTTGCAGGCCATTTATGACGGGGCGCCCGTCGGCCTCTGCTTCCTCGACCGCGACTTCCGTTACGTCAACCTCAACCGCCAGCTCGCCCAAATGAACGGCGTTCCCGCCGCGGCCCACATCGGCCGCGCCGTCGCCGAGGTCATTCCCCACGTCTTTCCCATCGTCGAGCCTTTCCTTCGCCGCGCCCTTGCCGGCGAATCCCTCACTGGCGTCGAGATCGCCAAGCCCCCGCACAACGGCGCGCCCGCCCAGTCGCTCGTCGTCTCCTACCTACCCGTTCGAGACGAGGCCGGCGATATTCTCGGCGTCTCCGTCGCCGTGATGGACGTGACTCTGCGCAAGGAGACGGAGGCGCGCCTGCGCGAAAGCGAGGAGCATTTCCGTCACTGGATTCGTCTCACTCCGCACGTCCCGTGGGTCCTCAACGCCAAAGGCGAGGTGAGCGAAGCGAGCCCCAACTGGACCCAATACACCAGCCAGCACCTGGACCAGGCTATGGGCGATGGCTGGCTCGAAATGCTCCATCCAGACGATGTCCCTCGTGCCAAAGAAGCAGTACGGGCCGCCGTTGAAGATGGCCAGCCGGTAGATGTGGAGTACCGCGTTCGGCGCCCCGACGAGGAGTGGAAATGGATGCGCTCCCGCGGAGCTCCCCGATTCAATGCGACGGGCCGGGTTATCTGCGTCTATGGCATCGTGGAAGAGATCGAGAACCAGAAGCAGGTCAGCCGGGAGCTCGAGATCTGCGAATCCGAGCTCCGCTCCGCCATCAATGCCGTTCCGGTTGGTATCGTCATCGCCGACGGCGCCGACGCCGCCATCTTCATGGTCAATCCCTGTGCCCATCAAACCTTCGGCGACGGTCTCTTCCCAGGCCAGAAACTTCCGGAATACAGCCGGATGGGCCTGCTCGATCCTGGCGGACGCCCGCTTTCGCCGGAAGAGTATCCGCTGGCGCGCGCCATCCAACGCGGGGAAACCATCGAATCCCGTCCCTATCTCCTGCGCCGTCCGAGCGGCGTGGTTGCTCATCTTTCCATATCCAGCCGCCCCATCCACTCAGACGAAGGCGCCCTCGTTGGCGGCATGATGCTGGTTCGGGATCCGGAAATCGGCTCCTGAGCTGCGGGACAGGAATCGTTCACTCGCGTGCGAGAACCGGCGGGAAACTACCGATCACTGCTCACTGTCATTGAACGCCTTCCGCAGCCGGGGGCTGCCAACTTCGTCCACTGCCTTCGCGATTCGCGCGCGCAATTCCTCGCCGGGCGCGGCTTTCGCCAGCGCTTCAATCGCCAGCGGTGCATCGTGCTCATCCCGCTCGATCAGCCCAAGCAGATAATCAGCCGCCTCTGGCAGCCGCGTCAGGGCGATCGCGCTCAGCAGCGCGCCGGCAAACCACGGCTCCGGACGGGCCACGCTCCGGCGCGTTTCGAGCAGGGCCTCCAACGCGGCCGGGGCGTGCGTCTCGGCTAGCGCAAAGGCCGCCTCTCCGGCCGCATCATCGCCCGCAGCCAGGAATCGTGCCACAAACGAGAGTCCGCCTTCGCGATCGATTGCCAGGAGCGCGCCGAAACAGGCCGCGAGCACTTCCGCGTCCTCGCCAGGGATGAGCGCGCGCAGACGCAGCACGGGAAGAGCGGCCTCGCCAGCCTGCGCCATGGCGCGGACCGCTTCCACCCGAACGCTCTTGTCTTCGTCCACCAGCAGGTCAAGCAGGAGCAGAAGCAGTTCGTCGTTTGGCAACCCTTCGCACGGCACAAGGGCGTGCGCGCAATTGGCACGCAGTGTCCCCGCTGTGTCGGATTTGCCGCCCCACGTCGGCTCCAATTGGTGAAAGTGGAGGCCGCGCAGGAAGACTTCCTTATCGCGGCAGCCCAGCCGCGGCAGCGCACGGCTGATCGCATTCTTGGCCCAGCACTGCGGATCGACCTTTTCCGCGTTCTCAAAGAAGCGCTGGAACGATGCGATCAACTCCGGAACCAGGCTCGCCAGTTCTGCATCTTCGGCCAATCGTGCCGCCTTCGCGGCAAGATAATTGCTCTTGCCCGCCAGCGCGCTACGGATCAGGGCCGTGGCCGCAGCATCGACCGGCTGGCCTTTCAACGCGTCGAGCGCCTCCATCTGCTGGTCGAAGCCGCGATTCGCCACAGAAGTCCTCGCAAGTCAGGGTGCGAACACGAAACCAGTCTACTCGTTCACTCTGCAGATAAAGACGGGTTGGGCGTCCAGGCTAAACTGGATCCGTGGAGATCTCCTGCACCCGCTGCCACGCCCTTCTGGCCCCGGACACGAAGGCGGACTGGTGCCCTGCCTGCGGCGCCGCGCTGGTCGAGCGCCCATTGGATCCCGCGCTCGCAAAAAGCTCGGGTTCGCCGCCCGAGGTGGACCATCGCGGCATCCTGCTGCCGCGCCGGCATGCTCTAGGCGGCATCATCACCCCGCAATAGCCAGCACCGACACATCGAGTCGGCGGTGGTACACTTCTTCCCGTTCAAGGCGAGCCAGATCGCATGCGCCTATTTGGCATGTTCATAGCTGCCAGTTTGCGCCGCGGCCTTTAGCTCTGCCTGCCCGGGAGAGGAAAACATCGTGCACCGATCTGCAGCCGCACCTTACCGCACCGCAATAAGTATCGCTTTCCTTCTTTTCACCCTCATGTATGCCGCGGCGCAAGCCGTTCCGGTGGTCACCGGCGACGCACGCGTGGACAAAATGCTGAGCCAGATGACCCTTGAGGAGAAGCTCACGCTGATCCATGGCACCCAGGAAGACCTGAAGGTCTACCAGGGACAGGCGGGTTACCTGGCCGGCGTACCGCGGCTTGGCATACCCGGACTGCGCTTTGCCGACGGCCCTCCCGGCGTTCTGACTCGGCATCCCTCGCAGGCCGAAACTGCCACCATGGGCGTAGCCGCCACCTTCAGCGCCAGGGACGCTGAGGAGAACGGCCTGGTCATCGGCCGCGAAGCACGCGCTCTGGGCATCGATGTTGCCCTGCAACCCTTCGTCAATATTGATCGCGACCTCGAGTTTGGGCGTGGCTACAACACCTTCGGGGAAGATCCGTATCTGACCGCGCAGATGGGCGTTGCGGAGGTCAAGGGCGTTCAGTCGCAGCACGTGATGGCGCAGATCAAGCACTACGTGGGCTACGACTCCGACGACGAAAGCACCTTCATTGACGACCAGACGCTGCACGAAGTCTACGTAGCGCCGTTCGATGCGGCCGTGAAGGCCGGCGTCTCGTCCATCATGTGCTCGTACAACCGTCTTAACGGCACGTTCGCCTGCGGCAACAAGGACACGCTGACCACGATCCTGCGCGACCAGCTTCATTTCAAGGGCTTTGTCACCTCCGATTGGGGCGCGGTGCACGCGGTCGACTTTATCAAGGCGGGGCTGGACATGGAGATGCCCGGCGCGCTGCCTGGCATGGGCGCTTTTCTTCCGTCGTTCTTCAACACCACTCCGCCTCCGCCACCTCCCGCTCGCCAGGGGGGCGCGATGGATATTGGCGACATGTTCGGCGGGCACATTCCGGAAGAGCCTGCGCCCAAAGGCGGCGGTGGTGGCGGCAATTTCGGCGTGAAGCTCAATCCTGAGAAGATGCCCGAGGCGCTCAAGGATGGCAGCGTGACTGAAGCTGACATTACCCGCGCCGCCGGCCGCGTGCTCTATGAGATCGTCCACTTCGGTTACATGAACGGCATGCAGAAGCACGCCGTAACGGAGCAGGCGATCGAGGCGAACGCAAAGATTATTGAGAGGACCGGCGAAGATGCGGCTGTACTTCTGAAGAACGAAGGCAACGCACTGCCGCTCAAGGCTGCCGATCTTGATTCAGTGGTTCTCATCGGGCCCACGGCGGCCCAGGTGGATTCGATCGGCATCAACGGCGAGCGCAGCGTGGGCCTGCCGTGGCGCCAGGTGGGACCGCTTGCCGCCATGCGCAAGATTTCCGGCAACGCCGACATTCAGTTTGCGGTGGCCGACGACATGACCGGTACGCCGATCCCGGCGAGCGCGCTGAGCCACGATGGCCAGCCGGGCATGGTGCGCACTACGGGCGGCGCCACGCAGACCGACGCCGCGATTGATTTCACAAGCAAGAACCATGGCGCGCTGTCGCCAAACTCCGTGGTCACGTGGAAGGGCACGCTCACTCCGCCCCACGCCGGCAGCTACTGGCTCTATCTCCAGGCGATGGGAACCAACGCGGCCGTCAAGCTGGATGGCAAGCGCCTAGCCGGTACCGGCGCGTTTCAGGGCGGCGTGCATGGCGACATCCTCCAGGCCAACCAGGACAACGTGGTGCCCACCCCCGACGGGCTGGACAACGTGCGCCGGGCTATCGAGCTGACCGCCGGGCCGCATCCGATCGAGATCAGCACCTCACCCGATTCCTCCAACGCGCCTGTGCAGGTGCGGCTGAGCTGGTACACGCCCGAGCAGCGCCAGGCCGACCACGACGGGGCCATTGCCGCGGCAAAGAACGCAAAGGTTGCGGTGGTATTCGCATGGACGCGGCTCGAGCCTGTCTTCGGCCTGCCCGGCGATCAGGACAAGCTCATTGATGAAATTGCGGCAGTCAATCCCAATACCATCGTTGTGCTGAACACGAGCCAGCCCGTAGCGCTGCCATGGGTCGACAAAGTGAAAGCGGTATTGGAAATGTGGTGGCCTGGCGACGAGGGTGGCTGGTCCACGGCAAACCTGCTGCTCGGCAAGGTCTCTCCCGCGGGCCGGCTTCCGGTCACCTGGGGCAAACGGCTCGAGGATTATGCTGCCACTGATCCGAAGCATCCGGAGCGCAGCAAGAACCCACCCGATCACAAGACCATTTACAGCGAAGGCGTCAACGTTGGGTATCGCTGGTTTGACAAGGAGAACATCGAGCCGCTGTTCGCGTTCGGCCACGGCCTCAGCTACGCCACCTTCACGTACTCTGGTCTGAAGGTGACCAAGGCCGCCGATCACGGCCTGGACGTGGCGGTTCGAATCAAGAACGCGGGCGCCATGGCGGCCGATGAAGTGCCCCAGGTATACCTGGGCGCACCAGGCCAGATTCCTGACGGCGTCCAGTTCCCGGTGCGCGCGCTCGCTGCCTTCGATCGCATTCGCCTGGCGCCCGGGGAGGAAAAGCTGGTCACGCTGCATGTGGCCGAACGGCAGCTTCAGTACTGGTCAACCAAAGAGCAGAAGTGGGTTACTGCCAGCAGTCCGCGCACGGTGAGCGTGGGCGGGTCGTCGCGCGACCTGCCGGTGCACGTGGAGATCGATTAGGAATCGTTAAAGAAGTCTGCCGCTCACTCGGGAATCGCTGAGCTCCGAGCCGGGGAAGACAGGAACGACAAAGCGCAGCGCGGGGTTAACCGCGCTGCGCTTTGTTCATCAAAAGCTGTTTTGATCTGGCGCGACGCGGGGCGGTCATTCACAATGTGAGAGAAGCAATCGACAGATTCCCCTTTCAAGGCAGACTGCAGAACATGGTGGAAGTGATTGCGTTATATCTCGCCGGGTTGAGTTTCTTCTTCACCGGGATGGCGGGGATTTCAGACAATCTCCGCCAGATGGCCGGGAAGCGATTCCGCGTGCTGTTGAGCCATGCCACGAATCACCCGGTCCGCGCCGGGCTGCTGGGCATGGCCGCGGGCGCGTTGACGCAGAGCACATCGGTAGTCGCGTTTATCCTCTCCGGCATGATTTCCAGCGGGCTGCTGCCTCTGGGCCGTGCCGTCATCGTGCTGGCCTGCGCCAACATCGGAACGGCGGTCCTGGTTTTCATCGCCGCCATCGATCTTCACCTTCCCATCCTGTTACTGGTGGGGATATCCGGCCTGATTCTCGCCTTTCGCCTGACCGTAAAATGGAAGCCCGGTATCGCGGCGTTGCTTTCCACCGGGCTGGTGTTTTTCGGGCTGGACATGATGAAGCAGGCATTTCATCCGCTCCAGGCGTCACAGACGGTTACCAGCGTGGCCGGCTTTTTTGACTACTGGCCCGACGCGGCGTTCTTTCTCGGCATGGGGATGCAGATGCTGGTGCACTCGTCGGCGGCCACGGCGGCAATCGCCGTGACTATCAACAAGGGGGGCCTGCTGAACGAGTTTCCCGCGATGCTCTCAATGGCCGGCCTCGGCCTGGGCACCGCGGTGGCAACATATTTCCTTTCCAGCAACCAGCGGGGCGTGTCGCGGCAGATCGCGATCTTCCAGATGGTCACTAATGTCGCCGGCACGGCGATCCTGGGCGCACTGCTGCTCATCGAGCACATGGCGGGGGTTCCGCTGATCCTGGCGCTCGAGGAAAAGCTGATCTCGTCGATGTCAGGACGCATGGCGGCCACTTACCTGTTTCTAAACGTCCTGGTCGCCGCCGTATCCATTGCCTGGCTGACGTGGGCGCCGGATTGGCTGGCACGGATTTCACCTCCCACGGCGGAGGAGCATCTCTCGCGCCCGATCTACCTGAGCACAGAAGCGCTATTCTCCCCGGAAACCGCTCCGGACCTTGTGGCGCTGGAGCAGTTGCGGCTGGTGCACGTTTTGGATTCGTACCTGGAGGCCGTGCGTGCCAGCACCGGGGCGCAGCTTAAACCGCTGCACGATGCGGCGTTGAGCCTGGGGCAGGAGATCAGCGACTTTCTGACGGCGCTGATGGAGCAGCCCATCTCACCTGGCGTGGCGGCACGCATCATCTCATTTCAGCGCAAGCAGGAGACGCTGCGCGCGCTGGAGGAGAACGTGCTCCTCTTTGCGCAGACGCTCGATAGCCGCGGCGTGAGCGATCTGCCGGAACGCATGATTGAAGCGCTGGACACCATTGTGCTGACCGCCGTGGACACGCTTAAATCCTACGATCAGGCAGATATCGAAGTGCTTGTAACCATGACCGACGACCGCGGAACGGTGATGGAAAAGCTGCGCGGGCGCTACCATCTTGGGACTGCCCCCAGCGCCGGAGAGGTGGCGGCAATGCACTACGCCACCACTTTATTCGAGCGCAACGTGTGGCTTCTTCGGCAATTGGCCCTGTGGATCCGGGAAGACGCGCGTGTGAGCGCGGTTTAAAACTGAAGCCGGACGAGGGAAAAGTCGTCATCGAAGTCCTGGCGCTCCTGCCAGCTCTGCACAGCGGTGACCACGCGGTCCAACTCGCCCGGCAGGTTTCCAGAGCCGGCCAGAATCTCGCAGAACTGGTCGAGGTTCATCATCTCGCCGCTTGCGGGGCTGGATACCTCGTAGCAGCCATCGCTGTATACAAAGAGCCTGGATCCCCGATCGAGCGTAATCGAGGCGTCGGGAAACTGCGCGAACTCGAAGGCGCCGATCATCATTCCCTTGCCGACCAGGCGCTGTACTTCGCCATCTGGTGTGACCGCGACGGCAGGCGGATGACCGGCGGCGGCATAGCGCAGTTCGCGCGTGTTGACGTCGAAAATGCCATACCACATGGTGAAATATTTGCCGTCCTGTTTCTCCATCGGGAAGGCCCGATTGAGGCCGGAGAGAACCTCAGAAGGCTTCGAGAAATCCGTGTCCGGCAGGGTGTGATTGCGGATGGTGTTGATGGCGGACACGGAGAGCAGGGCGGCGCCGACTCCGTGGCCGCAGACGTCGAGAAGATAGACCGCGAGTTTTTCGGGACTGAGCCAGTGGTATCCGAAGGAGTCTCCGCCCAGTGTGGAGCAAGTGATGAATCGCCAGTCGCTGGGGATGGAGGTGTCGCCGGGCATGGGCGCGGGCAACAGGGAGCGAACGTAGGCGGCCGCTTCAGCCAGCTCGCGAGCAATGATGCGCTGCTGCTCCTCGAGCACGGCGAACGCCTCGTCGCGCTGAAGACGATGGATGTAGGCGCTGGAATGGTAACGAATGCGGGCCACCAGCTCCAGCTTGTCAGGGAGCTTGACCAGGTAATCATTGGCGCCGGCGGCGAAGGCTTCGGCCTTGGTGGTCGGCTCCTCTTTGGAAGACAGCACAATGAGAGGAATGGAGACAGTGGAAGGGTTGGCGCGGAACGAGCGCACCATGTCGATTCCATCCACCCCGGGCATAACCAGATCCTGGAGGATCACAGTGGGGCCGAAGTCGGCGGCATCTTTCAGGGCAGCGGTGGGATCGGCACAGAACTTGTATTCGAGGCCCGGAATATCGAGCAGCATGCGGCGAATGGTTTCACCCACAATACGCTGATCATCGATGAGCAGGACCTTGATGTTGTGTTCGGTCAGGGCAATGGGAGCCGAGGACGCGGCTTCAATGGTCACAATAACCTCCAGGGTGTTCGATAGAGTTTGCGGCTGCGGAAACGGGGCTCAACTGCCGCGTCCGGCGGGGGCGATGGAACCTGTGGATTCAGCTGAAGGCCGAGGGCTGTCCGCAGTGCCTGCGACGGGCGTCGGAGCCGTTTGCGGATACGCAGCGATGAACGAGCAGATGCGCGGGGCAATCGCTGTCAGGGGCAGGATTTCAGCGGCAGCTTTCAGCTCGGCAGCGGCGCGGGGCATGCCGTAGACGACAGAGGTGGCGGCGTCCTGCGCGATGGTCAGTGCCCCGGAGCGGCGCATCGCGCGCAATCCCTCGGCGCCGTCGCGGCCCATTCCGGTGAGGAGAACTCCGACACGCGGGGCCTGGTGCGGCTGGGCAAGGCTGCTGAAGAGAACGTCGATCGACGGGCTGTGGACTGCATTCCGCGGCGCCGGCGTATAGTGCGCCAGGCCGTCGGCATAAACGAGGTGTTCACTTGAGGAGGCAATCCACACGTGGCCGGGACGCAGCATCTCTCCCTGGTGCGCCAGGTCCACCGGGATGCGCGAGTGGTTCTGGAGCCAGGCGGCAAGGCCCGGAGTGAATTGCGCATCTACATGCTGGACGACCAGGAGCGACGCCGGAAAGTGAGCGGGAAGCCCGGAAAGAATCTCGGCGAGAGCCTGTGGCCCCCCGGTGGAAGCACCCAGCGCGACCAGGGGAAAAACCTGGGTATCAGGAGCGAGCGGCTTGGCGCGGTGCGGGGCTCGCAGCCTGTCGGCGCGCTGAGCTCCCACCAGCCGCGCTACCGTGCGCAGCTTCTGGATGAGCGGCTCGGCGCCCGTCAGGTCCTGACCGGCCCCGAGCACTGGAGTGTTAACGGCATCGAGTGCGCCGTGGCCCATGGCCTCAAAGACCTTGTCGCGATTGCCCACGGTGGTCGCGGTCACCACCAGGATGACGCAGGGAGCCGACTGCATGATGCGCCGCGTGGTTTCAGCGCCGTCGATGCCCGGCATCACCAGGTCCATGAGAATAATGTCGGGCCGCGCATGCTCGCACAGCTGGATCGCTTCTTCACCGGAATAGGCGGTCCAGAGCAGGCTGAACTCGGGAAGGCCGGCGAGGACCCGGCGCAGGATCTCGGCTGCCATGCGGGAGTCGTTGACAATCGCCACATTCATCTGCTGTCCTCCGGGAGCATGGGTTCCGGTTCGCCGATCAAATCCACGATGGCCTTCAAGAAGCTGCCGTTGTCAAACGAGCTCTTGGTGAGATAGAAGTCCGCGCCGGCGTCGAGGCCGCGGCGCCGGTCTTCCTCGCGATCTTTGTAAGACAGGATGATGATGGGCAGGCGCGCAAGGCGAGGGTTCTCGCGCGCACGCGCCACCAGCTCAATCCCGTTCATCTGCGGCATATCCACATCGCTGATCAGCAGGTCGTAGTCGTTGAGGCGAAGCAGGTTCCAGGCCTCCTGCCCATTTTGCGCGGTGCTCACAGTGTAGCCGGAGCGAACCAGCAGCCGGCGCTCCATTTCACGCACCGTGTGGGAGTCGTCGACGACGAGGATATGCGAGGCGAGGGATTCGGATCCCGGCGCGACGGTAGTGGTGACGGGGACGCCAGACGCCGTTTGAATCAGGTCGTCCATGTCAAGGATGAGCAGGGGAAGCCCATTCTCATCGAGCGATGCGGCGCTGATTCCTGGTATTTTGCCGAGGCGCGGATCGAGCCGGCGCAAGGAAAGCTCGGCCTGATCCACCAGACGATCGACGGCAAAGGCAAATCCGCCGCAAAGCAGGAGCGGCACGGCGCGCTGCGGGAGCGGCCTGTCGGAGAGTCCCAGGATGGATGCCAGCGAGATGACCGGATGGGCTCGATCGTTCCAATGCACCACCGGCCGCTGCTGGTCTCCCTCCACATCCATCAGCGCGATGTGATCGATGCGCACCATGGGTATGCTGTACATCTCGCCCTCAGCCATAATGCGAATGGCGCGGATGACCGACCGCGTGACGGGGAGGGTGAGCCGGAATTCGGTGCCCGCGTCGCGGGTACTATGCACCACCACAGAGCCGCCGGCCTCCTGCACCATGGACTGCACCACGTTGAGTCCCACGCCGCGGCCGGAGAGAACAGAGGTGGTATCGCGGGTGCTGAATCCGGGAAGGAAGAGGAACTCCAGCAACTCAGACTCGGAGAGGCCTGCGGCAGTTTCGGCGGGCGCAAGATTTCGGCGGATGATGCGCTCCCGGATGCGCTCCGGGTCGATGCCGCCTCCGTCATCGCGCACCGTGATGACCAATCGCCCGTTTTCGTGCCGCGCATGAATGCGAAGAATCGCTTCGGCCGGCTTGCCCCCTGCCACGCGCTCGGCCGGCGACTCGATCCCGTGATCGATGGCGTTGGTGACGAGGTGCGAGATAGGGGCCTCCAGCCGGTCGAGGATATCGCGATCCACGCGGGTGGATTCGCCCTGAATCTCGAGCCGCACCTGCTTGCCCAGTTCGCGAGCGGTGTCGCGGACCAGACGGGTGACGCCTTGAATGCCTTCAGAGAACGGCCGCAGCCTGCCTGCCAGCACTGAGCGATAGAGACGCTCGACGGTAACCTCGTTGGCGCGGGAAAGCTGATTGAGATCGGCAATATGGGTAGCAAGAAGCGTGGCCTGCCGATCGAGCTCGCGGTGGGCCGAGACGCGGGAGACCGGATCGAGTTCGGCCTCGTCCAGCCGATGGAGAGCCTTGTGCAACGCGCGATGATTGCGATCGAGCGACTCGCCCCAGGTCGTGAGCTGGCGCGCGGCCACCAGGGTCTCCGCCGCCATTGAGAGCAGATGATCGAACCGCTCGGCGGTCATGCGTACCGTGCGTTCGCGGCCAGAGCGGTCGTCCTGAGCCTGCTGCGCGAAAATGTCTTCTTCGGCGGCAGGCTGGCGGGCCGTTTTGCTCTGAGGCGCCGCGGGCGGGTGCGCGGGCGGCTTTTCAACGAGCGGCGCATCGGTCGGCGCCGGGAGCTCGGCTTCAGCGGCTGGCTCCGCCGAGCCTTTTAATTCTTCCGCCTGCATGTTAAGCCGCAGGTCGGCAGCGCAAGCCACTATAGCGGCCAGGTTGGTTTCAAGCCAGCCGGCAACCTCCGGCTCAGAGACCACGTGGAGCTTGGCCAGCCAATCGGTTGCCGCGAGCATGCGGTCGACATCCGCGGAATCGAGCGCGTCACCGGCCTGAGCGGCCACGAAGCGGTCTTCCATGGCGTGGGTAAGGCTGACCACGGTATCCAGGCCCACGATGCGCGCGGCGCCCTTGAGCGAGTGCGATGCGCGCATGAGAGCTTCCAGGGTGGCCGCACTGGCTGCGCCCGACTCGAGCTCGATGAGCTGCGACTGGAGTGTGCGCACCTGCTCCTCGGCCTCCATGCGGAACAGGTCGAAGAGCGAGAAATCTTCCAGTCCGTTGCTCATGGGCTATGCCGTGGCCAGGGTAATCTGGCGGAAAAGGGTTTCGCTGTCCAACAAGTCAAAGCCACCGGCGTCGTCGGCAAAGCTGCCGAGCAGCCAATGAGAGGCGAGCGGGGAAACGGCAGTGGCGGAGTGGGACGGGTCCATCGCGGGGCGAATGCCGAGCACTGCGTCGATCGGCACGGCCCAGCGGCGGCCGGCCGATTCCTCCAGGATGAGGGTTCGCGCCGCAGCCGATTGGGATTGGACTACATCCAGCAGCCGCGCCAGAGAACAGCAGGGAAGAATCTCGCCGCGGAACGCGACCAGCCCCATGAGGACGGTGCCGCTGCGATGGGGAATGCGGGCGATATGCAGCACTGGCCCGACGGCCGCGGCCACGCGCGAGGGTAAGGCGAGGCGCAGATGCCCGAGCTGAAAGAGCAGGATGGAGCCCGCGCGCAGGGTGGCCTTCACGGGCTCGCTCTCGACCAGCGACAGGAGCTCGCGGCGATACCCGGACGGCAGCGGACGGTCGAATAGAGTGGAGCGATCCACCGGGGTCATGCGCGCTCCTTCTCCCGCGCGGGCGGCGGGTAGCTTTCAGCTTCGCCGCGCGCCCGTAGAATACGAGCGGAAAGCGCACGCCGCAGGCGCAGGTTGGGATGGAGACGCCAGAGAATCTGCAAGAGCTCGAGCGCAGGCAGATATCCCGGCGCGAGATAGAGCGCCTGACGGCAGCGCCGCTCGGCCTGGCGGTCGCTTCCCTGTTCGTGGTGATCGAGCGCGCGGCGATAGTAGTCGATAGCTGGAGAAACCGGCGCGGCCTTTCGCGGGCGAGGGGCATCTGCCGGAACCGGTGCCGGTAGAGGAGTCTTTGCTGCCGGTTTCGGCTGCACTGGCGTGCCAGCGGCCGGCTCGGTGGACACTTGCGTGAAGGCAAACGATGCTGCCGGCTTGAGCGGGGCGAAGAACCGCGCGAGTTCGGGAACGCGATCGGCAGAGCCGAGGACAAGCCGGCCGCCGGGAGCCAGAGAGCGCGCGAGTGTTCCGGCGAGCGCAGCGCGCGCGCCAGGATGAAAGTAGATGAAGAGATTGCGGCAGAGAATGAGATGGTACGCGGGCTCGCCATCGAGTGCGTCCGCATGCGCCAGGTTACGGCGCTCGAATCGAATAACCGTGCGCAGTGCGTCGTGCATGCGCCAATGTTGGTTGCACAGAACTCCGCACACGGTCCGGAGTTCTTCGGGAACGTCTTTGAGCGCATTCTCGTGATACACGCCGCGCTGGGCGGCTGCCAGCGCAGTGGAAGAGATGTCGAATGCATCGATAGAGAAAGCCGACAGCGGCAGTCCTGCGTGGTGCAGGCAGGCAGCCAAAGAATATGCTTCCTGGCCTGTGCTGCACGGAGCAGAGAGAATGCGCAACGGCGAAGAGGCGGCCGACAGCATTTTTGTTGCCCACAGCCGAATATGCTCAAAGACATCGGGATCCCGGAAGAAGCGGGTTTCCTGGATGACGAGAAAATCGATCAGGTCGTCGAGTTCTTCAGGAGCGCTCGCCAGGCGGCCGAGATAGGCGCCGCCCGCGGTCAGCCCGAGGTGCCTGCAGCGGGCCTCGATAGCCCATTGCATGCGGCCTGCATCCAGGGCTGTGATATCCATTCCTGCTGCCGCAGCCAGCCGCTCAGCCACCCGATCAAGCAGCGCGGGCTCGATTTGGAGGCGGGGCCTCATGTTTGTTCACCCGGGAGGTCGGGAATCAGGGCGTACAGCATCTGAAGATAGCTGGTCAGATCGAGCGGGTTGGCCGCGGGATCGTCGGCGGAGATGGTGTCGGTGACTCCGGCCGCGAGCAGGCCGATATACGAGACGGGAGCATCGGGGCCAGCCTCCAGCACCATGATCCGGCTCCCGAAAGTCTCCAGAGTTGGCATTTCGCAGATCACCTGATTCAGATCGAAGACCGGCGTGAACTTTCCATGAAATCGAAGCCAGCCCAGAAAATAGTCTTGCGGCTCTCCGTCGAGGGCGGCGAATCCCGCCACCCTATACACGCTCCGCAGCGGAACGGCATGCGTTCCGCTTTGCAGCCGGAAACGGAGATGAAGAGCCATCAGAAGAACACCTCGGAATCAGGCCTGCACCGTGGCAAGCTTAAATATGCGTTCCTTCAAAACGCGGACTGCTTCATGCAATTGCCGGCTGACCTCGTTGAGGTCGTTCACTGAATCCGACGCTTGGCGAGCGGTTTCAGTCAACTGCCACATGGCGTCAGAGATCTGCTTTGCGCCTACCGACTGGTTCTGCATGCCCTGCTGTACCGTTTCGTAGCGCGGGGCCATGGACTCGACACGCTCGATGATCTCGCCAAACTGGCCGCGCATGGTCTCGGCGGCCCCGATCCCTCCCTGCACCGCGTCAGAGAAGCTGCGAACCTCATCGACACCGCTGACCACAGCTTCCTGCATCTCCTCCACGATCTGCTCAATGTCGAGCGTGGCTTGCGCTGACTGGTCGGCAAGACGCCGGATCTCGCGCGCCACCACCGCAAATCCGGCTCCCGCCTCGCCTGCCTTTTCCGCTTCGATAGAGGCGTTCAGCGAGAGGAGGTTGGTCTGGTCGGCAACCTTGGTGATGGCAGTAACTACCGAGTTGATGCGCGAAGCCTTGTTGCGAATAGCGGTGAGCCTGGACGAGATCGACCCGCTGGCGGTGGACAGAGTCTGCATTGAAGTCTCAACGCCTTTGATTCCCTGGCGGCCATCGCGTGCCAATACGGCGGTTCGCTCAGCCGCTTCGGCAATCTCCACCATGGCCCGAAGCAGCTCCTGAGAGGTGGCAGAGATTTCCTTGGCGGCAGAGGCGATCTGGTTACTCGAGGCCATTAGCGTGGCCACGCTCGATTGCTGACTCACGGCGCTGGAGGCGATCTGGGTCGCGCTGGAGGTGAGGTGAATGCTCAGATCGGCGACCGGATCAGTGATGCGCTTGCTGATGAAGTACGCCACCACGCCGCCCAGTCCCACCGCGATGAGGCCACCCAGAATGCTTTGCCACAGGAGCTTGGCGAACTGCGCGCGCACGCGCTCCGCAGCTCCCTCGTAGTCGCGCGAATCGCCTATGACAGCAACGATCCAGTCCCACGGACGGTAATAGGTGTACTGGACAATCGTCTGGGAGCGGGAGATGGAGTTGGCCACCCTGACTTCGCCGGAGGCGCCGTCAGGCAGATTGGGGGCCTTGGAGAGAACCTCGTGCAGCCATTTCTCCTCGGTCGCGGATCCGGTGCCGGTAGGAGGAACAATCACCATGTTGCTGAACTTCTGGCTGTTGGGACCGTAATAGACAGCAACCGAACTACGCTCGCCGCTTTTCGCGCTGCCAATAAGCGCGTCCCGGATGGCGCTGAGACCTTCCAGCTTCACGCCCACATAAAACATGCCTATGATTTCGCCCTGGTTGTTCTCCAGCGGCTCATAGGCCGTGATGTACCACGCATTCACAACATAGGCGCGGCCGCGATAGGTCTTGCCGCTAAGAACGCTACTGACAAGCAGATTCGGCGTGCCGTCTGGCATGGTGGCCGGAATAAAGGTACCAATCGCGCGCAGCCCGTCGGCCGCCACCACGCTGGTGGCCACGCGCAACATGTCTCCCTGCGGATTGACACGCTGAAACAAGGTGACGGTCTCGCCGGTTTGCTTGGTGATGTCGTCGATGATGGGAATGTGGTGATCGAAGCTGCGGTCGCCGGTCAGTGGCACTCCTCCGACAGACCAGAGCGGAGCTGTAATGGCGCTGTGTACCTGCGAGTACTGATTCACCGCACTCCAGGTGTTGGTCCTTGAGGCGATCTGCACTCCGCCCGCCTGCCGCAGCACCGCATGACCGAAATTGAGGCTGGTGTCCACCGCTCTCTGCACATAGTCCTGGGAGAGCTGGCAGATGCTGTACGTCTTCTCTGCGCTGCGCTCCAGGCGGTCCTGCATCATGCTGATCACTTCGTCGGAAACGGACAGGCTCGTCCCGCGCTCGTTGATCAGCACGAGAATGGCGACGGTGAACGTCGCCAGCAGGGCGGAGAGCGTGCCCAGGGAGGTAATCTGCTGGCGAAGCGACAGTCTCATGTGTGGAAGGCGGGGCAGCCAGTTTTTCATGCCGTGCCCCCCTTGAGCGCGGTTTCCTGGTCGGGATAGATGTCGAGCAGCGGCTGGAATCCCGAAATTTCAATCAGCTCCAGAATGGGCTCGGGCACAGAGAACAGGCCGGTGCGCCCCCCGCAGGAAGCAGTGTGCTTGATGAGCTTGATGATCGAGCGCAGGCCCGCGCTGCTCACGTAGGTGGCGTCCGACAGATCGAGCAGAATGCGAGCGCACGGCTCGTTGTGCAGTGAAGCCGTCTGCGCATCGAAAAGAGGCGCTGTGTTCGAATCCAGGCGACCCGAAACGGTGACAATGGGTATTCCCTGAACGCACTCGATCTGTGCGGCCGATGAAGCTGGGGATGCACTCATATTGGAAAGCTACTAGAAACCAATCTTCGCTGTGTAGTAAAAACTTCAGGGTTGGTTCTGGGCTAGTCGGTTGGCGCCGATACGCCGGGTCAGGGTGAGGAAGTTGCGGCCATCCTGTCGGACATAGTCGATGGTGTGCATGAGTTTGCGGACCAGATGGATTCCAAGCCCGCCGACAGGGCGCCGCTCGGCCGGCGTGGAGGCGTCCGGGATGGCGGGAATCACCGCTGTCGTCGGGTCGAAGGGCAGCGCGGCATCGGAATAAACGAGGGTCAGGGCGCTTCCGTCCAGGGAAAGACCGCAGTGGACAGAGGCTGCGCCGGGGGCGGAGTGGCCGTGATTCACCGTGTTGGCAAACAACTCCTCCGCCACCAGGGCCAGCGCATGAGCGTCTGCGGGAGGCAGTGCGTGCTCGCCGGCGAAGCCGTCTATATAGGAGAGGAGCGTCGGCAGCTCAGCGAGGACGGGATACAGCCGCAGCGGAGGCGCTTCAGATGCAGGCATGTGGCTGTGTCTTATCCACAAGATCATACATGCCGAACGAATTCCCGCGCACAAGAAATCTGTTCACATGGTGTGCATTGCCAAATTTCCTTGGAGCGGGAAAGGCTCGTTCGTCACCGTAAAGAGATGCTGGTGCCCGGAGGGGGACTTGAACCCCCACGACCTTGCGGTCTGCGGATTTTAAGTCCGCTGCGTCTGCCAGTTTCGCCATCCGGGCCGGCTTGGGAAAATGCCTCATTTATCGTAATTGACTTGACGGTCCTCGAACGGAGGATTGGCGGCACAAGCGAACTCCGGCAGGAGCACCTACGGCACCGCGGCGGACCGGCGCAATAGCACCCGGCGCGCGCCAACTCCAGGCAGCGGCGGCAATCCTATTGCGGACTGCGGAAGCAGATGTTCTCGCTCTGCAGCTGGTACTCAGCCGAACAGAAGTCGCCGCCGCAGATCATCGGCTCAATTCCGCACAACTGCCGGCGCGTAATCAGCCCCATCGTCCCGCAGCGCGGGCACGACATGACCGCCACAAATGGGTTTTGCGCATTGCCCAGCGTCGTCTGGTTCTCCAGAACAAAAACCGTTCCGGGGTCCATTCGTTCCGGGATCCACTCTTCCAGAAACTGCAAGTCGGCTGACATCCTGCCCTCCACGGGATGAGATGCAACAGAGCCGATGCGAATCTACACACCGCGCCCCGTTGTGCAACAACTGCAGGCTGCGAAGCAACCCGGAGATTGGACGCTTCCGAGTTGAAAACAGTGTTGCCGCTCTGGCCGCGTTCGTCAATCGGAATCGACATCCGGGGGTACCAAACCGGATTCCCGCCGCTTGCAGGTCCCATTTATTGACAAACTTCTGGCTCACCGGCCCAAAATCTCGCGCCTACTTCTCAACCGTTCTCAAGCGCGAACTTGCGTCAGAGCGCACCTTTTCCGCCTTGCCACCAGCCTCGCGCGTCTCCACGGTATAGAGATCGGTACGCAGTTCGTAGGGCAGATGCGTGCCCGGATCGAGAAACGTCAGTCGGATCGGCGCGTCTGCGGCTGCCGCGGCCGGCGCGCGGAAGCGCACGTCGTACTCGTAGCGCCGGTCGGCCAGCGCGTCCCTCAGCGCCTCCGCCAGCGTGAACTCGTGGAACACGCCATCGGTGTAGGCGCGCTCCCTGGCGTCCGTTGCACTCCCCAACATGCTTGAGCCCGGGCCGCTGGACTCGGACCCCGGCATCTGTGCTTTGCCGCCGTCGCTTACGTAGACCGGCGAGAGCCGGTCCGCCGCCGAAGCCAGCCAACGGACAAATTTGTCGTCAGCTTTGCCGCCCAGGTCAGCTACCAGAACACGGTAACCGGCCTGCGCTCGCAGGCCATCAATCGCGCTGCCCACCGCATCCAACCCTGCATCGGCCTTCGCCGCATCCGCGCGTTGAGCCAGGTCGAGCCGTAGCTGCGCCTCGTGCGCGTAGGCAGTGAACGTCCCATCAATCCGGCAAACGCTCACCATCCAGCCTACCGCCAACACCCTTTTCAGCTTGGCAAGCAATTCCGCATCCGCGGGCCGCTCCGTTCCCGGAGCAAACACCACCAGCACGTGAACCGGCACCGCTGCCGATGCTGTCGATCCGCTTCCCGCCGGCTGCGCCACCTGCGCGGGCACGCGGACGCCTCCTGCCGTCACCCGGATGTTGGCGGCGGAAACCGGCTGCGTGCATCCGAAGAAAAAACAGCCGGGCAGCGTGTTCACTTCAATGTGGTACTCCTGCCCTTGCCGCGCCACGGGCCTGGGCTGCGCCTGCACGCGCGTGCCGGCCGCGGGCCACACCACCAGCAAAGCCAGCGCGATCCTCGCTGCGGCAACCCTTGCCCGCATCCTTCGCGTCTCCCGCTCGCGTGGCAATGGACCCATGCTCCTCTATGCCTGCCTGAATTTACCGCGACGCGATCCCCGTGCGCGCCTGCGCGCTGGAAGCGGCGTCGATGGACCGGTACACTTCCTCGTTGCGCAGGATCGCCTGCACGTAGTCCCGCGTCTGCGTAAACGGAATCGACTCCACAAACTCATCCATCCCGCTGTACGGCCCCGCGCTCTGCCAGTCCACCACGCGCGAGTCGCCCGCGTTGTACGCCGCCAGCGCGTACTCCTGCACGCCGCCAAACCGGTCCAGCATCTGCTTTAGATATTTGCAGCCCAGCCGGATGTTCACTTCCGGGTTCAGCAGCTGAAACGTCTGAAAATGGCTGATGCCCTCTTCGCGCGCCAGCGTCTTCCCCACGTTCGGCTCAATCTGCATCAGCCCCCACGCATTCGCGTACGAAATCGCCGAAGGATTGAACTCCGACTCCTGGCGGATCAGCGACGCCACCAAGTACGGATCCAGCCCGTTTTTCGCGCTCTCTTCCTTGATCGTCTCCCACCACGGTTCCGGGAACAGGATGCGCCAGTACACCAGCGGGATCGCGCTGATCGGCGCCGACGACGAATACGGCATCGCCCGCTTCAGCGCTCGCATCGCGCGGAACGTCTCCCCGAACGACGCGTAAATCTGCGCCTCCGCCAGCGCGCTCCACGAACCCGAATCCGGGTCCGCCGCAATCTCCTGGCCGATGTATTCGTTCAGCCCCGCGTTGGCAATCAGCCGCGCCTTGGCAATGTGAGGGCTGTCCGCCGGAAATGTGTCCACCAGGTGCGGCACCGCCGGCGGCTGGAACGCCCCCAGTTGCGCCCGCGACACCAGCTCCGGCTGCCCCAGCGCCTTCAGCCGCGCCCGCGCCATCTGTGCGTAGAAATAATGCTGATACCGCCCCACCACCGCGCGGTAATTCGTCGCCGCCAGCGCCGGCTTGTGATCCTGCTGCTCGTAGAGCCGCCCGCGCCAGTACAGCGCCGCCGCGCTCTCCGTATCCTGCGGATACAGCCGGATCTGCTCGTCGAACATCCGCTCCGCATTGCTGAACTGTCCCTGCCGGTAGCTCAGCCACCCCGCCCGCCAGTGCGCCGCCGCCGCATTCTTATACGCCGGAAAGCGCGTCGCCAGATCGCCGTAGTAATCCACCGCCCGCGGATAATCCCGCAACAGCAGGTACATGTTGCCGCTCGAGTAGAGCGCCTCCGCCAGCCACGGGCTCTGCGGAAACCGTGACTTCATCCCCTCCACCAGCCGCTGCTGCTCGCCCTGGTTCTCGTGACTCCGCGCCAGTTCCATCAGCAGGTACATACGCCGCGCGCCGTTCTCATCGTTCGTATCCGGCAGCGCCTGTGCCTCGCCGTCCGTCAACCGTTTCAGCTTCAGATCGCACGCCGCCGCCGCCGCCGCAAAACCATCTCGCTCCGCCGCCGGCAACTGCGAGTTCCGCACCAGGGCCCGGTACTGATCCGCGGCCAGCTCATACCGCCCTGCGTTGTAATACGCGTCCGCCAGGCTGCGCAGCTCCGTCGCCGTCAGGCTGCTCTCCGCGCCCATCGCCGTCAACCGAGCCCGCGCCACCTCCGCCTCCGCGCTCAGCGGATGTCCCAGCAGCAGGTGCTTGAAGATCCGCTCTGCCTCGTCGTTCTGCTGGATCGAAAACGCAATCTTCGCCTCCGTCAGCTCGTAATTCGGCATGTCGTGCGCTTCGTCGGCCACCCCCAGCAGCACCCGTTGCGCCGCCGCCGCGTTGCCCTCCGCCAGCAACACATTGGCCTCCAGCTCCGGGCCTTCAATGTCAAAAATCGAATCCGGATACCGCTCGTCAAATCCCTTCAACAGCGCCTCGGCCGCGGGCTCGTTGTTCTGCGCGTGCTGGCATTCCGCGGCCAGGTAATCCGCGTAATCCGCCAGAACCTCGCTGTGATGCTTGGCATCGGCATATGCCGCCACCGCATCGCCGTACCGCTTGTCCATCTGGTATGCCCGGCCCAGCGCCAGGTACGCCGCGCCCGCCGCATCGCCCGTTTGCCGTTTCGCGTAGCCGGTCACGCCCGCATATGCCGCCTGTGTCCGCAGCGTCATCAACTGCTGCGCCATCGGCCGCAGTTCCGTCGACGCCACAAACGCCTGCTTCAGCCGCGTCGTCCGCGCCCGCCGCTCCGCTAGCGTCCCGCTGTGCCGGTGCCGTGTCTTCGTTGTCTTCCCTTTGCCCGCCGTCTTGTGGTGTGCCGTCGCGCTCGTCTTTTTATGTGTAGTGGAACCAGTCTCGCTCGTGGTCTGTCCGGCCATCGGTACCGCGGCAACCAGCAAGCACAACAACCCCGCCAGGCACGCCTTACTCAACCCGGAGGGAAAAAATGGGGAGTTGCTTACCCTCATACATTAACTCTAGCCGCAAATCACCCCCAGCGGCACCGCCACCCATCCCCAAAACGTGGGACAAGGACAAAACCACGCAACCCCTGTCACCGGTCACCTGAAACCTGTCACCTGACACCTGAACCCTAGGCTTCTACCGGCACATTCACCATTCCCGCCGTCCCAAACACCCTCCGGTATCTCTCGATCTCCTCCGCCGGCCCCATCGCCTTGGCATAGTTATCGCTCAGCTTCACCGCCGGCCGCCCATCCACTTCCGTCATCTTGCACACCAGGCTTACCGGGTCAAAGCTCCCATCCCCCAGCGGATTGCAATTCCTGAAGTCGTTGGTCAAAAACGTTCCCCACCCCGCGCTGAACCGGATCCGCGGCTCGTGCCGCCACAGCGCCGGATCCATGAAATCCGCCGCCCTCAGCTCGTCCGCCCCGCCCCGCGTAATCATCCCGCCAAAGTACGCATGCAGCGCCAGAATCTTGTCCACATCCAGGGCGTCGCTCGCAATCAGCCGCTTCTTCCTCGGATCGCGCCCCCGCTCCTCCAGCCACGCAATGTACTCATCCCCCGCCGTAAACGGATCCTTGCTGTCGATCCTCTGCCCCGTCCAGTCCGCCACCCAGTCCGGCGCATCGCGCAAAAACTGCGTCGTCCCAAACGTGTCCGGCAACAGGATCAGCAGTTCGCCCTGGTACGTCTGCTGCCAAAGCTCCAGCAGCCGGTACTGCGCCGTCCTCAACTCTTCGTCCGTCTCCGCCAGCGCCGCCACCGCCATCGGCAACTCGTGCGCGTTCGTGCCCATCGCTTCCAGGTCGTGCTTGTACGCCAAATACGTATTGGAACTCCCCGTAAAGCTTCGTCCCAGCGTGTCCTGCATTGCCAGCAGTACGTACTCGTGCCACAGAAAGCTGTGCCGCCGCCGTGTCCCAAAGTCGCTCAGCGCCAGTCCCGGCACGCCTTTCAGCCGCTCCATCTTGTCCCACAGCCGCGACTTGGCCCGCGCATACAGCACGTCCAGTTCAAACTCGCTCAGCCGCTTCACCGCCGACCGCGTCTTCAACTCGTCCACAATCGACAATGCATAAATCTCCCACATCGTCGTCTCCGTCCATAGCCCTTCGAACTTGAGCGATACCTGCCCGTCCTCCACGCCCAGCTCGAACTCGCTCAGCCGGAAATCCCTTTCCAGCCACTCCAGAAACGCCGGCTCAAACATCCCCCGGCGCCCAAAGAACGTGTTACCCGCCAGCCAGATCAGCTCCGATTTGTGGAACCGCAACTGCCGCACCGCATCCAGTTGCTCCCATAACTCCTCCAGGCGAATCACCTCGCCCAGCCGCACCTGCACAGTCCGGTTCTGCACCGCAAACGTAGCCCGCGTCCGCCCAAAGTGCTTCCAGATAAACTGCAGCATCAGCAGCTTGTAAAAGTCGGTATCGAGCAGCGACCGCACAATAGGATCGAGCTCCCAATTATGGTCATGCGCCCGTCGTGCAATGTTGATAATCACAGGACTACTTTATAGGAGCGATCCGGCTCAACGATCTGTAGAAAAACTGATGCATCCCGGCTACTGCCGGCCACCAAATCAGCGGCGTCTCAAGAGAACGCCGTCATCCTGAACACACCAGCGTCTAAAAAACTGCTGTCATCCTGACGTCAAAAGCGCGTGTCATCCTGAGCGGAGCAGGGCCGGCATTTTGGCCCTGCGCAGTCGAAGGATCTGCGGTTGCAGTTGCCCCGTTCGACGGCGCTTCATCCTTCGCCTTCTCTCCACCGAAGTGTGTGCAACCCGCCGAGGAGCCCAGCTCACGAACTCCCACCGTCTTTGTGTTGGTCCAGAATCCGCTCTTTCGGCTATTGTTTCACCAACTCCACGCGGCGGTTCATTGTCCGCCCGTCTTCGCTGTCGTTCGATGCGATCGGCGCATAGGGTCCGGCGCCGTAAGGCGCCAACCGTGCGGCGGCAATTCCATACTTTGCAGTCAGTTCCTGAACCGCCGCTGCCGCCCTGCGCTTTGATAAATCCACGTTGCCTGCCAAAGCGCCTACGTTGTCCGTGTGTCCCACCGTAGGCGCAGCGTTCGTTAGCCCCGCGTTTCAACGTGGGGAAAGGCGCACAAAATGAGCCCCGGAGTCCCGGAGGAACGGCGCTAACGAATCGCTTCCTGAACGAAAAGACCTTGCCCCGCCCGCCCCCGCTTTCTCGTTCCCTTGCTCCCAGTCTTGACGGCAATAGGCTCGCAGCGGAAAGCTGTTGGGAATGGAACCGCGTCTGATTCTTGGACTTGGCGAGCTGTTGTGGGATCTCCTGCCGGAAGGCCCCCGCCTCGGCGGCGCGCCGGCCAACTTCACGGTGATGGCGGGGCGCCTGGGCAGCCGCGCGGCCATCCTGAGCCGCATCGGCCGCGACGACCTGGGGCGGCGTGCCGTGGAGCTGCTGGACCGCTCCCCGCCGACACGGAGTTTCTCCAGGTGGACCCGGCGCACGAGACCGGCCGCGTAACAGTGGCGCTCAAAGACGGCCAGCCCGAGTACACCATCCACGAGCCGGCGGCGTGGGACTTCATGGAGCTGACCGACGACTGGGTCCGGCTGGCGGAGCAGGCAGACGCCATCTGTTTCGGCTCGCTGGCGCAGCGGGCGCCTGAATCGCGCCAGACCATCCAGACATTGGTAGCGCAGGCCCGGGCCGGCTGCGTGCGCGTGTTCGACGTGAACCTGCGCGCGCCGTTCTACTCGAGCGAGGTGATCCAGGAGTCGCTGGAGCTGGCCAGCGTGGTGAAGATGAACGATGCCGAGGTTCCGATGGTGCTGGAGCTGCTCGGATTTCCGCAGACGGAGACACTGCGCGCGGGGTGCGGGCGGCTGCTCCAGGAGTTTCCGGAATTGAAGCTGGCGGCGGTGACCTGCGGCGCCAACGGGAGCCTGCTGGTGAGCCGTGAAAGCTGGCACCAGCACCCGGGCGTCCGCGTGAAGGTCGTGGACACGATCGGAGCCGGCGATGCCTTTACGGCGGCGATGACGCACACGCTGTTGCAGGGCACGAGCCTCGACACGGCAGGGCTGGCCCGGCTCAACGAGGCAGGCAACCGGTGGGGGGCGTGGGTGGCGTCGCAACCGGGAGCGATGCCGCCGCTGAGCGAGGAGACAAAGAGTCAACTTTCAGCCTTCAGCCGTCAGCTTGAACGCTGAATTTCTGGCGCACCGCTGGCAAACCTCCCGGAATACACCGAAAACACACCCTTGAAACAAAAGGGTTAGATGAAACTATCTGGTTGAACATTCACCTGTATCGGCCATCACATCCAGCCGGGGAAATCCAGAATAAGCTGGATTCGTGAGTAGAAGTACGCCCGCACATAGTGCGGGCGTCGGCGTTTATACCGCCAGGGGAGCCCTGAAATGCCGGTCGCAGCGCAACCCGAAGGAAACCCGGCAAACGGGGTGCGCGATTCACTGCAGTTTGAGGGCGCAACTCCATCATTCCACTCGACATCGCCGTTTTTATTTTCGCGCTTTTCCTGGGGTTCGAGGCGTCTTTCCTGGTTCCTTGCTCTCCCGGTCCCTGAATTACTGCAGTTTTAGGCCTTAACTCCATCAATCCAATGGACATCGCCGTTTTTTATTTCCCTCACGGCGCGGTCATCAGGTCTTCCAGCAGCTTCTCCGGGTGGATGGGCTTGGCCAGCAGGTGGAAGTGGTGGCCCTTGCGGCCGGCTTCGGCCAGAAGGTCGTGCGTGGAGGCCTGGCCACTGAACAGCACCACTTTGCAGTCCGGCCGAGCCTTGGAGAGATAAATGGCCAGGTCCACGCCTGTCATCCTGCCCATCACCACGTCGCTGAGCACAATGTCGGGCTCAAACGTCTCGATCAGCTCCACGGCGCTCTCGGCGCTGTAGGTCGCCAGGCTCTCGTGGCCCTTGATCTTGAAGACCGTGGCCAGCGTATCGGCAATGTTGTGCTCATCGTCAACGATCAGAATGCGGGGTTTATAACCATCTTCAGACACAATAGACCTCCAGGCAACATGGGGAATGACCCTGACTGCGGAATCAATCAGATACAGCTACCCGCTCCCGGGTCGAAAAAGATTGTAGCCGAAATCGCGCGATGGCGTTTGCCGTTTGAGCGACATAGCGCCAAAAGGGTTGCCTGGGGGTTCGATCGTCATTCCTCGCGAAGGACTTCCAGGGGGCGGAGTCCCAGGATGCGGTAGCTGGCGATCCAGCCGGTCGCGGTCGCGAGGATAGCCGTCCCTATGAGCGCAACCGCGGTGGCTGTCCACTGGATGTGGAAGGCCGTCTCCAGCCGGTGCAGCAGAATGCGGGTGAGCAGGTTGGCGAAGATGACGCCGACCATGCCGGCCAGCAACCCGAGCACGCTGAACTCCACGCTGAAGGTGCGCACGATGCGCATGCGCGTGGCGCCCAGCGTCTTGAGCACCACCGCCTCGCGCATGCGGCGGAAGCGCGTGGAGGCGATGGACGAAGCCAGGATGGTAAGCCCGGCAAAGATGGAGAATCCGGCCAGGAAATGGATGACGAAGGTGACCTGGTCAATGACCGACTCGATGCGCAGGATCACGTCGGCCAGGTTGATGACCGTAACCGTGGGATACGAGACAAAGAGGGAACGCTCAATGCCGGCCACCTGGGCCGGGTTCACATGCGCGCCACCATACCACGTGGCCACTTCGCCCTTGAGCACGCCTGAGGGCAGCACAAAGGGCGTACGCGCCCCCAGGTGGTTGCCGTCAGCGCGGTAGAGCGCAGCTACTTTGAGCTTGTGCACGCCGTTCACCTGGGTTTGAATCTCGACGGAGGAACCGATGGAGAGGTGGAGGCGCTGGGCGAAGCCTTCCCCGACAGCGATCTCCTGGGCATCGGGCGAGGTCCACCACTTGCCTGCCGTGATCTTGTCGCCGGCCGGAGGCGCATCGGCCCAGGTCATGTCCGCATTCTCAAGGAAGCGCATGGGCATGTGCTGATCCTTCAAACTGGCCAGGGGCGTGCCATTGAGGGAGACGAACTGGCCGCGGACGATGGGGAGCATATCCAAGGGTTCCATGACGCCGGGCAGGTGGTTGAAGAACATTGCCAGCGGCGCAGATTCCTCGGTGGTGATGTCGATGAGGAACATGTTCGGCACTTTGGGCGAGGCCGACTGCTTGATGTCGCTCAGGATGGCGGATTGCATGAGGTAGACGGCGAGGATGAGCATGACGCCGGTACCGAGGGAGGCGAGGACGGCGGAGGACTGGTTGCCGGGGCGGTAGAGGTTTGCCAAGCCGTGGCGCAGGAAGCTAGGCAGGTGCAGGCGGACGCGATTCAGCAGGAAGCGCAGCACGCGGAGGGTAACGAAGGCCACTGCCAGCAGAACCAGGAGAATGGCGGCAAGGCCTGCCGCGAACCATGATCCGACGACGCGCGAGTCAGAGAGCGCCCAGGCGATGGCGCCAAGGCCGGCGACCACAACGATGGCGAGCGACAGCTGAAGGCGGCGAGCCCAGACGCGGGCGAAGTAGCCCGCGATGGTGTCAGGGGGCGAGTCGACCAGGCGGCGGAGGACGAGTACGGGGCGAACCGCGCGAACGTCAAGCAGCGGCGGCAGGCAGAACAGCAGCGTGGTCAAGAGGCCGGTGCCGAGGCCGGCGCCGATGGAGCGCCAGGGAAATGCGAGAACGGTGTGAACCGGGAGCAGGTTGCCGAAGATGGCGGGCAGCGACTCCATAACGGCGAGGCCGGCGGCGACGCCGAGCAGGCCTCCGGCCAGGCCGAGGCCGAGAGTTTGCAAGAGGAAGATGCGGAGCAGATCGGACGAGCCGGCGCCAACGGCCTTGAGGATGGCGAGAACGTCCATGCGCTGCTCGAGGTGGGCGTGCATGGCCATGGCGACGCCGATGGCGCCGAGGACCATGGCCACGAGGCAGATGAGGGAGAGCAGCGCGGTGGCGTGGTCAAGGCCCTCGGTCAGCGCGGGGTTGCCTTCGCGATAATCCATGACCTGCGCGTCCGGAAGGGCCTGCTCAAAGTCTTTGCGCAGCGACTGCGGAGTGACGCCTTTGGGAAGCTGATCGGGGAGCTTGACGATGAGGCGCTGAGTAGCGCGGCTGCCGGGAGCGATGAGGCCGGTTGCGTCGAGTTGCCCGCGGGTGATGAGCACGCGGGGACCGATGCCGGCCGCGGCGGAGAGCCGGTCCGGCTCCTGTTTGATCATGGCGGCGATGTGGAAGGTTTTGCCCCCGAGTCGCAGGTCGTCGCCCACATGCGCGTTGAGGCGGATGAGGAATTCCTCGGCGACGACGACATTATTGCCGGAGAGCGCCTGGGGGAGGTGCATGGAGGGCTCGAGGTCGACCGTGCCGTAGTAGGGATATTCGGCGGGATCGACGGCCTTGAGCGCGACGAGCAAGGGGACGGGATCGGATGGGATGGAGGCCATGGAGACGGTCTCCGTGACCCAGGAGGAGCGCATGCCGGGGTTCTTCTGCTCAAGAGCGGCGATGCTTTTGAGCTCGGGGGGCGTAGGCAGGCGGAAGATGCGGGCGCTGAGGTCGCCGGCCATGAGCGAGCGGGCCTCAATGCCGAGCGTGTGGCGGAAGGCTTCAGCAAATCCGCGGACGCCGACGAGCGCGGCGACGCCGATGGCGACGGAGAGGACGACGAAGGCGAATTTGCCTGGAGCGGATTTGAGATCCCGCCAGGCAATGGCGGTGGCGCGGCGCCAGGTGAGGGCGCGTTTGCGGGGCTGCGGAGCCTGAGAATTTGAGCTCATGGACGGCTCCCGCAGGGGCTAAAGCCCTCCATCGTCTGGCGGCGGTTACGGCACGACTGAAGTCGTGCCCCTACGCGTTCTTGACCGTTCGTAGGTGCGTTCCGCGAGCTGTGAAGTCGCGCTCCTGCGCGTTCTTGATCAATGGAGTAGTTTGACAGGCTCTCAGGCATGGGGAGCCTCGGCGGGCGCGGGTGTCTCGGACTCGGGAGCGGCGCAGGGGAGCGTGTCTTCGACGATGAGCCCGTCACGAAGAACGATTTTGCGGTCGGCGGTGGAGGCGATCTCGGGATCGTGGGTGACCAGGACAAGGGTGGTGCCGGCGCGCTTGTTGTGCTCGAGCAGGAGATCGAGGACCATGCGGCCGTTGGTTGTGTCCAGGTTGCCGGTGGGCTCGTCGGCCATAATGATGGGCGGCTCCACGACGAAGGCGCGGGCGATGGCGACGCGCTGCTGCTCGCCGCCGGAGAGCTGGATGGGGTAGTGGTCCACGCGCTCAGCGAGGCCAACAGACGTGAGCAGCTCGCGCGCCTTCTTGAGGCCGGAGCCGCTCACGTTGAGCTCGAAGGGAAGTAGGACATTCTCGAGAGCGGTGAGCGTGGGGATGAGTTGGTAAGACTGGAAGACAAAGCCGATTTTGCGGCCGCGAACCTGGGCGAGTTGTGCTTCCGCCAGGTTGTGGATGGGCACGCCGTCGAGCCAGATTTCGCCGGAGGTGGGCGAGTCAAGGCCGGCGAGGAGGCCGAGGAGCGTGCTCTTGCCGCTGCCGCTGGCGCCCACGATGGCCACGAACTGGCCGGCGGGGATAGCAAGCGAGATGCCTTTGAGGATGTCGACGCGACGGGCGCCGTTCTGGATGGACTTGGTGGCGTTGCGGACGTTGATCAAGGGCGGCGGCTCCGGTTGTTAGTGTTCAGTGATCAGTGGTCAGTGGTCAGTGATCAGTGATCAGTGCTCAGTGGTCAGTTCGCAGTTGGAGTAGCCGTCAGCCATCAGCCCTCAGCTTCTTACTAGTACGAATTGCAGCGGCCGAGGTTCCACGGGAGGGCCGGGAGGAGTTTTTGCCGATCATTGAGCACTGATCACTGAACACTGCCTACTACACTGTTGTTGTGGACGTTTGGCGGCGGGTTCTCGTTTCAATTCTATTGTTGAGGGCGGCGTGGCCGGCGTTTGCGGCGGAGCGGCCGTTGCTGGTGTGCTTTGGCGACAGCATCACCGCAGGATACGGGGTGGCTCCAGGCAAGGCATATCCGGATGCGCTGCAGGCGAAGCTGGACCGGAGCGGCTACAGCTACAAGGTGGTGAACGAGGGTAGCAGCGGCGCGACGACGAAGGACGCTGTGGCCAGCCTGCCGGCGGTGCTCAAACTGCATCCGGATGTGGCGATTGTGGAGTTTGGCGGGAACGACGGGCTGCGCGGGCTGCCGCTGACAGACTCGAAACACAATCTGGACACGGTGATTATGGAATTGCAGGCGGCGCATGTGAAGGTACTGCTGGCGGGGATCACGCTGCCGCCGAATTACGGGCCGGACTACATTCACGGCTTTGAGGAGATTTTCCGCAGCCTGGCAGCGAAGCATCACACGGCGTTTGTGCCCATGATCTACAAAGACCTGGTGCACGTGCCCGATACGATCCAGCCGGATGGAATTCATCCGACGGCGAAGGGCGCGGCGATTGTGGCGGATACGATGTGGCCGGCGCTGCGGCCGTTGCTGCGCAAAGGCAGCTTCTAGCTCCTAGCTTCTAGCTCGGCTGCAGTGTAGATGGGCGGCGGTGCAGGTGGCGTGAAGTCTTCCCTCAGCGGCTAAAGCCCGGATCATTTGGATGCCTTTGCGGCACGACTGAAGTCGTGCCCCTTCAAAACTTCAATATTCACATTCCCTGCGGAGTAAGGCTGGAAGCTAGAGGCTAGTAGCTAGAAGCTAGTAGCTTGTCTCTTCATCCCAGCACGGCGATGGGCTGGAAGAGCGTGCCGGCGACGCGCTGGGCAATGGCGACTAGATCGCGCTGCGATGCGAAGACCTTGACCAGCGGGGCGTTAGTGAATTCGTGCAGGTTGGCCTGCATGCCGTTGCGAATTCTGCCGAGGCTCTGCGCGTCGGCGGTGACGGACGGCATGTGAGGCAGGAATGCGCGGGGATGGACGCAGAGTTCTTCGAGCGCGTCGAGATTGCCGGCGAGGGGCTGGAGCTCGTCGAGGGTGTGGGCGTCGTTGAGGGAGAAGGCGCCGGCGCGGGTGCGGCGGAGCGAGGCGAGATGCGCGCCACAGACGAGGATCTGGCCCAACTCATGGGCGACGGAGCGGACATAGCCTCCGGCGCTGATGCGCATGGTGAATTCGGCTTCGGGGCCGGCGAGCGAGACGATTTCGAAAGATTCGATGACGATGGCGGCGGGCTTGAGCTCGACAGGCTTGCCCTGGCGGGCGAGCTTGTAGGCGGGCGTGCCGGCGATCTTTTTGGCAGAGAACGGCGGGGGCATCTGCTGCAGCTCGCCATGGAAGCGAGCGGAGGCGGTGCGGATTTCATCCAGCGTGAGATGCGGCTCGGTTTGCGGGCCGGCGGGCGAGCCGTCGGAGTCGTAGGTGTCAGTGGCCCAGCCGAAGCGGATGGCGCCGGAATAGGATTTTTCGGCGGTCGAGAACCACTGCGCGAGGCGTGTGTATTTGCCAAGAAGCAGCGGGAGAACGCCGGTGGCAAGAGGATCGAGCGTGCCGAGATGGCCAATGGATTGTTCGCCGGCGATGCGGCGCAGACGGCTGACTACGTCATGGCTGGTGATGCCGGTGGGTTTGTCAATGACGAGCAGGCCGTTCACTGGAATAGTTTAGCGGTGCGTGCTTGCGCTGCGATGTGACAGCGAAGAACAACCGCGGATCCTTCGCTGCGCTAGGATGACAACTTTCATTAAGTGGGAGCTGCTTCGGCACGACTGAAGTCGTGCCGTTTCAAAGCACGACCCAAATTGTGCGGAGTGAATCCACAAGAAGCAGCTACATGCTGCCGGGATTCGACGACCGCACCAGTGAGAGAAACTCAGCGCGCGTTTCCTTTTTCTGGAAGACGCCTACCATGGCGGACGTGACCGTGGAGGAGTTCTGCTTCTCGATGCCGCGCATCATCATGCAGAGGTGGCGCGCCTCAATGACCACGCCTACGCCCTGGGGCTCGATGGCCTCCTGGATGGCGTCGGCGATCTGGCGGGTCATGCGCTCCTGCACTTGCAGTCGGCGCGCAAAGACCTCGACCAGCCGCGCGATCTTGCTGAGGCCGATGACTTTGCCTTTGGGGATGTAGGCCACGTGCACCTTGCCGAAGAAGGGCAGCATGTGGTGCTCGCAAAGCGAGTACATTTCCACGTCCTTCACGATGACCATCTCGTCGTAGTCAACGTCGAAGAGCGCGTCGTGGAGGATCTCGTTGGGATCTTCGCGGTAGCCCTTGGTGAGGTAGGCGAGGGCTTTCTCAACGCGGGCGGGCGTGGCCACCAGGCCGTCGCGCGTGGGGTCTTCGCCAATGCGGGCGATGATCTCGCGGTAGAGGTCCTGCGTACTAAAGTCCTTGAGGGATCCCTTATCCATTAGCGCGGTAAGCAGGGGCCTTGTCATGGGCACGGTCTTTGCCATGCGATGTCCTTTCTATTGCGATGCAGCCTGTGGCTGCGGTTTCCGCCGGTGTCTCCTTGTCGATTCGATCCGGCAGGGCGCGCGGAGCTACACATTATTGCACTCGAAGAAGTTGTTCTCGGTCTCCTCCACGCGGACGGACTCCAGATTGCCCACGGGCAGGCCGTCTTTGAGCAGGTGAAAGACTTCCCTGCACAGATTTTCAGTGGTGGGCACCTGGGCAGTAAACAGCAGATCAAGGTTGAGGTTGGTGTGGTCGAAACGGTCGAGGATCTTTGTGCGCACGACGGCATCGAGATCTACGAGATTGATGACCATGCCGGTTTGGGGATCGGCCGGGCCGCCGACGAGGACCTCGACGACATAGTTGTGGCCGTGGCCGTGAGGGTTGTTGCATTTGCCGTAGGCGGCGCGGTTCTGCTCCGGCGTAAGCGCATCAGTGTGTAGCCGATGGCTGGCGCTGAGGGTGTAGCGGCGGCCGAAGTATGCCGTCATGGCTGGGTCTCCTCACCGCGGAATTCGGCGAAAATTTCCGGGGTTTCGTAGACGCGGATGCGGCTGAGGCGCGCGCCCTTTGCGGCGGTGACGGCGGGCTCAAGGCGGCGCCAGGCGGCGATGGCGATGTTCTCCGTGGTGGGCATGGCGGAGGCGAACTCGGGGACCTCAAGGTTGAAGTGGCGATGGTCCCAGGTGGACAGGATGCGGTCTTCGATGACGTCCTTGAGCCACTTGAGATCGACAACGAAGCCGGTGACTGGGTCGGGCTCGCCGGCGACGGTGACCTCGAGCGTGTAATTGTGGCCGTGGCCGTTGCGATTGGCGCAGCGGCCAAAGACTGCGTCGTTCTTCTCCTCCGTCCACTCCGGGTTCCAGTAGTAGTGCGAGGCGGAGAAGGTGGCGCGGCGGGTAAGGAAGATCATCCAGGCCTCTCAAATCAGTGGATGAACGAAGAGACGCTGAGGGTTCAGGCCACTGAACTGCTTGGTCTTATGGTAGGCGAAGCAGGCGGCGCGGGGGTAGAGGCGCGGTGTTCCCATCTTCCTAGCAAGAGCTGCGAACGGGAAAGGACGCCCGGCATGCGTGTGGCAGAAAATTGCCCAGGCCGTTTGCGTTTGCAGCAGGGTGTTCGATGCGTATTGCAGAAACGTGTACCGCGTTGTGAATCTGTGGCTTGCGGCAATAGGACGCACAGGCGCGACAAGCGCGAGAATCCGTGTACATTTTACAAGCCGCACCCGCAGAAATTGCGCGATGCACGTAGGATTTACAAGGCTGCCTGGATGCTGACGATTTTTTAAAAATCCCCTCGAGAAAACGGTTGTGGCACCTGTCGAGCCGTGTAACATGGCGGTGTTGCTTCTTTACATCCATTGCCTGAAGGGTTAAATAGAGGTCGCGAGGCCGGTGGCTGCAGCGGGAGAAAGTTAGATAGAGAAGTCCCGTGCCAAGTCCGTAGACCTATTTCGATTTGATATGCCCCGAGCCGACGGGCGAGCGCTCGCTCCCGGGAACGGGAATGAATCAGAGGTTGTGATACCACGGCGAAGAAGCCGCGCAGAACAGCCCCAAACAGCCTTGGCAAGACGGCTCGCGGCTCGCGATGCGCGAGTGCTCGAAGATTCCTGCGCTTGTGCGAAGGCGCTTGAATGCACGCGACACGCACTTGGTTCACTTCCGGATCAGCAATCGGAATGGATGCGGGGCGCGGTAACAAAGATTGCTGGAAGGCCAAGAAACAATCTGAAGACGTTCGCACTCAGTTTTGAACAATCTCCCGTTTCCGAAGGTATCTCGAATGAAACCTCTTTGTTGGCTCTCCCTCGTTGTATCTCTGCCCTTTATGTCCTCGCTGCCCGCATGGTCCTCGGTCAGCGTGACCAGCCCGTACAACGGCAGCACCGTTTCCTCACCCTTTACGCTTACGGCCAGCGCCTCGGCATGTTCCGGGCAGGCGATCTCGACGATTGGCTACTCGATGGACACGAGCGGCTATACCGCTATCGTTGACGGATCGTACCTGCATAAGTCGGTATCGGCTTCGCTGGGCGGGCATACGATTCACGTCAAGTCCTGGGGCGACCACGGCGCGCTGTGCGTGGCAGACGTGGCAGTGAAGGTAAGCTCGGGCACTTCCTCTTCTGGCGGGCCAAGCGTTGCCAGCCCCGCGAACGGCAGCTCGCTCACGTCGCCCTTCAAGCTGTCGGCTTCGGCCTCGGAATGCTCGGGACAGCCGGTTTCGGCGATTGGCTACTCCGTGGATAACAGCAGCTATACGGCTACGGTGAACGACACCATTCTGAACACCTCGGTGACAATCGGAACGGGCGGGCATACTTTGCATGTGAAGTCCTGGGGCAAAGCCGGCGCGGCATGCGACACCAATGTTGGGGTAAATGTGACGGGCACGGCGAGTTCCGTCCCGAGCGGCGCCGCCAACCTGAGCAACATTCAGACCATCGGGTGGTGGGCCGTCAAGGACAGCGCGATTAGCGGCACCGCGTCGGGATGGACCAATGTCGTGGGCTCGCCCTCGCGGACAGGAGCGGCGCGGCAGTTTGCCAGCAGCTACTCGAACTACGGGGGCGAGCGCTACAGCACATCGATGGGCGATGACACCAGTGCCATGAATTTTCTGTGGGACGGCTGGCTCTACATTGAGAACTCTGCCTCGGATATCGCCAACCTCGAAATGGATCTGAACCAGGTGATGCCCAACGGGCAAACCGCGATCATGGGATTTCAGTGCGATGGATGGTCGAGCACGTGGGACTTTACGGCGAACCGCGGGAGCGCGACCCGCCCCAACGACCAATGGGTACACACAGGCGCGTACTGCAATCCGCGGGCCTGGGGCGTAAACCGGTGGCACCACTTGCAGATCCGCTATACGCGCAACAGCTCCGGCTGGGTGACCTACAAGTACGTAACCCTGGACGGCAATCAGAAAAATATCAACGTTACCGTGTACTCAGCTTTTGCGCTTGGCTGGCGTCCCACAATATTGACAAACTTCCAGGTGGACGGCGCGACCAGCGGCGGCAGCGGTTCGCATGTTTTCCTGGACGATCTAACAATCTCACGCTGGTAAGTTCCCCCGGGGGGAAACAGGAAGGCCGCACCCGCGCACTGGGGAATCATCAGGTGCCAGGGTGCGGTCTTTCCGCATCCGGAGACGAGGCGCTCGACGGTTCCCGCTCCGCCAGCGGCACCCAGAATCGGAACGTGGTTCCCTGCCCCGGCGTGCTTGCCACGTCGATTCCGCCGCCGTGCAGTTCCAGAATCGCCCGGGCAATGGCAAGCCCCATGCCGGATCCCTTCCCCGCCGCCTTGCGTCCCCGGTAGAACTTGTCGAAGATGTAGGGCAGATCCGCGGCATCGATGCCGGAGCCGTTGTCTTCCACGCTGAACTCGAGCCGCCCCGTGCCGCGCCACGAACGCAACACGATGCGGCTGCCCGGCGGAGAGTAGCGGGCGGCATTCTCCAGCAGGTGGCGCAGGACTCGCCCCAGCAAATGCGCATCGAACCACGCGGGCGCGTCAGGCTCCTCCACGGCAATCACGACGCGGTGCGCCCCAAGTGCGGAGCGTGCATCCTCCACCACCTGATCCAGCAGGGCGCGCGCCTGAAGCGGCGAGCTATGCACGTGCAACACGCGTGCATCCATCTCCGCCATCTCCACTGCTTCCCCGATGAGCTTGTCAAGCCTCGTGCTCTCCTCGTCGATGAGCGAGGCGAGGTCGCGCCGTGCCGGTTCGTCGAGCGCGTCTTCGTGCGTGAGCGTGGTAGCGGCGGCGCGGATGGAGGTAAGCGGAGTGCGCAGCTCGTGCGTGAGTGAGTCCACCAGCGCGGTGCGCAGACGTTCGCCTTCCCGCGATGCCTCGACGCGAGTGAATGCTTCAATCGCCAGCGCGCGTGTGAGAGCGATGGAAACCTGCGCTCCGACAGGCGTCGCCACTTCGCGGGAAAGACGATCCGGCTTCCATGCCAATGCCCCGATAGGCTTGAGCCCGAGCATCAGCGCGAGATACAAGAAACCGCCGGGACCGGACAGCGTGGGACCATGGCCCTGGGTCTGCGTGCGCAGGCTGGCCTCCACGCTGGGCGGAACCTCTGCCATCGTCGCGTAGAACTGGTCGTAGTCGGTCACATAGAGCACCACTTCGTCCAGGGCAAAACAACGCTGGATGAGCTTGGGCAGCTCGCGGATGAGGCGGTTCGCATCCTCGTGCAGCATCATTTCCTGGCTCAGCGCGTACAGGCGCTCCACGTCTTCGCGCCGCTGCTGCGCCTGGCGCGTGTGGCGCCGGGCGCGCTCGGCAAGCCGGCCCACCACGGCGGAACTGGCCAGAAACGACAGCATCTCGATCCATTCCTGAACTCCCGCAAGCCTGAACGTGTGCACGGGCGGCAGAAAGAAATAGTCGAATGAGATGGCGCACAGTACCGCTACGTACAAGGAAGTCGCAAAGCCGGCGCGAGTGGCAAAGCCCACCACCAGCGTGAGAAACACAAGACCCGCGGCCGTTTCCTTCATGTGGGCCAGCGTGAGGAGGACATCCACGGTCGCAACAAAAGCCGTGGCCCCGATCCAGCGCGCAATCCAGCGCGTCATCGCCTGCTCTTGCTTCGCTCTCTGCGATCCGGATGCCATTGAAGATTCTCATCGAGCATCATACCTCCGCCGCGGGGAGTGGTATCTTCTTGAGGGTAAGAGGCAGCAGATGCCGGGCAGAATTCTTGTTATCGACGACGAGCCGCAGATCACACGCGTGCTGCGCGCCGCGCTCATGGCACAGGGATTCGACGTGCGCACCGCCAACGACCCAGCTGAGGGTTTGGACGTATTCCGCGACTGGCCGCCGGATATGGTGATCACCGACCTGATGATGCCGGGGATGAGTGGCGTGGAAGTGTGCCGGGCGGTGCGCGCCAAGGGGCCCACGCCCGTACTGGTACTCTCCGTGCGCGATCACGAGCGCGCCAAGGTGGAAGCGCTTGACGCGGGCGCGGACGACTACGTGACCAAGCCCTTCAGCACCCAGGAGCTGATGGCGCGGGTCCGGGCGCATTTGCGCCGCGCGCCGGAGCGGACGACAACCGCGATAGAAGCCGGCGACTTCATGGTGGACACCGCGGCCCATATCATCACCGTTCAGGGCAAGCCCATCCACCTGACACCAAAGGAATTCGACCTCCTGGCGCATCTGGCCCGCAACACCGGCAAGGTGATGACTCATCGTGCGCTGCTCACCGCGGTGTGGGGCGGGCAGTCGGCGCACCAGCCGGAGTATCTGCGCGTCTTCGTGGGCCAATTGCGCAAGAAGCTCGAGGCCGAGACGGGCCGTCAATACATCCAGACCGAGCCATGGATAGGCTACCGCTTTGTGCCGGAAGGCTGGACCGAACAGGAGAACATTCAGGAGTAAATCGGTTTCGCACGAGCAGCCGCATCGTTCCTTACAACTTATTTACGAATTCTTTCGCATACTTCTAGCTGAGCGAGCAGAAGATCATTCGTGAGCGGATTTATGGCTGACGATTTTTGCGCGGCCTCATGACCTGCTTGCGATGCTGCCGCGCAATCGGCGCTCTTGGGGGTGGATACCTGCAATGCAAGATGTGACCATGCTATTCTTCACGGCCGTTTTCTTCGCGGCTGGTTTCCTTTACGTGAAAGCCTGCCAGAAGCTGAGGTAAAACAAATGGATCTCATCACGGCTGTGGCTCTGGTTCTTTCCATCCTTCTGCTGGGATACCTGGTGGTTTCCCTGCTCTATCCGGAGAAATTCTGACCATGTCAGCAAATGGCTGGTTGCAGTTTGCCCTGTATTCGCTCGTGCTGCTGGCGCTTACTCGCCCGGCCGGGCTCTATCTGACGCAGGTGCTTGAAGGCGGGCGCACGTGGCTCGACCCGGTCCTGCGCCCAATCGAGCGGCTGATCTACAAGATCACCGGCGTGAATGCCGAGCACGAGATGAACTGGCGTGAGTACGCCCTCGCCATCCTCGGCTTCTCCGCGGTGTCAATGCTGGTGACCTACGTGGTGGAGCGCGCGCAGGCGTGGCTGCCGTGGAACCCACAGCATCTGGCAGGTGTGGCGACCGACCTGGCGTGGAACACCGCCGCCAGTTTTACCACCAACACCAACTGGCAGTTCTACACGCCGGAATCGACCATGAGCTATTTCACTGAGATGGTCGGGCTGGCGACGCACAACTTCTACTCTGCCGCTGTCGGCATCGTGGTCGCAGTGGCGCTGGTGCGCGGCATCAAGCGGGCGCAGTCTCCCACCATCGGCAATTTCTGGGTGGATACGACCCGGACGCTGCTGTACATTCTTTTTCCCGCGTGCATTGTCTACGCCGTTCTGCTGGTGGCGCAGGGCGTTCCGCAAAACCTTCATGCGTACACCGTGGCGCACACGCTGGAGAACCAGACGCAGACTATCGGTCAGGGACCAGTCGCGTCACAGGAAGCCATCAAGATGCTGGGCACCAACGGCGGCGGCTTCTTCAACGCAAACAGCGCCCACCCCTACGAGAATCCAACACCGTTCTCAAACCTGCTGCAGATGCTCTCGATCTTCATCATCCCCGCCGGCCTCACCTACATGCTGGGGCGCATGACGGGCTCTCCGGGCCACGGATGGGCGGTATGGGCCGCCATGTACGTGCTGTTCGCGGCGGGCTTCGTGGTGGCGTTCTGGGCTGAAGCGCAGCCGCATCCGTTGATTCATGGAGCCGTGCAAGCCAGTACCGCGACGGCGCCGGGCGGAAACATGGAGGGCAAGGAGGTGCGCTTCGGCATCTCGCAGTCGGCTCTGTTCGCCACCATCACCACAGACGCGAGTTGCGGCGCGGTGAACGGCATGCATGACAGCTACACGCCTCTCGGCGGAATGGTGCCGCTGGCCAACATCATGCTGGGCGAAGTCATCTTCGGCGGTGTAGGCGCGGGTCTCTACGGAATGCTCATCTTCGTGGTCCAGGCGGTCTTTATCGCGGGGCTCATGGTGGGCCGCACGCCGGAGTACCTGGGCAAGAAGATCGAGTCCTACGACGTGAAGATGGCCATGCTCTACGTGCTCATTTTCCCGCTCATCATCCTCTCGCTTACGGCGGTTTTTGTGCTGCTGCCAAACGTGGGACTCTCCGCCATCAATAATCCGGGCCCGCACGGTTTCAGCGAGATTCTCTACGCATTCACCTCCGGCGCGGGCAACAACGGTTCGGCCTTTGCCGGGCTCAGCCCCAACTGGTGGTACAACATCGCGATGGGCTGGGACATGCTCATCGGGCGCTTCCTCATGATGATCCCGGTGCTGGCGTTGGCCGGCAACCTGGCGCAGAAAAAGAGCGTGCCGCCCTCGCCGGGGACATTCCCGGTGAATGGCCCGCTATTCACCGTGCTGCTGGTTGGAACCGTGCTTATTCTTGGCGCGCTCACGTTCTTTCCCGCGCTGAGCCTGGGCCCGATTCTCGAACACTTTTTGTTGAAGTCTGGCCAGTTGTTCTAAGACAGACGCTCGATCAGGACAAAGACGACCGATATGGCTGAAAAGACAAGTCTCTGGAATTCGCAAATTGTGGCGCAGGCGGCGATCGATTCACTCCGCAAGCTCGACCCGCGCGGAATGGTCAAGAATCCCGTGATGTTCGTGGTCGAAGTGGGCAGCGTGCTCACAACGGTGCTGCTGATCGACAACGCGGTGCATCATCGTCCGGGTTTCGGATTCAACCTCCAGATCACGCTTTGGCTGTGGTTCACGGTGCTGTTCGCCAACTTTGCCGAGGCCATGGCCGAGGGCCGCGGCAAGGCGCAGGCCGATACGCTGCGCAAGGCCAAGGCCGAGACCATCGCACTCCGTTACACGGCATCGGGAGATTTCGAGGAAGTGATCAGCGGCCTGCTTCGCGCCGGCGACGTGATCTACGTTGCCGCAGGGCACTATATTGCCGGCGATGGCGAGGTCATCGAGGGCGTCGCGTCCGTGGATGAATCCGCGATTACCGGTGAGTCTGCTCCCGTGATCCGCGAGTCGGGAGGCGATCGCTCCGCCGTCACCGGCGGCACCAAGGTTCTCTCCGACTGGATCAAGGTGAAGATCACCTCCAATCCGGGCGAGACCTTTCTCGACCGCATGATTGCGCTGGTGGAAGGCGCGACGCGCCAGAAGACGCCCAACGAGATCGCGCTGAGCATTCTGCTTTCCGGACTGACCATCGTATTCCTGCTGGCCGTAGTGACACTGCAACCGTTCGCCATGTACTCCAAGGCGCCGCAGACCGTGTTCGTGCTGGTCTCACTGCTGGTATGCCTGATTCCCACCACGATTGGCGGACTGCTCTCGGCCATCGGCATCGCCGGGATGGACCGCCTGGTGCAATACAACGTGCTGGCAATGAGTGGGCGCGCGGTGGAGGCGGCCGGCGACGTGAACACGCTGCTGCTGGATAAGACCGGCACCATTACGCTGGGCAACCGTCAGGCCACGGAGTTTATTCCCGCGCCCGATGTGAGCGCCGAGAGGCTGGCGGACGCGGCGCAGCTTTCGTCGCTGTCCGACGAGACGCCGGAGGGCCGCTCCATCGTGGTTCTGGCCAAGACAGCGTACAACCTGCGCGGACGGGACCTGGGCGGCATCCATGCGGAGTTCGTTCCCTTCACCGCGCAGACGCGCATGAGCGGTGTGAACCTGCCCGGCGTGCGCATTCGCAAGGGCTCAGTGGATGCGATTGCGCGGTTCCTTGAAGACCAGGGCTCGGCGCTGCCGAAGAAGGTTCGCGACAGCGTGGAAGAGATTGCGCGCCAGGGCGGAACGCCGCTGGTGGTTGCCGAAAACTCCTCTGCTCTCGGAGTCATTTATCTCAAAGATATTGTGAAGGGCGGGCTCAAGGAGAGGCTGGCGCGGCTGCGCGCCATGGGCATCCGCTCCATCATGATCACCGGCGACAATCCACTGACCGCGGCCGTCATCGCGCGCGAGGCGGGCGTGGACGACTTCCTGGCCGAAGCGAAGCCCAAGGACAAGATGGACCTGATCAAGCGCGAGCAGGCGAAGGGCAAGCTCGTAGCCATGACCGGCGACGGCACCAACGACGCGCCCGCTCTGGCACAGGCCGATGTGGGCGTGGCCATGAACTCCGGCACGCAGGCCGCCAAGGAAGCGGGCAACATGGTCGATCTCGATTCCAATCCCACCAAGCTCATTGAGATTGTCGAGATCGGCAAGCAGCTCCTGATGACTCGCGGCGCGCTGACCACCTTCTCCATTGCCAACGACGTGGCCAAGTACTTCGCCATCATCCCTGCGATGTTCATGGCGGTGTTTCCGGTGCTCGGCGCGCTCAACATCATGCGCTTGAATTCGCCGCAGTCGGCCATTCTGTCGGCGGTCGTATTCAATGCCATCATCATCGTCGCCCTGATTCCGCTGGCGTTGAAGGGCGTGAAATACGAGCCTAAACCGGCCGATGTGCTGCTCCGCCGCAACCTTCTCATCTATGGCGTGGGCGGCATCATCGTTCCTTTCATCGGAATCAAAGCGATCGACCTGTGCCTGGTCGCGCTGCACCTGGCGTAAAAGGAGTAAGCAAGTGCACTCGGTATCCACTCAGCCCCACGTTGCCACCGCCGCCGCGGTCAAGATCCGCCATTCCGTATGGGGAACGTCGATTCGTTACACCATTCTGGTGACGGTGCTCTGCGGGCTCGCCTATCCCCTGTTCGTCACCGGAGTGGCGCAATTGCTGTTCCCGCACAGGGCTTCCGGCAGCCTGATTCTCAAGGATGGCCAGGTCATCGGGTCCGAGCTCCTGGCGCAGAGCTTTACGTCAGATAAGTACTTTCATCCGCGTCCGTCTGCTGCAGGCAACGGTTACGATGCAACCTCCTCGGGCGGCTCGAACCTGGCGCAGTCCAACGCCAAGCTGGTCCAGCGCATTCAGGGCGACATTGACAAGCTCAGCAAAGAGAACGGCGGCAAGCCTGTTCCCATCGACATGGTGACGACGTCCGGCTCCGGCCTCGATCCGGACATCACTCCCGATACGGCCTATTTCCAGGCGCCGCTGGTTGCCAGGGCTCGTGGATGGAGCGAGGATCGTATGCGGCAGCTCATCGCGCAGCACATCACCGGCCGCCAGTTTGGCTTCCTGGGCGAGCCACGCGTGAACGTGCTCGAACTGAACCTGGATCTCGACCAGCAGAAGTAAGCCGCAGGGCCGAACGGTCGCGTTTCTCTGTTGCGTAAATTCAGACGGGCCGAGCTGCCGTTGGTGTTCGCCCCCCACCGGCGAGGAGGTCGGCAAGGCGGCTGAGGATTTGCGGCGGGGGCACCGGTTTCTCCAGGATTTCGAACTCGTGTCCCTTCAGGCGAGCCGCGTCCAGAATTCCGAGGACGCCTGGAAATGCCGTGAACAGCAGCACATGGCAACCTGGGCACGCTGCCTGCAGACTGATGGAGAAATCGACACCGTTCATGCCAGGGAGCAGGATGTCGATGATGGCGACGTCGGGAGACCAGCGCGCCAGCAAATCGATGGCGGCCTCGGCGGTATACTCCACGCGCACTTCGTATCCGCTGCCGGTCAGAATCATCCCCAGGGTTTCGGCGACGACCCGGTCATCGTCGAGGACCAGCGCGTTTTTGAGAGCCCCGTCACCGATCATGGGACCAATCCTGAACCCGATTATGCACCTTCCGGTGCCGTCGAGGGAACCTCTCTCCGTGGTCGTTCGCGGCGCCGGCTTACGCTTCCGCCAGCTCGGCTTCAATGGCCTCAGTCAGCCGCGGGTTGAACGGATCGGTATCGGGAGAGAAGCGGGACACCACGTCGCCGGAGCGATCGACGAGGAACTTCTCGAAGTTCCAGAGGATCTCGGGCGGATCGTTGGGATGGATTCCGTATTTGCGCAGGTTGTCGGCAAAGGGGACCTCGCCGGTGCTGATGGCCTCGGGCTTCGCCTCAATCAGCGCCGAATACAGGGCATTCTTGTTCGGCCCGACCACGGGAATCTTCTCGAAAAGGGCGAAATCCACTCCGTAATTCAGGGTGCAGAAGGAGCGGATGTCGTCGCTGGTTCCGGGTTCCTGGCCGGCAAAGTCGTTGGAGGGGAAACCGGCGATGACGAAGCCGCGGTCGCGGTAGTGGTTGTAGAGCCGCTCAAGACCTTCATACTGCGGCGTGAGGCCGCACTTCGAGGCCACGTTCACGATGAGCAGGACTTTGCCCGCGAACTCACGCAGCGTTGTGCCGTCACCGGAGAGCGTCCGGACGGGAATGTCATAGATCGATTCGGACATGAATGGATGATAGCGGAGATAGCGGAGTTAGCGGAGTTCGCGGAGCCTGGAAGGAATCTGCGTGGATTTCTGGGGGAACTGCAAATATTAAAGGATTGTTACAGCATTCGCCTTATGTTCGTACGGTAAGCACCACAAGTTATTCACTCTAGTTATCTTATGTTTCCAACATGGCGAAGATAAGGCGATGATATAGGGGGGGAGGGGGGTATTTGTTTTTCCCTCCCGAACGGCAAAGGAGCCTCCGTTGGAAGCTCCCTATTGCATGAATATAGCGGATTGGAGCGGCTTTGGTTGTGGCCAAGGTCACACGGGTTCAGCGGGGTTGGCGGTCGGCCCGGGCACTCCATGGACACTGAAATCTGCGGTGGCGGTCGGAGGGCGAATCAGCGTCATCCAAGAATCTCGCTATGACCGTTGTGTGCCATGCCTGAATATTGCCAAATCGCATGAGGATTTTAAAGGGTCGAGACTCGTTTACAGGTCATAAGCAGTATCGCGCAGCATTGTGAGCGGGTGGTCGGCCATGGTCACCTTTGCGGCCGGTTGGGCAATCCCCCTGCAAGCGTCCAAACAGGCGGTCAACCATTCGCAGTTCGCGAATTGACTCGCCCTCATTTCGCCACCGAGCTTCCGACACCAGTGCGGCGAAAGAATCGCCAGGCGAAAATTACCCCGCGATAGCCGCCCTGGATCAGCCTCCACAGAAGCAGAATGAGCCAGAACAGCCATAGAAACGGCGCGAACAACGCTAGAATCCCCGTGCAGGTGCAAATGGTCATGAGCGCGCCGGGTTCCTCAAACCATCTGCGGGGATGAATCAACGGAAATCCACCGACCAACATCCACTGCAATGCGATCAGGCCGCACAGGCCGATTGAGGACCCTATCTCCTTGCGCCGACTATCGCGATTCGGCCAACTCATGCCAACTAGGCCTGCGAACGACCATGCCGGCGGACAAGGTTCGCGCCAACCTGAAACTGCCGCCGCGGGCAATTCACCCATGACAATAATTCGTTGCGGCAGCGACATGTGATACCACATGCCACAGGGGCTGAACGTAACCGTTTCTCCATCTTCAGGCTGAACCACCGGCGCAGGATCGGGCCGCCAGTTTTCCTGCGAACGAACCCAATCCCAAATATGCGCTTCCTCCCATACAACCAGCGGCGCGCAAACCGCCAGATGAATTCCCGCCAACACCAACCCCCGCCGCCACTGAACTTTCATTTCGTCACCGGATACCCTTCCTCTCCACGATAGGGCTTCGGATGTCTATTGCACGAGCATGATGGGGGCGCGCCAGAAGGCGGCCTTCTTCGTCGCCGGATCGAGCACTGTGATCTGGCAATCGTAGCGGCCTCGCGGGAGGGCGTCCACGCCCAGGTCGACGCTCAACGGCATGGTGCCCAGCCGGCTTGCTGCATTGGGAACGATGGCTTTGGGCGGCGTCTCGAGAAGCTTTTTTCCATCCTGATAAAGAGTGACGAATGCGAAGAGCGGCGATATCGGGGCCGGAGGAGTGGCCGGCGTGGAGGAGACTCTTTCCTCCTGCTTGTACGCCTGGAAGTAAACAAAGATCTGGTGGCCGGTGGAGAAGACGCGCGTGACGCTGGGAATGAGCTTTCTGCCATCCTGAACCAGCGGATTGGCGGCTTCATCCCTGGCGCGATCTTTCGCTTTTGCCGCATCGTAGATGGCAGCTTTCAAGTCCACACGCTGGCTGCCCAGAACCACGGCGCTGATGGGTACGCGGTTCACCTCTTTATTGAGATTGGGAATGACAAAGTTGGTTTGATAGGTGCCGATTCTTCCGGTTTCATCGTCGCGCGCCAGGAACTTGATGGAATACTTGCCCGGCAAGAGCGTGAAGCCAGTGTCATATTCGATGGGGCGGTGGGCGAGTTCGGCCGCCGTGGCGTCAGAGACCTTGATATTCACGTTGTCGCGCACGTTGCTGACCGTAGTGCCGCCGACGAGGTCCTTGATTTCACCCATAAAATCGATGCGCGTATATTCGGCGCCGCCGCGCTTGGCCAGCGCCAATTCGCGGCCGGGAATCTTGACGACGATGGGAACGAAATACTCGGCGCGGTTGAGCTGGAAGTAGTCGACCTCCATGGCAATGGTGAGGTCGGTAATGGGGTCGTCAAGCATGAGCGCATCTTCCAGTTGCCGCTCGCGATCGACATCATTGAACTTGCGAAACTCCTTGTCGGCGTAATAGCCCTGGCGAAACTCGAGCTTTGCCTCCTGATTCTGTTTGAGAGAAATGCGGATGCGGCGGAACTTACCGTCGCGCTCCGCGTTGGAGGTGTAGTAGCCGAGGATGTAGTAATCGGAGATTGCCTGTTGCGCCTGCACGATGCCGCGGGTGAGATCGTTGTTATCGAGAAATGCCTTGCCTCCGGTATCGGAAGCAATGGCATAGAGCGTGTCCTGCGATTGCTGGAAGCCGGTTGTGACCGCCAGCGCGGACGCACCTGTATACATCGCCTGGCCACCCGGCGAGCTTTGGGTTGCATCGCCGAGCGGCGCCTGGGCGACGAGACCGCGCGCGTCAATGGTCCAGATGGAGACGCCGGCCTTGATGGCCGCATCCACCGTGGCGTGGAGTTGCGCCTGGTTGTCAATGCCGTTGAGGCGCAGGCCGCTGGCGAAATAAAGGAGCGATTTCTTTTCATTCACGTGCCCAAGCATCCGGGCGGCGGTTTCCAGGGCGGAGAGTTGCCGGTCGGTGTTGAAGACGTTGAACTGGGAGTCGTCCTGGCCAAACGCCGCCCCGGTATCGGCGGTGCTGGAATCATCGACGCTGCCGGCGGAGCCCTGCCCTTCTCCCACGACCATGGTTTCAAGGATGCTGAGCAGGCGCTTGCGATCATCGGTGAAGTCCTGAAGAATGTCTACCGATCCGCCCTCGAAGCGCAGGACCGCGATCATGTCGGCGGTCGTCATCTGGGTACGGATGAAGGTCTCAGCGGCGGTCAATGAGCGCATCTGGTCCGCGGGAGGGAGCGCCGTCATGTCGAAATACAATGCCAGCAACCTGCGGTTTTTGTAGCGCTCATTGTCAATGGATTCGGAGGCGATCTGGGAGCGCACCAGCTGGTTGTAGATGGTGATCTCTTCGTTTTTGGGAATGCTGGGCGGCAATGGCTTTGCGGTTTCGGCCAGGCTCTGGTGCTCGCAGTAGCGGATAGTCTGCGGCTCACCATTCTCAGTCAGCACAAAGTCTTCAGCCTTCAATCCGGGAATGAAGTTGCCGTGTTTGTCCCTGACGGTCACGGCTTCCACGACCAGGTTGGAATTGACCGTGAGGGTGAAATTCTGCTGCTGGCCCAGGCCCTGGTTCTGGCCGACCTGTTGCGACTGCGCGCCCGCGACAGCGAAAAGGAAGAGCGCAGCGAGTGTCAGGCTCCGCATCATTAGAACCTCAGGTGCGTGGAAATCTGCAGGGTGCGCATGGTATTGGCCTCGACGGGAAGGCCAAACTGCGTGCTGGTGACGTAATTGTTCCAGCCGGTAAACTCCGCGTGGTTGAAGCTGTTGGTGGAAATGATGGCGAAATCGAGATAGGACTTGCCATGAGGGCGAAACGTGCGCGCCAGGGAACTATCGAATGAGAACTGATTGGGCCCGGTAATGGAATCTCTGCCCGCGGTTCCCCATTGGCCGGCAGCGGGCGCGCTAAAGGCCGCGGCGTTCAGGTGGGCGCTGGTTCCGCTGCTGTAGATGGAAGCGCCGGTCAAATCGGGCCGGATGATATTGGTGAATCCTGTGCCCGGGACGGCGGCGGGAAACAGCGGCGACTCAGGCAGGCCGGAGGCGAAGCTGAGGTTGCCCAGGAGGGTCCACTCCTTGAGTGCGCGGCCGCGCCAGCCGCCAAGCAACGTGCCGCCCTCCAGACCCTGGCCGCTGGTGTACTGAGCCTGCAGTTTCAGGAGATGACGTTGGTCGAAAGAGGACAGGGAGCGCTCGGCGCGCGGGTTGAGCCAGTTCTGCGCGATGGTGGCCGCAGGCATGGTGAGGTTGGCCGTTTGCATTTGTCCGGAGCCGGCAGCGGTGTGCCCTTGTCCGCCGAGGTAGGCGTCATCATCAATCGATTTTGAGAAGGTATACGCCAGCGATGCGGCGAGTCCGCCGCGCAGCCTGCGGCGAAGCTGGAGCGTGGCGGCATTGCGGATGGAGTTTCCGCTTGAGATCTCATACACAAATCCCGATGGACACGACGGGCATGGATTGGCTTCACCGAGAGGATAACTATTGGGCAGGAACTGCTGCGGACCGTGTGTGCCTTTGGTGCCGAGGTAAGTGGCTTGCATCTGCATCGCCCAGGGAAGGTCGCGCTGCAACTGCAATTGCCACTCCTGCGCATAGCCGACGCGGAAGTTGGGGTCGATGCCGAACGTCTGGCTGGTGACAGCGGAACACGGAACAAATCCATTGGCCAGCGTGAGCGGGCACGCCGCACTGTTTTCGACATTCTGGCTCTTGGAGAGCGGCGCCTGCTGCGCCATTTGCAGAACGATGCTCTGATAGACCGAGGTATCAGGATAGATGCCGTAGCCTGCGCGAATCACGATGGTGGACGCGGGGATGGGCCGCCAACTGATACCGATGCGCGGCTGAACCTGGGTGCGGTCAGGGCGGATGAGCGACGACGGAAGGTGCTGGCCGGTGAGTGGCGATACCGGATCACTGCCCACGACGGGAGCGGCGGCGGTGAAGCCGTTGGCCACATCCAGGTTCACCAGCCGGCCGTATAACTCCGTCATCGGCGCGCCGTAATCCCAGCGCAGGCCTGCATTGATGGTGAGAATCGGCAGCACGCGAAAATCGTCATTGAAAAACGCGGCATACACCGGCTGACGAAAATACTTATCCGCGTTGCCGTATGCGATGCTGCTGGTGTCCGGGATTCCGAGCAGGAAATCCGCGAGATCGGAGCCGCTGGCCGCCCCAGCGGGGCCCTGCGTCGCGGCACCGGTAAATGTGAATGTGCCGCGCGGGTTCTGCTGGAAAAGCTCGTTGTACTGCTGCTTGCGGAACTCGCCGCCGAAGGTGACGTTGTGTTTGCTGCGATAGATGAGGGCCGACGCCGTGACATCGTCGGCGCGGTTGCGATTGAACGAGCTGTTGGCATCCTGCAGGCCGGTAAAGCCAGTGGAGAAATTCAACGCCGGCGGGCCCCAATCCGCGGGATCCTGATCGTTGCCGTTGATTCCCGCGTTGCCGGAGATATTCGCGCGATTCGCAAAATTGGGCGTCACCTCAGAGCGCAAGCGGCTGAAGGTGTAGCCCGTGAAGAGGAACAGACTGGGCTTGATGCGGTGGGTCCAGTGGATATTGCTGTTCATCCCCAGCGTGCCGGTCTGATCGACATAGCCAAAGAGATTCACGCTGTCAGACCTTGTGCTTTGAAATGTGAATCCCCCAAACAATTGGTCTCTGCGCCCCAGGTTTTTGTCCAGACGAGATTGCAGCGCGTCCTGGTGGGTGGCAGTCAGCACCGGCGCCTGGTAGTTATAGGCCGCGGTGCTGGCAATGTTCGGAAGAGGATACAGTTTGAGGAGAGCTGCGGCCTGCGGGTTAACGGGTACCTGGTTGTCCAGATAAGGCTCACCCGTGGCAGGGTTATAGATGGTGACTGGCTGCCCGAGCTCACTTGTCAAGCCGGCCAGATTGCCGGATTGTTCAGCCTGTGTGGGCACAAGCCCCGTGAGGAGCTGGGAGTTGCTGTCGCGCGTCCACTGATAGGTGAGGGAAAAATTGGGGCCGTGCGGCAACAGGTGCGGAATTCGAATGGGACCCTGGAGTGTGGCCACGCCGGTGAAATCGCTGTAAGTGGGCTTTGCTGTTTCGGTTCCGGTGAGCGAATATGGACGCGCGTCCAGGGCTGAGTTCTCAATGAAAGCCGCAACCCCTCCTGTATAAAGAGCCCTGCTGCCGCTCCGCGTATTGCCGAAAGCGGGATTGGTGGAGTAGACGGATGTGGCGGCGTTATTCACGCTGCCCTGAACCAGAAAGCCGTCGGCGCTCTGCTCGTTCTGTTCGGGCGCTTTGGGCATCTCCTGCGCACCTTGCGCGCTGTTTTGTCCCGGCTGTTTTGCCGCAGCATTGAGTGCCTGGGCGACGAGCGGCGCGGAAGGGACCTGAAAGGTTGGCCCTGCCTGCTGCCCCTGAGCCGCGATCTGAGTTGAAGGCAACAGCTTCATTTCCCATGAAGCCGCCGGCATATTGGGGGCAACGGCCACTTCCGCTTGGACTGGCTCGAAGCACTGCATCTGAATGGTGAGGGTCCATTTGCCATCGGGCAGATCGTCGAATGCGAAGGCGCCGGTTAGGTCGGAGACGGTGGTCAGGGTTTTGGCGCCACTGGCTGCGGTGATGGCTGCGCCCGGCAACGGCAGTCCGCCGAAGGTGACGGTGCCGCGGAACGGCGACGCCGCGGCGAGCGCGCTGGAGAAAAACAAGATCAGGGCACATCCGAGTTGTCCAACGCGATGCACTTGACCCCCGCCTGGTTTGTGATGACCTGGCCCGATCCCCGCCGATTCTCGAACTCGATCAGTGATTCCTGTGTACGGCAATGCTAATTTGCCGACGGCTGCTCGATGTGGTCGATGACAATCACATCGACTAGCTGTTTCTGCGGCACGAGCTTGAGCCCGAGCTGCTCCTGCACTGCGGTGAAGATGGACGGACCAACGGGCTCCTGGGCTTGCCCGCTTCCATCCGGAGGGGGTGCCCCGCGAGGCGCTCCGATCGGCCCCGTACCATCCTCCGGCATGAAGGAAAGCGAGAAGTCGTATTTGCCGGTCAGGCCGGTTTTATCCACAATGGTGCTGCCAGTTTGCTCTGAAAGTATCTGGATTAGCCCTTCCATCGTGGCTGAGCGAGCGTCAAGCGCCATGCCCTGTGGCGACATGCGCATCATCGTTTGACCCTTCCTTGCCGGCGGCGGGCCGTTCGCATCGCTCTTTGGCGATGGCGGAGGCTCCGCAGTCACATCGGGCGCGTCAGCCGCTGCCTCTTTCAGCTTCGGGCCACCTTTTGCCACCACCAGCGTGTAGACTTCGAGTTCCTTGGTCTCGTGATGGAACTTCAGACCGCACCGATCTTGCAGAACGGGGATCAGCATGGCCCACCGCTGTTGGCGGCTTAGATCCTTCAGCTTCGGCGCGTCGTCAGGGGTAACTTTGGCCTGGATATCGAATCGCGCCGACTTAACCCATTCCGGTTCGCCCAGAATCCTGTCGCGGGTAAGGCTGAATGCCTGGCGCAGGAGATTGTCGAGCGGCAAGCCATCCGTGGAAAAACCGTCCGGCGTGACCCTCATTCCGATCCTCATCATCATGCCTTCATCTTTGTGCGGCTTGATCGAGACCACGTCGAATTGAGGCGCATGCGCCGCATCTCCCGCTTGCGGCTGAGCCGGATTCTGCCCCGCCCAAGCCAGTCCAGCCACTACGGGCGCAGCGACAGCGATCGCACAAAGAGCTGCCAGCAGCATTTTCCGGCCAAGGCTGAGATTCCGCGACCTCTGGCCGGTCATGATGCGCACAATGCGCTTCTTCAGGTCGGCGCCCGTCACGCCCGCAACGCAGGCAGCAGGCGATTCGACATAGAACCTGCAAATGTTGAGAATGCCCTGCGCATAGGTCTCCGCGCCGCTTGCCTGCACCACTGATTCGTCGCAGGCGCGCTCCCGCTCGTCAATGAGCCGCGTCCCGATCCACCATGCCACAGGGTGAAACCAGAACAGCGTCTGGACTAGATGGTGCACGGCAAACGTAAAGTTGTCGCGCCGGCGCACATGGCACATTTCGTGGGCGATGATCGCGCGCAACTGGCCGGCCGGCAACCTCTCCAGTATTCCTTCCGGCAGCAGCAGCACCGGGCGAAGGATGCCGAAGATGCCCGGCTCCGTCGGGTGCGGCGTGGACAGCACAGGAACGTCCGCTGCAAGCGCGAGCGGAGCGCCGGCGCGTTTTGCCGCACTTGCTCTCCACCAGGCGCGGGCAAACCTGGCCGCGACCAGCAGAATGCCGCAGATCCAGATTGCCGGCAGCGCAAAGGGCAGCCAGTTTGCACGATGCGTCGCCATGGGCGCAGCGCCAGCATTCAGAATCTCAGTCCGCGAAAACGGCTGGGCAATCTTTACGATCGCGGCCGCTACCTCGGGCTTGTTGAGAACCGGAGCCGCCACAAGGGATCGCATCCACTCGCCCGCCGCGACCAACAACGAGAATGGCAGCAGAAACTTTACGGATGCGCCAAACCAGACCCAGTACCGCACTCGCGCATGGTTGTTCCGAAGCGCAATGGCAACCAGCCACGCGATCCCGACCATGAGAGTGGACTGCCACAGATGATTTACCAGCGCTGCCGTGAAGCTCTCGTTCCAGAAGAGAGGAAAGTTCATGACTCACGCTCCTTCCGGGAGAGCCTGCGCAAGGTTTGCTCGGCTTCCTTTACGTCGTCGAGCGATAACTTGCCGGTTTCAATCAGGTGCGCCATGACGGGCTGCGATCGTCCGCCAAAAACGGCCAGCAACTCGTCGATCAACCGCCGCTGCGCCGCATCGCGCGAGATGGCCGCGCTGAAGATGTGGAAGTTCCCCACCTTCCTGACGCGCCGGATTACGCCTTTCGTTTCCATCCTGTACATCGTTGTCTGAATGGTGGTGTAGGCAAGCCTGCGCTTTCCCGGCAGCGCGTCCAGAATCTCGCGAATGGACAATTCACCCCTGGCCCACAGCATTTCCATCACCCGAAACTCGAGTTTCGACAGTCTTGGCGTGTCCAATGCTTCCTCCTACGCGTGTAGTAGTATCTACTACAACCATAGTCGCAAGTCAAGAACCAGTTTGCCGGCACGGTTTGCGAACTTCGCCACTAGTTCGGCGATGGCTTCTCCACGTGGTCGATCACAATCACGTCGTCGGGCGCCTTGGTGGCTTCAATCTTCAGCCCCAGCTGCTCCTGCACGGCCGTGTAGAGGCTCGGCGGCGCATTGGGGTTCTCGCCGGCCGGTTGAGGGGCGGGCGCCACCGCGCCGCGGAACTGCGCAAACTGCGAGTCGTCCGGCGTCCACTTCAAGGTGAAGTCGTACTTGTCTTTCAATCCGGTCTGATCCATGACCGGTTTGTCCATCACACTCGACTGCATCCAGGTGGCGAATTCGGCCATGGTCAAGTTGCGCACCCCGAGATCGCCCAGACCCCGGAATCCGAACCCCTGCGGATCGTTTGGTCCTGCCGTGGTCTTGCTCATCTTTGGCCCGCCGTTGCCCAGCCGAACCGCGTACACCGAAAGCTCCTTCTGTTCGTGATGGAACTTGAGGGCGCACCGGTCGGTCAGCAGCTTCCGCATCATCGACTCCATCTGCTGGATGCTCGGACGGCCCGGAACGTCCGGCTTGCCATCGATGTCGAACAGATCGGTTCCGAACCAGTCTGGCGCGCCGATGATCTGCTTGGCGTGAAGCCCGTACGCGAAGGCAATCAGGTCGTTCATGTTGGTATTGAAGGTGACGAACTGCGTGCCCCGATAGCCGAACCCTTTGCCCTGACGTCCCGGCTCACTTGGCTTGATGGTAGCCACTTCGAGGCTGGGATCGGCATCCGCAGCCATCGTCTTCGGGGGCTCGGGAATCGGCCACGCTGTATCCGGCGTCGTCCTTACGAGATTCAACGCCAGCGAATTCGGCCCCTGCGACCACATCCCGGCGATGTTCTTCCCGTCAGCCGACATTTTGCCTTCATAGGTCCCGCTGATGAGCTCGATGGAGTACTTCAGCACGCCGCCGTCAAAAGAGGCTTTCGACGCGGCCAGGGGCGTCCCGCCCTGATCGATGCTGTAGTCAATTACTTTCAAAGCGCCTTTATCGTCTTTCGTGATCTTGTTTACGATGCGCAGATCCGAGTTGTTCTGGGCGATGTGCAGCGTTCCCTGCCACACCCCAACAATGTCCTGCGCCGAAGCCGCCGGCGCCTGCGGGGCTGCCGCCGGCGTCTGGCTGCTCACCAGGTTCCCAGTGGTCCCCAGAACCAAAGCCAAAACCGGGAATGCGACCCAACCAGCGGATTTACGCGAAACGTTTCTGTCACTCAACATGCACATGCCCCTCTGGTCCTCACGGGAGAACCTTTCTTCCAGGTCAATTAAAGAAATTGCGCGGGAAGCCAGTTGTCTTGCTCTGAATTTGGCCAGAATACACCCTTGGGACGAATTCTCTCCTGATTTGTCTTTATCTACGCTGCGCGTGGGATTGAAGTTCCCAAGCCAGCAAATGCCTCTCACTCTTGAATCATTACGGCGATTCGATAGCGTAGCGCAGCATCACGACACCGTCGGCGTATGGCCGGCAGGCCAGAAGTCTCAGCGGCAGGTCGCGGTGTCGCGGCGAGACCAATGGAATGCCCTCGCCAATCATGTATGGGATTACGTGGACGATGAATTCGTCCACTGCTGCAGCATCGAGGAAGCAGGCGATCAGTTCTGCCCCGCCGACCAGCCAGATATGGCTCCCTTTTTCGGCACGCAAGCGCTCAGCAAAGGCAGCCACGTCATCGCGGATGATGGAAACCTTTGCACTCGCCGCTTTCTTCAGCGTCCGTGACAGGACGTAGTTTTTCTTGCCCGAGTAACCGCCGGCCATGCCAAACTTCACCGACATTTCATAGGTCTTCCGCCCCATGATGCAGGTGTCGATGGAGCGGAAGAACGCAGCCATACCATAACTGCCCTTGAGTTGCGGACGGTCAAGCCAATCGACGGAACCGTCCGCCCGCGCGATAAAACCATCCGCACTGATGGCAACGTGAACAATGAATTTGCGTTTTCGCGCCATCTTCTCAACTGGGAACCTGCACGTTTGCAAAGCGAGCGCGTTCTTTTTATGGCTTAGTGGCCAGGATCAGAGGCGATGGGCCGCGCACGGCCAGCGTCCGCGGGTTAGTGAATCCGGCTTCCTGCAGCCACGCGGCAATCTCCTCAAACGAGAAGGTGTCGCCTTCATCGGTGTTCACCAGCATGTTGACGGCGAAGATGAGGCCATTGACGGGGCCCCTGCGGTCCGCGTTCACCAGGAATTCCGCGATGGTGATGGTTCCTCCAGGAGCCAGCGCGTGAAACGTTTTTGCCAGCAAAGCCTTGCTGCGCTCCACGCCTTCGCTGTGCAGGATGTGGCCCAAGGTGGCGACAGTGTGGCCGGCTCCGAAATCCGCCTCGAGCAAGTCGCCTTCGGCAAACGAGTAGCGGTCGGCCAGGCCGCGGCGCGCAACGGAGTCCGTCGTAGTTGGGATAACTTCAGGCCAGTCGACAGCCGTGACGCTGACATTGCTCCCGCTCTGCGCGAGGGCGACGCTCCACACGCCGGAGCCGGCGGCGAGGTCAAGGACAGAGACGGGCTCCTGGCGCGAGCCCAGGTCGAGGTGCTCGGCAAGCTGGCGCGCGATCGGGTAATTCATGGGGAAGAGATCGTTGACGAATTCGTGGAAGAACTCGCCGCCGGTCTGCTCCTGGTTGACGGCCATGGCGGGGCTGCCGGTGGCGACCACTTTGTTTAATTGAATCCAGTTGGGCAGGAGCTGCGAGCTGGTGTGGCGAATGATGCCGCCCTGGAAGCTGGGCTTGGTGCTGACCAGGAATGCGGAGCTCTCCGGCGTGAGCGAAAACTTGCCGTCAGCATCTTTACTCAGGAACTCAAGGCCAACGAGAAGATTCACGATGGCGGCAAGGCCGCGGGGCGACGCGCCGGTTGCGCCGGCCAATTCATCGAGTGTCATGGAAGTGCCGTCCAGCACGTCAAAGACGCGATGGTGGATGGCGGCCTCAAGCACCAGGGGCGGGGCGTAACCCCAGGCTAGCTGAAGAATGCGTTCGGGGGTGACCTGCGCGGACTGCGCCTGCGGAGCGGCGATGGTAGTTGTCATTTGAGATTGACCTCGTTTGATTGAGAAATAACCGGGGGGGGAATTCAGGCGCAGAATAGCAGACCTGAAGGAGCGTTGTCCGCAGAATATCCGGTTAATGGATGGTGGAGACCAGTTGCCGGGCCACGCGGATGTAGAGATCCACGGCGTCTTTGAGCTCGGCCTTGGCGATCTTCTCGTCGGGGGTGTGCGCCACGTGGATGGAGCCGGGCCCCAGCAGCAGCGGCTGGCCCCAGTTGCTGAGCCAGGGTATGTCGGTGGTGAATTTGGCGATCATGGTGGGCAGCCCGGGCACCGCGCGCAGCCGGACGAAAGGGATCTCAAGCGTGAAATCGACGTCCGCAAGCCCCTCGCAGGCTTTCAGGATGGCCTCGCGCACGGGGGCCGAGTCGCTGACCAGCCGCGTGAGGACCTGCGCTTCGGCTTTGTCGGCGATCACGTTGGGCGCGCGCCCGCCGTGGATGAGGCCGATGTTCAGCGTGGATGGACCTACGTCGTCGCTGACCGGCAATTCCAGGCGCAGCAGCTTTTCGAGAGCCTGCACCAGCTTGTGAATCGCGCTGTCGCCCAGCTCCGGATAGGCCGAGTGGGCCATGGTGCCGGTGGCGCGGAGAATCGCCCGCAGCGCACCTTTTGAGGCGATTCCGAGGCGGTTGCCGGTGGGCTCGCCATTAATAAGGAAGCGGCTGCCCTTGGGATTCTGATTGGCCACTTTCGCGCCGGCGGAGTCGCGCTCCTCGCCGGAGACAAACAGAAGGCCGACAGGCAGGCCTTCGCCGCGCAAGGTCTCGGCGGCGGCGATCTGCGCCGCCATGATGCCCTTGGCGTCGCACACGCCGCGCCCGTAGAGAAAATCGTCGTCTTCGCGCAGGGGGATGTGCGGCGGGACGGTGTCCATATGCGTGGAGAACACTACTTCGGGCTGCGCTCCCTCCGGCCCCGCATAGACGTTCCATCGAGGGCCCGCCGGAGCGCTGTCCGTCGGCTGCGGCACCGCAGTCTTCTCCACGTCCCATCCGCGGCTGACCAGGAACGCGGCCAGGAACTCTCCCACTTCGCCCTCGGCATAGGTGGGCGATTCGATGGCAACCAGTTCGCGGGTTAGCTGGATAGGATCGAGGACGGAAGGCATGATGATGCAAGAATAACTCACGCCGTATCAGGATGTTGTGAGCATGGCGCGGCGAAAACGCAAACGGCGGTACAATCTAAGGTGGCATGACCGCTACAGCCGCAATTCCCCAACACCCGATCCGGGCCGGATCCGCGCGTTTGCAAACGGTGGATCTGCGGGGGCCGGAGGGCCGGCTTGAGGCTGTGTTGAATGAAGGCGCGGACGATGCGCCGTTCTCGGCCGTGATCTGCCATCCTCATCCGCTGGGCGGCGGAACTCTGCACAATAAGGTTGTGTACCACGCAATGAAGGCGCTGAACGCGCCCGCGTGGCGCCTGCGCTGGCCGGTTCTCCGCTTCAACTTCAGGGGGACGGGACGCAGCGAAGGCCTGCACGACGGCAGCGCCGAGACGGGCGATGTTCTGGCCGCGATCGACTGGCTCAAGAAACAGTACGGTTTGCCGGTGGTCGCAGTGGGATTCAGCTTTGGCGCGGCCATGGCATTGCGGGCGGTCAAATCGAACGTGAGCGGCGTACGCGCCGTGGCTGCGCTGGGACTGCCGACGCGCGCCGAAGGCCGCGCATATCAGTACTCATTCCTCGCGGACCTGACGCTGCCCAAGCTCTTCCTGAGCGGCGACCTGGATCAGTTCTCTTCGCCGGCGGAGCTGGAACAAGTGGCCGCCCGGGCCGCAGATCCGAAACATCTTGTCTTCATACCTGGCGCCGATCATTTTTTTAACGGCAAGCTCGAGTCGATGCAGCAAGCATTGACGGGCTGGCTGAAGGAGTGCGTTCTATGACCACGGTAAGCGACGTCGCTCTCGAGAACCTTCACGCTGCTGCGACTGGATTGTTTACCGGCGCGCTGACCGCGTGCAGCATCGAATCGGCTTTTGACCGCCGTATCCGCATGGAAGGCAATGTGCTTCACCGTCTGATACCCGACGGCGGCGGCCCGGAGACCATCGACCTCGCCGCATATAAGCGCATCTTTGTCATTGCCATCGGCAAGGCGGCCATCCCCATGCTGGATGTGCTGCTGGACCGGATGAAGCGGCGCAAGGGACTGCGCGGCATCTGTTGTTCGCACAGCCTGCCGAACAAACGCAACTGGCGCTTCCGTTATTTTGCAGGCGGCCATCCTCTTCCCAATGAAGATTCCTTCGCTGCGGCGCGCGCCGCGCTGGCGCTCCTGAAAAAAGCCCGCAAAGACACGCTGATTTTTTTCCTTATTTCTGGCGGCGGCTCCGCGCTTTTCGACCTGCCCATCGACTCCGCCATTACTCTCGACGATACCCGCGCTTTTCACCAGGCGCTGCTGGCTTCCGGCGCGCCCATCAACGAGATCAATACGCTGCGCAAGCACTTTTCGCAGGTGAAGGGCGGCCGCCTGGCGATGGCAGCTCCGGACGCGGCCAAGGTTTCGCTGCTACTGCCCGACGTGCCGCTGCGCACGCTGGACGCGCTTTCTTCCGGCCCCACTTCGCCCGATCACTCCACGGTGGGAGACGTGCGTACGATTCTTGCGCGCTATGAACTTGCGCCAAAGTTTCCCGCGCCGGTGCGTGCCTACTTTGAACGCGAAGACATGCCCGAGTCCCCGGGCAACAAGACCTGGCGTCCGCCGTTCCTGCCCAAATTTGCTGAGGCGGTACTGGCGCGGCGCATCACTGCATCCGCCAATTTGAAAGATGAAGACCGCGCCTTCCGCGACTCCGTCTTTGAGATCCTGCTCTCCAGCCACGACCTGGTGGAGAATGCCCGGGCCCTTGCGGAAAAACAGGGTTACCACGTTGCCGTGGACAATAGCTGCGATGACTGGGATTACGCCGATGCGGCCCGGTATCTTCTGGAGCGGTTTCACTCACTGCGGTCGGCGCATCCGCGCCTCTGCCTCATCTCCGCGGGTGAGGTGACGGTGACACTGACGCGGACGCCAGGGGCCGGCGGCCGCAACCAGCAATTTGCGCTGGCCTGCGCCCTGGAACTGGCGCACCACCCCGGCGCGCCGATCACGGTTCTCAGCGCCGGCACCGACGGGATCGACGGCAATACACGTTCAGCCGGGGCCATTGCCGATCCCACGACCGTGGCTCGCGCGCGTGCTTTCGGCTTCGACCCCGAGCAGGCGCTGGCCGAGTTCAATGCCTGCCCGCTGTTTAGCGCGCTGGGTGACACGGTGGTCACGGGCCCCACAGGCCACAATCTCCGCGACCTGCGCCTGCTGATGGCCAACAGGGCCTGAGGCCGCTCCGGCCTCGCGATTCCCTTCCCGGGCTGTGCGTTTGCGGAGCTGGAAACTTCCTTTTCACATTGCGGCTAAGTAAATTAGCATGGTTTCGTGCCCCGGAAAGGAACTCGCAAAACGGTCGCAAAGGCGGCGGATATTCGCACTGTCGCCGCGCTGGCGAAGGTCTCCATCGCCACGGTTTCGCGGACCATCAATGGATCGCCCGCGGTAAGCGAGCGGTTAGCCAAACGAGTCTGGCAGGCGATCGAGCAGCTCAGCTACTTCCCCAACACGCACGCCCGGAGCCTGGTTTCCGGCCGCAGCCGGCTCTTTGGCATCATTGTTGAAAACATCACCAACCCGTTCTTCCCCGAGCTGATCCAGAGCTTCGAGGAGATCGCCGTCGCGAACGGGTACGAGATCCTCGTCAGCTCGTCGAACAGCGATCCCAAAATCCTGACCACCTGCGTGCGGCGCATGCTGGAGCGCAAAGTGGAAGGCGTCGCGGTGCTCACGTTCGGCGAGGAAGAGCCCGTACTCGACCAGCTCGCCAACCACGACGTTCCCATGGTGCTGGCCGAGTTCAAGCTTTCCGACCCTAAATCGAGCACCATCCTGCTGGACTACACCACGGGAATGAGCGAGGCCGTGGATCACCTGTTCAGCCTGCGCCACCGGAAGATCGGCTTTCTGGCCGGCCCGCACGCCATTCACTCGGCCATCACGCGCGAAAACGAATTCCGCAAGGCGATGGGCCGGGCCGGTTTGACCATGAAGGCCGATTGGATTATCGAATGCGACCATACGCTGCGCGGCGGCGTGGCCGGCTTTGAACGCCTGCGCGCACTCGATCGCCAGCCGACAGCGGTCATCTGCTCCAACGACCTGACCGCCATCGGTGTGTTGCGCGCCGCCTACATGGAAGGCCTGCGCGTGCCGCAGGATCTCTCCGTCATCGGTCTCGACGACATCGACTTCGACGAGTTCACGCTTCCGCCGCTCACCACCATTCGCATGTCGCGGACGGAGCTGGCCCGTGCGGCGTTTGAAGCGTTGCGGCAGCAAGCCGAGGCTGCCCCGGGCGCAAAGGTGCAGCGTGAGTTCCTGGTCTCCACCAGCCTTGTGGTGCGCGGATCCACTGCACCGCCGGCCAAATCGTAAACGTTCTCAACCGCCAACAAGAAAAGCGCCGGAACCCGCCCCACGGGAGAGTTCCGGCGCTCGACTTCTTTGCAGTTAATTCCCTCCGTTGCCGCGGTTGAGGTTCGTGGTCATGGTGAACGTACCCAGCTCGTAGGTGTTGGCATTCCACGGCGCGGTGAGCTGCCATTGCCCGGTGGGATTGCACCCTACAATGCTGACGGTGATGGTTGTTCTCGCCGTTCCGCCGGCGGGAATGTCCCCAAGAACGACCGGGAATCCGGTGGGCGAAGTCACCTTTGCTGAGCACGCCGGCCCGGATTGCTGCTTCAGCGTAATCCCGGAAATCTGGGTGGCGTATGCAGTTCCCGCGCTTGGGTTGGTTGCGGTCAAAGTGATGGTGCGGGTGTCGCTGTTGCTTCCAGCCACCGTGCCGGCGAACCTGAGCCCATACCCAGGCAACTGCGTTTCATCCACGATTCCCCAGTAGGCCGGCTTGGCCTGCAGTCCCATGTTGAACGGCAGCGGGTAATCCGTGCGCGCCACCGGGAAGCTATCCAGCCACGTGTCGTCGTCCGCCATGCCCCAGATGGTGACGCGGCTGATTTTGCCCTTCAGAGACTTGAAAGCGTCGAAGGTGTCCGCGTAGAGCCAGCCCTGCTCCGCCAGCACTGACGATGGAATGCTGCTTCCGTAGTTCGATTTCGAGTCGCCCGCGTTGTAGACGCTCTCGTCGTACTCGGTCACCTGTTGATCGATGCCCGGGAAGTCCGCGGCGATCGTGTTGACGGAGTTCACCATCGCGTTCACCGACGGGTAGTTGATGGCATTGTGGAACTCGTGACCCACGCCATCAACCGGAATCCCGCGCGATCGCAGGTCGCCGATGACCTGTACCATGCAGGCCAGCCGGTTGGGATCGGCGGTCGAGTAGTCGTTGATGAACAGCCCGGTTCCAGCCGGCGCATACTGCCGCGCCGCCTGCAACGCGATGTCGATGTAACTCTTGCCCAGCACCTGGTAGAACGGCCCGTGCACCAGGCAGTCGGGCTGCGAGGGATCGAGCGGTTCGTTCACCACGTCCCACACCGTCACCTTGCTGCCAAAGTGCTGCACTTCGTTTTTGATGTGCTCCTGGATATTGGCCGTGACCGTGGCCTGGTTGGCAGGCGAGTTGGTGCCGTCGCCAAACGCGTACGACGGTGTCTGCGCGCCCGTTGCCCACACCAGGTTATGGCCCCGGATCAGCATGTTGTTGCAGACCGCTACACCCACTTCTTGGTCCGCAGTGGTGAAGTTGAAGCTCCCGAGCGAGGTTTCCACCGAGCTCCACTTCATGTCGTTGCCCGAGGTGATGCTGTTGAAGTGCTTGATCAGCAGTGCCTCGTGCGCGCCGGAGAGATCGGTTGGATCAATCGCGGCACCAATCGGGAAGTCACCGGACAGCGACTGGAACATCGACGGGATATCCGTCTGGATGGTCGGAGGCTGAACATAGGTTAGCTCGAAGTCGTCGAGATAGAACGACGTCAGGTCGTTGCCCGACGAAACAGTTTGGAAGTAGAGATACGCCTGCCCCTGGTCATACGCGCTGGACATGTTGTAGCCGAGCACGCTGATCTGATGCCACTGTCCGTCGGCCGCCACCGTGATGCCGGGATAGGCGGTGATGCTGGGATAGCTGGTGTTGCCGCTCAAGGTGGTTTGCAGGCTCATGTTCACCACGTGACTCGATCCATCTGCCGGCGCCAGCATCACCCAGCCGCTGATGTTATACACCGAGCCCGGATACATCTTGTCGCTCACGGAGATCTGCGGGCCATTCCAGTTGGCGGTGCGCCCGGTGACGTAAAGGCTGTTCGAGCCGCTATGTGCTGCCGCGGTCGAGTTTGCCACTGTAGCTGCGCCGCGCCCGCTCCAGCCATCGGCTCCGCCATCCTCAAAGTTGGTGCTGATGCCGCTGTTATCCTGCTGGCTCGGGTTTGGCGGAGGCGGCGCAATCTCGCCGATTCGCACATCGCTGATGTAGAACGAGTCGGTCGCACTGCTTGACTGGAAGTAGAGGTCCAGGCTCGTGGGCGGTCCAGGTTGGTTGCTGAAGGTGAACGTTCCCTGCACCTTTGCCCATACCCCGCTTGATAGCGCCGGCGTCGTCCCCAGGCTGCTGTAAGTTCCGGTGGTTGCGCAGTCGGCAAGCTTGGTCGACATGGTTACCGTGGGACCGCCGCTATCTGAACTGGCCAGCAGCACGTAAGCGCTCACCTGGTATGTGGCTCCGGCCACAATGCCATTGATGCCTACCAGGTTCAGGGCCGGCCCCATGTAGGTCGCCGTGCGGTTCGAGGTGAGCAGCGCGTTGGTGTCGCTGTTAGGATCGAGCACCGGCGGAGCCGCATTCGACAACGTCGGGCTGCCGAACGGGAACCATCCGTCCGTACCGCCGTCGGAGAATGTATAAGTGGCAACCGGCGTTCCACCCGGAGCCGGCGCGGTCTGCGTAATGACTATGTCATCCAGGTAGAACGAAACTGCGGAAGTGGCTCCGACAAGCTGTGCATACAGCAGCAGCGCGGTTTCCGTCGTGGAGGGCGTGTACGAGCCGCCGATCTGCGTCCAACCCGAGTCGTTCACCGCCACCTTGTAACCGCCGATGGTGTCGTAGCAGGTGCCTCCGGAACACGTGGAGTCAGTGCGCGCCACGGTAAAGTTGGCATTCGCGGTGCCTTCGCCGCTGGTGAGCCGCACGTAACCCGTAATGGTGTAGGTAGCGCCGGCCTGCAGCACCGAGTTGAGGGAGATGGACGGGCCGCCCGTGCCGCTTGCGCTGGTGGAGGTCAGCAGGCTGTAGTTGCCGGAGTAGGCGGCGGCGTTGCTGGCCACTGGAGTGCTGGCGTTGAAGAACGAAACCCAGCCATCGGCGGTTCCATCTTCAAAATTGTAGCTAGCCACGGTCTGCGCGCTGCACACAGCGGCGCCCAGCAGAGTCACGGCAACGATCGGAGATAAAAGACGAAGAGCTCGCCGGCTAAACGAGCCCCGTTTGCAGTCACTGGACAAGCTAAGCATGGGGGATTCTCCTGAAATTCGGAAGAGATTGTTGCGTACCGCCTCCGTGTAGGTCGGAGGCGCAGGGGGAGTTAGGCAGAGTAATTCGATTTACTCAAGCGAACGGAGTATAGGCACGGCCTGCAACGACTGTCAAGTACCCATCTGACATAGCGCATCTCCCAGGCTTTCCCGCTCGCGAAACATCGAGAGTTATCTTGAAGTTAAGGCGTCGCCACCGCCTCATCGGGTGTCCACACGGGGATGACGCCGGCCTCGTTCGCGCGCATTCTTTCCACGTCCGCCTGCGCCGCCCCCGCTGCGGCTCGCCGGTCGGGATACGTCCGCGGTTCGCCGAACCTCAGTTCCGCATGGAGCCCGCGCACGCCGAGCGTCTTCCACAAGTGCTTAAGAAATGCGTCATCGCCGAACCAGCACAAGTCGCGCTCCGGAATGTCTGCCGCGCGATACCGGATCGCCGCCGCAGTGATCGGCGCCGCGGCGGCAACGGCCGGCTCAAACAACGTTGGGTGGAATCGCAGAAGCCGCAAACCATTTGTGCTGGTTCCCTCCGGAAACAGAAGGATCGGAATCGACAGAGACAGCCGTCCGGCAATCTCCAGCGCTACCGCCTCGGCGCTTGAGCGTCGCCCGCGGTCAAGAAACAGCGTGCCGCCGACGCGCGCAGTAAGTCCGAAGACCGGCCAGCGGCTGACCTCGATCTTTGACACAAACGCGCACGGCATGGCCGCTGCATACGCCGCGATGTCGAGATAGCTCAGATGATTTGAGACCACCAGGCCTCGTGCGGGAGCGGTGCCTTCAACGCTGAGCCTGACTTCCACGCTGGCCAGTACGCTGCGGGCGGATTGCTGCAGCCATAGCGCGCGGTCCATTGGCGTCAGGGGCCGGCACAGGCGCATGAATCCCGCCCGCGCTATGCACCCCAGCAGAGCGATGGCCAGCGCCACAGCGCGCCGGCACCGGCGCGGCATCATTCGGTCAGGGGCGCAAGGAATCGGTTCCGCGCCGCTGCGGAAAGCAGTTTGAGATCGAGCAGAGTAAGGAAGTCGATGGTGCCGAATCCGCGATCCCACGCCGGCGGAGCGGCAATCCGCGCCCCGATGGCCAGGTATGTTTTCAGCAGTCTGGGCACCTTGACTGAGTCCGCGGTCTCCGGAGCGGACTTCCCTTCGGCGCCAGGCGGCTGTGCGCCTGCGCCTTCCGGCTCGGTGGGACACACGTACTCCGCCGTCGGCTCCGTGGCAAACTCCGGCGACACCCGGTAGTGCTCAAGCTGGCGATACAACTGCCAGCCCTCGGCTGGATTCCGCGAGTTCAGCGACGAACACCCCACCAGGTAGCGCAGTCCCATCGCGCAAGCATACTGCGCTATGCCGCGCCACAGCAGTGTCAGCACCTCCGGCGTGCGATGCGCGCGATCAATCGAGGCGCGCCCCAACTCCAGGATGCCCGGCCGCAGCGCCTCGTAAGGCATGAAGCTGAACTCCTGTTCCGAGTAATACCCGAGTTTCCGCCCAGCCGTCGCGCCCGACTGCATCCGATACGTTCCCACAATCTGCCGCGCCGGGCTCGTCACCTGAAGGTCTTCCACCAGCAGGTGTTCGCACACGGTGTCGAACTTGTCGGTGTCCAGCCCCGTCTCGTAGGAGTTCTCGAGCCCCTCGCCCAGTTCCACGTTGAACACCTTGAACCGCAACCGGCACGCGGCCTGGCGATCCTCGCGCGTCTCGGCCAGCCGCACACGGTAGCGGCCCACCTCCGCATGAATCTGAGGCTGCGGAACGGAAGGTTCAGAGACTAGAGCTGTAACGGGAGGATCCAGAATGGCGGCGGATCCGGCGGGTCGTGCGTACGAAGCCTGCTGCCGACTATGCGGAATCACGGGAGTAGTATCCCGTGTGCATTGTAAGAGGAGCGTGAAGCTAATACTAAGGCGTTGCGAATTATTTGTTGAGGGAATGTGACTATGTTCATAGCCGCTTGCGAAGCCCGCCGCATTCGAGCTTGGCGATTGGTGATATGGCTCACAAACGTCGCGAGAAACTAAACGAAATTTCCCCTTGCCACCGCATTCACTTTGCGGTATAAAGTGAATCCATGAAGACGATCCTCCGCCCCATCGCCGCCGCCGAATTGCTCCTGGTCGCTCCTGCGGCTCTCTTCATGACGGCCCTCTTCGTCCGCAACCTGCAGCCCGGGCAATACGAGCCCGCCCGCAGCGCCGCTCGCATCGTCGCACTCTATGCGTCCAGCACGCGTATCGGCCTTTGGCTCCTGCTCATTGCTCTGCCGTTCACCGTCCTGATTGTCGGCTGTTTCGCGCTCGCCCGCTCCTGGCGCGCCGATTCGGCACTTCGCCAGGCCGCGCATCAGGCCGTCGTAGCGCTGCGCGCGCACCTGGCCGCGTTCTTCATCGCCTGCGCAACGGCTTCGGCGTTTGCAATCCTCGCCATCGTTGCGCTGCACCTCATCACAGACTGAGCGAACCGTGCAAAAGCAAAGGGCTGACGCCGCGTGTCCTGCTCGCGCAATCGTCAGCCCAATCTCGCGCCGATCCGGCCATCTGCAGGATCGGCTCTGGTGCAACCTTCAGCAGCAACCGCCCGCAATCGACGGAATCACCAGCACCTCATCGCCTTCCTTGAAGCTGTACTTCTCGTTGCCGAGGAAGCGAATATCCTCCTCGTTTACATAGAAGTTAATGAAGCGCCGGATCCGCCCGTCCTCGCCGCGCAAGTGCGGCCGCAGCGCCGGAAACCGTCCTTCGATATCCGTCACCAGTTCCGGCAGGTTCGCCGCCGCGCTGGAAATCTCCTTCACGTTGTTGGTGTGTTTCTGGAATGCATTGGGCAACAATACTCGCACGGCCATCTCCGTTATCTCTCCGCCAGGGCAAAGTCCTGGTTGCTGTTCTGTTCGTCCACAAAGCTTTCAAAGTCGGCCATGCGCGGCCGGATCGACCGCCTCTGGTCGTAGGCGCCGTTCAGCACGTCGGTCGTCTTCAGCCCGTTGCCGGTAATGCACGTAACCGTCAGCTCGTCCGGCTGGATGCGCCCATGTGCGTAGAGCCGCGCCGTCACCGCGGTAGTCACGCCGCCCGCCGTTTCCGTAAAGATGCCCTCGGTCTCCGCCAACTCCTGGATGGCCGAAACAATCTCCACGTCCGACACGTCCTCGGCCCACCCGTCGGTCTCGCGAATCAGCCGCGCCGCATAAATCCCGTCCGCCGGATTCCCGATCGCCAGCGAGCGCGCAATGGTATGCGGCCGCTGCGGTTCAATCACATCGGTCCCGCCCTTCACCGCCTTCGCAATCGGCGAGCAGCCCGTAGCCTGCGCTCCAAAGAACCGCACCGGCTTCTCCGCGACAAGCCCCAGCTCGATGAGCTCATTGAACGCCTTGCGGATCTTCGTAATCAGCGATCCGCCGGCCATCGGCACCACCACATTGTCCGGTAGCCGCCAGCCAAGCTGCTCGGCAATCTCATACCCAACGGTCTTCGATCCCTCAGCGTAATACGGCCGCAGGTTCACGTTCACAAAGCCCCAGTTGTAGCGGTCGGCAATCTGCGAGCTCAGCCGGTTGCAGTGGTCGTAGTTCCCATCCACGCGCACCAGCGTCGCGCCATACACCTGCGTGTTCAGAATCTTCGCCGGCTCCAGGTCCGCAGGCACCAGGATGAATGTCTTCAGTCCCAGCCGCGCCGCCTGCGCCGCCACCGCATTCGCCAGGTTGCCCGTCGACGAGCACCCTACCGTGTCGAACCCAAACGCTTGCGCATTGGCCAGCGCCACTGCCACCACGCGATCCTTGAAGCTCAGCGTAGGCATGCAGACGGCATCGTTCTTGATCCAGAGATTCTTCGCGCCGATGTGCGCGCCCAGCCGCGGCGCCTGCAGCAGCGGCGTCAACCCAGCGGGCGTGCCCAGCTCGTGACCTTCGGGGATAGGCAGCAGCGCCTTGTACCGCGCCATGTTCAGCGGGCCCTGCGCCACCGCCTCGCGCGTAAACCGCTTCCGCGCCAGGTCCATGTCGTACTTCACTTCAAGGGGAGAAAAGCACTCATCACAGATCGAAAGCGGCTGAACTCCATAGCTCTTGCCGCATTCCCGACATCGCAACTCGTAAGCAGTCGTCACAGTCCCTCTCTGGTCGCAGAAGGGCTGCGGGTATACGGGCGCGTGACCGGCTCCATGATGGAGCGAACAATCCAGATGACTCGAAACATCTTACGAAGCCGCCTCAACTTAGAGTGCTGAAGCGACCCCCGAATCTCATGTTCCCGGCATTTCAGCCAGCGAGAGTTGACACCATACTCCTGGATTGCCCAGGCAGGTTGTCGTGGCGTCACAGGGCCCGTCCCTCAGCCACTCTGCATGAAACTCAGGCTTGCCCTTTGGGGGCAAACTTGAATGATCTACTTTTACCATAGCTCCGATGTGAGTGCAAGCGGCGTTGCAGCGAATGCAACCTGATACCACGTCGAACGGGGAATTGTCGCTTCTCAACGGCGAACGCGTAAGGACGCAGCATCCCTTATCCAGCTGGCAAGGGATACTCCCGAATGTCGATCTCAGTCTTTGAAGCTTGCGAGCCCAAGATAGTTGACGTGATCGGCCGCATGACCTGCTTTGTGCGCCAATTCGAGCAGTGAATTGTGCAGGCACTCGTCGACCAGGAACTTCACCACTACATATTTACCGTGCGCGGATACCGGGTAACTCGGACTGGCTTATACTTCGCCCACGGCCGGCTGGGCGGACGCCCGCGCTGCGGAAAAGCAGCAACGTAAAGGGGAGCCAACTCGAGATGTTCGCGAGTCAACGATGGGTATCCATCAAGGATCTCCTCCACCGTCGCTTCCTGCTCCAACATCGCCGCCACCAGATCGACAGGGATCCGGGTTCCGCGAAATACCGGAGTACCGCCCATGACCTCCGGATCGGAGACGACCATCTGTTCGACTCTGCGAAGCCGCTCGAGCTCCCGGTCCACATCCTCGCGCGCGTCCTTCACCCGCACCAGAATGGCGGAGCCTCCTGAAACCGTAACGGTGTCCACATTCGGCGTAGACTCGACCGCCCGCGCCACCTCGCGCCTTGAAGCCATAGGCAGCAGCCGCACGCCTTCGGCTTCCAGCCGCAGATACACTAGCTGTTCATGCGACAGCATCCGGTGCACCTGCTTGCCTCGCCGCAGCCGGCGCGGCTTGATCAGACCGCCGTCCATCGCCTTGTGCACTGCCTTCAAAGGCAGCTTCACAATCGCCGACGCTTCCGGTGCTGTGAACAATCTCTCCATGAATTAATTCTACCCTATTCAGAGTAGAATTACTATTCCGGACGATCAGCACCAGTTTTCAATCCGCAGTCCCGGCACCCGCCCGAACTCCCGTGTGTTGTTCGTGACCAGCACCAGTCCCTCGCACCGCGCATGTGCTGCAATCAGTAAGTCATTCGCGCCAATGATCGTGCCCCGCTTCTTCAAGAACGCCCTAATCTCCGCATAATGCGCAGCGGCGCCGCTCCGATAATCGAGGACCGACACATGCCGAAGGAGGAGGTCGAGTCGTGCTCGATCCCTCTCGGGCGCCGGCGAAACCTCCGCGCCAAACGCCAGTTCCGAGTGGCTGATTGCCGAGATGCATAAATCGCCTACCGGTACTCTCTGCAAATGCTTGAGAACCGAAGGCACGTTGCCCTTCATCACGTATGAGGCCGTGTCGGAATCCAGCATGTAGCGGAACATTAGAACGAGCGCTCCTGCACCGGGAGCTTCTCTACGTTCTCCATGAACTCTTCCGACGCGAACGGTCCCTCAAGGAGCGCCGACCAATCCTTCGGTCGCGGCGAGAGAATCACATCATCGCCGCTCTTGCGAATGTATACCTCGGGCGTCGAGAACTGAAACTCCTTCGGCAGCCGTACTGCCTGGCTGCGGTTGTTCATAAAAACTTTTGCCACTCGCTGCATAGCACCATCCTCCCGCCTCGGCATATACATTAGTATATGCCAAAACCGGATCATAGGTTTCCACCGCGTGTTTCCTTTCCGAGGCGCAATTGGAATGCGTGCGGCGCGGACTCTCTTAGCCTCACACCGCGCTGCCAACCCTGGCCGGAAACTGTACCGGCGCCGGCCGCCGCCTCGCCGCCCGGCTCATCGAGTCAGCCACCACCCACGCAGCCCCTGCAATCGCCAGGTTGATCCCATTGCCCGCCCAGTTTAAGTGCTCGTGCGGCCCGGTAACAGTCTTCGGAATCCACACCAGCAACTGGAAGCCGACGACCTCAGCAGTCAGCAGCCGCGCGGCCAGCGGCACCATGATGCCGCTTAGGATCGCGGCCGCCGCAAGGAAGAAACAGATGGTGGTGGCGTAGGCCCAGAACAACTGTCCCGGCGGAAGCCATTTGGGGACCCAGCTCGCTATGCCAGGCATGGTGTCGAAAATATGTTCGACGCCGAAGGAAACCGGGCACAGGCCGAAGATCCGCGCGAACAGCTTTTCGCGCCCCGAAAACCATGAGCCTGCAGGCAGCAGGATCGCGCACAGCACAAGGCCGCCGGCCACCGTCGCGAACTCCTCGAAGAAATTGCCCATGCCGTCGAACTTGCCACTGAAGATCCCGACAAAAGCGTCGGGTACCCACAGCAGCGTGAAGATGGAGTAGACGATCGTCAGCGTCACGGCGGCGATTCGCGCCGTCCGCGGCACCAGCAGCACGATGCCCGCGGCTAGCTCAATGACTGCGGTCAGGTAGGCGAGCGGCTCGCGCAGCGGAACGTTGGGGCCCACATGCTGCCAGCCGACGGCGAAATCGCCGGATACAAGGCCCAGAAGGCCAAGGAAAATGGCGGCTGCGCCATAAACATAAATGCCCAGATTCGATGCCAGCCTGCGGCTTTGCATGGTTTTTCACCTTGTTCTGGTTTCGGGGTGCGGGGAATGGCTTGCTGATGCAGTGTAGCCCCGCTTGTTCACGCCCGATGCGCTCCAGTTGCGGGAAGGAAGATGAAGGCTGCGGGCTGGAAAGAATTGGCAATCAAGCGGTGAACAAAGCGCAACGGCGCGCCGAGACGACCAACCGCCCCGCCAGCCTGGGAAACTTCGGGTACAAACGCCTCAGTAGGTGTAAATGCGCACGTAATCCACCTGCATCTCCGCGGGAAACGTAGTGCTGGCGGAGGGCGCGCCGGGCCAGTCGCCGCCGATGGCCAGATTCAGCAGGATGAAGTTGCTCTGCCCCGCGTCGAACGGCCATACCGCGCCGTTCAGGCTGGAGAGGCTCGAAGTGTTGAACGTCACGTACGGGTTCGCGGAATCGTCCACGTAATACGCCACGCTGCCCGGCTTCCAGATCATCCCGTACGTGTGCCAGTCCGCGGCGGTCTGGCCCGCGGGAAAGTTGTAGACGGTTCCCAGTCCGCTGCCGCCGGTAAAGCCCGTGCCGTGCACTGAGCCTTCATTCCAGTCCGGCGTTTTGGCGGCGTTCACCCGCTCCAGAATGTCCTGCTCGCCGCATGCAGGCCAATTCACCGTGGTGATGTTATTGCCCAGTGTCCACGCCGCCGGCCAGAATCCTTGCGCCTCCGGAACTCTCGCCCGGAACTCCACCCGCCCATAACGGAAGCTGAACAGTCCCTGCGTCTTCATGCGCGCGGAGGTGTAGACACCCGGCGAAGGCTGCGCGGCCACAATGTGCAGGTAGCCGTCCGCGCCCACGTAGGCGCTGGGGTTGGCGGTGGAGCACGGCGCGGCATTCGATCCCCACGCGCAATAATTTTCCAGCTCGTGATTGCCAAAGCCGCTGTTGCCGGTGTCGTAGGTCCACACCGCGGGGTTGGGCCCGGCGGGCGTCGTGCCGGAGTTGGAAAACTCGTCGCTCCACACCAGCGTGCCCGAAGGGATGTTGAGGGTAAACGCCTGCGTGGCCACCTTGCTGTTCAGCGTTCCGGGAGCCGCGCCGGCAATGGCGTTCACAGTCAGGCTTCCCTCCACCAGAAAGGGCGCTTCGTAGAGCACGGATTGGTTGGTGGGCGTGCTGCCGTCCAGGGTGTAGTAAATGGTGGCGCCGGCGGTAGAGTCGGCCAGGGTGACAAGAACCGCCCCGTTCTGCGCTGGAGCGGTGGAGATAGTAGGCGTGGCCGCCGGCTGCTCCGGAGGGGTCGTCGTCATGCTGCTTCCATTTCCACCACCGCACGCACAGATCATCGATCCGGCTAAAGCCAGCATTGCGAACATCGTTCCTCCCTGCATGTCTTGCCTCGTAGGCCGCCGTTAGGACGGCGGACCCTGGTCCGCACCCATGATAGCCCTCAGCGTTCAGCCATCAGCCCTCAGCTCGCAGTTATTAGCTATTAGTCCTCGTCCATCAGCCAATACCCTCGGCGCCGAGACGCATCGCAAGGCCGGCCGATTACTCCTGTGGAAAACTTGTCAAGTACCTGTGGAAAACTTTATCCACAACCCTTTTGTTTTCAAAGAGAAGCAATAGTAACCATTATGCAGTTACCATGGGGTCAATCTGAGATAATCAAAGCATCAGAGAAAAGTCTGCGCACCTCAACCCGCCATCGACCGGGCTGTGCCCCATCCATCCGGTCGGCTTCTTGAGGGAGCGAATGCATCCCGCAGGCTGTGCCCCATCCATCCGCTCGGTTTCATGAGCGGATGGGTGGGCGGGGAAAACCACGCAGAATCACTGCACATCTAGCACGTAAGGCGATGATTCCATAGGACATCGCCGTTTTTATTTCACGCACTCTTCAGAGGCTGTGCCCCATCCATCCGCTCGGTTTCATGAGCGGATGGGTGGGCGGAAAAACCACGCAGAATCACTGCACATTTAGCACGTAAGGCGATGACTCCATAGGACATCGCCGTTTTTATTTCACGCACTTTCAGAGGCTGTGCCCCATCCATCCGCTCGGTTTCATGAGCGGATGGGTGGGCGGGAAAACCACACAAAATCACTGCATTTTGAGCACGTAAAGCGATGAATCCATAAGACATCGCCATTTTTATTTCACGCACTTTCAAGGCTGTGCCCCATCCATCCGCTCGGTTTCATGAGCGGATGGGTGGGCGGGAAAACCACGCAGAATTACTGCATTTTGAGCACGTAAAGCGATGAACCCATAAGACATCGTCGTTTTTATTTCACGCACTTTCAGAGGCTGTGCCCCATCCATCCGCTCGGTTCCATGAGCGGATGGGTGGGCGGAAAAACCACGCAGAATCACTGCATTTTGAGCACGTAAAGCGATGACTCCATAAGACATCGCCGTTTTTTTATTTCGTGGATTCCAGCGCCCCCGGCAACGGCAAGGGCTCAGGGCTGGCGGCTGAAAGCTGCCTTCACGCCCCTTCGCTGAGGACGTCCGGCACGTCGATGCCGAGGGCGGTGGCAAGGTCGTGCTGATGCTCCTGCTCCTGCCCGATGATCTTGCGCAACGCCTCGGCCAGCGCATAGTGGCCCACTGCCTCAGCCTGGCGCACACGCTGCCGGTAGTTCTTGATGGTGTCGGTCTCGTTGTCGAGGTCGAAGCGGATCATGTCTTCGGGCTTCTCGCTCAGCTTTACCGGCTTGGGCGTGTTGGTGGGCATGCCGCCGAGGTAGTCGATCTGGTCGGCAATGGTCATGGCGTGCTGCAGTTCCTGCGCGGCGTGGAGCTTGAGCTCGTTGGCGATCGACATCCACTGCGCGCCCTTCAGCACATTGCTGTAGACGGTGTAGGCAATAATCGCCTGGTACTCGCGGGCGAGGTCTTCATTGAGCGCGTTAATGAGTTCCTTGATCTTCTGCTTTTGCTCCGGATCGGTCTTCTTTTCAGGCATGAAACGGCAATCCCCCTTTCGCTGGTGGCTACGGGGAGTTAGATGCGGAAAAGCAGCCCTCAGTCGTAAACCCTCAGCCCTCAGCTCCGCGTGCGGTTTTCGCAGAGCAGTCATAGCTAACGGCTGAGGGCTAAAGGCTGTCTTATTCGGCGCGCAGAGCATCCGTGGGGTTGACGGAGGCGGCGCGGCGAGCGGGAAAGAAGCTGGCGGCAAGCGACGCTGCGGCGAGTACAAGCGCGACGATGGCAAGGGTGGATGCATCCCAGGCGGCCACGCCGAAGAGAAGTCCGCGCATGGCGAGGCCCGCGCCAATGGAACAGGCCAGACCGAGCACGACGCCGATGGCGGTGAGCAGTCCGGCCTGACGCATGACCATGGAGTAGATGGCCTTGCGCTGTGCGCCGAGGGCCATGCGGACGCCGATCTCGCGCGTGCGCTGCGAGACCGAGTAGGCGACGACGCCGTATAGGCCGACAATTCCGAGGAGCAGCGCGATGACCGCGAAGCCGGCAACGATGCCGGTGGCGAAGCGATGCAGGAATGCTGCCTGCGATGCGTTGATCTGGTCGTCCATCGTGATTTCACCGTAGACACCGATGGTGGGGCCGATGGCTCTGAGTGTGCTCACGATGGAGGGGAGCAGCGCACGGGGATCGCCCGCCGTGCGCACGGCGACGGCGAAGTAGTTGTCGGTGCCCTGGTAGATGGCCTGGTACTCGGCGGGCCAGATGTCTTTGTCGAGGCCGGATTCGCGGACGTCCTCAACGACGCCAATGACGGTGCGGATGGAAGCGGGGGTGAGCTTCGTATCGCCGATCTTCTGTCCGATGGGATCTTCGCCCGGGAAGTATTTGCGCGCGAGGGCCTGGTTGATGACGATGACGTTGGGTTTGGCGGCGGTGTCGTCTTCAGTGAACAGACGGCCGCGGATGAGGCTGGCTTTGAGCGTGGGCAGGTAGGCGGGGCTGACGTCGCGCTGGTTCACTTCATTGTGAGTACCGTTGTAGGGCTTGCCGACGATACGGATCCAGTCGGTGTCGCAGTTGCATTGGACAGGCAGGTCAGTGGTGAGGCCGGCGGACTGGACGCCGGGGAGGGCGGAAAGGCGGCGATTGACGTCGCGATAGAAAGCAACGGCCTGGTCGTTGGTCTTCAGAGTGCCGTCGGGGATCATGACATACGCAGTGGCAAGGTTGGCGGGGTCGAAGTTGAGCGGCACGTGGAGGAGGTTGTAGAAACTCTTGCCCAGGAGGCCGGCGCCGGCGAGGAGAACGACGGCGACAGTGAGCTCGAAGACGACAAGACTGGAGCCTAGGCGGCGCCAGAAGCGGCCGGCCGCGGTGCGGCCGCCTTCGGCGAGGGTGCTTTGCAGGTTGAGGCGCGAAAGGAGCAGCGCGGGAATGGCAGCGAGAAAGGTGGCGGCGAGTGCTGCAATGCCGGCCGCGACCGCGATGGTGTGGGAATTGATGCCGAGGTAACGGAAGAACGGCATGTTGTCGACCATCGTCTGGGGAATGAGGCTGATGATGACGGAGATGGCGCCGGAGGACAGCAGCGTGCCGGCTACGCCGCCGGTGAAGGCAAGCAAAAGCGCCTCAGTGACGAACTGGGCCAGGACGCGCGCGGAGGTTGCGCCGAGGGCGCCGCGGACGGCAATCTCGCGGCGGCGGCTTTCCGAGCGGACCAGCAGCAGGCTGGCGACGTTGACGCAGGCGATAAGGAGCAGCAGCGCGGAACCAGCGAGAAGCATGAGCAGGATGGGCTGCATGTCGCCTACGAGGATGTCGCGCAGCGGCGCAATAAATGCGCCCTGGTTACGGTTGCTGTCAGGGTACTGACGCTCGAGCTGGGTGGCGATGCGCTCCAAGTCTTTACCCGCGGCGTCGATGGTGACGCCGTCGCGCAGGCGTCCGATGGCGTCGAGATTATGGCAACTGCGCCGAGTTTCGCAGCCATTGCGGTCGAGAAGCGGCACCCAGAACTGCGCGTTGGCGCGGGGGAAATAGGAAAAATCGCGGGGGAGAACGCCGACGATGGTGTAGGCGTTGCCGTCCAGGCTGACGGACTGGCCGATGACACTGGTGCGTCCGCCGAAGCGCTTCTGCCATGTGCCCCAGGGGAGAATGACGATTTTGGAGTGGCCGGGCTGGTCTTCACCGGGCAGGAAGTCACGGCCGAGGAGCATATTCACGCCGAGAGTACTGAAGAAGCCGTCGCTCACGCGGCCGGCGGGCACGGGCTCCGTGATGGAGCCCTGGCGAAGGAGGAAGCCGGTGCCGCCGACGGCATCGAGCGAGCTGAGTGTGGTGTTCATGCGCTTCCAGTCGTCGTAGTCGGGACGCGAGAGATTGGAGCGCGGGAAACCAGGAGCTTTTTCGGTGACGAAGGCGATACGGTTGGGCTGCGCGAAGGGCAGCGGACGGATGAGCACGGCATCGACAAAGCTGAAGATGGCCAGACTGACGCCGATGCCGAGGGCGAGGATGAAGACGGCTGTGGCGGCAAAGCCGGGATTCTTCCGTAGCTGGCGAAGTGCGAATCGCAGGTCATGGAGAATGATTTCGGACCGGAATGCGATGGTGTTGTGGCTGCGCTCGCGCAATTGAGTCGGGTTGCCGAACCTGCGCATGGCGGCGGTGTGCGCAGCCTGGGGCGTGAGTCCGGAGGCGATCAGCTCGCGCTCGGTTTGATCGCGATGGAAGGCCATCTCCTCGTCGAGCTCGCTGCGGAAGCGGTTGCGGCCGAACAGAAGCGGCAGCTTGCGAAGGAAGCGCGAGATGACGTTCATGGGTACCTCCGAAGAGTGGTCAGTGATCAGTGTTCAGTGGTCAGTGACCGGCGCTATGCCTGCTCGGCGAGCACGCGGCTTATGGCGGCGATCATCTGCTCGAACTCGGAGACTTCGACGCCGAGCTGCTTGCGGCCGGCGGCGGTGAGCTTGTAAAAGCGCGCGCGGCGGTTGGTGTCGGTCATCTTCCACTCCGCTGTGACCCAGCCCTGGAGAAGGAGGCGCTGGAGCGCGGGATAGAGCGAGCCTTCCTCCACGGTGAGCACGTCGTCTGACATGCGCTTGATGGATTGGGCGATGCCGTAGCCGTGGAGCGGAGCGCGGGCGAGGGTTTTGAGGACGAGCATGTCGAGGGTGCCGGGTAACAGGTCTGGTTTCCCCATGGAAGCTATGTATAGTCTTTCTAGGGATAGGGTGTCAAGGTTAAATCAGTGGTCAGTGGTCAGTGGTCAGTGGTCAGTGGTCAGTGGTCAGTGGTCAAAAGAGGCCAACACGGACCGGCGCAGAACATAGAAAAGCTCCGGGGTGGCGCGTGCTCCGAGGCTTTCGGGTCTTTGTGACTGATCACTGACACTGAACACTGATCACTGATCACTCGCTGACCACTGGCCACTAATGTTTTGCGAACATGTCCATCACGTCGCTACGGAGGGCGAGGCGGCCGGAGTCGCGGGTGTAGAACATGTGGCCGCCGGGATATTCCTTGACGGCTACGCGGGTGGGGTCGCCCATGACCGGCATCTGGTCGACGGTGAGGACTGAGCCCATGAATGGGCAGGAAAGATCGTTCCATCCGTGGGCGATGAGGACGCGGAGCTTTGGATCGGCGGCGACGGCTTCGCGCAGATCCGGAACGGAGCCGCGGCGCAGATCGTTGTCGTGATCCCATAAGCGGTTCACATCAAAGGACAGCGCGTTGTAGCGGGCATCGACCTTCCAGCCGACGGTGCGGGTAACGAAGTCGACCATGGCAGTGGTGAGCGGCGCGATGATGCTGGCGAGAATGGGATCGTTGGCGCGCTGCTCGGGCGCGAACGGGAAGGGATCGAACGAGGTGACGTTGGAGTCGTAGACGGAGCCGAGTTTGCCCTCCTCGCGATGAACTTCGCGCAGATAGGCGCCGGTTTCAATGCGGCCGCCGGAGTATTTGACGAATTGCGGATCGAGGCCGGTCATCTCGGTGACGCGGGCAATCATTTTCTGCTGGCCGGCGTCGTCGGCGCGGCCTTTGAGCAGCGCGGTGGCGTAGTCGGTCTGGGTGTAACCGATGACGTCCTGCATGGCCTCCGTGGAGAGCTTGTGCTGGCGCTCGAGATTCGCGGCGGTGATGGAGGGCAGCGTCATCATCCACGGCAGCGGCGAAAGGTCGCCGTTCGAATCTTGTTCCGGATTGAGATAGGGCGAGACCAGGACGACGCCGTTCAAGGCGACGCCGAGCTGCGCCTGGAGGTAGTGGGTGATGCGCGGGCCTCGGAAACCACCGTAGCTTTCGCCGACGAGGTACTTGCGCGAGGCCAGGCGATCGTTGAGGACGAGCCAGTCGTAGATGACGCGCGAGAGGTATTGGATGTCGGCCTGGGTGGAGAAGAAGAGCTTCTTCTGCTGGTCTTCAGGCACGCTGGCGCGGCTGAATCCGGTGCCGATGGGGTCAATGAATACGAGGTCGGTGAAGTCGAGCCAGGTTCCCTGGTTGTCGGTGAGGGCAACGGGATCGGAGGGGCTGTCACCTTCATTGCCGGCCTGCATGTGGCGCGGGCCGATGGCGCCGAAGTTGAGATAGACGCTGGCCGCGCCGGGACCGCCGTTGAGGGCGAAGGTGACGGGGCGGTTGTCGCCTTCCACGGTGTAGGCGGTGGTGACGACTTCGCCGGCCTCCTTGCCATCGTGGTCGCGCACGGGGATGGTGCCGACGGTGACGGTGTATTTGAGGGGCTTGCCGGCGAGCATGATCTGCTGCTGGGCGCGGGCGGGCGGCGGCAACGGCGGCAGGGCGTTCTTTTCGGCGGGCTTGTCTGCAGGCTTGCTGTCAGAGGTTGGCGCGGCTTGCGGCCAGGATGGAGATGCGGCAGCCAGGCAGAGAGCGCACACGAGGATCGAGCACAGGCCGGAGGCCGTGGGGAAGCGAGAGATTTTCATGCTGACTAAGATACCGCGCGGGCCGGGCGGACGGGGAGAGAAATGGCGCCGGGTGGCAGCGGCTGCGGCCAATCATTTACCCTGAAGGACGTTATGACAGCAGGAAAGTTCTTTCTCGCAACAGCGGTTCTGGCGGCGTTCAGCGTAGCCGCGGCGGCACAGCAATCCACCAAGCCGGCGGATCTGCCGGACTCGCCGCAGCCGACGGCAGCGGCGGCAATGCAGCCGAACGGGCCGATGGTGGTGATGGACACTTCGATGGGGCGGATTACCTGCCAATTTTTCCAGAAGCAGGCGCCGAACGCGGTGGCCAATTTTATCGGGCTGGCGAACGGGACCAAGGAGTGGACCGACCCGGCAACCAAGAAGAAGATGCACGGCAAACGCTTTTTCGACAACACGACATTTCATCGCGTGATCGCGGGGTTCATGATCCAGGGCGGCGACCCGATGGGAACGGGGATGGGCGATCCGGGCTATAGCTTCAACGACGAATTCGATCCGAACCTGAACTTCGATGTGCCGGGACGGCTGGCGATGGCCAACTCCGGGCCGAACACCAACGGCAGCCAGTTCTTCATCACCGAAGCGGCGTATCCATCTTTGAACCAGCACTACACGCTCTTCGGGCAGTGCGACGATCCCAGCGTGAACGTGGTGAAGACGATTGCGCGGGTGCAGACGGACGGGAACGACAAGCCGGTGGAGCCGGTAACCCTGAAGAAGGTGACGATTGTGCCGGAGGGGCAGCCGTTGCCTGCAGCGGCCCCGGATTCGCTGAAGCCGCCGACTACGACCGCTCCGGGCTCGGCTCCCACACAACCCCAGCGCTAGATTTCGCACTCGAATGTGCGAGCCGCCGCAATTGCGCGCGACTCGCACAAACTACTTTTTTTCCCCAACGAGAGAGGACCACGATGGCACAAGCACCTGGCACTTATGCGCACTTCAACACGACGGAAGGCAAGATCACGGTACGGCTGTTCGAAGCCGAAGCGCCCGTCACGGTAAAGAACTTCACCGACCTGGCCGAGGGAGCGAAAGAGTGGACGCATCCCGGAACGCGGGCCAAGTCGAACGACAAGCTGTTTGACGGCACGATCTTCCATCGCGTGATTCCGGATTTCATGATCCAGGGCGGCGATCCGACAGGCACCGGAATGGGCGGCCCGGGCTACCGCTTCCAGGACGAGACCAAGGGCTCACCCCACAGATTTGACAAGCCGGGCAAGCTGGCGATGGCGAATAGCGGCCCCAACACCAATGGGTGCCAGTTCTTCATTACCGTTGCGCCTACGCCCCATCTCACGGGCAATCACACCATCTTCGGCGAGGTGGTGGAGGGACAGGACGTGGCCGTTAAGATCTCAAAAGTGGCGCGCAACGCGCAGGATAAGCCGCACAAGCCGGTGGTGCTGGAGTCGGTGACGATCGAGCGCGTGGCGTAAAGCGGAACTGTGGCAAGCCCGGCAACTTGGCTGGGCAATCTCAGTAGTCAGACAGGGGATGATCATGGTGCCAGTCGTTGCGTCAGAGCAACTCGATCGTGCTCATGTGCAGGGATCGCAGGACAAGTCAGTCCGTTGGGCCGGCGCATTCGCAACCTGTGGTGGACGTGGAGCGACCCAATCGTCCACCATCGTCTACGAAATAGAGCCGGGTGAGCATCTGGGCTGGCACACCGATGCTACCGAGGAGACGCAATACATCCTTGCCGGCACCGGTGAACTTCTCATGGAAGACGGCAAGCATCCGGTTGGACCGGGCAGTGTTTTCGCGCTTCCTGCGAATGTTCGGCACGACCTGGCAAACGTGGGTAGCGAGACGTTGCGCGCGGTCGCCTTCTTTGCCGCGGCAATGTTCACCCAGACATTTGACGAAGTGATGCTGCCACCGAAGACTCATGTCCTCGGCACGCCCAATCGAGAAGGCTGATGGCGGCGAATATGAGCGGACGCGATCGGCGGCAGCCCACCCGCAGGATTGCGCTTACGTTCTGCGCGATGTTGCTGATATGCGCGGCACGGGCGAGCGTAACGCAGCCCGCAGCAAAGGTGCATGCCCTGTTTGTCAGCGACGTGCACTTTGACCCGTTCTGGGATCCGGCGAAAGCGGCCGCGCTGGTTGCCGCGCCAGAACGTAGTTGGCGCAGCATCCTGGAAGCGGCGCCCTCGTCGGACCGCGAGCAGCGCTTTGCGGCGCTGGAGCAAAGCTGCCGCATGCGCGGAACAGACACGTCGTATCCGCTGCTGGCATCGGCTCTGACGCAGATGCGCGCGCATGCCGCCGAGATACGGTTTGTCTCGGTCAGCGGCGACCTGATGGCGCACCAGTTCGACTGCAAATATAAAACGCTGTTCCCTCAGGCGGCCACGGGAGATTACCGGTCTTTCGTGGAGAAGATGATCGCGTTTGTGATTGCGGAACTGGATAGTGTGGCGCCGAACGCGCACGTTTATGTCGCACTGGGAAACAACGACTCCGATTGCGGCGATTACCAACTGGACGAGGGAGGGCCATTCCTGTCCGATATCGCCGCGCGCGTTTTACGGAGCGTTCCGGAGCGCCAGCGCGTGGAGGCAATGAAGTCGTTCAAGCAGGGTGGCTATTACAGCGTGATGCTGCCGGCGCCGGTGGAGCATACGCGGCTGCTGGTTCTGAATGACGTGTTTCTTTCGCCGTGGCACGCGACCTGCGCGGGAAAGCCGGATGCGGCGGCGGGCGATGCGGAGCTTGCGTGGCTCGGGCAGCAGCTCGATAAGGCACGAGCGGCGAAGGAGCACGTGTGGGTGATGGGTCACATTCCGCCGGGCGTGGATGCGTACTCGACGCTGTCGCACGGGGTAAAGTGCCCGGCAAATCCTCCGGTGATGTTCCTGGCGACGGATAAGCTGGCGCGGGAGTTGACGGCCGCGGGCGATGAAATCCGGCTGGCGATCTTTGCGCACGCCCACACAGATGAGATCAAGTTGCTGGAGCCGGAGGGGCCGATTGCAAGCGGCGCGGCTTCTGGCGCGGACATGGGTGGACGAGGCAAAGCGGCAGTTGCGGTGAAGATGGTTTCGTCGATCTCGCCCATTAACGGCAACAATCCTTCGTTCACGATTGCAGAAGTAAATCCTGCAACGGCAGAGCTGGCCGACTACCGGGTGTTTGCGGCGTCGAACCAGACTGGAACGGGCGAGTGGGCGGAGCTCTACGACTTCGACCGCGTGTACGGCGAGAGGTCCTTCTCCGCCGAAGCGGTGCGGCGGGTCCTGGGAAAATTCGCCGCCGATCGAGCCGGGAAGAGCGCGGCAAGCCAGAGCTACGTGCACGATTTTCTCACCGGGCGCCCGGATATTCTGCTGCCCCTGGTCTGGCCTCAGTATGTATGCACCCTGTCGAACGCGACCGCGAGCGGCTACACGGATTGCGCATGCCCGCCCGTGCAACCAAGCCCAGCCGTCCCTCAATAAAAAAAACGGTCAGCTCGCTCGCTTCCAGGCGGTTTCAGTCCGCTGCTCGAAATGCTCGTACGCGGTGCGCAGTCCCAGGAGGACTTCAGCCGTGGTTTCAAAAAGCGCCTGGGCCCTGGGATCGCTGACTTTGCCAACGTCCCCGCGCAGGTGATCGACGAGTTCGGTCAGTTTCTGGCGAACCTTTGCGGTGTGATGAACGGGAGTGGCTTCGCTGATCGATTGGTTGGCCATGGATTAACCCTCCCGACCTTGGAGCAGCCGAACCCCATAAGAGTTGTCCCCGGAACAGGATCAGTTGCCCGATGCGCAGAGCTCGAGAATGGCTGCGCCGAAGCGGCCCACTTTCGACGGGCCCATGCCCTCAATGGCCAGAAGCTGATGCGGCGTGGAGGGGCGCGTGGCAGCGATCCCGTGAAGAGTGCGATCATGCAGGACCGTGTAGGCAGGCACACCGAGGCGTTTGGCTTCGGCGGTACGCCATGCTCTGAGTCGCTCCGCCAGAGCGGCGCCAGCGGGAGTGAGCGCGACCGCGGGCAGGGTGGCCCGGTTGCGCGATGGAAGCTCCGTGGGCGAAGCAGGCGCCGCAGACAAACGTGCCGGAGCTGAAGATGACGTACGCCCCGTTGGTTCAGGCAGCCTGGATGCGGCGTTCTCCAGCGGCAATTGCTTCGATGTCTTCCGGGAACGGGGCGGCAGTGCAGACGCGAATTCGGGCGCGACGCCATCGTTGAAGAGCAGCTCCAGAGGAGTATTGGGCTGTGTGCGGAAGCCGGCATCGGTAAGGCTGATCTTGCGGTACGGGATGACGCGGCCGTCCTTCTCGAACTGCGCTTCCTCCACCGCGATGAGGCCGGCGCGGAGCATCGCACTGAGCAGTTCGTCGAATTCGCGCCAATCCATTGACTCGGCCCAGCGCAGTTCGGTGCGAAGGCCTTTGGGCGTCTTGTAGGCTGCGGCGCGCAGTGCGTCGACAACATCCAGTACCCGGGTCCGCTCAAGCGCTGTTGCTCGGCGGAACAAGCGAAGCACCGCCGCGGCCGGATCGCACGCGTCGCAACACCCGCACGTGCGGCCTGCGTCGGCTTCGTCGCCGAAGTGGCGCACCAGAAGCGTCATGCGGCATTCCTGCGCCTCAGTGAAGCGGACGACTTTTTCAAACTGCTCCATGCGGTACTGCGCCTGCACCGAGTAGGTCTTCTTCCAGCCGGGCCCGCCGCGGGTGGCGTTGCCGGCGAAATCGACGCGCGCGCCGCCGTGAATCTGCAGCTTCTCGAGCGCCTTGTCGCAGGCCTCTTCGCTCAGCTTTGAGCGCTCGCGCAGTTCCTCGATGGATTGCGCCTCCTCGCCGAGCAGCGCGTAAACCTCGTCAAGATGCTGCGCCGGCGGGTAGTTGAGGTTGTAGAGATAGTCCTGCGTTCTCTGGTCGGCGTAGCTGTGCATCAGGATGGTGCGGCTGGGGAGCCCGTCGCGGCCGGCGCGGCCGATCTCCTGGTAATAGCCTTCGAGCGTAGCGGGCAGGCCGGCATGGAGGATGGTGCGGATGTTCGGCTTGTCGATGCCCATTCCGAATGCGATAGTGGCGACGACGACTTCAAGTTCATTGGATTGGAACGCGGTCTGCACGCGCTCGCGTGTCTGGGCGTCAAGGCCCGCGTGGTAGGCAGCGGCACGCACCTGGGCGGACAGTTCCGCAGCCAGCGCCTCCGATTGCTTGCGCGACGTTGCATATACGATGGCAGGACGCCGCGTGGGATCGCGCAGAATGCCGCAGACGATTCCGGCACGCATGGGGACCGGAACCTCGACCACTTCGATGGCAAGGTTTTCGCGCCGAAAGCCGTGGATGAATTTGGCGGGGCTAACCAGCCCGAGCTGCGCGATGATATCGGCCTGCACGGTCGGCGTAGCCGTCGCCGTGAGCGCGAGGACGGGGGCGGGCCTGGCCTCGTCGCGCAGCTGCGGCAGATGCTGGCCGAGCATGCGGTAATCGGGACGGAAATCGTGACCCCATTGCGAGATGCAGTGCGCCTCGTCGATGGCGATGAGGGCGAGGCGGCGCTTGGCCAGCATCTCAGGGAAACCAGGCACACGCAGGCGTTCGGGCGCAATGAACAGGAACTGGAGGGCGCCGTTCAGATACTCGATGCAGGTCTGGCGCGAGGCCCCGCGGTCGAGGCCGGAATGGATGCGGGCCACGCGCAGGCCGAGCGCAGCCAGCTTGGCCACCTGGTCCTCCATAAGCGCAATCAGCGGCGAGATAACCAGCGCTGTGCCCCCGCGCGCTAGAGCGGGAAGCTGGTAACAGAGCGACTTGCCGGAGCCCGTCGGCATGACGAGCAGCAGGTCGCGGCCGGCAATGGCAGCCCGGCAAACATCTTCCTGATTGATGCGAAAACCTCTGAATCCGAAAACTGACCGGAGCAGGCCATCGAGATCGGCGGATTGGACCGGGGCATTCAACAGCGGCGCATCGGAAGGGTGCACTCTTCACTTTACAGGAAGAGCAGCCGTCGAACGTGCGCAGCGTCAAGCGGTCATCACACCCTCTTGAATCCAGCGCATTGTTACAATGTCAATCCTGTAAATATTAAATTCTTGTAAATATTATTCCCCTGCGGTAGGATTCGGCATCTATCCGAATCGCAGGGGAACGCCATGAAGGGCTCCATCGTCACGGTTTCAGCAGCAATCATTTTTCTTTTTCAAGCGGCGCCGCAATTATCAGCTCAGGGATCCCGGACGCGTACCGAGCGCGGCCACGAATTCGTGGTTTTCCAAGAGGGAAGCGAGGACAAAAGCACTACGCCCGCGGATATCGCGGAGCTGAGACGCGCAGCGCAACAGGGGGATCCGTCAGCGGAGAACGACCTGGGATATGCGTACGCCTTCGGCACAGGAATCACTGCCGACAAGGAAGAAGCAGTCCTGTGGGTCGGCAGGGCCGCTGCCGCCGGATTTGTTCCGGCTCAGTTCAACCTCGGCGTCTTCTACGAAAATGGATTCGGGGTCCCGCAGGACTATGCAAGAGCCCTGGGCTACTTTCGGTCCGCGGCGGAACACGGATTCGCTGCGGCGGAAGAGAAACTGGGGCTGTTTTTCGAGAAGGGATGGGCGGTGCCTGCCGATCCGCACCAGGCCATGACGTGGTATCGCGCGGCAGCGGAGCACGGAGACGCCGAGGCGCAATGCCAGCTGGGCAATGGATATCACCAGGGCCGCGGCGGGCTTCCGCATGACGATTCGGAAGGGGCAAAGTGGTACCGCATGTCGGCGGAACAGGGCTACGCACCGGCCGAGAACAATCTTGGCTCGCTGTACCATCACGGACTGGGCGTAACGCAGGATTTCTCCCAGGCGCTCACGTGGTACCGGAGAGCGATCGCCAATGGACTGGCCGAAGCGGAGAACAACCTCGGAGTGATGTACGAAGACGGCTCAGGCGTGGAGAAGGATTACGGACAGGCCGCGGCCTGGTATCAGGCAGCGGCGCGGCACGGCGCGCCTCGCGGCGAATACAACCTGGCCACTCTCTACTACATCGGCAGAGGCGTCCCGCTCGACTACGTCAGCGCCTACGTGTGGTATAGCCGTGCCGCATCGACGGGGGATTCCCTGGCCGCCCGCCGCATGAAAGAAGTTGCAGGCGTGATGACGGCGCGGCAAAAGGAAATGGCGCAGTCCCTCGTCGACCAGCAGAATGCAAGCGTTTCCCAAAGCACGCATTCGCTCTTCGAGAACGCCATCCGGAAATAGTCGCGCTCGCTTGCCTTCCCCGCGCCACCGCAGCATCCGCGGAAGACTCAGCACGTGCCGCTGGGGCGAGTCGGCGTGCCGGCTTCCTGCGTGGGCATCTGCTGAGGCGACGGCAAAGCGTACGGCTCGAAGCCGGCCAGGTTGTTGAGGCACTCGGTGAGCTCGCTCTGCAACGCGGACGTGGTCGAGGGCAGGCTCGGAATCGAGTAATCGGGTTTGGTGAAGTTAAACGCGCTGGTCATGTCGCCCACAGTCTGGCGGCGCCACGCGGAGAGGTTCGGCGCCTCAGCGCCAAAGCGCGTCTCAAGGAAGCGCAGGATGGACGTGTGGTCGAACAAGTCTGACGAAACGAACCCTCCGCGGCTGAACGGCGCAATAATCATGCAGGGCACACGGAACCCGAGCCCAATCGGCCCGCCGATACCGCCCTCAGCCGACGCATCCGGCACGCTGGGCGCGGTCACGTATTCGCCGGGAGTGCCTGGAGGCGCCGTCACAGGCGGCACGTGATCGAAGAACCCACCGTTTTCGTCGTAGGTGACAAACAGCGCGGTCTTCGCCCACGCAATCGGATTCGCCATGAGCGCCCGCACGATCAGAGACAGGGTAGTTTCGCCCAGCGTCGCGGGCGCCGGCGGATGATCCGAGTCCACGAGCGAAGCCAGAATCCACGAAACCTGCGGAAGATTTCCGCTGGCGGCGTCCGAGATGAAGTCCGTGGGAAACTGCGGCGTGAAAGCGTTCTGGTAAAGCTCCGACGACGGGTCCTGGAAATTCTTGAAGTACGAAAGGATGTTGTCGGAAAATGCGCCGCCGAGAATGTTCTGGTCGGGCGAACCGTAGACCTTCCACGAGATGCCGCGGGTCTGCAACTGCTCCGGCATGGTGGTCAGAGTCAGCTTTCCAAAGAATGGCTGGCGATTCCCAAAGACGAGCGACTCAAGCAGCGGCCCGCCGTGGGTCCCGTCGGGGTCGAGCGACGCGGCCATCGTATACAGGCGGTTGGGATCGCTAGGACCGATAACCGGGCAGCAGTAATTGTCGCAGAGCGTGAACGCATCGGCCACGGCGTAGTAGAAGGGCAGATCCGCGCGCGTGTAGTAGCCCATCGTCATCACGGCGTCAGTGGCGTTGATGGGGATGCGCGAGGTGACGAAGCCGTTCATGGCGCCGTTGTTCCAGCTTTGGTGCTGCGGCACCCAGTCGTGGCTGATGTCGTGGGTGCAGGCGGCGTTGGTCTTGCTCATGTCCAGGTGGAACGGCAGCAGGACGCCCGCCGGCGCATTGCTGGCGTTGCCCGGATACGGCTGCTGAAATGCGGCGCTCTGGTCATTGAAGCCGCGAACGCCCTTGTAGCTTCCGAAGTAGTGGTCAAACGACCGGTTTTCCTGGATGAGGATGACAACGGTATCGATGTCAGTGATTTTGGCGCAGCCGCTGAGCGCGCTGGAAATCTGGTGCGCGGCGCCGCAGCCGGCAAGTGCCGATCCGGCCCCGGCAGCGGCTCCCATCTTCAGCACATCGCGGCGGGTGAAGCATGATTTACCCATGGAGTCAGTCAGTTCCCTTCCCCCGGCTTGGATGCAGATACACTGCCGCAGAACTGCATGGCGGACAGTTTCCGGACGCGCTGTTGTTTAGGCGGGATGGGACGGGCGGGATGGCTTGCGCGCAAAGACGTAGGCGCGGCGGCTCTGGTGCTCCACCGGAGGCGGGTAGGGACCGCGCTCAAGGCACTCCTCGATAACGAAGCACGCGGCTTCCAGTTCGCCAAGGATGGCCGCCCGATCGAGCGTGTAGAAGTCCATCGTGATCGGCCTGCCCCAAAGCTCCTTGACGCCGAGAACTTCGCCGCCAATGTGAAAGGTGAGCAGCAGAAGGCCGCCGGGCTGGAGGACGCGCGCCATTTCGCGGAACACTTGCGGACGAAGACCGGCGGGCAGATTCACGATGGCGTAGAACGCCGTGATGCCGGCGAGCGAGGCATCGGCCAGAGGGAGGGATAACATATCGCCCTCGCGGAATTCGATGCCGGGATTGAGGCGGCGCGCTTCCGCCACCATGCCCGATGAGAGGTCGAGTCCGAAGACATTCGCGCCGGCCTCTTGCAGGAAGCGCGCGACTTGCCCGGGGCCGCAGCCCAGATCGCAGACCGTGCCGCCCCCGGTCTCGCGCGCAAATCGCTGGAGAACGTCGCGGTCGAACGGCTTGTCCTTCAGCTCATCGAAGATGGCAGCGGCGTAGGCGTCGGCCACGCGGTCGTAGCTCGTGCGGATGTTGTCGATGATGGGCTGGTTTGCGGACACGGAAACTCTCGAAGACTTCGTGGAGCGATTATGACAGAGCCAGCGCCGCGGCCGGGCGCGGATGCAGCCCAGGGACAGCATGGATTGATCGACACCGATCCATGTGCCAGGGATCACAGAGATTATGGGTGGCGCGTCACAACATCGATTGCATGGCCGAGAGAAAACTTCCTCAACCTCAGCACCAGGAAAACAAAGAAACCCGCGGAAAGAACCCAACGGTGTTCGATCCGTCGCAACGCCGCGCCGCCATTACCGTCGGAATCGCTTATTTCGATTCATTGTTACAAAATCCGCTCCTGGTACGGCCGCCCAAAGAACAATACGTAGCCATCCGGATCGCGAACCTCGAAGCCACGCAAGTTTTCGGACGTGATCGTCAGCGGTTTGTGAAACTCGAGGCCGTTGCCGGCAAATTCAGCGGCAAGGGCATCCGGGTCGGGCACATAAACGTAGGCGTCCCATTTTATCCAGGGATGACGCGAGCAGTTCGGCATCGGCTCAACACTCCCATGGGCCTTCAGGAAGATCATCACTCCGTCGCGACGAACGATGGCAAAGAAGGGATCACCCTCCGGTTGCTCATACATCGTCTCAAATCCAAGCTTCTCGCGATAAAACGCAATCGTCTGCGTCACGTTGCTCACGATTAAGGAAGGTGAGATCGATTCAATCCTGGCTCGCGTCATGACCGCTGAATTCTAGCTTTGACGCCCCTCCACGCGCCAGATGAAATCGGCGATTTGGGCCGCCAGGACAGGCCGAAGGCCGGGCGCCAGGCTGTGCCCCATTCCCTCAATCAGGATGAGTTCCGTTGAAGCAACATCGCAGGCCGGAGACAAGTCTCCGGCCTTTCGTGTCTTGCAGTCTGCGGCAACGCCACAGCCGTACTTGCTTACGCAGATGCCGGGGGTGTACTCGCTGCGGATTCGAGCAGCGCTCCGGCGCCGGACTCGAGGAGCAGGTGTGCCGCATGCTGGCCCAGCACCTCGGGATCCGTGGAAGAGCGCGGAGCATGATGATGGACGCGGATAGTCCGGCCGCTTCCAGGATCGGCAACCACACCGAAAATCTCAACCACATCTCCCGCCACCATCGGTCGGCAATGAATGCCGATGGGCACCTGGCACCCTCCTCCGAGCGCGGCGAGAGCGGCCCTCTCGGCTGTCACGGCATAGCGCGTGTCGGCATGGTCAAGGAAGTCCAGTGCGGAAATCGTCGCCTCATCGTCGCGGCGGGTTTCGATGCCGAGCGAGCCCTGTCCGGCGGCGGGACAGAAGTCGGCGGGATTCAGCCGCTCGCGGACCCAATCGGTCCGGCCCAGGCGGTCGAGCCCGGCGGCAGCCAGAAGGATCGCGTCCACCTGGCCTTCGGAGAGCTTGCGCAGGCGCGTATCCACGTTGCCGCGAAACTCCTCCGCCTGAATGTCAGGCCGGATCGCCTTGAGCTGGGCGCGCCGCCGCTGGCTGCTGGTGCCCACACGGGCGCCCTGGGGCAGTTCCGCAAGGCTCTTATAACTCACTGAGACGAGGGCGTCGCGCGGATCGACCCGAGGCGGCGTAGCAGCCAACGCAAACGGCTCGGGAAGCTCTGTGGGCAGATCCTTCAGCGAGTGGACAGCCAAATCGACCTTGCCGGCGGCCAGCGCATCCTCGATCTCTTTCGTGAACATGCCCTTGGATCCGACTTGCGCAAAGGTGACTTCCTGAAGCCGGTCGCCGGTAGTCTTGATGATCTCGATTTCGACTTCGTGCCCCTGCGTACGCAGCAGATGCGCGATGTGATTGGCCTGCCACAGGGCAAGCTGGGAGCCGCGGCTTCCTATGCGGAGGTTCATCGACGGCCTGCCATTCTGGCCGGCGGATGAGGCTCGGCGGATTGGGCCGGTTCGGCCGGCACGGAATCGGGTACAGGCTCGGGGCCGGCGGAGACGGACGGCAGCGACCACGCTTCGCAGAGCGCGTCGACGCGCGACGAGTCATTCTCGCGGGCGGCCTGCTTCAGCGCCTGCATGGGCTGATGAAGGAATTTGTTGACCAGGCCGCGAGTCAGGGCTTCCACGGCGGCAGCCTGATCCGGCGTGAGCGCGCCGAGCCGGGCCTGGATGCGGCGTAGTTCCGTCTGGCGTAGCTCCTCGGCCTGGCGCTGGAGAGCGACAATAGCCGGCGCCACGTTGACCGCGCGCCGTCGCTGATGGAATCGGGTGACTTCCGACTCGACGAGTGCTTCGGCGTCGCCGGCGGAGCGGTTGCGCTCGGCAATATGCGCGGCGGCCACTTGCTGCAGATCGTCGATGTCGTAAACGAACAGGCCTTCGATCTTGTTCGCCGCGGGGTCGACGTCGCGGGGAACGGCGATGTCAATGAAGAACATGGGGCGGTTGCGGCGCTTGTGCAGGAAGGCCTGGCAGTGCTCGCGGCGGAAGATATGATGCGGCGCGCCGGTGGACGTGATGACGATGTCGGCCTCGGCAGCATGCTCATAGAGCTGCTCGAATGGGATCACGCGCCCGTTGAAAGGCTCGGCCATCCTCCGCGCGCGCTCCAGGGTGCGGTTTGTAACCAGAATGGAGCCGGCGCCCTGCTGGACCAGGTGGCGGGCAGCAAGCTCACTCATCTTTCCCGCGCCCACCAGGAACACGGTGCGGCCGTTCAGCGAGCCGAAGATTTTACGCGCCAGTTCCACCGCAACCGAAGCGATGGAGACGGAACTGGAGCCGATCTCGGTTTCCGTACGGACGCGCTTGGCGGCGGAGAACGCGCTCTGCATCAGGTGCTCGAGCTCCGAGCCGACCGTGCCGGTCTCGCGCGCGATAGAGAATGCCTCCTTCACCTGGCCCAGGATCTGCGGTTCGCCCACAACCATGGAGTCCAGGCTGGACGCCACCCGGAAGACGTGGCGGACCGCTTCCTGGTCGCGGTGCTGGTAAAGATGCGAGGCAAGGGAGGCTGGATCAAGACCGAACTGTGCGCTGAGAAACGAACTCAGGTCTGTCTGCGCCGAGTCGACGGCCGCGATCAGTTCCACCCGGTTGCAGGTGGAGACAATCATGCACTCGGTTACGCCGGGGAGGGCGGCAAGTGCGTTCGTGACCCGTGGAAGCTCGTCGCGCGAGATGGCGATCCGCTCTCGCAGCCCGATGGGGGCGGTCTTGTGATTGACGCCAAGCACGGTGAGGGTCATGGGGCGCCGTACCTGTGCACAGCGCTGAAATGATTGGCGGCCCAGACGGCCATCATCACCAGAAAAACCAGGCCCGAGAGATAGGCGGCTTTGCGGCCGCGCAGGCCCGAACGGCTGCGCCAGACCAGAAGCATTACATAGGCAATCCACATGACGAACGAAGCCAGGATCTTGGGGTCTCGGAAGTATGCGGCGCCAAGGTCGGTTTCCTGCACCAGCACCGAGCCGATGATGAGGCCGACCGTCATGCAGGGAAAGCCGAAGAGCAGCGTGGCGTGCGCGATGCGCTCCAGCGTGTCGAGCGGCGGCAGCCATTCCAGCGACGACCCCCACGTTTTTTCACCCGGCTTCAACTTGGTCTTGATGCGGCGTTCCTGCATAAGGTACAGGCCGGAAGCCAGGATGCTGAACCCAAGCGCAGCATAAGCAGCCATCAAAGCCAGCACGTGCGCCACGAGCCAACTCATTCTTACGCCATAACTTGGGAAGACGTATTTTTGCATTCCGAGCGAGGGGACGAAGACGATGAAGAAGGTGATGGGGAGGGCGAAGACGCCTAGCGATATGGCTCCGTAGAGCCACCAGACGAGGAAGAAGAGGCCGGCGACGACAAGGCCGAGGAGGGATTCGACTTCGCGCACGCCTACGGGCAGCCAGCGATGCGCGAGGGCGAGCATTTCTACCACGGATACGAAGTGGAAGAAGACGGCTAAGCCGCCTAGATGGATGCAGATAGAACGCCAGCGCTCGCGGTTGTGCAGGACGGCGGGGAAGATCGCGATACTCGCGCCCGCGTAAAGAATTGCCGCGACTCTAAGCCAAAGTAAGACCATTCCGTTGTTCAGGTTAAGCCGTAACCAATCAGTATACTGTGATTCAAATCACGCTACCGGCCACGGGGGGCAAAAGGGTTGGCCTGAGGCTGTTCCGGCGGGCAAAAAGTGAGATGAATCACAAATATCGTGAGACAACTAGGGGGTAGTTGTAACACCCGTCTGGTGCAACTCGGCTGGAGTTGTAACACCCGTCTGACACAACCTGGGCCAGGTTACCGGGTACAGCGGAGGACTGGGCGAACCCGAAGCGTGATTTGGATCACGAAAATCGTGAGACGGCCGGTTCTGAGAAGATCCGCACAGATTGCAGACGTGTTGGTCCGTCGGTCCGGGCGGTGGAGGTGGCCGGCTTGAGACCGACGCCATCGGCGGCCGTGCCCTCCGGGGAGGCGATCACGATAGTCTGAGAGGCAGCGTGATCCGAGACGATCAATCCGAGTCTGAGCCACAGGCGCTGGCGGAGCCGGAGGTAGCAACCGGACCGGAGGGCCGGGCGGAACTGCTTCCCTTGCCTACGCAGGCGCCGCCGGCAGAAAAGCCGGCCGAGCTTACACCGTTCATGCGGCAGTGGTCGGCGGCCAAGCGGGAGAACCCCGATGCGCTGCTGTTTTTCCGAATGGGGGATTTCTACGAGCTTTTCTATGACGACGCGGTGACGGCGAGCCGCGAGCTGCAGCTTACGCTGACGGCGCGGGACAGAGAGCGACAGATGCCGATGTGCGGGGTGCCCTATCATTCGGTCGAGACGTACCTGACGCGGCTTCTCCGCAAGGGATTCCGCATTGCGATCTGCGAGCAGATGGAGGACCCCAAGCTCACCAAGAAAATTGTGAAGCGCGAAGTGATCCGAGTGCTGTCTCCGGGGACGGCGATGGACGCGGCGCTCGGGCAGGAGCAGAACAATTTTCTGGCTGCGTATTTTGAGGCGAGTTCGCCGAAGCATCCCTCAGGGGCTAAAGCCCAGGCATTTCAGGGTGGCCTGATCGGCACGGCTAAAGCCGTGCCCCTTCAAAGCTACGAGGACCACGCAGAGAAGCATGCCGCAGGGGCTAAAGCCCAGGCATTCCAGGGTGGCCTGATCGGCACGGCTGAAGCCGTGCCCCTTCAAAGCCACGAGGACCACGCAGAGAAGCATCCCTCAGGGGCTAAAGCCCAACCCATTTCAGGTACCCGGACGTACGGACTGAAGTCCGTACCTTACGCGACGTGTGCGGTGGCGTTGCTGGATGTTTCTACGGGGGAGTTTCGGACTGCGGAGTTTGTTGGAGCCGGCGCGCGGGCGCAGGCTGTGGACGCGATTTTGATGGCTGGGGCGAGAGAGGTGCTGCTGGCGGTTTCAGCGGAGGTACCCCCGGGGCTGGAGCGCGTGGCGGCGCGGACACGCGTAGAAGATTGGGTGTGGACGCACGACTTTGCCGCGCCGCTGGTGGAGCGGCAACTGAAGGTGAAGTCGCTGGAAGGGTTCGGGCTGACCGGGCACGATGCGGCGGCGGTGGCGGCGGGAGCGGTGCTGCATTACGTGCGCACGACGCAGAAGAACGAGGCCCTGCACATCGATTCGCTGAAGTTCCAGGAGCACTCCGAAGCGCTGGAACTGGACCAGGTGACGGTGAGGAACCTGGAACTGGTGGAGCCGCTGTTTGGCGGGCAGGACGATCGGGCGACCTTGTTTCATACGCTGGATGCTTGCCTGACACCGATGGGCAAGCGGCTGCTGCGGGCCACTATCCTGCGGCCGCTGCTGAACCGCGATGCGATTGAAGCGCGGTACGAGGCGGTGGGCGAAGCGGCCGGGGACCTGATGCGGCGCGAAGAGATTCGGCGGGCGTTCAGCGGCATTCTGGATTTGGAGAGATTATTGGCGCGGCTGAGCCTGGACTCGGCGGGGCCGCGCGATGTGCGGGCGCTGGCCGCAAGCCTGGCGCGGCTGCCGGGCTTGAAGACAGCAATTGATGCGATGCGTGCGCCGCAGTGGCGCCAGATTGCCGCGCGCATGGACACGCTGATGGATGTGACGGCACAGGTGGCTACGACGCTGGTGGCCGAGCCTCCACTAACCATGGCGGATGGCGGAGCGATTGCGAGCGGAGTTGACGCGGAGTTGGACGAGCTGCGGACGATTTCGACCACCGGGCGCCAGTCGATTGCGGCGATTGAAGAACGCGAGCGGCAGCGGACGGGGATTGGATCGCTGAAGGTGCGCTATAACTCGGTGTTTGGGTATTACATCGAGATTACTAAGTCTAACTTGAGTCTTGCGCCGGCGGACTACGAGCGCAAGCAGACGCTGGTGAATGCGGAGCGGTTTACGACACCGGAGCTGAAGGAATACGAGGTAAAGATTCTGACCGCGCACGATCGCTCGATTGAAATCGAGAAGCGGATTTTGGCGGAGCTGCGACGATTTGTGCTGGATGCGGCGGGGCGGATCCGGCGCGCGGCTCTGGCTGTGGCGGAAGCGGATCTGCTGGCGTGCTTTGCGCACCTGGCGGCGGGGCGGCGGTATGTGCGGCCGAAGCTCGAGGCCGAGCCGGTGCTGGAAGCTGTCGCCGCAAGGCATCCGGTGATCGAGCAATGGATGGAGGAGACACGCGATGGGCGGTTCATCGCCAACGATATCTTCCTGAGCGCGGGCGAGCAGGGCCCGAGCCTGCTGCTGATTACGGGGCCGAACATGGGCGGCAAGAGCACGTATCTGCGCACGGCGGCGATGCTGGTGCTGATGGCGCAGATGGGCTGCTTTGTGCCGGCGGACAGTTTGCGGCTGGGACTCGCGGATCGGATCTATACGCGGATCGGCGCAAGCGACAACGTAGCGCGGGGACGGTCGACCTTCATGGTGGAGATGACGGAGACGGCTACGATCCTGAACACGGCGTCGCGGCAGTCGCTGATCCTGCTGGACGAGATGGGGCGCGGCACGGCGACGTTCGACGGGCTGAGCCTGGCATGGGCCACGGTGGAATACCTGCACGCGGAGACGGGGGCGCGGACGCTGTTTGCCACGCACTACCACGAGCTGACCATGCTGGCGGAGAAGCTGCCGCGGATGCGCAACCTGCGTGTGGGCGTGAAGGAAGGCGCGGGCGGTATTGTGTTTCTGCACTCGATTGAGCCGGGCGCGGCGAGCAAGAGCTACGGGATTGAAGTGGCGAAACTGGCCGGGCTGCCCCCGGCGGTGATTGACCGGGCACGGCACGTGCTGCGGCAGCACGAAAAGCAGGAGCGGCAAAGCGTGAAGGTGGAGACGGAACCGGAGCCGATGCAGATGACGATTTTCACGCCGCTGTCGCAGAGGATTGTGGATCGGATTGAGGAAGTGGATGTGAATGCATTGACGCCGCTGCAGGCGTTGAATTTGCTTGAGGAGTTAAAGCAAGAGCTGAAGCGTAGTTAGCGGTTAGCCTGTAGCCGGTAGCTTGTAGCGTAGCCGGTAGCTTCTTACGTCTAGCTTCTAGCTACTAGCTACGGCTAGTGGCTTGTGGCCTATTACCAATTTGACGCTGGAGTGGAGATGAGCGGAAGTTTGCGGCGGGCGGCGGGAAGTTTGCTGGTGGTGGGGCTGGGAGGCGCGGAGCTGACCGGTCTGGAGCGCGCGTGGCTGCGGCTGGTGCGGCCGGGCGGAGTGATTCTTTTCCGGCGAAACATTGTGGATGCGGAGCAGACGCGCCTGCTGCTGGAAGAAGCTACGGGGCTGGGCGCGTTGCATGCGGTGCGCTGCGTGGATGTGGAAGGCGGGACGGTGAACCGGCTGAGGGATGCGATTGCCGCCATGCCTTCGGCGCAGGCGGTTTGTTCGGCGTCGTCTCCCCGGTCCCCAAGTGCGAGGGACCGGGGGCACCCGTTCGTCCATCCCACCCATGCGCAAAAAACGCGCATGGATGGGGCACAGTTTTCGTTGGCGGGTGGGGCACCCGGCGGGGACGCTTCAAAGCAGATTCCCTACGGGAATGACAGAAAGAAAAGCAAAGGCAAGAACCTGGCGCGGGTGCATGGGGAGCTGGTGGCGCGGGCGGTGCGGGCGTTCGGGTTTAATACCACGCTGGCGCCGGTGGTGGATTTGGTGCTGCCGGAATCGATTGAGGTGATGGGGACGCGCGCGCCGGCGGCGGACCCGGAGCAAGTGACGGAGTTTGCGCGGGAGTTTTTGCGCGGGCTCGAGGCGCAGGGCGTGGCCGGTTGCGGGAAGCATTTTCCGGGGCTGGGCGGCGCGGAGGGCGATACACACTTTGTTACGCCGGCGATTCATCGAACCTGGAAACAGATTTGGGAAGAGGACCTGGCGCCGTACCGCGCGCTCCACGCGGCCATGCCCATGATCATGACCAACCACGCGGCGTTTCCGAATACGAAGGGCGGGATGGCGCCGGCGAGCGCGTCGCGGTTCTGGATCACGAAGGTGCTGCGCGAGCGGATCGGCTACAAGGGCATCATCCTCTCCGACGATCTGGAGATGGGCGGAATTCTGAAGTTTCTTCCCGTGGAAGATGCGGCAGTGGAGGCAGTGCGCGTGGGGACCGATCTGCTGGAGATCTGCCACAGCGCGGAACTGATCCTGCGCAGTTTTGAAGCGCTGATCAACGAGGCGGAGCGGTCGGCGGCATTCCGCACGCTGCTGCTGGAGCGGGCGCGGAGTTGCGAGCGCAAGCGGGCGCGGCTCTATGCTGGCGGCGCGGGCCGGGCGGGTGGCGTGGCGAAGGCGCTGACTGCGAAGCAGCTTGAAAAACTGAGAGACGAGATCGGGCGATTCCGCGAGCAGGTTGCGGCGATTGCGAGCGCGCAGGAAGTAGAGGCGCGGGCCACGTCGCCTGCGGAGCGGACATGAGCGGGCCGGAGCGCGCGATGACAGTGGCCGGGGTGATGAGCGGGACTTCCGCGGATGGGATCGATGTGGCGCTGGTGCGGATTGGGCCGCCTTCCCACCTTAGCCGCAAAAACAAAGACGCGGCGAAGGTGGAGCACCCAGTTAACGAAGGGATCGGCTTCCCACCCATGCGCAAGAAGCGCGCATGGATGGGGCACAGAGACGAGGGGGAACATCCCGCATTCGAGAAGCCGAAGTTAACGCTGCTGGCGCATGAGGCGTTTCCGTATCCTGCCGCGCTGCGGCGCGCGGTGCTGGCGGCGATGAATGCGGAACGCACGTCGACTGCCGAGTTGGCGCGGCTGAACTGGCGGCTGGGGATGGAGTACGCGCGCGCGGTGCGGGCAACGGCGGAGAAGCATGGCGCGCGGTTGGAGTTGATCGGGTGCCACGGACAGACGCTGTATCACCAGGGGAAGGCCGAGGCGTTTGCGGGAAAGAGCTTTGCTTGCACGTGGCAGGCGGGCGAGCCGGCGCTGCTGGCGGCGGAGATGGGCGTGCCGGTGGTGTCGAATTTCAGGCCGGCGGACATGGCGGTGGGCGGACAGGGCGCGCCGCTGGTGCCGCTGCTGGATTACGTGCTGTTCGCCGATGCCGAGCGCGGGCGGGTGCTGCAGAATATTGGCGGGATCGCGAACCTGACCGCGATTGCGGCGGGCGCGGGGCCAGAGGCGGTGGTGGCGTTCGACACGGGTCCGGGGAATATGGTGATGGATTGGCTGGCGGGGGAGTTGCTGGGGAAGAGGTTCGATCGCGACGGACGCGCGGCGGGGCGCGGAAAGATCATTGAAGAGGCATTGAAGCAGGAAGTGCGTCATCCGTTTTACAAGCTGCCGCCACCGAAGTCCGCTGGTCGCGAGCAGTTTGGCGCGGAGTACGCTGCGGAGTTTCTGCGTTCATGCCGACGTTGGAGCGCGAAGGCCGAGGATGCGCTGGCGACGGCGACGGCGCTGACCGCGTCGACCATCGGGCAGAGCTATTTGCGTTATGTTGGGCCGCGGATGAAGAGCAAGCCGGTGGATTTCATCGTCTCCGGCGGCGGCGCGCGGAATGGTTCGCTGATGAGTATGCTGCGCATGTGGCTGGAGAAGCGGGGATGCGCGGTGACGACGAGCGCGGATTTTGGGCTGCCGGAAGAGGCCAAGGAGGCGGCGGCGTTCGCGCTGCTGGCGTGGATGACGTGGCATCGCAGGCCGGGCAATTTGCCTGCGGCGACGGGGGCCGGGCGCGCGGTGGTGCTGGGGTCGGTGACGCATGTGTAGATTGCGCTGGAGCCGTTGCGGGGGCTGCGCATTTTTGCTCTGGCAGCTTCTTATTTCTTGAGACGGCGGAACTCGAGCCCTGAAGGGCGCGCGAGCTCGGCTCGTAATCTCATGTCCGCGAAGTGCTCCGAACCTTAAGCCTGGCTTAAGAAATGGGACACGGAATTCGCCGTTAAGATGCGGATTCTTATTGCGTTAAGAGCCGGGGCTGCATTTGCGTCCGGGTGGCCGCCTGCTGTCGTCCTTTTGCCTACATCATCCGTCTACCCCAAATGGAGACTCGCTTTCTACCCTGAAGCAGGAAGGGCCGTAAAACAATGATGGAGATAACGAAAACGGGATCCCCGTGGAAAAAGTTGTGGATGCTCGCAGCCGTTGCCGTTCTTGCGCCGGCGATGGCGTTGGCACAGGCGCCGCGCTTCATCGGGGCGATCACGACGATCAGCGGAAACAGCCTGACGGTGAAGACCGACGCCGGCGACCAGAAACAAGTGACGGTGCCTGATGGCGCGAGCATCAAGCGGCTGGAGCCGGGGCAGAAGCTGAGCGATGCCGCCGCGATCGCGCTGGGGGATCTTGCCGTTGGCGATCGCGTTCTGGTGCAGCTCGATCCCAGCGCGTCCACGCCACAGGCCTCGCTGATCGTCGCAATGAAGAAGGCCGACGTGGCACAAAAGCAGCAGAAGGACCAGGAAGCCTGGCAGCGCGGCGTGGCGGGACTGGTGAAGAGCATTGATCCGGCAAGCGGCGCGATCGTGCTGACCACCGGCGCAGGTCCGACGATGAAGACGGTGACGGTGAATACGACCAAATCGACCGTGCTGCTGCGCTATGCTCCCGACTCTGTCCGCTTCGACGATGCCAAGCCGGGAGCGATTGACGCGATCAAGCCCGGGGACCAGTTCCGGGCACGCGGGACCAAGAACGCCGACGGCAGCCAGATTGCCGCGGACGAAGCGGTGTCAGGAACCTTCAGAAATGTGGCGGGGCTGATCACGCAGGTGGACCCGGCGAGCTCAACGATAACGGTGAAAGACCTGATGACGAAGAAGCCGGTCACGATCCACATTGCTCCCGATGTGCAAATGCGGCGGCTGCCGGAGCGCATGGCGCAGATGCTGGCGATGGCCCTGAAGGGCAACCTGCCGGGGGGAACGATTGCAGCGGGCGGAGCGCGAAACGGAAGCGGTGGTGGACAGCCCGCAGGCGGGCAGGCGCGCGGTCAGAACGGCGGCGCCGGTGGGCCGGGCGGACAATCTGGAGGATCTGGAGGACAATCTGGAGGGCAGGGGCCGGGAGGGCAGGGGCGTCCGGGAGGCGGCGGGCCGCCCGATATGCAGCGCATGCTGAGCTATGCGCCGGCCATCAAGCTCGCCGACCTGAACAAGGGCGAAGCCGTGATGCTGGTGGCCTCAGAGGGGACAGAGAATGTGAACGCCGTAACCCTGCTTGCCGGCGTGGAACCGCTGCTGGAAGCGCCGCAAGTCGCCAACCTGCTTTCCAACTGGAGCATGGGTGGCGGAGGCGCGGAGGCAGCCGCTGGAACCCAATAAGTTTTGGGCTTGCGTTGGAATTAAAAAAGGACAAGTTGAAGAAGGACGAGACAAACGTGCATTTGCGAATTCATGGTTCTATACATTGTGTGATTGCGGCGGTGCTGGCTGCTGCCGTCGCAGCATCCGGCCAAACGCCTGCGGCTACGGTGGAAACACCCGCTCCACAGCCCCAGAGCGGCGCCGCGGCTGCCATTGCCACGCTGCACGGCCATGTGGCCGACCAGACCGGCGCGCTGATCCCCGGTGCGAAGATCACGGTGATGACGGCAGACGGAAAGGCAATCGGGAGCGCCAAGGCCGACTCCAGCGGTTCGTACGAAATCCGCGGGCTGAAGTCCGGCGGCTACGTGGTGCGCGCCGAGTACGCCGGATTTGCCCCGTTTGAATCTCCGGTCATCGTTGTGAATTCCGGACAGATCAAGCGCGTCGACATCTCCATGGCAATCGCGGTGGAACAGCAGAATGTTACCGTGACCGACGAGACTCCGGGAGTGAACGTGGAAGCCGGCGGCAACGTGAGCGCCATCGTCCTGAAGGGCAAAGACCTGGACGCGCTTTCCGACGATCCGGACGAGTTACAGAGTGAGTTAACGGCCTTGGCCGGGCCTTCCGCCGGACCGAACGGCGGGCAGATTTACATTGACGGTTTCTCCGGCGGGCAGCTTCCGCCCAAGTCTGCCATCCGCGAAATCCGCATCAACCAGAACCCGTTCTCAGCCGAATTCGACAAGCTGGGCTACGGGCGCATCGAGATTTTTACCAAGCCCGGCACCGACAAGCTGCACGGCCAGGCGTTCATCATGGGCAACGACAGCAGCTTCAACACGGGCAATCCATTTACCAAGACCCAGCCTTCGTACTACAGCTACCAGTTCAACGGCACGGTGAGCGGAGCCATCAGCAAGCATGCATCGTTCTTCTTCAGCGGCGAGCGCCGCCACATCGGCAACGATAATACCTGGCTGATCCCTTTCGCCGTACTGCCGGATGGCTCGGGCACCTATACCGCGGTCCCCAATTACGGCGTGGCCTCGCTGAACAATCGAATCCGCACCAATATCTCGGCGCGTTTCGACGTGCAGACGGGCGCAAAGAACACGCTGACGGCGCGCTACGGCTTCTGGTCGGAGAGCGAAATGGGCAACCTCAGCGCGGGTTCCCTGCCCACCGCATCCACGCACGAGTCAAATACGGAGCATGAGGTGCAGGCCAGCGATTCCTTCGTGATCAACGATCACATGGTGAACGAAACCCGGTTCCAGTTCGAGCGGCAAAACGAGAACCACTACCCCGATTCCGCAGCCCGCACCGTCACCGTCATGGGCGATTTTAGCGGCGGCGGCTATACCGGACAGGTCAGCCGGCAACACCGGGTGAATCTCGAGTTTTGGAACATCACCTCCATCAGCCACGGGCCGCACGCCATCAAGTTCGGCACGCGCATGCGCGACTCCCGGTACTCGGATTTCACCACGTCGAACTACAACGGGAACTTCCGGTTCGCAAATTACAACGACTATCTGAACATGGAAAACGGGCTGGCTGCCGGCCAGAGTTACAACTCACTGTTCGCGAAAGGCTACGCGCCGATTGAAGGCAGCTATACGACGGGTCCAGAATCGGCTGTGGCCAATACCTACGACGCGGCCCTCTTCGCCGAGGATGACTGGAAGGTGAATCCGCGGTTTACCTTCTCCGGCGGCCTGCGCTGGGAAGCACAGAATCACATTGCCGATCACAACGACTGGGCGCCGCGCATCTCCATGGCTTATGCGCTGGACGGCGGAAAAGGCAAACCGTCCAAGACAGTCCTGCGCGCCGGCTTCGGCATCTTCTACGACCGCCTGCCGGTCAACGATCTGCTTACTATCCAGCACCTGAACGTGCAGGACAAGATCGTGCTGCAAACGCCGCAGTGCTCCGGTACGGCGACATCCGTGGAGACGCTGAACATGACCACGTGCCAGAACACGGGGCCGGCAGGCGGCCAGGCCATACCGGAGCGGTACCTTGTGGCCCCCCGCTATCACTCCCCCTACACGGAGCAGGTAGGCATTGGCCTGGAGCGGCAGTTGACCAAGACCACCAACGTGTCCGTCACCTTCCTGCACTCCTTCGGACCGCACCAGCTTGTGACCATCAACGCCAACCAGATCAATGCACAGGGTGACTTCCCCCTGAATTCCACAGGCGGATTCGACTACGAGTACGATCCCGAGGGAGTATTCAACCAGAATCAGGTCATCGCCAGCATCAACTCGCAACTCACCAAGCGCTTCAGCATCGTGGGCTTTTACACGGGGGGGTGGGCCAGCAGCGACGGAGGCGCGGGTACCAACATCTCGAACGCCTACAACATCAGCCAGGACTACGGCCCGGCAACCTTCAACTCGCGCAACCAGATCTTTGCCATGGGCAACTACGTTGGCCCGTGGGGACTTCGCTTCAATCCATTCCTGATCGCGAATTCAGGCAAGCCATTCAACATCGTGCTGCAGTCCGATCCGGTCAACAACTTCTACAATCAGCGGCCCACCTACGCGAGCGCGGCAACGCTTCCCGGCGATGCGGTGAGCACGCCGTGGGGAACCATGGACAGCAATCCGCAGCCGGGCGAGACGCTGATACCGGCCAATCTTGGCGTGGGACCGGCGGGCGTTGCTGTGAATCTGCGTGTGAGCCGCGGGTTTGCTTTCGGCCCTGAGTCCAGCGGGCCCAGCGGCCAACAGGACGGAGGTGGTCACTTTGGCGGTGGTGGAGGCGGACGGCGCGGCGGCCCTCCAGGAGGTAGCCTGGGTCCCGGCGGCCTGAGTGGCGGACCAGGCGGCATGCGCGGAATGTTCGGCGGCGGCGCCAGTCGCAAGTACAACCTGACCTTCAGCGTGCAAGCTCTGAACCTCTTCAATGACATCGACTACGGCGGTCCCAACGGAACCATCGGATCTCCGGATTTCCTCCGCTCCACTACGCTCGCGGGCGGCATTTTCAGCTCCGGTTCCGCCGCGCGGCGCATCTTTCTGCAAGCAACGTTCGCGTTCTAAGCTGATCGCTTGCAGTGATACGACGGCCGGGGCAACATGCCTCGGCCGTTTGTGGGTTGGGCCGGATTCAGGAGCGGTTTGCGCGATGGGCTACCGCGAGCTTGTAGAGCGACTCCCACTTTTGAATGGTCTGCTCGATCGAGAACAGCTGCAGGATGCGCTGCCGCGCGGCCTTGCCCTGCGCGCTGCGAAGCTCGTGCGGCAGGCTCATCTGCTTCAGCATTGCCGCGGCGAGGCGATCCGGGGCGCCCGCGGGAACCAGCATGCCGCAGGGCCCGGCAAGCTCGCGCACTCCGCCCACGTCGGTGGCGGCAAACGATTTCTCCATCGCCATCGCCTCGGCCAGCGCCAGCGGCATTCCTTCCCACGCTGATGCAAGCACAAAACCGTCAGCCGCATCAAGCAATGCAGGAATGTCGCGGCGCAATCCTAGCCGCTCGATCGAGCCGCCGATCTCCAGGCTCGCCGCCAGCGCACGCAACCGTTGCGATTCCCGTCGATTCCCTTCACCGGCGATCCAGAGGCGCGCGTTTGGCGCTGCGGCATGAACCTGCGCAAAAGCGTGCAACAGGTTGGGGAGATCTTTGGCCGGCGCCAACCTTCCTGACGCCAGCCAGACAAACTCGGATGTGAGCCCGTTCTCGCGACGTAGTCTTATTCGCCGCTCCGCATTCGGCGCGAACTCCGTGCCGTCGATCCCGTTCGCAATGACGGTGCACTTGTTTCGCGGAACGACACGGCGGTGAATAGCGGTCTCCACTGCGGTCTCGCACACGGCGGCCGTGTGATGGCTCAGCGGGTCGGTGAGCCGCAAGGCTAGACTGCGCATCGCGCCGCCCTCGAACACGTTGTGAATTGTGGACACGATAGCCGCGGGCGGGATGAATGCACGAAGCGCGCGCGCCATCAGGTTGCCATGAAAATTGTTGGCGTGAATCACGTCGGGGCGGAAGGCGCGGAAAGTGCGGATGCCGCGAAGAAACCCGCGCGGCAGCGTGAACGGGTTCCCCGTTATGCCAAGACGGTTGGCGACAAGCGACGCCGCCATATCGCTGTCAGCGGCCACGCGCAGAGTCACGATCTCCACTGTGTGCCCGCGCGCAATCATGCCTTCGGCGAGTTTTACTACCAGCCGCTCCGTGCCTCCCATGGCAAGCGTATTGAGAATGTACGCGATCCGCATGCTGCATCGCCGCATTCGTATGCGAGTGCGACGATCATAGCTTGCGGCGGCGTTCCGCCTTGTGATGAGTGACCGCCTCGATCAGACGACGGGCGCACGCGCCGGATCGCGGGCGGCGCTCCGCGCCAGGAGCCAATCCAGCGCGAACATACCGGGGCCGAAAACCAGGATCAGCAGGGCGGCGAACCAGTAGGTGTACGGCGTCGCGTTGTAGAAATCCTCGGGCTTGGTGAGGATGTGCGAGAAATTCACGCGATCGTCCGGCACGCTCAGGTAAGCCATGGTCATGTTGATAAACAACACCAGCGACACCAGCCGCGACGCAATGCCGACCAGGAACAGCGCTCCTCCGCACAGTTCCACCAGCGCAACGAACAACGCCGTGGCATGCGGCGCGGGAAGATTGAGGGTGGTAAAGAAATCCGTTACTTTGTCCAGATGTGTCAGCTTGCCCCAGCCGTCCTGGCAAAACTGGAATCCCCAGTAAAGCCGGATCGCGAGCAACAGTGGGCTCTGCAAACGGTTGAGAGCCGTTGTGGCGCGGGCATACGAATTGCGCAGAAGAGCGACGATCCCTTGCATGTCTTCCTAGTCCTCGATGAGAGATTCGAGATCGGGCGCGCAGATCCAGCCCAGCTCCGCCCACGTGCTGAACCAGCCCCGCACTAATGCACCGCGGCGGCTGGCGGAAACGGCGCTCGATTCGAATCCGGCCTGCAGTGCCGCGCCCAGTGGAGTTCCGTCGCGCAACGCGCACAACGTCCGATACTCCTCGCGCGCCAGCCGCCGGTAATAGACGGAGAAATCGATGCGGTGCGCGGCCGTCCACGTCGGCCGCCGCCTGTAGCGCTCGAGCGGCACCGGAGGCTCCTCCTTCTCGTCCAGTTCCACTCCGGCCTCGCTGGTTTGGCGCTTCTCGCGATCGTGCAGCGAGACGACGAGCGTGTCAGCGGGGTAGTCCAGTGCCAGCAATTGCACATGCGGCTGAAGCGCCAGGAGCGAGCCTCCGCCCAGCGTGGCAATCTGCTCCAGGGTTAGCGGCTCCCGCTCCGCGCTGTCAAACGCCTCCACAAACGCCCACTCGACACGCGCCACATCGACCGCGAGCGCGTGCCGCCTGCCTGCTGGCCCGGTGTGAGACTGAAGCCACGACGCGAGGCACGATCCTAGATTTCGCAGAGTGAATGATCGGCTGGGGTGTCCCGCCAGGTAGGCGATGGATAGCTCTTCGAACGCCCGGCTTCCCACCACGGCGCGCACTGCCGGGAAGTCCTCCCTGAGCGCGCCCAGTACGCGGAACCAGTATTGCCGGTTGTAAATCTCCAGCCGCTCAAATGCGCTCAGCCGGCTGTTCGGCGCCACGAACGATGCGGCGACCTGTTCCATCGCACGGCCGTCCACGGCGTGCGAGCGCATGCCTTCATCCGCGGTCAGCGGCATCATGATGGCCGAGGCCATCTCACGCTGCAGAGCCTCAAGGCTCATCGGCTGGGCCATTACGCCGCTCCCCGCGCAGCAGCCGGCACTGCATCGTTCGCATGCAGGTACCGCTCCGCCTTCTTCGCCTCGGCGTGCACCTCATCGAAACTGGGAATGTGGTCGTCCCACTCCAGCAGCGTCGGCGTTGGCCCGCAGCGCTCGATGGCCCGCGCATACAGCGTCCATACCGGATCGATGACCGGATGATCGTGCGTATCCAGGATGTACTTCTCATATTTCGAGTGACCCGCGATGTGGATCTGGGCTACGCGTTCCGCCGGGACCGCATTCACGTAGTCCATCGGATTGAACTCGTGATTCATCGCCGACACGTAAATGTTGTTCACATCCAGCAGAATGCCGCAGTCCGCGCGTTCCACCACTTCAGTCAGGAACTCCCACTCCGTCATTTCCGAGCCCGCGAACGCCGCGTACGAGCTAACGTTTTCGACAGCCACCGGAATCTCCAGAAAGTCCTGCACGGCGCGCACGCGCTCCACCGTGCGATCGACCGCCTCCCACGTGTAGGGAAGCGGCAGCAGGTCGTGCGTATAGGTCCCGTCCACGGAACCCCAGCACAGATGGTCGCTGAGCCATGGTGTGTTGGTGCGCCGCACAAGCTGTTTCAGCCGGCGGAGATGTTCCGGATCGGGCGCCGTCACAGAACCGAAGTACATTGAAACGCCGTGCTGCACCACACGATACTGCTCCAGGATGCGATCCAGGTTCGCCATCGCGCGGCCTGCATCCACCATGAAGTTTTCGCTGATGATCTCGAACCAGTCCACCACCGGCTTACGGGAGAAGATATGCCGGTAATGCGGAATCCGCAGTCCGATTCCGACGCCGTGATTCGAGTACGCATTGAAACGATTGGGCATGAATAATACAGTTCTCCGTTTTCAGTTATCAGTTGCCAGTCATCCGGTTCCCGAAGCTGCAGACACGTTCGCATGAACGCGCGCGCATCCCCTGGAACCACTGAAAACTGACAACTGAAAACTGAAAACTCGGCAACAATTACGCCAGCTTCGGCATCTTCGATCCGTCGGTAGCGCAGCCGCCCTTGCCCTTGCAGCTGTTCTTTTGCTTGCAGCCGTTGTCGCTGCTCTTGCAGCCGCCCTGGCCCTTACAGTCGTTCTTGCCCTTACAGGAGTGCTTGGGCGGCTTGTCGGCCGAATAGCGCAGGCCCGCATTCACCGCCTTCACTGTGGGACTGGTCGCCGCGCTGTGGTTGGCTGACTGCGCCGCAACGGTGGTGCCGCACATCAGGCCGGACAGAGCAGCCGTAAGCAGCATTGCATTCACATTCTTCATGATCGACCTCACTGGATGGTTGGGGCGGATCGGGTCCGCCGGTGGGATCAATGCAGGATTCACATTGGGGAAACGTCCTGCCTCAAACCGCTGTTCCGCACATGAGAGTACGGACCTGCGCCGAAGGTTACAAGCTTGAGCGCGCTGTTGGAAATGAAAATCTTTCAAGCGGTCTCCCCGTACGATGGCCGGGAAGGTCAAAACGTTGGACGGGAAACCGCAGGTGTTACTTTGAGAAATGGGAGCGACGAATGTCCATTGAACCCAACAGCCGTAGTCTCCGCGTCTTAAGCCGGGGCAGCTTTCTGTTCGCTCTCCTGCAGAGCCTGTGCACCGCCGTTCTGACCATCAGCGGCATCCGCGTGGCCGTCGGCCTCACGGCCCTGGCTGCCGCCTCCGGCATCTACGCCCCGGCCACAGGCTGGCACCAGGACGCCATCCGCATTCCCATGCTGATCGTTGCCTCCGCCGGCGCCCTGATTAACCTGGCCGTCCTTTTCTGGATCTGGCACCTGCGTGCGCGGCCCTCCGCCCAATGGCGCCGCCGCGAGCTAACAGCAAAGGAAAAGCGCTCAGAGCGCCTCCAGGTGGTCCTCGCCATCGTCACCCTGGTCCTGGTGGGCCTCGAAACCTGGACCCACCCGATGGTCCACCGTACTGGGCCGCCGCCGGCCGAAATCGACTCGCCAATGCGATGAGTGTGAAGTTGTCAGTATTCAGTCGTCAGTTGTCAGTAGTTGGTAGTCAGTTGAAGCTGAAAGAAGTAAACACGTACCGACAACTTAAAACTGACAACTGAAAACTGCCTCAATACTGCCAATTCACCGTGTCATTTCCCGTCCCGCTCGCCGGCACCGTGTACTGGTGGTTCGACCCGTTCTCCCAGATCACGTTCCCGCTCGCCTGAATGTCAATGAACTTGAACTGCACGGTCGTCCCGGTCGGAAGCGCCACGTTCAGGAACCAGTTGGGGTAATTCGGATCCAGCATCGGTCCCACAGCTGTCTGGAACGTCGTTCCCCATTTGCCCAGTTCCACCGTATTTCCAGTCACGAAAATGAAATCGCCCGGATTGGTCGGGGTCGCGTTATTCACCGTGAATGTCACCGGAATCAGCTTCGCTGTCAGCACCGTAAACGCAATCGTATTGGCCCACTTCCCACCAGAGTTCTTGATCTGCAAGTTGTAACTTCCATTGCTCACGCCGGGCACCGTGAACGTCACCGACGTATTCGACCAAGATTGAATGGCCGCCGCAGTCGAGCCGAACAGGACCGACCCCTGCGACGCCCCAAGGCCGTCGCCGGCGATCGTCACCGTCATCCCCGGCTGCCCCACGTGCGGCCCAATCGAGCCCACCTCGGGCGCCGTCGCATTCGCCTGGTACTGCCATACACTCACGCTCGCCGGCGCAATGGCGTAGTTATTCGCCGAGTTGTTCCCGCCGCTACCCGAGGTTACCGTCAGGCTGTTGCCGGCCTGCAAGCCGCCCAGATAATCCGCATATGTTCCCGGCGGCAGCGCCGTGTTCAGGCCCGTAATGTTGTATGGCGTCGTGTCGTTCTTGTTGATCGCCACCAGCACCACGTCGTTAAAGAACTGCCGCTCGTAGATGTACACGTCGTTATTGATCCAGCGCTTCTTCCACGTTCCGTAGCCTACCGCATCGTTGGCCGCGCGCAACCCGGCCAGCTTGCTGATGACCTTGTACGCCGCCGTATTCGTGTTGAAGCTCGACATCCACACGCGGTTGTAGGGATCGTTTCCTCCGTTCGAGTTGTTGAACAGGTATTGCTCGTCGCCGTAGAGAATGATAGGAATGCCGCGCCCTGTAAGGATGAACGCCATCGCCTCTTGCAATCGGTTCTGGTTATCGTTCACAGAGAGCAGCCTGGCCTCGTCGTGCGAGTCGAAGAACGTGACCAGGTCGTTGGGAAAGGCGAAGGTCGCGTTCTCGGCATTGATGGTCGAATCAATCTCGCTGAAGGTGTTGTTGCCGGCAAACACGTCGCGCAGCGCATTGTTCAGCGGGAAATCCAGCAAGGTGATGCCGCTCAAATTGGCGAACTTGTAGCTATCCGCATACAACGGATCGGAGGTGCCTGTCTCCATCCACTCGCCAAACAGGAAGCCAGGCGCATTATTGAACAGAGCGTTGGCAAAGCTGTACTCCCAGCCCCACGTCACATGCTTGAGGGCGTCCAGCCGGAACGCATCCACGTGGTGCTGCTGCAACTGCGCCGCCGCGTTCTTCAGGTACGCGTCGATGGTCGCATTCTCCTGGTTCAAATCCGTCAGGTCTTCAAGCGTGTAGTACTGGAGCTGGTAGCGGTCGTTGTAGTTGGAGATATCCGAATTGTGGTGAAAATAGCCGTTGGGATCATTATTGGCCGCAGCCATGAAAGTCCCGTTATTGTAAAGCGATCCCATCTCGCCGCAGTTATCAGGATTCGAGTGGTTATTTGCCTCGTCCACGATCAGCTTCATGTTATTCGAGTGCAACGCGCTCGCCAGGTTGTCGAACGCAGAAAATGAATTCGAGTTATCCCCGAAGTGCTCCTCGACGTTCATGAAATCGCGATTCCAGTAACTGTGATACGGCCCGGAGATGCCGCTCGAATTGCAACTTAAGTTCTCGTTGTTCGCCACCGGCGACACCCAGATCGCCGTCGCGCCCATCCCCTTGATGTAAGAGAGCTGCTGCTGAATCCCGGCCAGGTCGCCGCCCCAGTACGCCTGCCAGTTAGTGTGCATCGAGTCGAACAGTCCCGGGCTCTCTGCGGGGTTATCGTTGGTCGTGTCGCCGTCGTAAAAACGGTCGGTCACAATCTGGTAGATGACTTGTTTCTTGAAGTCCTGGCCGTGGAGGGACGCGCCCGCAAGAGCGCACAGGACAGCGCCTGCCGCCGTTACGGCGCGAGGGATACGCGGCATCGATTGTCTCCTTCAGTGGGTCTGAAGTGTGTGTTGCTTTCGTTCGGTCCAGAAAACATCGTGATTGCGGCCTCGCCCCGGGGAACTCTCTCACGGTAAGGAGAAGCCGCAGCTCAGCCGCCAAAGACTTTGCGCCCACTCCCCAACAGGTGTCAAGAGAGAATCAGTTACGAAGGTCGCCTGCACCTTCGGTGATGACTTGATAACTCGCTGATTTAATCGATTTTCTATTAAAAGTACATCGATTCATCGGGGCGCAAACCTCAGAATATGACCGAGGGCAGCCACGCCCCCGCCGGCTCGTTGTAGAGCCCCATCGTCATCAGCGTCATCGGCTGCACAATCCGCAACCCGTTGCCCAGGCACCAGCGCAGCAGCGCCGCGTTCCGCGCCGGCACCAGGATCCCGGGCCCGCCAAACGATTCCGCTGACGCGATCAGCGCCTGCAGGTCCAGGTTCGTCTCGGCCGTCGCATGCCCGAAAAGCGCCAGATCCGAGGCGTAGCCCGTGATGCGGCCGCCCCGCTCCACTATGCGCGCGCTTCCGGTTTCCATCCCATGCGCCAGGTCTCCGCTGCGGTCGAACCCGTGCACGCGCTGCGAGAGCTCATTGCAGGCCTCCAGGTCCGCCGCCATGGCTGACCGCACCGCGCATCCCGCTACGCAGCGCTCCGCCGTCCTCCCTTGCATGCAGGAGAGCGGCTCCCGTACATCGAACCCGAGCGAGGCATAGAGCGACATGGACCGGTTATGAAACGCCGCCTGCACCAGCCGCACGCCCGCCGCCCTGCGCTCCCGCGCCCGATCCAGTACTGCCTGCATCAGCCGGCGCCCGACGCCAGTGTTTTGCGTCGTCGGATCCACCGTGATCGGTCCCACTCCCCGGATCGCCGAGCGTTCGTCCATCACGTTGCTGCCCACCACGCGCCCGTCGACCTCGGCCACCACGCAATAGAACGCGTCGGGGTGTGCGAACAGCATCGACATCAGCCCCGCCGTCACCTCCGGGCCGGGAAAGTCGGGGGGAAAACCATGTTTTCCATTGATCGCCGAAAACGCCTCAAAGCAGATGCGGCCGCACACCTCCGCGTCTTCGGGCCGTGCCGCGCGGAGACTCATAACAGACTGACTTGCTGTAGCCATACACGCCTCCTGGGGGAATTTAGAGAAAAGTGTACCAGCCCGTCAGCTGGCCGCGCCGACCGATGCTGCTGTCCGCTTCCCCCGCATCGCAAACAAGTACCACGCCAGCCATGCCGGCGCCGACCAGATATACCAGTGCCGCCGACCAGATATACCAGTGCGAAGTCATGGTCGGCAGCATGAACAATTCCGTCAGCATGACGCCGTTGATCAACAGGAACAGCAACAGCGCACGATTGCTTCGCGCAGCCGCCCATAGAACCGCCAGCACCGCCGGCAAAATCACGCACTGATCGCTGATCCACGAGTACGGCGCGCACGCCACTGAGACCGCCATCACCAGTTGCCCGTGCTTCATCCAGTCCCACTGGCCGCGGTGCTTCCATGCATACCAGGCGGCCCACGCGCACGCCCCCGCTTCCGGAATGTATCCGAGCCAGCGCGCCGATGGATGGATCCAGAACCGCAGCGCCATCCCCACGGTCGGCACAAACCAGTCCACCAGCGGAAAGGACGCCAACATCCGCGAGTATTGTTTCCACGCGTGCGGATCGATCGCCAGCGAAGCCGCGCAGCTCGCCGCCAGCGCGCACGTGCCTCCGGCTATCACCGCGAAGCTTCTGCTCACAAGGCACCAGATCACCAACGCAATCGCAAACGGAACCACCAGGTGCGGCTTGAGCGCGAACGGCATCAGTGCCACTCCCGCCAGGAACGGCCTCGTGCGATGAAACTCCAGGAACAGCACCAGGCACAGCAGAAAAAAGGCTCCGATCTGCCCCGACATCTGGCATGCCACTACTGGCGCAAAGGCCAGCCCCAGCAATTGAAGGCGCGAGTCGGGTCTGCCGCAAAGCCTCCACAACAACCAGATGGAAACCAGCACGCAGCCAAGCTCCGCCATCAGCCAGACAATCAGGCCGGCCTTTGCGCCGAGCCATCCCAGAGGCAGTTCCGCCTCCAGCGCCACCGGCGGGCTGAAGCTGATGCGCGGCTCATCCGTCTGCATCCCGTTCTGCTTTTCCAACTGGTAGGCAGCCGCAAAATCGTACGGATCGGCATGATGAACAAGCTGATGCCCTGCCGCCCAGTACTCCATGTAATCGCGCTCGGTGACTTCATCCGGCGTCAACCTCTGGGCGTACACCACTACCAGCAGGACCAGCCCCGAGGCAACGATGCACCCGGCCGCGAATATGCGCACCCTGCTTCGCCCGGCCTTGGATAAGGCCTGGTTCGAAGGCATCTCTTTCAGATTTTCCGGCGGATTCATTGAGTCACAATATACTCAACTGCGCAATCAAATCCCCGCCGCCGCCGTGTTTTCCGCACCAGCCGCGTTAATCCCCGCCCAGCGCAAGTTCCCGCTCCAGCCGGTCATGCAACCGCTTGCTGAATCCGGCCGGCAACTCAAACACCCGGTCATCCGCAACCAGCACCACCACGTTTCGGGTCGAGTCCAGCACCGCCGAGCAGATCTCGCAGGTTTCCAGGTGCCGGTCGATCGTCGCGCGCAGCTCTCCGTCCACCTCGCCGTCAAGGTACGCCGAGATGTACTGCCACACGTGTTTGCAGTCGACCCTCATCCCTTCCACCCGAACAAACCCTTCCGTTTCGGTGCCGCCGGCCTGGCCGCAAACGTTCCCAGCTTCGGGGCCAGCCACCGCTGAAGCAGCGCGCGCGCACGGTGCAGCCGCACCTTCAGAGCGCCCTCCGTAATACCCAGGATTACCGCCGCTTCCTTCCCATCCATCTCTTCGATGTCCCTCAGGATCACGACGTTACGGTAAATCTCCGGCAGCTTCCCAATGGCCTCGCGCAGGATTGCTCCCAGTTCCTTCCGCTCCAGCGCCTCGGCGGGCACCTCCCGCCAGCTGGTCAGGATGGCCGGCGTAAAGTCGCCGCCCTGGTCCTCGGATTCGGCGTCCAGCGAGTCTTCTCTCCGCGATCCGATCCGCCGCAGCCGCCCCAGCCCTTCGTTCCGCGCAATCGATAACACCCACGTCCGGAACTGCGAGTCTCCGCGAAAATTCTTGAGGTTGAGGAAGACCTTGATCGCCGTCTCCTGCGCCGCGTCCTCAGCTTCCGCCTCGCTGCCCAGGATTCCCAGCAGCATCACGTAGATCGCCCGCTCACACGGCCGGATCAGGTCATGGAACAAGTGCTTCTCGCCCGCCAGGATGCGGCGGATGCACTCGGCGTCCGTTATGGCAGGCGTCGTCACCTGTTTGCCTGACCCTCCTCCACACATGCGCCGGCATCCGGATAAAACATCGCCGGCGCCGCTCCGCCTGTGATTCTACAGGGCCAACCCGCCGCGTACTGCGCCGCTGCAAATCCGCATTGAATCGCCCCGCATTCTGCAATCTTTATGGAATCTTTGCGAAAAGATGGTACAGTGACCCATATTGTTTCAGGAGATCCCATGGCAGGCGATATCCAACTCACGTGCAGCGACTGCGGGCAGGACTTTACCTTCACCGCTGCGGACCAGGCGTTTTTCTCAGAACGAGGGTTCTCGACCCCTAAACGTTGCAGGGCTTGTCGCATGGCCAAAAAAGCCGGCGACGGCGGCGGCGGCTCAGGGTATCGTTCCTCAGCTTCCCAGGGAACGCCCGTCATCTGTTCCGGCTGCGGCCAACCCACCACCGTTCCTTTCGAGCCTCGCGGCGATCGTCCGGTCTACTGCCGGGATTGCTACCAGGCCCGCAAGGGTAGCGGCGGCGGCGCCCGTATGCGCGCCTGATTCCACCTTCACGCTCCATCGCACGGCAACTTTGCGATGGAGCGCCGCAACCTGCGCGGTAGCGCAGCTTTATCCGTCCGAAGCTTCCCCGGGCCCCCAGGACGCGAAATTCCTTGGTTCTCCTCAAGCACGACACCATAGCGGCTCGGATCGTCTCCCTTCCCATGGCGTAACTTGATGCGCTGGGGTTCGTCTAAAATCCAGCAGAATATGACCGCGACGTCATCACGCCTTCATCCATCCACCAACTCACCCGGAAACTCATGCCCGCGCACCATCGCGGCGATTCTTCTCGCTCTTGCCGCGGCCGCCGCCTGCGCGCAGCAGAATCCCGCCGCCGGCCACGACTGCACGCTCCGCATTCACGTGGACGGCTTCCGCAACACCCGCGGCAACCTCGGCACCATCATCTTCACGTCGGCTAACGGCTGGCCTGAAGACGAGAACAAATGCCTGCGTCACGGCCCGGCCCCCATCGACAAGTCCACCCGCACCGCCGTCGCCGAGTGGCGACTTCCGCCCGGCAACTACGGAGTCGCCGCCATCCACGACGAGAACTCCAACCACAAGCTCGACCGCAACTTCCTCGGCATTCCCAAGGAGGGCTTCGGCTTCGCCAACAACCCTCACGTCGGCTTTGGGCCGCCGCCGTTCTCGGCTGCGGTGGTCCATCTCGCCTGCCCCACGACAGACGTCACGATTCACCTGATCTTCAAATAGTGGGGTTCATTGAGCGTGCATCGCAGCGACTCTTGCTGCGATTCCTAGTGCTCGCCCGATTGCTACAATCAAGCCACTTCATCGGATCGTCAATCACGATGCCCGGAAGACGCCTTCTCTTCTCCGCGTCTTCGTGAACGATGTGACCTTCACCAACTACCATCTCTTTCGCTCGGAGATGCGCATTCTTCCCTGATCGCCCGACCCGCTATTTTGCTTCTCCCGCCGCGAACTCCGTCCACGGCCCCGACGGCATGTCCTTCAACACGCCCTTCAAGTACCCATACTCCGGGTGCTCGTCAAGGAACGCCGCGGCGTGGAAATCCTCGCCGCACGGATGCCCCGCATGCGCAATCAGTTCCATCTTCCCCGCCATGTCGGAGTCCGTCACCTTCCCTGTGACCGCGCCGCCCGGATAATACGGTCCCCAGTCCCACTCCGGAATGCCCGCCTTCGCGCGATCCGCGTGCCCGCACAGCGTGCGCTCATCCGCGCCGGTCGCCCCCGTGTAGCTGTCCTCATGATCGGCCAGGAACTGCTCCGCCACATCCACGTCGAGCTGCCCCTTGGCCGCGCCCATCTTCTTCTCCCACTCCACGTGCCGCGCATTTTCTGAGGCTGCCAGGTTCTTCGCGTCCCACTCCGGCGTTTCTTCCTTCATCAGCTGCGGATCGCGCGCAAAATTCGAGCTGACAAAGTACCCGTCCTTCGACCGCCACATCGGCGTGTTCTTCAGCCCCAGTTCCAGGTACGCAATCTCCCCGGTCTTGCGGTCGCCGATCAGCCAGTCATTCGCGTAGCCGCCGTTGTCGCCCTTGCGCATGATCGCCGCATACTCATCGATGGAGCCGGCGTACTGCAGCGCCTTGCGCGAGCGTACAAACTCCGGGATCCCGTCGGGGTTCCAGCCCTCGAACTGCGTGATGGTCGTCTCCGTCACCATCATCCCGGCGTCGTTCACGCCAAAGTCGTCCTGGCTGGTGATCACGCCGGGCTCGCCGTCCATCACCATGCGGTGGCCGCCTGCCGGCTTGATGTCGAAGATCACCGTCCAGCGCGAGCCCTCTGCGTAGCTCGACCAGTTGTTGTGCGCAATCACAATCTTGCCGTCCCGGGTGTAGCTGCCCGTGGCAATGAACGCCGAGCAGCGCCCCTCCGGCCGGATCTCAGGCACGCTCTCCAATTTGCCTGCCGCTTTCTCGCGCTTGTCGAGCCAGGGCACGTAGTACTCCGGCAGCTCAAGGCCGCCGTTCAGCGCCACCACGTCCCACACGTCCACCTTGGCGCCCGACGACTGTGCACCCCGCGCAATTCCTTCCAGTTCCTGCCGGTACTCAGCGTCGATATGCGGCCACAGTTGCGTGCGCGCCGCCTGCCGGTAGAAAGCCCAGTCGCGCCGGGTGGAGTGCAGCGTTTCCACCTTCAGCACCCCGATCAGGTCCGCAATCTCGTTCGCCAGCAGCCGCCCGTGCTGGTATCCGATTTGCGCCGGCGTTCCTTCCAGGTGCACGTAAGTCCATCCGCCGCGCTGGAAGCGATAGCCCGGCGCCACCGACGCGTCACTCGCAGCTGCGTACGAAGGCGCTATAGCAAGGAGGGCTGCAAGCGAAAGCAAAACCAAACGGGCCAACCGAAGTCGCATCATGGATTCCTCCGCGGATGCAATGAAGGTACCACGGCGCGTAAGGGGCAGATCGCCTGTGGTCGGATGTCGGCATTTCGAAAAATATCAATTTTCGGCCATATCCCCAAAAGACAACCTCAGTTCCTTCACTACGTTCAGGATGGCGCCTTTCTGGAGAAGCATGGAGAATGGTAATGTTTTTTGTCGTGAATGGTATAGTCAATATATTGTCTATTTACGGGTATAGCATCCATTAAGAGGCAACATATTGTCTGTTTATCTCAGGACGGTGCAAGAAGTACAGACCGGAATTGCGGCGCGGTTCAAGGCCCGGCGCCTTGCCATGAACCTGACGCAGAGAGAATTGGCCGCGCGCTCGGGCGTGACCTGGAGCTCGCTGAAGCGATTTGAGCGCGAAGGATTGATCGCGCTGGGTTCCCTTCTGAATCTGGCCCTGGTGCTGGATTGCCTTGGCGATTTCGATCATCTGGCCGCGGAAGTCCAGCCAATCCCAGCCGCCCAATCGCTCGATGCCCTGCTGGCCACGCCGGCATTGCGGCGCCGGGCGACAGGCAAAAAAGGACGCAGCCATGGCGTATAGCCCGACAGAATTGCTGACCGTCTATCTGGACGCGCAGAACCAGCGCCATAAAGTCGGGCGTCTTGCGTTCAAAGACCGGCGGGTCCTTTTCGAATATGACGCCTCATTCATCGCTTCAAACATCGAGATTTCGCCCATCAAGCTTCCCCTCAGGCCTGGCGTATTCACCGCCGACACCACGATGTTCGACGGCCTCTTCGGCGTATTCAATGACAGCCTGCCGGACGGATGGGGCCGCCTTCTCCTCGACCGCGCGGTGGAGAAACATGGTATCCATCGCGGCCAACTGAATCCGCTCGACCGGCTGGCCTATGCGGGGCGGCACGGCATGGGCGCACTCAGTTACGAGCCGGAGCTGGGTCAGCAAGACACCGACGATGCTCGTCTTGCGCTCGACAAACTCGCTGAAGAATCAGCCGCCGTGCTGGCCGGAGAAAACGAAGAGGTAATTGAGGAGTTGCTGCGTCTCAATGGTTCCTCTTCGGGCGCCCGGCCCAAGATCGTGGCGCAAGTCAGCACCGACAAGAAGAGGATTATTCACGGCCGCCAGGAATTGCAACCCGGCTTCGCGCACTGGATGATCAAGTTTCCGTCTTCCCAGGACGCGCACGACATGGGAGCCCAAGAATACGCCTATAGCCTGATGGCAAGGGATGCGGGCGTGGAGATGTCTGAAACCCATCTATTCCGCCCGCAAAGGAACAAATACTTCGGCACCAAGCGGTTTGACCGGGCCGGCGATGCGCGCATTCATATGCACAGCCTTGGCGGCTTGATCCATGCCGATCATCGCAGCCCCTCGCTCGACTACGACATGGTTCTGCGCGTGGCGCTGGCATTGACCAGGAATATCCAGGATGTGGAAAGGGCCTATGCACTGGCCTGCTTCAACGTCCTTGCTCATAACCGCGACGATCACGTGAAGAATTTTTCGTTCCTGCTTAACGCGAAAAGCGAATGGATTTTCGCCCCGGCCTATGACCTGGTCTTTTCCTATGGTCCGGGCGGCGAACAAAGCATGCTCGTCATGGGCGAGGGAAGGAATCCAGGTACAGCCCAACTTCAGGCATTGGGCAAGCAGCATGGGATAAAAAACGCGCCGGAGATTCTAGCGAAGGTTAAAGGAATCGTGGCCAACTGGCCCCGCTATGCCGATCTGGCGCAACTATCGGGAAAAACCACCAAAGAGATCATGGGCAAGATCACGTTACGGTGATTGAGTTCCTGAATAGGCAGCGCCCTTGGCCGCCCTCAATGCACCGCCGCATGCCCCGCCGTCCGGTATTTCTCCATCCGCTTCTTATAGAGCAGCAGCACGCTGGGCCCGAACGACAACAGCATCACCGCGATTCCCGTCGTGATCCCGAAGCTCGTGGCCAGCGGGGCCGAGCAATCCTGCCGCCGCCGCACCCACACGTGGCTCGGCAATCAGCAACTCCTGCACGCTGCCGCGCAGCAGCCAGCGGGAATATGAGTGGTGAAGAATGTAGGCGCGATCTGACGGATCATGGACCAGAGTGTAGCTGGGCCAGGCGGGTTTGGCGACGCGCCCAGTCGCGCCTTTGAGGAAACGAGAGCCCGCCTCTACTTCTTCTTTCCCACCTTCGCAGCGGCTTTCTTCGCCGCCGGCTTGGCCGCCTTATGCGGCTTGGCCTTCGGCTTTGCTGCGGGCTTCGGTGCGGGCTTCGCCTTCGCCACCGGCTTCTTCGGCGCCGGCTTGGCAGTCGCCTTCTTGGGCACGGACTTGTGCGCCGGCTTGGCCGCAGGCTTCAGCGCCGCCTTCTTCACCGGAGCCGTCTTCACTGCTTTCCTGGGTGGCTCGGCAGCCTTCTTTGGCGGAGCCGCTTTCGGCGCAGCAGGCGCGGGCTTGGCTGCGGCAGCCAACACTGGAACCGCCTTGGCAGCGGGCTTGGCCGCAGGCTCAGGCTTAACAGCCGCTTTCGGCGCCGGCGCTGCCTTGGCTGCGTGCTTCTCCGCCGGCGCGGGGCCGGCCTTCGCCGCCGCAGCTTTCGCCGGGGACTTTGGTGCGGCCGCCGCCTTGCCCTTCTTCACCGGCGCAGCCTCCTCGTCTTCGTCTTCCTCGTCCTCGTCTTCCTCGGCTTCGTCTTCCTCCGGCTCCAGCTCGATCTTGGGCAGCCCCAGGCCGATATCGTCATCGTCCCCGGCTACCTCATCCAGGTCCTCTTCGACGCTGTCTTCGTCCTCATCCTCATCGTCGAAGACCTCCTTCACCTTCGGCTCGGCCCCGCGCTTCGCCCTCGGCCGCTTGAACGTCTGCTGCGGCGGCGGCGCGGGCGGCGAATACGGCTCCAGGAACGCCTTCATCTCCTCCGGCGTCTCCAGCTTGCCTTCAATTAATTGCAGGAAGATGGCATGCACAATCTCGTTGTAGTTCGGCAGCTCGGGCCGTATCCGCATCTCCTGCATCAGCGCGTACGGGATGCGCTGCCGCATCTCCGGCCAAACCTTCAGGAAATTGTGATACTTCTCCTTCACCGCTGCGTCCTTGGCCGTGAACCCCAGCCACAGGATCGCTTCAGGATCGTAGGTGGTAAACAGCTTGAACGTGGCCGAGGCCGTTGCGTTCTGCTTGCTCAGCAGCACCTTCTGGAATCCTGACGCCAGGTGATCCAGGCTGTTCCACTCCTCCACAAATCCCGGCCGCAGCATCAGTTTCTTCAGCGCCGCCAGGTCCTTCGGCGCCATCTTCGCCGTCAGCAGCTGCATCTGCGCCGCCGAGGTGTCCGCATGGACGCCCTGCATCAGCAGATCCACCGCCAGGTCGTGCAGCGCCTTCAGCTTTTCGGCTTCCGCCTTGGCGGGGGTCCAGGCTGGGTACAGAACCTTCATCCAGCCCTCGGCCTCCAGCGCCTTCAGCACCGCCAGGCCGTCGTCTTCGTGCCCAATCTGCTCCAGTTCCCGGCTCTTCGCCTTTGCCGACAGGTACTCGATGGTGCCGTCGGCCTTCGCATTCTCATACCGCTGCTGCGTCCGCGGATCCAGATCCCAAACCAACCGCGTCCGGTACCGCGTGGCCCGGATCAGCAGCTCCGGCTCCTCGATAAACCCGTAATTCGACACCAGCCGCAGACTCCGCGCCTCAATATCCGCCACCCCGTTTAGCGGGTCCACCAGCAGCCCGTACGACCCCTCGTTCAGCGAGATGGCCATGGCGTTGGCCGTAAAATCCCGCCGCCGCATGTCCTCCTGGACCGTCGCCCAGTGGTAGATCGGCTGCCCCGGCTTCTTGTATTCCGCCCGGTGCATGCTCACCAGGTCCACGCGCACGGTGCCGGGGAAACACAGGTAGATGGACCGCGAGGCTTCGTCTTCGCCCCAGATCGTTCCGCCGGCTTTCTCGATTGCTTTCTTTAGCTTGAGGGCATTTCCCTGCACCGCAACTTCAAGATCGCGGACGGCATGCCCGCTGGTCAGGTCGCGAACCGCTTCCCCGGTCAGGAACAGGATCAACCCCGCGTCCCTTGCCGCCTCTCGCAACGTACGAAGAGCGTGCTGCTGATCCGCTGAGAGCCGGTTTTCCAGAAGGTAAATGTAATCGGGCATTCCGTTCCCCCGCCGTATGCGAGTGGTTGTGCCCCCAAGTGCCTGATCCAGAATCGCTTAAGGCGCAAACGAGCACAGTCGCAAAGCTGTACCTTATCACAACTTGCTCTTATTGACTAGACGGTTTACGGGCGAAAATTGCACCAAGCCCTGTTCAAATCGGTTCTGTGCCGGAATCTGGCCCCATCAGCCCGATGCCGAGATCGGAAATACGCATAGGGGCTGGACTTCGGGCCCGCCGCAAACTATTCCAATAAAATGACTTGGGATTCAGCCCCTGCGGGATTTGCAGTGCGCGGACCTCCATTCGAGGGCGCTCTTCGCGGAAGGCTTTTGCCCGTGCTCTTAGAGCTCGCGCCTGCCTTCCATCGCCCGCGTCATTGTCACCTCGTCGGCATATTCAATGTCGCTGCCCGCCGGAACGCCGGTTGCGATGCGCGTGATGCGCACCTTGGCTCCGCGCAGCGCGGAGGCCAGCCAGTTCGCCGTCGCTTCGCCCTCCAGCGTCGGGCTGGTGGCCATAATCACCTCGTCCACTTCCCCCCGCTCGGCCCGGCCCAGCAGCCCGCCTGCCCGCAACTGCTCCGGCCCCACCCCGTGCAGCGGCGAAAGCGTCCCGTGCAGCACGTGGTAGACGCCGTTGTACCCCCGGGTCCGCTCGATGGCGCCGATGCTGGTGGGCTCCTCCACCACGCACACCTGGCGCTGGTTCCGGGTCGCGCTGGAGCAGTAGACGCACGGGTCCACGTCGGTCACGTTGTTGCACACCGAGCACAGCCGCAAGCTGGCCTTGAGGCCGCGCACCGCCTCGGCCAGCGCGTCCGCATCGGCTTCTGTGCCGCGCAGGATGTGGAACGCGAACCGCTGCGCGCTCTTGGTGCCCACACCGGGCAGCTTCTTCAGTTCTTCAATGAGCCGCGCCATCGGCTCGGCATATCGTGACACGGAGCGCGCCTCCTAGGAATTCTTGTGCGTCAGCCAGAAAACGAGACCGAACCAGAAAGGTGCGGACGTCAAGAGGCACGAAAGCCATAACCCCAGCAGGAAATGCTTCTGGGCTCGTGCTCTGGCTCGGTTCTCATCTGTCCCTCTCCCGACGAGTTCTACAATCCAACCCGACGTGAAGCAGAGATTTGCCACGATCCCGTAAACGAGAACACCCAGCGCAAGTACAAAAGGTTCAACTGCGTCTTCGCCAGGAGGAATTACTCGCTCCATCAGGAGTTCCATAGCCAGGATGGAAATCATCCCGATCAAAAAGAGAACCGCGTTATACAACAATCTGCGGAGTTCCCACCAGCGGATTACTCCCCATGTTGTCATAGCGGTTTCGTCCCCATCGCAGAATAACGCCTACGCTCACTTCTTCGCATACGTCGTCAGAAACAACTTCGTCCAGCCATCGCCCTGCTTCATCTCCAGCAGAAACGTCAGCTTGTCTTCGGGGGTTCGTTCATACGTGGCGCGCAGCACCGGCCCCGGCGTTGAGGCGTCGCTCAGCAGCACCAGCTTGTTGCCGGAAACGTCGCCGATCAGTTCCATCGGGCGGACGCTGGTGTCGTTGAACCACCACGCCGTGTATTTCCCCGTTTGCTTGTCAAAGGAAATAAAGTGCCGCGTGTCCGTCGGCTTGCGGTTGGGCAGCGTCGTCGAGAGCTGCTCGCAGACGTACTTTCCCGCGATGCAGACCGAGATGTTATCGGTGGCGTTCCCCACCATCGCCGGCGCGCCGTTTGTATTGAAGTCCTGCTGACCCGACCAGTCGCCCACCATAAAGGAAAGGCCATTCAAGGCGTCGGCTGCCGGTTTCATCTGTTGCTGGCCGAAAGCGGACACAGCGCCGAGAACCACGAGAAAGCAAACCACAAATCTCATCCGATCTTCCTCAGGGGGAAATAGTCATTTGCAACTACGATGACGATATGCCTCTTACCTCCGATGAATATCTTCCTACCCGGGTTCATATACTCTCCCTTGCCGCACGCTTTGGCGCCGGAGAGCAGACTGATAGATACCTCGATGATTTGTGCCCCCTTCAGCCCTATGGATTCCGGGGAAAAGTTATACCTAGTTCTGAACTCATCCACGGACCAAGTCTTAACCTCGACCGATTCTATCGCGAATTTCGCGCCGCATTCGTACACGAACTCAGGCGAGTAGCCTATCTGCAGGCTTCTAACGTAGGACTCTTGACGCGCGTTGACTCCAACTGGCTGGCCCAAATCATAAGGATTTCCGACTGCCCAGACCCCAACCAACGCAGGCGGAATTTTCTGTGCCCATGCAGGACTTGTGCAGTGAAACAACATGCTGAGCGCTAAAACTGTGGCGCATCTCATGGGCGTTCTTCCATGATCGACTCCTCACCTTGCATTTCACGCTCAATCTCCCAGCACCCGCCGGAAAATCGCATCCACATTCACCAACTGCCTCGCGTAATCGAAGGTCTTCGCCAGCTTCTCCGGCGAAAGCAGCGCCGTAATCTTCTCGTCCCCCGCCACCTCGTCGCGAAACACCAGCTCGTCCTTCCACGCCCGCATGGCATGCCCCTGCACCAGCCGGTAGGCATCCTCGCGCATCATCCCCGCCTCGGCCAGGTCGAGCAGCAACTGCCCTGAAAATATCAGCCCGCCCGTCGATTCCAGGTTCTTCTTCATCCGCTCCGGGTACACCAGCAGCCGATTGATCAGGTCCGCCGTCTTGGCCAGCAGGTAGTCCGTCAGAATCGTCGAATCCGGGAAAATCACCCGCTCCACCGACGAGTGCGAGATGTCCCGCTCATGCCACAGCGCCACGTTCTCCAGCGCCGCCTGCGCATTGCTCCTGAGCACCCGCGCCAGCCCGCTGATCTGCTCGCTCGTAATTGGGTTCTTCTTGTGCGGCATGGCCGACGAGCCCTTCTGCTTCTCGCTGAAGTACTCCTGCGCCTCCCGCACCTCCGTCCGCTGCAGGTGCCGCACCTCCACCGCGATCTTGTCCAGCGTGCTGCCGATAATCGCCAAAGTCGCGATATAAGCCGCGTGCCGGTCCCTCTGGATCACCTGCGTGGCTACCAGCGCCGGCTTCAGCCCCAGCCGCGCGCAGATCCGCTCTTCGTGCTCCGGCTTCAGATGTCCAAACGTCCCTACCGCGCCCGACAGCTTCCCCACCCGCATGTCTTCAGCCGCCGCCTCGAACCGCCGGATATCCCGCTCGATCTCCGCATACCAGTTCAGCAGCTTCAATCCAAACGTCGTCGGCTCCGCGTGGATCCCGTGCGTCCGCCCGATCGTCGGCGTGTGCTTGAATTCAACCGCCCGCCGCTTCAGCACCGCCAGCAGCACCGCCAGCCCCTCGCGGATCAGCATCGACGCCGCCTTCACCTGCAGCGCCTGCGCCGTATCCACAATGTCGTTCGACGTAAGCCCGTAGTGCAGCCAGCGCGACTCCTCCGCCAGCCCCTGCGCCTTCAAGCTCTCCGCTACCGCCGTGGTGAACGCAATCACGTCATGCTTCACCTCGGCCTCAATCTCCGCAATGCGCTCGGCGGAAACCGTGCCCCTGGCGATAGCCTCCGCAGCCGCGGCCGGCACCACGCCATCCTCCGCCAGCACCGCGCTCGCCGCCGCCTCCACTTCCAGCCAGCAGCGGTACTTGCTTTCTTCCGTCCAGATCCGGCCCATCGCCGGCCGCGTATAACGATCGATCAAGGCAAACTCCGTTTCAGATGGCGCAAGCCAACACTCGATTGTAAAAGCATGAGCCGTCAGTCAGGCGAAGGTGTTGTGCGTCAGTTTGAATCGGCTTCGAGAGGACATGACTTCAATCGTCCCGCAACCGACATGGGCGCTTTGAAGGGGCTCGACTTCAGTCGTGCCGAAAATCGTCGAAAAGAAGCCCCGGGCTTCAGCCCCTGAGGGATGCTTCACGCAAATTGACTCACACGTACGACAGGCTCTTCCCGGCCAATCGCCCGAAACTTTCCCTGGTACAACAGCAGCATTCCCCCACACATCCCACTCGATAGCTGTATAAAGCGGCGGACCTCAAGGGCTTGCCGCAATTCTCCCAGAGGGCGGTACGAAACAATGCAGGCAGAGATTACGGAAAGGCTGGAAAGGGTCGACGATCTGCTCCAGGAAGTCTCGAGAATCAAATCCGTCGTCACCGATGCGGTGGAAGACGGCTTCAAATCGGCGCTGAAGACGGTCAAGCAGGGGCGAGCCGCCGCCGAGGACGCAATTGATGACGCCAGGCACGCGGTGAAACGGAATCCCCTCCAGGCATTGGGCATCGCCTTTGCCATCGGCGTGGCCCTGGGCGGGCTCGCCTTCTGGGGCAGCTCAAGCCGCCGCTAAGCTGAAACCCGTTCCATAGGTCTCAAAGGCGTCCTGTGCGCCGGCAACTACAGCACCGCGACGGGCAAGTTGCCGGCTACAACTGCGCCTAACCTTGCGGACATGGTGGAGAAGAACTCCCTTATGCGCGAAAATGGAGCAGCGGGATCTTCACCATGTTCACAAAATCGGCAATCCTCGATTTGCATACAACGACGCACGAACGGCTGGACCTGTTGCTGAGCCACGTCGCTACCGTGCCCAATGAGCTCACTCGCCAGCCAATTCCCGGGTTCGGTCGCCCCACCATCTGGACGCAGCTTGTGCACATCCTCACCTGCGAAGAGGGCTGGGTCCACAATCTGCAGAACCAGCCCTTTGCCCGCTGGTCAGAGCAGGATTGCCCAACCATGGCAGACCTGCTCGCTGCCAAAAACCGAGTACGGCAGGCCACCCGAACCTACGTGGGCAATCTCACCGAAGAGGCGCTGAACACGACCCTGGCGGAGCGCCCGGCGGATTGGGGCGGCGAACTCCGCAGCCCCGCCTTTATCCTCCTGCACGTCGTCACCCATGCGTTTCACCACAAAGGCCAGGTCGTCGCGATGCTCCGGATTCTCGGCCATCCCGCGCCCGATACGGACCTGCAGCCGGTCTAAGCAACCGGTCCAGGCCCGCCCTCAGGCTTCGCCGCGCGCAGGCTTATGCAACACCCCTAGTAGGAAACAGCCTTTTGCAGCGGCAAATCCCGGGACGATCCGCCGACCCGAATTACGTACTCACCCGGCATCAGCTTCCACGCGTCCGACGCCTCGTCGTACACGCTCAGCATCTCGCGATTCACAGCCACCGAAACCTGCTTCGATTCACCCGGCGCCAACTCAATCTTGCTCCAGCCCACCAGCCGATTCGGCGGCTCCCCGGCCGCATCCGGCAGGCTCGCGTAAACCTCGGCCGTCTCCATGCCCGCGCGCTTGCCCGTGTTCTTCACCGTAAAGCTCACAGTGGTGGACTCACCCGGCGTAACCGACAAACCCGCATAGCCAAAGCTGGTATACGACAGCCCGAACCCAAACGGAAACAGCACCGGCTTCTTCTCCGCGTCATACCACTTGTAGCCCACCTTCAGCCCTTCGTCGTAGTTCACGTCGAAGAACGGCCCAATCCCCATCGCCATGCCGATGACGCCCGGAACGCCCGCAAGTTTCGGCACCGGGTGCTCCGCATCCGCCTTCGGCGGCGCCAGGTGCATCGGATGCGGCATATCCGCCTCGCTCTTCGGAAACGTCAGCGGCAGCTTCCCTGACGGGTTCACATCGCCAAACAGCAGATTGGCAATCGCCTGCGATCCGCGAATCCCCGGATACCACGCCTCCACCACGCCCGCCACTTTGTCGATCCACGGCATCAGCACCGCGCCGCCCGACTCCACCACCACAATAGTGTGCGGATTAGCCGCCGCCACGGCCTCGATCAGCGCATCCTGGTGGTTCGGCAGCGACAGGTTCTCCAGGTCCATGCCCTCCGATGCATGCTGCGTCGCAAACACAATCGCCACCTGCGACTTCTTCGCCAGCGCGGCAGCCGCCGCGGGATCGGTGCCCGCATCGAACTCGACTTCCGCGTGCGGCGCCTTCTCTTCAATACCCTTCAGCGGCGCCGAACGGTGATAGACCTCGACCAGCATGAAGCTGGTAAACGGATTCGCCATCAGCGCCGGCGGAGGCGGAACCGGGTTGCCGCCCGCCGGCGAAACCTGCGACGATCCGCCACCCGACATCACGCCCACATCCGCGTGCCCCCCAATCACCGCAATCGACTTGATGCCCGCGCTCAGCGGCAGCACATTGCCCTCGTTCTTCAACAGCACCGCCCCGCGCTCCTCCGTCTTCTGCGCGATCCTGAACCCCTGCATCACGTTCGGAGACTCGGGCTGCGGCGGATCGTCCACGATGCCCGATTCAAACTCCGTGCGCAGCACGCGGTGCACCATATCGTTGAGCCGGTCCATCGGCACTTCGCCCGCCTCCACCGCCTTCTTCAGCGGCTCGCCAAACGAGTCGTTCCCCGGCATCTCCACATCCAGCCCAGCCATGGCCGCGTTCACAGTGCTCTGCGTCCCGCCCCAGTCGGACACCACAAACCCCTTGAACCCCCAGTCCTTCTTCAGCACGCCCAGCGTGTAGGGGTTCTCGCAGGCATACGTGCCGTTGATCTTGTTGTAGGAGCACATCACCGCGCCCGCCCCGGAACCCTTCAGCGCAATCTCGAACGCCAGCAGATCGCTCTCCCGCATGGCGCGTTTTGAAATGATGGAGTTCACCACGATGCGCCCCGCGTCCTGGTCATTCACCGCGTAGTGCTTCAGGTCTGTGATCAGGTGCAGCGCCTTCTCCGCTTTCAGTTCGGATCCGGCCAGCGTGCCCGCCAGCAATGGGTCCTCGCCCTTGTATTCAAAGGTGCGCCCATCGCGCGGCTCGCGGATCATGTTGATGCCCGAGCCCAATGACATGTTGAATCCCATGGCGCGCATCTCGCGCCCAATCTGCGTGCCGATCTCATACGAGAGCGCCGGATCCCACCCCGACGCCATCGCTTCCCCGGATGGAAAAGCAGTCGCATAGCGTCCCTTGCCGCCGGCCAGCGAGACGCCCTGGTTCGAATCCGTGATCTGCAAATCGGGAATCCCCAGCCGCGGAACGCCCGGAATAAAACCCAGCAGCGTGATGGCGCGCGTCAGCGGTCCAGACTCCGGCGCCGGCCCCATGAACACCTGCCAGCCCGGCCCGTGCAGAAGCTGGATCTTCTCATCCAGCGTCAGCTCCTTCGTGACCATATCGGCGCGCTGATCCGGAGAGAGTGTCTTGTCGGACCATGGATAGTGCTTCGACCCTCCCATCCCCGGGAACTGCGCGAAAGCTGTAGCAACAAACAACAGTGCGGATGCAAAGCTAAGCGCAAAAGCAAAACGGAACTTCATAGCGGACTGCCTTTCTACCGATCGTGTGGACAGTCCTTTATAAACCAACATTACCGGGAGCCGCGCTCGATAAAGAGGGACTGTGTAGTTTGAAAGACTGTGTAGTTTGAGGGACGGTGCGGTCTGAGAGACTGTGGGATTTGAGGACTGTGCCCCTGTACTCTTGAGTCCATCTGCTGGGAGTAAGCCAGTGGAGACTCGACCGCCCGTCAGGAGCGCCGACGTGCCCCTGCGCCAACCGGGAAAACTGGGGACAGACGGGTGGAGTGAACCCCTGAGAGCGAATCACTGACTTTACTCAAAGAGCAATTCCGCTGCGGCCGGATCACTGTAGTCCAAATCATAGCTGGCGGCTGGCCCTCGTTAGTCCGAGCTCAATATCGGGGGTGCCCCAGGTCCCTCGCCTTTGGGGACCTGGGAACGCGGAAGCCCACCCACCCACAACTCGCCTCCACTTACTACACGTCCTCGTCCGGCGCTCCGCCTACATCGGGGACCGTGGCTCCCGGAGGGAGCCAATGACAATAGCCCCGGGTGAAACCCGGGGAAGGCATGCCCCAAACCAACCCGCCGTCCTGTAGGGACGGCGTGACTCAAATCGCATGGCAGGGCCTGGCTCATCGTTTCTCCCCACCATTCAGGTAAGCCGCAGCAGCACTTGCTCGCAGATTTCTCTCATAACGCCGCCAAAACGGCCGCTCAGACCGCCTCAATGCGCTTATAGCTTGATCGGCAGATGAACCCTCCCATCCAGGAAGAGAATTGCTGCTGATATGATCAGCTTGCAGTCTTATTCCACTCCTCGCGCGTCATGTCCGTCATTCGGTTTAAAGATTTTGAGCTCGACCAGCAGACGCTCGAACTCCGTAAGAGCGGCTCGCCGACACGCATTCAGCAGCAGCCGGCGCGCGTTCTTGCGTTTCTGCTGAATCATCGCGGTTCCCTGGTGACGCGCGAACAGATCCGCCTGGCCATATGGGGCGAGGATACCTTTGTCGACTTCGAGCAGGGGCTGAACTTCTGCATCCGGCAGATCCGGCTGGCGCTCAACGATCAAGCTGAAAAACCAAGTTACGTGGAGACGCTGCCGCGCCTGGGGTACCGCTTTGTCGCGGAGATCGAAAAAGACGGGGACGGCGAGAAGACTCCCGGCCACAAGCTTCTGAGGGTCGCGGTTGTCCCGGTGGAGGACCTCTCAGGAAAAGAAGAAGACTATTTTGCCGCCGGACTAACGGAGGACATGATCTCCGCGCTCTCCCGCATCGATCCGGCACGGCTGCGGGTGACTTCAGTTCCAAAGCTCGAAGGCGGCGACGCTTCCGCGAAACACATCGATCGCCTGCAGCACGAACTGAATCTGGATTACCTGCTGCGCGGATCGGTAAGGCGGTCGGGGGACACGCTGCGAATCAGCGCGCAACTTCACGATTTGCGCGACAAGAGTGTTCTATGGTCGGAGACGTACGACCGCAAGTCGGCCGACCTGCTGGCCGTGCAGGAAGAGGTTACCCAGCGCGTAAGCCGGTCGCTGGCGCTGGAACTTTTTCCCAGCGCAACCGTCGGATCGCGTCGATATTCCCGGTCTTCGGCTGCTTATGACGCTTACTTGAAAGGCCGCTTCTTCTGGCACAAGATGACCACGGAGACGATTCTGCAGAGCATGGCGTGTTTTAACCAGGCGCTTGCGCTCGATGCCCGGTTTGCGCCGGCTTACGCCGGCCTGGCAGATTGCTACGCGCAAATGGGATCGATTCGCCTGGGACTGATGAAGCCGCTGGAAGCGATGGCGCAAGCACATTCGCATCTGCAACGCGCATTGGATCTGGATGAAACGCTTGCCGAAGCGCATTGCACACTTGGCCTCATCAAGAGCTGGTACGACTGGGACTGGGACGGCGCAGGGCGGGAGTTTCAGGCGGCACTGGCGCTGGATCCGAGCCAGATTACCGCGCTGATCTGGCAATCGCTGTATTTGAGCGCGGTCGGGAGAGCCCAGGATGCGATTGGTTCGATGCAGCGCGCACGAGAGATCGAACCGCTCTCGATAGGCGTGAATCTCTACCTCGGAGTTGCCCAAACGCACGCCGGGCAGTACGACCTTGCAATACGCCAATTGCAGCAGTGCGTGGAACTGGAACCCGGTTACTACAGGTCCTATTTTTTTCTGGGCCGGAATCTGGCATGGCTCGGAAGATATGACGAGGCCGTCGAAGCCTTTGAGAAGGCTCTTTCGCTCACCCCCGATAGCATTGAGGCGCTGGCCTTTATGGGAGCCGCTCTGGCGGGCAAGGGTGAGCGTCAGCGCGCTCTCAATATCGTAAAGAAGGTGAGAGTGGCGGGAGAAAGAACGGAGCCAGCCGTACTGATGGCCGCGATCTACGCCAGACTCGGGCTCGCCACGGAAATGTATGACTGTCTGGAGCGCGGCGTGGCGCAAAAGTCGGCTCCGATGTACGTGGCGGTCATCAGTCAGGAATTTTATCCGTACCGAACGGAAGCCCGGTTTCACAGCTTTCTCGCCTCAATCGGCTTGTCGCAACTGGCGCGGAACTAAGCGGCCGGGACGATATTCTGATTGAACCGGAAGAAGTTGTCGGGGTCGTACTTCCTCTTGAGGGTGGCCAGGCGCGCATAGTTTGCGCCATACGATGCCTTGACCGCTGACGGTCCTTCCTCACCGAGGTAATTCACATAGGCATCTGAGGCTCCCAACGGCGTCAAGGCTGAAGCAAAGCCCTGCGCCCAGGTGATGCATCTCTCGGCCATCGATGGGTCGGTCCACGCGGGCATGATGTTGATGCTGTAATGCACGCGCCTCAGGCCGAAGGCGGTTTGCTCCACGGGCACACGGCTCGCGGCGCCGTGCATGTGCTCGATCACCACCTGAGTCTGTTCGCTGGGCATCTGCCCTGTGTGGTCCAGGATGACGCGAATGGCGTCGTCGGTGAGCTCGCGAAGGAAGGGGCACTTGAAGTAATAGTGCACATCTGCCGGAGCCGTAAAATCGAGCATGGTTTGAAGCTCCGTGTATCTCTTTTCGCCGATCATGTCGGCGGCCGGCGGCGAGGATAGGTAGAACTGTTTGCACTCCGCGGCGCGGTCGCCGTTCGATCCACTGTGACACAGGGCAATTGCCGCCATGGGATGACCATGCCCCGTGAGAAGCGCTGCGTAGGCGGTGAGTTCATCGGGCGCGTCAAAAGTCAGGTCTCGATATTGCCGCAACAGGTCGAGCGCAGCCGGGCGCGGATACAACACGATGCCCCCATGCACGGAGGCCAGCTCGCGGAGGCGAAATTCCAGCGCTGTGACAATTCCAAAGTTGCCGCCGCCACCGCGAATCGCCCAGAAGAGATCTTCATTTTGAGTCGCGCTCACGGAGAAGTGACTGCCGTCGGCGTTCACCAGGTCGGCGGAAATCACGTTGTCGCAACTCAGGCCGTGCTTTCCCATCAGCCATCCAATGCCGCCACCCAGCGTGAGCCCACACACTCCTGTGGACGAAATCACGCCTCCCGTAGTGGCCAGCCCATATCTCTCACTCTCACGGTCAAATTCTCCCCAGGTCGTACCGCCCTGCACCAAGGCCGATTGCCTTCCGGGGTTGATTTGAACTTCCCTCATGAGCGAGAGGTCGATCATCATCGCCCCCTCCGCCACGGCCTTCCCGGCCACGCTATGACCGCCGCCACGCACAGACGCAGCCATCCCATGCTCGCGGGCGAAGCGAACAGATTGAATCACATCGGCGATGCTCCCGGGCCGGACGATTACGGATGGCCTGCGGTCGATCATGCCGTTCCACACCCGGCGAGCCCGATCGTACTGCTCATCGTCTCTCGTCATAATCGGACAGTCCACCACTCGACGCAGCCCGGTTAGTTGCATCGCTGAGAGCCCCTCAAGCAATTCATTCATGCCGAAAGCCTAGCACTTCAAATGAGCTGTCGAAATGAGTTTTGCATGAGTTGTATGGGGCGCTGAACTCACCTCCAACTCATAGCCCGCTCATTGAACCCGGAAAAGAAGTGCGGCAGACTCCTTTCATCACACGGCGCAACCAAGCGCGAAGGCGCCGAATAGGAAAAGGAGAAATTCCCATGAAAAGCAAAAGGACCCTCGTTCTCGCCGCTTCAATCCTGATGTTGACGCTCGCCGCATTTCCGCGCCACGCTTCCGCAGCGGCTGACGGCTTTCTTTGGTTCCACTCATACCCCTCGTCCAGTACTTCAACAATCCTCTACATCGCGGCATCGGTGCTGCACCTCTAAAGCGAGAAGCAATCGCACCTTCCCCGTGACGCGAATGGACAGACCAGTCTTCCCGTCAATGCGGCCATCGCTTATTGCACTCGCGTGCGATGGCTCCCCCGCTGATAGTGAGGAGTAAAGCCATCTGGACTCTCTCCCTCCCTTTTCCAGGTTCCTCCTCCGGCAACTGCCTCTTCTATCAGGAGCTAAAAATGCAGGTTCTTGCCTTTCCCGTCCCCAGCCGTCCGCAGAGCCGCTCCCCTTATTCAGCTATGCCCTGCCGCCCCATCCTTAACCGCGCCGCGCTCCCTGTAACTCGCTCGCTGCCGAGGGCCGGACGTGCCTTCTGTCTGGCATTATTCGCTGCTCTGGCCGCACTCACCTTCTGCGTGCTGGCCGGCGCGCAGCTGCAGGCGCAGACGGCGCACTACGACGGCGCGGTTGTCACCCTGGGCAGCGGATTCTCGGATCCCGCCGGTGTGGCAGTAGACGCGAACGGCAACGTCTATGTCGCCGATAACGGCAATAGTGCCGTGAAGGAAATCCTGGCGGTCAACGGAAGAATTCCTGCCTCGCCTGTCATCAACACCCTCGGCAGCGGATTCGCCCATCCCTATGGCGTGGCAGTAGACGGGAGCGGCAACGTCTTCGTCACCGATCAAGGCGAGGTGAAGGAGATTGAGGCGGTGAACGGGAGCATTCCAGCCTCGCCAACCATCAGAATTCTGGCCAGCGGACTCAATTCTCTCTACGGCTTGGCGGTGGACGGGCGCGGCGACGTCTTTGTCTCCGGTTACAACTCTGCGAAGGAGATCGTGGCGGTCAACGGAAGCATTCCCGCATCGCCCAAGATCCTCTCTCTGGGCGTGACCAACGATTTCCGAGGAATCTTTGGTGTAGCAGTAGACGGCAGCGGCAACGTCTTCGTTGGCAATAGCACTGGCGATCCCGGCGGCAATTATGTGGGTGAGATTCCGGCGGCGGGCGGCTATACCACGGACTTCATCGTTAAAACATTTTATTGGCCCGAAGGCGTAGCAGTAGACAAGAGCGGGAACGTCTTCGTCGCCGATATCGCCAACAATGCGGTGAACGAAATCGTGGCAGTCAACGGCAGCATTCCAGCCTCGCCTACCGTCCTCACCCTGGGCAGCGGATTCAGCAACCCCGATGACGTGGCAGTAGACGGTAGCGGCAATATCTATGTTGCCGATTCCGGCAACAACGCGGTGAAAGAGATTGAGACAGCGAGCGCGAACTTCGGCCAGGTCAACCTGGGGACCACCTCTTTGTCTCCCATAACGCTCTCCTTCACGTTTGACACGGCCAGCACGCTTGGCTCCAGCGGCGTGGCCGTGGTAACTCAGGGCAATACCGGGATGGACTTCTACAACACCGGCGGCGGCACCTGCAATGCCAACTTCTACTACAACGCGGGGGGGAGCTGCATGGTGACTGTAAACTTCGCCCCGCTTGCTCCGGGGCTGCGCTACGGCGCCGTTGAGCTGCTGGACGAAAATGGCGTCCTGCTGGCCACTAGCCGTCTGCAGGGCATCGGCGTGGGGCCGCAAGCGACCTTCGCCAACACCACATTGGGCGTTTCCAACCCGGCTTTGGCGGGCACCCTGGGCAGCGGACTCAGCGGCCCCGGCGGCGTCGCGGTGGATGCGAAGGAGAACGTCTTCGTTGCCGATAGCAACGACGATGCAGTGAAGGAGATGGTGGCGGCAGGCGGCTACAGCACTGTCAATACCCTGAGCAGCGGAATCAACAGCACATACTTCCAGTTTCCCAATGGCGTGGCCCTGGACGGAGGCGGCAACGTCTGGGTGGCCAATACCTTCGGCGATGGGGTGGTGGAGAGTGTGGCGGCAGGCGGCTACACCACGGCCAATCGCTTCTGGGGTTGGTTTTCAAACCCCTATGGCGTGGCGGTAGATGGGCTCGGCAACGTCTTCGTCGCCGATTTCGGTAACGATGCTGTGAAGGAAATAGTAGCGGTCAGCGGCAGCATTCCGGCCTCGCCCACCGTCAGGACCCTCGCCGGCGGACTTAACGGCCCAGACGGCGTGGCCGTGGATGGAAGCGGGAATGTCTTTTTCGCAAGCTACGGCGACGGCACTGTCGAGGAGATCGAAGCGGTCAACGGCAGCATTCCGGCCTCCCCCACCATCAAGACCATCCGGAGCGGACTCAGCGGTCCGTCTAACTTGTCGGTGGACGGGATCGGGAACCTCTTCGTCACCGACACCGGCAACAACGAGGTCAAGGAGATTGTGGCGGCGGGCGGCTACACCACGGTCAAGATCCTGGGCAGCGGATTCAGTTTTCCAGAAGCCGTAGCCGCGGACGGGTACGGGAACGTCATCGTTGCCGATACCGGCAACAATGCTGTGAAGTTACTGGATTACGTCGATCCGCCGTTGCTGGTCTTTGGACCTGCGCCGGTGGGATCGACCAGCATCAACAGCCCGTACACGGTGACAGTGACCAACGACGGCAATGCGCCTCTGATCTTCCCGTTACCCACCACTGGCGCCAACCCCAGCGTACCCGCCAATTTCGCCTGGGATCCCGCTTCCACCTGCATACAGACCACTCCAGGTTCTTCGCAGGCCTTTCAGCTTGCAGCAGGGGCAAGCTGCACCATGGCCCTTGACTTCAAACCGACGACGGTCGGAGCCGTCAGCGGCAACGTTGTTTTGACAGACAACAACCTGAATATCGCCGGCGCCTCGCAAACCATCCAGATGACTGGGACGGGCAGCGCAGTTAAGGCGGTTTTGACCACCCCCACGCCGGGCAGCACCCTCACCGGCACCAGCGCCACCTTCAGTTGGATAGCTGGCGGCGGCGTCACAACTTACGAATTCCGGCTGGGCACCACCGGGCCGGGCTCAAAAGATGTGTACAACCCGACTGGCTCTGTCACCAGTGCTCTTACCACCGGTCTGGTCAGCAACATTCCTGCCAACGGCCAAACCCTCTACGCCCGCCTCTATTCGTGGATCAACGGAGCCTGGCAGTACACCGACTACACCTACAAGGAGTCCGGCACCCCGGTGAAGGCAGTTTTGACCAGCCCCACGCCGGGCGCCACCCTGGGCGCCAGCGCGACCTTTAACTGGACGGCCGGCAGCGGCGTCACAACTTACGAATTGCGGGTGGGCACCACGGGCGCAGGCTCAAAGGACGTGTATAACTCGAGTGAGTCTGTCACCAGTGCACTGACTACCGGTGCGGTCAGTATTCCCGCCTTTGGTGTAACGCTGTATGCCCGGCTCTACTCCTGGATCAACGGAGCCTGGCAATACAACGACTACACCTATACCGAGTCAGGCACACCGGTTCCAGCACTGTTGACCAGCCCGGCGCCGGGCAGCACGCTCTCTGGCGCCAGCGCAACGTTTAGTTGGACAGCCGGAGGAGGAAACACTAAATACGAGTTCCGCCTGGGCACCACCGGAGCAGGCTCCAAGGACGTGTATAACTCAACTCAGGCAACCACGACGGCCCTCTCCACCCCGCTGATCACCGGTATTCCCGCCTATGGCGTAACGCTCTATGCGCGGCTTTACTCGTTCACCTACACCGGAGCATCGCAATACGTCGACTACACCTACAAGGAGTCCGGCACTCCGGTTAAGGCAGCTTTGACCAGCCCGACGCCCGGCGCCACGCTGGGCTCCACCGCCACATTTACCTGGACCAAGGGCGGAGGTGTCACAAGCTACGAGTTTCGACTCGGCACCACGGGCCCAGGCTCAAAGGACGTGTATAACCCGACGGGATCCGTCACCAGTGCTCTAACCACCGGATCGGTCGCAATACCCAGCAACGGGGTCACGCTCTATGCGCGCCTCTATTCGTGGATCAACGGGGCCTGGCAATACACGGACTACACATACACCGAACCGTAGCCGACCAGCTAGATATCGGGGGGGCCCCGGGTCCCTAGCTTTTGGAGACCCGGGAACTCAGAAGCCAGATGGCCCACTCATCGGTTCCGCATATTTTTCGGGACTGTGCCCCTGTACTCTTGAGTCTGTTCATCGCGGCAACATCGCGATGAGCGGGTCTTGGGCGACTAGACTGCGATGCCCATTAAACGGTCTGAGGAACTGTGCCCCGTAACACCAAGGCGTAAATCAGGACCGATGACCGGGCCACCTGCCCAGCCGCCCGCCGCAGTCTTCACTCGAGGTAAAAGACTCGTGGCTAGTCGTCATCTTCCGCGTCCTCTTCCGATTCGCTTTTTGCTTGCGAGAGTGCTTCCCGAATTTCTCCAAGTGCCTCCCGAAGGACGCTCATTTCGCCGGAGCTAGCACCCCATATCGACCGCGCTGCTTCATCAAGTTCCACATCGAGGCCGGACAGCGTGACCGACTCGCCGTCAGAAGCTGCCTTGACACATCGCTTGGCAACGTCAACCACTGCCTTGTGTGCAGTATCGCCCGGATCGAATTGCGGAACCTTGATGTTGTTTAGCACGTGGGTAGAAATCTGAGTTGTGATGGTGTAGGAAAGGACCGTATAGCGGGCGATAGTGCTGTTAAGCATCCCAGCAACAAATAGAGCTTCCTTCTTAGAACCGACAGGGATAATCATTAGTTTGTGATTGGGAATGATGACCTTCTCGACCCCGTCCAAGCCACTCTTCGTGAAAACTGGCGAAACCATGAAGTCAGACGCGATTTCCCGCCATACAACTTTGAAAGGGCAAAAGCTATAGGTTCCAACGTTGTAAAGCCCGTAGTAGTCGCCAGAGGATGGGTTGAAGTTTCGGAATTTTCTTCTGCCCCGGAGGTTCGTCTCGAACTTGCGAAGGTAGAGCAATGTCGGCTTGTTGTATTTGAGGAGCGATGATTCTGGAATTGGATTCGTCGGTTGCGCCGGAGAGTGTGGGAGAAGCATTTCAAGTTTTGGACTGGCAATCCAACGGTGCACATCTTTCCCGGTCAAGAGCGGATAAATTAGTTCGTTGTCGACTTTGCCGGTCTCTTGTGTAAGTTGTTTCTTCCTTCCCATTGGCGGCAGATTTCTAACAAGACTGTACTTGTGCCCTGCTTCCTCTAGGCGTTCGACATAAAAGATCCCGTTTGCACCTCTTGTATTCACTCCCTCTCGGACTGCTCGGTGGTAATGCGAAGGGCCAACAAACTTTCGAGCAATCGCGACTGGTTTGGGCTTTCCTACTATCCAAGACGACAGCGGATCGGCTTTCTGAATTGGGTATCCCACCCAGTCAAGCACCTTTGTATTGGCTATAACTTGCTCAAGGCTCGACCCCAAATCCACTTTCCCTGTGCGCTCCCATACTCGATAGGGCAGCGGCCACTTCAATGGTTGGCCTTTTTGAATGAGAAGTACACTTGTTCGGTTTGCAGCTTCAGCGCCAAACGGTCGCAGCCCGACCATATCCTCGACTCCTACGATTCCCAGCGGGCTATCGTCCGGCAGAGAAAATTTCCGAAAAGCCCGGCCTCCCAATTCACTCTGAAAGCCAGTCTGGGTTATAACGAAACCAAGCTTTCCCCCTCCCTTGAGGTACACGTCAGTGGCGACATAAGTCATCAGGAAGGCAACGTCAGTTTTTGACTTGTCGCTCGCCTGTCGTCTTCCCGTCGCCGTGTCCCCGGTGAGCTTATAGTGCGTCCACGCGTCCTGCGTGTCTTTACGGTAGCCCTCGGGAAGGCTTTCCCAATTCACCCACGGTGGGTTGCCAACGACGAAATCCATTGGAGCCGTGAAAAGGGGCGCAAATGAGTTCTTAATGATCAATGCCCAGATGCCGTTTTCACCGCTTTTATCAAGCGACTGCAATTTTTCGAACAGCGTAGTATGGGCTTCGACCTCCGTGATAGGAAGTCCTTCGTCAACGCAGTACTGGAGGAATTGGGCACTTGTTTTGTTCTGCACACAGTAGCTGAGGGCCGCTGCGTACTTGGCAACTGCGTCTCTGCTAAAACTGATTTCTTTAGGAATTAGAAAGTCGCCGACAGATGTTGGTAAGCGCTTGAGCTTGCCATGTTCCATCTTCGTGAAGAGGTCGCCGTACTCTGTCGGCACCAGAATGGAATCACAGAGATATATCGGTATTTCCAATTCACCTACATATTTCAAGAGATCACGAAAGGCCAACAAAAAGTTCGTTCTGGCAGCCATGACAGCCAGGGGATTCAGATCAAACCCCACTACGTTAGAGGCGATCTTCGCAGCTAGTCCGGCCTCGTCGAAGCCGCACGATTCCCGGTGCTGCGCGAACCATTTCTTAATTCGATTCATTGCAAGTACTAGGAATGTGCCGGACCCGCAGGCTGGATCAAGAATGCGAGAATCCGGGTTGCCGTCGTACCCAACCGCATCGAGAACCTGTTCAGCCAGCCAATCTGGCGTGTAGTACTCACCCAGGTCGTGGCGCACAGCTTTCGGAAAGAGGTGCTGGTAGAGATGCTTCAGTAAGTCTCGGCTCTCAAAAACATCGACACTCAGAGTTCGAGGGTCATATTCATCGAGTTTCTGGACAACACTCTTAATCACTTCAGCAACATCGTCATTCCATGCTGTCAAATACCATGCAAAAAGGTCGCCTTCGAGAAAGTTTTTAATACCGACATCGGCCCAAATTCCTCCGCGCTCCAACTGCTTCATCTCGTGGCGTAGTTTGTTGGAGCTAGGCGCTCCCACGCATTTCTTGAGTACGGATGTGCCGATTCCGCCAAATGAGGTGGCGATTTGCGCGGCTAGGAATTTCATAAACGCCGCGTAAAAGGTATGGATACAGAAAAACAACTCAGCAGGTTTTGCGGACTCCATCTGGTATTGTTTTGCGAGTTTCTTGAAGTGCTCATTGTTGTTGTCCAAGCTGTAGCCGCAAACTTCCCCAAATAGAATCTTCCACTGAGCGAAGAACACTTTGGTTTTCTTGTCTGTGGTTCCGATAAGCACCGAGTACAACTGCCGAACAGCCTTCTGCGCCAGAAAGCTTTCACTTCCAAAGTGAGCTGCAAGTTGGGACGCCGTGTAGGAATGGCCTTGCGCCCCGAGGCTAATCAGCGCTCGAAGAAGCTTTTCGATCGTGTAAGGTGTGATGGGCTTCGGCGCGGCAATGTCCCAATCTTCGCCGTGACGCCGCACGAACAGGATTTTGATACCATCCAGACCGACGCCCAGCAGAGTCTCATAAGGCCGATTCTCCTTCTTCTTGAATGCAAGAAATCGTGATTGCAACTGCTCGACGACCTTCTTTGTGCCCGTAGCTTCCAAGCTGTCGTCAATCCGAGACGACTTGTTGTGGGGGAATTTGTATTCAAGAAGAACGCGACTATATTTCGAGTCGAGAAATCCTCCATTAATCTCGTATTCATGTCGGCCAGAAATATCCAGACCAGCTTTTTCGATGAAATCATCAATCAGCTTGTTGCAGGTATGGCGAACGTCCTCTTCAGAACCAGCCGACTGCACGTTCTGCGCAATCTTCTCGGAGATAGCCTTGGCTTCTGATAGAACGAGGGCTTCGAGGTCATCAGGGGGAAGCGGTGTTGCTCCTGTGGTCATTTAGTGTGACTCCGGATTTCAACAACTATTGTATGGCCGGGCGCCCCAGAGCCTGCTAGGGACGGCGTGACTCAAATCCCGTGGCGGGTGGCCGCCTCATCGTTTCGCCCCACCATTCAGACAAGCCGCAGCAGCACTTGCTCGCAGATCTCCCCGATGACGCTGCTCAACCGCTCCCCTGCGCCGGGACTCAGCGCAGCATGATGCGCAATACCTTTGATCTGCACCGTCAGGCTCAAAATTGCCGTTTCCACATCAAGGTCCCGCCGGAAGACTCCCTCCGCAATGCCGCGGCGGAGAATATCCCCCAGCCGCCGATCCCGGAATTGTTCCCTCGCAACCACAAGGGCCGCCACCGCGTCATCGCGTCGGGCGCGCAAACCGATCTCCGTCAGGACGACAAAGAACCCTGGATCCTCCTCAATGAACTGCCCCAGCCCTTCAAACTCTTGCCGCAGTTCTTCCGCGGCATTCCCCGCCTGTCCGCCTGGAGCATTGGGTTCTGCCTGCTTCTCCTCCACAACAAACCGCACCACCGCCTGGATCAGGTCTTCCTTCGAGGGAAACTGGTGCAGCAGCGTGGCGCTGTTCACTCCGGCCTGTGCCGCCACGTCCTGGAACCGCAGGCCCTCCAGTCCCTTCTCCGCGATCAGGTCGAAAGCAATCTCAACAAACTGCCGCCGCCTCTCCACCGCAGGCAGCCGCACGCGCTTCTTTCGCTCCGCCGCACCGGCGTCAGACTCCATTCGCACCCTCCCATATCACCGAACGACGCTTACCGAATACGGCAGGAGACCCTTAGGCTTCTGCATCATCCCCGGCGTCTATCATCTAACTAGATGAATAATACGAACAAAACCCCGGTGCAATCCACCGCTTATCATCTATCTAGATGAATGATATAGGAAGGAAAAGAGAGATTATCTCCCTTTCGGGGTCTGGCGAAGCCGTTCCTCCACGAAAGAACGGGTGCCCCGGGTCCCTCGCCTTTGGGGATCCGGGAACCACCAAACCCACCCGCCCTTGCTTTTGTTCTTGCTTTTGCTTTTTCCGGTCGCGTTCCCCCAGGAATTAAAACACCGCATATTCAAGACCCGTGCTATACTAGATTTGTTGCTGGAACTGCGCCCGCCTACATGGCGGGCGTTGTCGTCTGTGGCCGCAGGAGTCTCTGGCCACACCGGAAAGGGATCGAACCCTCATGCAATCCGACGCCACGCAAACCGGCACAAACGGCCGCCTCCCCGGCAGCCCCCGGGGAATCGTGCGCAATTCACTGCATTTTGAGGGGTTAACCGCTACATTCCACAGGACATCGTCGTTTTATTTTTCGCGCATTTCGCGTGTCCGGGGCGGCGTTTTCTTCGGTGCCTTGTTCCCTGTTTTTTACTGCAGTTTGAGGGCATAACCTCAACAATCCACAGGACATCGTCGTTTTTATTTTTCAGCGTTTTCGGTCAATACAGCCTGAAGTTGACCTCGACCGTGATCATGACGGGGACCGGGGTGCGGCCGTCTTTCATTGCCGGCTTGAACTTGTATTTGCGCACGGCTTCCATCGCCTTTTCATCCAGTCCCATGCCCAGCGGACGGACCACGCGGGGGTTCTGCGGATTGCCCTGCGCGTCCACAATCAACGAGATGAGCACCACGCCCTGGTACTTGGCGCGGCGGGCTTCGTCGCTGAACTCGGCCTCAGGCGTAATGAGAGCCTGGGGCGCGGAGATGCCGCCGCCGACGCGGTAGACGCCGCCGCCGGCGTTGCCGCCGGTGCCCGGCCCGTATCCGTTGCCGTTGCCTGAGCCGATGCCGCCGCCCGAGCCGGTTCCCATGCCGCCGCCCGAGCCCTGGCCGTTGGATAGAACCACATTCTGCCCGCTGTGCACGCCAAAGTTCGCCATCATCGGGTTGTCAGGCAGCTTGATGTCCTGCTGCACGTTGATGGCGGGAGTGAATGCCAGCTTGGGGTGATCGAGGATCGGAACCTGGGGCTGCACAATGGGATCCTTCATCTTCGGGGGCAGCTTCCCCTTGCTGGCATCCACCAGCTCATGCGATCCGCCGCCGCCACCGCCGCCCGCCATGTTGGCCTTCTTGGGAGCCTGGAACGCGCCCACATCGATATCGGTGGCGTCGAGCTTGGGCTTCTCAATGGCCTTGATGACGGCACGGGCGCCCAGGAAGAGCGCGATGGCAAGGATGGCGCCGTTGATGAAGGTGGCAATTCCGATGGCCCAGGGATTGGTCTTGACCGCCAGGCGGTCAGGCACGGCAATGGGTGTCGAAGTCAGCACCAGGGGCGGAAGCTTGACCGGAAAGAAGAGGTCGTGGAGGTTGCCGTAGAGTTCTTTCCAGATGGGCTTTTCTTCGAAGGGCTTGCCGAGAAACGAGTCGAGCTCGTGACCTTCGAACGAGGACACAGCGGCTGGGGACGAAGTTTGCGTCATGGTGGAGTTGCTGTCCTGGGTGGTGCTCAAGCCCATACCCTCTTCGGACCGGAGCGCCTGCGCGCTGGGGTCTAATGATTCATTATGACGGACGGAACCAGATCCTGTCCTGCCGCTCCAAGGCGAAGAAGCCTCGGTGTCAACGGAAATGCTCATAGGTCGATCTAGCTCCAGAATCTCATATTCGGCGGCCGAGCTGTCTTCCATACAGAATAGACGGGAGGTGAGATCAGTCGTTACCGGAAAAAGTTGCATACAGCCCGGTTACACTGAAGGGGACCGTCTCACACGGAAGCGATGGAGAAACGATGCCCGCAGCGCCGGAATTGAAGGCGACCCTGAATTTGCCGCAAACGGCCTTCCCGATGAAGGCCAACCTGCCTCAAAATGAACCACTTCGCCTGGCTCGGTGGGCCGAGATGGGCCTCTATGACGAGCTGCGGAAGGCGGGCAAGGGCCGGCCCTCGTACATTCTCCACGACGGCCCTCCCTATGCCAACGGGCCCATCCATCTGGGCCATGCGCTGAACAAGGGCCTGAAGGACTTTGTCGTGAAGTCCAGGACGATGGCCGGGTTCGATGCTCCCTACGTTCCGGGGTACGACTGCCACGGGCTGCCCATCGAGATCAAGGTGGACGAGCAACTGGGCCGCAAGAAGCTGGAAATGCCAGCCACAAAAGTATTGGATGCGTGCCGGGAGTACGCGCAAAAGTTTGTTGAGCTGCAGACGCGGCAGTTTGAGCGGATCGGGATTTTTGGGCGGTGGGGAACGCCGTACAAGACCATGAGCCGGCCCTACGAGGCGCGGACGCTGGAGGCGTTTTACGGGTTCCTGGAGAAGGGTTTTGTGTACCGGGGGCTGCGGCCGGTGTACTGGTGCACGCACGACCGTACGGCGCTGGCGGATGCGGAGATCGAGTACGAGCAGCACACCAGCCCGTCGATCTACGTGCGCTACCGGATGACGTCAGACCCGGGGGCGCTGGATGCGGCGCTGGCTGGGCGGGAAGTGTACACGATCATCTGGACGACGACGCCATGGACGCTGCCGGCGTCGATGGCGGTGGCGTTCCATCCGGACTTTGAGTATGTGGCGCTGGAGACCACGGGAGAAACAGGCCAGGCCGGGCCGGTGTACATCGTGGCGGCGGAACTGGCGGCGCAGGTGATTGCGGCTTGCAACCTTGAGGGCGCGCGGGAGATTGCGCGGTTCAAGGGCGCGCGGTTGGAGCGGACGACGTTCCAGCATCCATTCCTCGAGCGCGAGATCCTGGGCGTGCTGGGGACATACGTAACGGCGGACACGGGCACGGGCGCGGTGCACACGGCGCCGTCGCATGGCGCGGACGATTTCTACACCGGGCAGAAGTACGGGATCGAAGTGAAGACGCGGGTGGACGCGGAGGGGCGGCTGCGCGTGGACCCGGAGGCGTGGACGCTGGCGGCAAAGGCTCCCTACGACGGGCTGACGGTGTGGAAGGCAAACCCGGTGATTGTCGCGCTGCTGCACGAGCGCGGCGCGCTGATGGCGGCGGGCAGCCTGGAGCACAGCTATCCGCACTGCTGGCGCTGCCACAAGCCGGTGATCTTCAGGGCGACGGAGCAGTGGTTCATCTCGCTGGACAAGAATGTGGAGCGGAAGGACGGCTCGGAGACGACGTTCCGGCAGCTGACGATTGAAGAGATCGACAAGGTGGTGTGGGATCCGGCGTGGGGCAAGGAGCGGATCACCAACATGATGTCGACGCGGCCGGATTGGTGCATCAGCCGGCAGCGCATCTGGGGCGTGCCCATCGCCGTGTTTCTGTGCGAAGGGTGTCACGAGCCGATCATGGACGCCGCGCTGAACCGCGGGATTGTGGATCTGTTTGAGCGCGAGGGCGCGGAGGCGTGGCACACCGGCGACGTGAAGGCGCTGCTGCCGGCGGGCATGACGTGCACGCACTGCGGGGGAACGAGCTTCCGCAAAGAGACGGACATCCTGGATGTGTGGTTCGACTCCGGCGCGAGCTGGTTTGCGGTGTGCGAGGCGGACGCGGACCTGAAGGGGCCGTACGCGCGCTTCCAGCATGGCGAGAATGTGCCGGTGCTGTATCTCGAGGGCGGCGACCAGCATCGCGGCTGGTTCCACTCAGCGCTGCTGACCAGCGTGGCTCTGCGCGGGCGTGCGCCTTACTCGCACTGCAACACGGTTGGATGGACGCTGGACGAGACGGGCCGCGCGATGTCGAAGTCACTGGGCAACGGCGTGGACCCGGTGGACATTGCCGATCGCATGGGCGGGGAGATTGTGCGGCTGTGGGTGGCGTCGATCGATTTCCGCGAGGACATGGCCGCGAGCGAGAACCTGATGGCGCGCTGCGCGGAGATCTATCGCAAGATCCGCAACACGTTCCGGTTCCTGCTGGGGAACCTGAACGGCTTTGACCCGGCGCGGGATGCGGTGGCGGAGGCGGACCTGCTGCCGCTGGACCGCTACATGCTGGCGCGCACGCGGGAGCTGACGGAGAAGATCCTGGCGTGGTATGACGCATTCGAGTTTCATCGCGTGTACCACGCGGTGAATGAGTTCGCCATCGTGGACCTGAGCTCGTTCTACCTGGACGTGTTGAAGGACCGCATGTACACGTTTGCGCCGACGTCGGCTGCGAGAAAGTCCGCGCAGACGGTGCTGTGGAAGATTGCGGAGACGCTGGTGCGCCTGACGGCGCCGATCCTGAGCTTCACGGCGGATGAGGTGTGGGAGTACTTGCCGGCGGTGGAGGGGCGCGAGAAGAGCGTGCACTTGGCGCTGTTCCCGCGGCCTGAGGAAGTGTTCGCGGAAGACCCGGCGGAACTCCTGGATGAGTGGAAGGAGATCTTCGCGGTGCGCGATGAGGCGATGCGCGTTCTGGAAGAAGCGCGGCAGGCCAAGAGGATCGGCAAGGGGTTGGAAGCGGAGCTGGAGATTGCGGCATCGGGCGGCATACTGGAGTTGCTGCGGCGGCATGAGGCGGGTTTGAAGGAGATCCTGAACGTCTCGCGCGTGACGGTTGTGGAAGGCGACGAAGTCGAGGTGACGGCGCTGCCGGCCAGTGGCCACAAGTGCGCGCGCTGCTGGAACTTTATGCCGGACGTGTCGAGTTACGGCATATGGCAGAACGTGTGCGGGCGTTGCCGTGCGGCGTTGCAGGAGATGCACATCGATCCTCCCAAGGCGGAGGATGCCGCTTGAGCTTTCCCGCGCCGAAGAGGCTCCCGTTCCTGCTGCTGATCTCCGCCGCGGTGTTTGCGCTGGACCGCTGGACCAAGACCTGGGTTTCGCATCACGTCGCGTATGGCGGGGCGATCCCCGTCATCGACCATGTGCTGCGCATTTCGCACTGGACCAACGATGGCGCGGCCTTCTCGCTGTTTGCGTATACGGCGCGGCCGGAAATTGTGCGATGGGTGCTGGTATGCTTTGCGTCGCTGGCCGGCCTGGCCATGCTGATTGCGATGGTTCGGCTGGGCAGCCGGATCAACGTCACGACGGTGGCACTGGCGCTGATCCTCGCCGGGGCGGCGGGCAATGTGCACGACCGTATCCGCTACGGCTCGGTGGTGGATTTTATCGAAGTGCACATCTTCAGCTATCACTGGCCGGACTTCAACGTGGCGGACTCGTCGGTGGTGACGGGGGCTTGTTTGCTGGTGCTGGTGTCGTTAAAACAGGGAGCAAGGGAGCGAGGGAACAAGGGAGCGAGGGTCTAACCGGTTCTAGTGTCCTGCCCCAAAGTTCATTGCATAGGTCGGCGGCTCCGAACCGCAGATCCTTCGACTACGATTGGCGCAAAACGCGCGCCAATCTCCGCTCAGGATGACACCTCATCCTTGATATCGACTTTAGAGACAGGACACTCGGAGGGAGCGAGCGAACGCGGTTGAGTCTTCAGCTCTCAGCTTTTAGCTTTTAGCTTTTGGCATTTGGCATTTGGCATTTGGCATTTGGCATTTAGCTTTTCGCCTTTGCGCCACGCATGCGTTTTACGCCAATCCAAACAATCACGATCGCACCCAGCGCGAAGATTACTTTGCCGACGAGGACCGCGGGGCCTGGCTTGCCGACGATCTGCGGCTGGATAAAGCTGTGCCAGGCGTAGGCGAGAGCTGCCGCTGCTGCAAGGGACAATGAGTGCAGATCGCTCCAGCCCATGCGCGTGATCCAGCGCAGCGCCAGCGTGAGGAAGATCAGGTCGACAACAAGAAGCAGGACGAAGGACCACCAGCCCCACTCGTTGCCGATGAGGAGCGCGGCGGACGCGGCGATAAAGGCGCACGCGCCGGTGATCCACAGGCTCTGCACTCTTGAGGCACGCTTTTTGCGACGGATGACCCACCGATGCCCCAATGCAAGCGCGACGAAGACAAGAACCAGCACAGCTCCAAGGCCGAACTGGAACGGGCGGGCAATGAAGTGGTCCTGGCGCCAGCCGATCACAGTGTTCGCAACCAGCCCGATGGCGAAAACGACGCATACGATGACGCGGCCGACGGGGCTGAGCCATGGGCGCTGCGCGCGGCTGGGAAACAGCGCTTCAGTCAGCACGATAGGCGTGGTGATGCTCCATACGGGATGGACGTTGAGCATCCACAGCGTCCACCACGCGCCCATGCCGAGCGCGGGAATGTAGCCGGCATTGAGCAGGCCCATGTGCATGTGAAGATAGTCGGGATTGAAGAGGGACTGGGTGGTGAACGCCTCTTCCAGGATGCCGTAGGCGGCGCCGAGGAGCAGGACGGAAGGCCAGCCGCGGCCGGTGGCACGGACTACTTCGCGGATCAGCAGTGCGCCCGCGCCATACATGGGGGCGAGCACGAGGAGCGCGGGCAGGAGAGTGATGGGAAGGTCGCCGAGAAGGTACTCGGCCACCAGCGGCGCCAGAAAGAAGAGGACGAGCGCTGGCAAGAGCGTGGAAGCACGCGGCTTGACGGCGACAGGCGCATTCATGATGCGAATCTCCGGAATGGCCATTTTACAGGAGGGTCTAGGGAACTACACACGCGTAGCCCGCGTAAGAGGGACGAGGGTGGTTTGCGGCGTCTACTATTATTGGGTTGCGCGGCGGCTGGAATTGCTTGCAGCGCACTCAAGTATCTGCGGCAGCCGTCCCTGGCCGGCTGCGCGTGAGAAGCTCCCCCAACTAACGACATTGACGAGGATTGAATGAGAATGTGCGGTTCTGGTTCCCTGCTGCGCGAGGCTTTTGGCTGCGCGGCTGTTTTGGCGTGCCTGGTTCTACTACCCTCGCCTGCGGCGCGCGCGCAGCGGCTTTCGCCGGATGTGCGGCCGACGCACTACGACCTGAAGCTGACGCCGGATCTGACGGCGGCCAAGTTTGCAGGCGTGGAGACAATCGACCTTGTGCTCAAGAGCGCGAGCACGTCGATCACGCTGAACTCGCTCGAAATTGAATATCAGGGCGTGACGGTGACGGCCGGCGGCAAGACGCAGACGGCCACGGTGGCGAGCGATACGGCGAAGGAGCAGACGACGTTTACCGTGCCGGAGGAGATACCCGCGGGTGCGGCCACGGTGCACATCCGTTACACCGGCATTTTGAACAACGAGCTGCGCGGGTTTTATCTTTCGAAGTCGAAACGCCGGAACTATGCGGTGACGCAGTTCGAATCGACGGATGCGCGGCGGGCGTTTCCCAGCTTCGACGAGCCGGCGATGAAGGCCTCGTTCACGGTGACGCTGGTGGTGGACAAGGGCGATACGGCGATCTCGAATACCGATATTGCGAGCGACACGCCGGGGCCGGGTGCGGAGAAGCACACGCTGAGATTTGGCGAGACGCCGAAGATGTCCACCTACCTTCTGGCGTTCCTGGTGGGCGACTTCAAATGCACGAATGGCGAGCAGGACGGGGTGAAGATCGGGGTGTGCGCGACGCCGGACAAGATGACGATGACGCACTTCGGTTTAGACGTGGCCAAGTTCACGCTGCACTACTATGACGATTATTTCGGCATTCATTTTCCGCTGAAGAAGCTGGACATGATCGGGATTCCGGATTTTGAAGCGGGCGCGATGGAGAATTTCGGCGCCATCACATATCGCGAGACGGCGCTGCTGACCGATCCTAAAACGGCCTCGATCGCCGCGAAGAAAAATGTTGCCGAGGACATTACGCACGAGATGGCGCATCAGTGGTTCGGCGACCTGGTGACCATGCAGTGGTGGGACAACATCTGGCTGAACGAGGGCTTTGCCACTTGGATGGAAGAAAAGCCGGTGGCGGCGATGTTCCCTGAATGGAACATCCCGCAGGACGAGGTAGCAGGGCTGGATAACACCCTGAACCTGGACGCGCAGCCGACCACGCGGGCAATCCGCGCCACGGCGAACACGCGCGAAGAAATTGAGCAGATGTTTGACGGCATCAGCTACGGCAAGGCCGGGGCGGTGCTGAACATGGTGGAAAACTACGTGGGCAAGGAGACGTTCCGGCAGGGCGTGCACAAGTATCTGGCGGCGCATGAGTACGGGAACGCGACGGCGGAGGACTTCTGGGGCGCACAGACCGAGGTGAGTCACAAGCCGGTGGACAAGATCATGGGCGGGCTGGTGGCGCAGCCGGGGGTGCCGCTGCTGACGTTCGGGGAGCCGGAGAACGGCAGGGTGAGCGTGGAACAGCGGCGATTCTTCCTGAGCCCCAGCGGCAAGGCCGATGCCGCGCAGAAGTGGACGGTGCCGGTGTGCTTCAAGACACGCGCCGGCCAGCAGTGCGAGGTGCTGACGCCGGAGAGCACCAGCCTGAAGGCGCCCGCGGATGGGTTGTTCTTTGCCAATGCGGGCGGCGTGGGCTACTTCCGCACGAGCTACCCGGCGGACAAATATGCGGCGCTGGTGGCCGGGGTGGAGACGGACCTGAAGCCGACGGAGCGCATCAGCCTGATTGGGGACGAGTGGGCCAAGGTTCGCGCGAACGACGCGACTGTGGGCGACTACCTGAACCTGGTGGCGGCGGTGAAAGCCGATCCGAACGCGCCGGTGGTGGGAGCAGCGCTGGGCAATGTGGGCTTGATCTACGAGCGCGTGGCGGCTACCGAGCAGGAGAAGGCGGCGATTGGGCAATGGCTGCGAGCGAACTTTTCGCCGGAGTACGCAAAGCTGGGGCCGCCGCAGGCAAACGATGCGCCGAATACGAGAGAGCTGAGGGCAGAGCTCCTGGGAGTGCTGGGTGATTACGCGAAGGACCCGGAGGCGTTGACGGAGGCGCATGCGCTGGCGGAGAAATACCTGAACGATCCGGCGTCAGTGGATGCGACGCTGGGACAGACGGCGCTGGCCATTGCGGCGCGCAACGGCGATGCGAAGCTGTTTGACAAGATGCAGCACGTGTACGAGACGTCAACCAATCCGGAGTTCTCAGAGACGGCGCTGCAGTTGCTGGCGTTGTTTGAGGATCCGGCGCTGGAGGAGCGGGCGCTGGAATACGCGACAACCAACAAGGTGCGCAACCAGGACGCGGCGTTCCAGTTTGCCATCCCTCTGCAGACTGATGCCACGCGGGAAAGGGCATGGGCCTTCATCAAATCGCACTGGGACACGGTGCATGCCCTGCTGACGCCGGAGATGGGCAGTGCTCTGGTCAGGTCGACGGGCGCGTTCTGCTCGGTGGAAGCGCGCGACGATGTGCAGAAGTTCTTCGCCGCGCACCCGGTGGCTTCGGCAGACCGGGCGGTGAAGCACTCCATCGAGCACATCAACGGGTGCATGGAGCTGCGGCAACTGCAGGAGGGGAACCTGAAGGCGTGGCTCGAGAAGCAGGCAGCAGCGAGCGGGGAGTAAAAGACGGCCCTGCGCCCTAGATGGGCCGGGACAAAAGGGGCGGCGCACTGCGCGCCGCCCCTTTTGTTTGCATCGATGAGCGAAACGGGGATCAGGACTTCTTTGCGCTGACGGTCGAACCCCAGCTTCCGTCGGAGGTGCCGAAGCTGAAGTCGATCTTCGTGGGAGTGATCTTGCCCGTGTACGTGAGGGCGTAAGTCTGGCCCTGGTAGTCCACGTTGATGGTGAAGGTAACGGTGGCGCCATCGATCTTGCCATCGTGAATGTCAATGGGAGCCGCCCCCATGCCCTCCACGGAGCCGGTCAGGGTGGCGCCCTGGCTCTTGAAGTTGAAGGTCACGGGCATACTGTTGCCGTTGAAATCAAAAGCGCCTTTCCATGCGCCGGTCAGGTCCGGCAGTGCCGGTGCTGCCGGTGTTGGTGAGGGCGTTGCGGCCCCTCCGCGCTTCGCGCTGACGGTGGTGCCCCAACTGCCGTCGTCGGTGCCGAAGCTGAAGTCGATCTGATCGCCAGTGACCTTGCCGTTGAACACCAGCTTGTAGGTCTGGCCATCATAGTCGGTGCTGGCCCAGAAAGTGACGGCATCGCCGGTCATCTTGCCGTCGTGGATATCCACGGGCGTGGTGGGCAGGCCTTCGATGTTGCCGGTGATCGTTGCGCCGTCCACTTTCAGATTGAAGGTGACCGGGACGCTGGTGCCGTTGAAGTCGAATGCGCCCTTCCAGGAGCCGGTGAGGTCGGCGGCATGCGCGGCGGGCAGCATGCAGACCATGGCGACAAGTGGCAACAAGCGAAGTATGGCTTTCATCCCGAAGTCTCCTTTTAAGGTACTGCCGAGTGTAGCATTTTGCGGGCGTTGGAATCGACAGGTACGGAACGCCGAGTTGCGCCAGCGGGTCGGATAGGATCGAAGCATGCTCAGGATTGCGCCCGGACAGACTCTGCTCATCGACGCCGACGATACGCTGTGGGAGAACAACATCTACTTTGAGCGCGCGATTGCGGCGTTCATCGGCACCCTGAACCACCACGCCTACACCCCGCGGGAGGTGCGCGCCGAACTGAACGCGGTGGAGCGCGAAACCATCCTGACCCACGGATACGGCCTTTCGAGCTTCACTCGGTCGCTGGAGATGTGCTTCGAGCGCCTCAGCACGGAGCCGGCCACGGACGAAAAACGCGAGCAGATTCGCGCACTTGCTGGAGCCATTGCCAGCCAGGAGATTGAGCTGCTGCCGGGCGTGGCGGAGACGCTGGCGGACCTGGCCACGAGGCACCACCTGATCCTGATGACCAAGGGCAACCACGCCGAGCAGGCGGACAAGCTGGCGCGCTCCGGCGTGGCGCCGTTCTTCACCGCGGCGGAGATTGTGAAGGAGAAGGATCCGGCGACGTACGGCGAGGTCATCGCCCGTCACGAGCTGAAACCGCACACAAGCTGGATGATCGGCAACAGTCCCAAGAGCGACATCAACCCGGCGCTAGAGGCGGGGCTCCACGCGGTGTTCCTGTTCCACAAGGACACGTGGGTGCTGGAACACGCGGAGGTATCCGAGCCGCCGGAGGGACAAAAGCTCATCGAGCTGGACGCGTTTGCGAAGCTCGCGGAGATTTTCTGATGCTCAGTCCGTCGGTGCGACATGCTTGACGCAAGGCCGCATCTCTGCTCTACTGCGTTTAACGTCAATGCAGTTTATCCGCGCCAATGCGACGTGTCTCGCCCTCAGCCGCGGAGCTGCGTCGATTCCCGCCATTCGAATTAGCGGCCACAATGTGCGCGGGAAAATGAGCCTGACGTAAGGGATTGAACAGCAGCAATGCAACACAGGCCACCACCCGCACAAGCGGCTGGTGGCTTTTCAGTTATTCGGGGAAAGAACGGCATGTACCTTCCAAAGTTCAATCGCGTGGACGACCGCGCCGTGCTGCTGGAGGCGATGCGGCGCTATTCGTTCGCCATCCTCTTCGGGCCGGGCGGCGCGGAGCCGGCGGGCGAAATGCGAGCCACGCATCTGCCGCTCCTGGTGAAGGACGAGGGCGAGCACGGCCTGCTGGAGGGCCACTTTGCCCGCGCCAACACGCACTGGGCCGGTCTGTCCGGGCGCGAAACGCTGGTGGTATTTCCCGGTCCCCACAGCTACGTATCGCCGCGCAATTACGTGGAGGAGCTTTCCGTGCCCACGTGGAATTACGTCGCCATCCACGCCTACGGCACGCTGGAGCTGATCGAAGGCGACGAAGACAAGCGGCGGCTGGTCGAAGAACTGGTGGCGCAGCACGAGCCGGCCTACGCCGACCGCTGGCGCGCCATGCCTGAGGGCTACCGGCGCACCATGCTCGCCGGCATCATGGGATTCCGCATTCCCATTGCGCGCATCGAGGGCAAATTCAAACTGAGCCAGAACCGCAAACCAGAAGAACAACGCAATGTGCGCGCAACGCAGGCCGCAGGCTCCGATGACGAGCGCGAACTGGCGCGGTGGATGGACAAACTCCTGGGAACAGAGGGCGGGAACCAATGAGCGATAACGGCGTACCACGGGTGGAACTGTTTGACACCAGTCTTCGCGACGGCATGCAGCAGCCGAACCTGGAAATCTCGGTGCCCAACGCGGTCAAGCTGCTGCAGCGGATGGCCGCGTTCGGCGTGCATTATGCCGAGATCGGCTTTGCCGGCGCGCACCACTTCGTTGAGCAGTTGACTGGGGCGCTCAATGGCGTCGACCCCGGCGCCATGAAGCTGGCGCTGTTCGGACGCACCCGCGGCCGCGGAACACGCGTGGCCGACTGGCCAGATGCGCGCTTCATCGTGGAGCGCAGACAGCGCGTACCCGTGGCCGTCATCGTCGTCAAGTCGCGCCTGCTGGACGTGGAGCGCTCGCTTGAAACCACTCCGGAAGAAAACCTGGCCATGGCGCGCGAGACCATCGCCTACCTGCAGGATGAGGGCCTCGAGGTCATCGTGGACCTGGAGCACGCCATGGACGCGGCATGCGGCCGGCGCGAGATGGGCGCGCCCTGCGACGCCGATTATGCTCGCCGCACGCTCGATTACTTCCATCGCATGGTGGAGCAGTGCGTGGAGCAGCGAGCGAGCCGCATCGTGCTGTGCGACACCACCGGCGGCGCCAGCCCCGAGGAGGTCAACGCAGCCGTTTCCCGCATGGTGCGCTACTTCCCTGCTGCGCGGTTCGGCTTTCATGGGCACACGGACCGCGGCCTTGGCGTGGCTAACACGCGCGCGGCGGTGCTGGCGGGCGCAGTGCAGGTTCAGGGCACGCTGGCCGGCACCGGCGAGCGCTGCGGCAACGTGAACCTGACTACCGTGGTGGGCGGGATGCAGTTGCGCGGCGAGGCTGAATTCGTGCCGGAGGAGTCGCTGAAGGGACTGGCAAGCCTGGCCCACGCGGTGCACGCCGCTTTCGGGCTGGACGTGCCTCACGGCGCACCGGTTGTGGGTCCCGGTGCGTTCGGCACCTGGGCCGGCATGCACGGTTCCAGCGAGCGCAAGAACCCCGGCGCGTACCTGTGGTGCGATCCGGCGCGTGTGGGCGCCTCGCCGGCCATCGGCGTAAACGCGCAGTCGGGGCGCGCCAACGTGATGATGCTCTCTGAAAACCTGGGCGTGGCATTGAACGCAACCCAGGCGCAGGCGCTGCTGGACGCCAACCCGGCCATGGTGGAAGGCGGAGGCTTCACCGCCAGCGAAGAGTCGTTCCGCCTGGCGTCGATGCGGGTCCTCGGCACTCTGCCGAATCTCTTCACCGTGCGCACGTGGCGGGTAATGGACGAGTCAGACGAGGCGGGAACGCGATTTGTACAGGCGTTCATGTCCTTGGGATTGGGCAATGGGACCATTGTGACCACGCGGGCTGAGGGCGCCGGCCCCGTGGATGCGCTCACGCGCGCCATGCGCAAGGAACTGGAGAAGTGGCACCCCGCGCTGAAGAAGATGCACCTGGGGCGTTTCAGCGTGACCGCGCTCGACGTTTCGGCGCACGACTCCGCCGCGCACGTTCGCGTAACGGTGAGCTTTGAGGCTGAAGGCTACGAGCCGTGGGTCACGGCCGGGGTAAGCAGCGACCTGAACCAGGCCGCCCTGATGGCCATCGTGGATGGCTTCCAGTCATGGCTGCTATGCAGCGAAAGTATTGTTACTAATGACACTTCTGAGGCATTCCAGGCTGCAGCAAAGCATTTGTTATACTCGTAGTGTTCACCTTGCGGAGGTGGCGAAATTGGCAGACGCACAAGCTTGAGGTGCTTGCGCCGCAAGGCATAGGGGTTCAAGTCCCCTCCTCCGCACCAAGATTTCTTGTGCCCCAGGCTGGAAAGCGTGAAAAGATGCAGATTCTGTTCTATTTGGTTGTGACTGTACACATTATCGTGTGCTTGTTCCTCATCGGCGTTGTTCTCATCCAGCAGGGTCGGTCGGCTGACCTGGCCGGAGCCTTCGGCGGGCAGGGCTCGCAGACCGCATTCGGCCCTCGCGCCGCAGCCAATATGCTGACCCGGCTCACCACGTGGTCGGCGATCATCTTCATGGTCACCTCGCTCAGCCTGACCATCCTTTACATGCGCGGGAATCACTCCAGGTCGGTGCTTTCAGGCACGGCCTCGGCACCGGCATCGACGCCCGCCAAGCCAGCGAAATAGGCTGTCGGCAGATTCGATCGTGAGCGGCAGGCTTCGGCCTGCCGTTCGTGTTTTCGGGCGTGATGTCGCCGGCCCGTCCGCCACCTCGTTCGAAATGGCGGACATTGAGCCCCGCTGGCCGCGCCATTCGTACTTCCTCCACTGCCCTGCCCGCAATGAGGCCCCCTTGACATAATTATCTGCCAGATATATCTTCCAGCTATATGGAACTATCCCGCACTTCCTACGTCGTCCTCGGCATGCTTGCCGTCGGCGGCGACCGCTCCGGATACGACATCCGCAAAGCCATCGAGTCCAGCGTGGGCTACTTCTGGGGCGAAAGCTACGGCCAGATTTACCCCGCGCTGAAGCAGCTGGCCGCCAAAAAACTGATCAAGCCCGGCAGCGACTCCGGCAAGCCGCTGTCCCGAGCGAAAAATCTCCGCCGCGATGGTGGAAGAAAGCGGCGCCAGACCTGGCGCATCACCGCGGCCGGCCGATCTATCCTTCGTGACTGGCTGGCTGCTCCGTTTCAGAACGATCCGCCGCGCAACGAATTCCTGCTCAAGTTGTTCTTCGGCGCCGAAGCAAACCCCGAGGTATCTGTCGCGCACATCCGCGAGTTGGAGCAGCGCAACCTTCAGGCGCTGCGCGCAATGGAACAGATTGAAGCCATCGCGCCCACGGTGAACGCCGCCGAGCCCGGCCTGAAGTACTGGATGCTCACATTGCGGCTGGGCATGGCCATCACGCGGGCCGCGCTGGAATGGGGCAGGCAGGCGCTGGCTGAGCTCGAAGGCGATAACGCCGTCAAGCAGCCCCAAACAAGCCGCACGTCGCGGTCCCACTGAGCACCATCGCCGCAAGGCGGTCGGCGCAATGCCGGGAACAGGGAGAGGAAAGATGCAAGCTCGACTCAGGATCAGGCAAGTGCTGGGGTGGACGGTCACGGCGATTTTCGCCGCCGGATTTTTCTTCAACCCCATAGGCCAGTGGACCGGCGCCATCATGGGAGTTTGGTTCGCAGGCACGCAGAATCTGCGCCGCGCCTTCCTCTGGCTCCTGGCCATCGCCTTGATTCCCAGCGCCATCCGCCACTGGCGCCTGTTGCCGGCGCATCATGGCAGCGGCGCCACGCTGCTGATCCTGGCCGCCGTGATCGGCGTACTGCCCTTCCTGGTTCACCGGCTGCTGAGCGAGCGCCTGAGCGGGATCGCGTGGACCCTTCCCTTTCCGTTGGCAAGCCTGGCCGTCGCCTGGATGGCCGGAGCGACGATCGCCGCGCAGCTTTCGCCGGAGTTCCGCGCGCTTTCCGTCGCGACTGCTCTCACTCCCGGCGCGGCCCTGCGCGTCTTCTTCGTGGCCTGGTTTGCCGCGGCCGTGGTCTGGCTCTGGGACCGGGAGTTTCGCCTCGCTGGCGCAATGCGGGTGTTCGCCATGCGCCCCACGCCCTGGAGCGAGCAAGCCGATACGATTGCGTTGCTGCGCAGTCCCGTTACGCGCACGCCGCTGCGCCTGGCAGGCGAGGGCCACAGCATGCATCTCGAAAGCGCCGCGGGAGAGAGCTTCCCAATCCGCGACAACATGCCGGTCTTCCTGCGTCCTGAGGACATGACCGGACTCAACCGAAAGTACAACCAGCTTTACGAGACCATCGGCGGGTTTTACGACGACTCGCAGCGCGTGGCGTGCGCGCTCGGCGGCATGGACCGCGACGCCTACGTGAGGAGCTACCTGGAGCCGCTGGAGGTGAAGCCGGGCGACCGGGTGCTGGAGACCTCGGTGGGCACCGGGCTCAATTTCAAGTACCTGCCGCGCGATATCCAGCGCTTCGGACTCGATCTATCTCGCGAGATGCTTCTCCGCTGCCAATCGAATCTACGCCGTTGGGACATGCAGGCGGATTTCTTCGTGGGCAACGCCGAGGCCCTGCCCTTTGCCGACGAGAGCTTCGACATCGTCTTTCACGTCGGCGGCATCAATTTCTTCTCAGACCGCGCCACCGCCATCGCCGAGATGATCCGCGTGGCCAGGCCGGGCAGTCTCCTGCTCATCGCCGACGAAACCGAGGAGCACGTCAAGGAGGCGTATGAGAGCATCCCCTACACGCGCGAGTTCTTCAAGGGACGCACCAATGCGGTGAGCGCCCCTGTCGACCTCATTCCCGCGGAGATGGAAGATGTGCGCGTAAAGATTCTGGACGTGGCCGGCAAGAAGAGGTTTTACTACCTCACCTTCCGCAAGCCGCGATCGGCCGCGCCGCTGCATGCTGCCGGGCCCGGCACGATGGCGGCCGTCAAATGAACGCCCGCCTGGCTCGCATACAACCGAGCCATCCCACCCGATGAGGCGCCCGGCGAGGCCATCGTCGCGCAGTTTTTAGGTCACTGCAGTTTAGGTCAGTCCGGACTTGCCTGTGAACCGCGTAAACACAGCAATGTAGGTGAAGGTGCCTTGTGGGTATAGGCATGGTTCCACTAGAAGATCAAAGGTGCCCAGCCAGTCGTGATCCAGAGTGTAGGTATTCGGCGGCAAGTAGCTTGACCGCGACGTAAATTCCAGCAGGGTGGCCTTCACTTCCAGAACTTCGACGCCCCTGGGCAGCCCGGTATGCTTGTCGCTGCGCGGGTAGGTGGCGGACGTGACGTTGGCCAGGACGAGGGTGCCCACGCTGCCGCCGCTCAGGCTCGCGCGGAACTTGCCACCTGTCCATTTTTCGAAGGTCTCCTGCGGTTCGGATGCGAGAGTTTGGAGACCAATCTCCTCGGATGTGGTGAGCTCGTGGACCTTTTTCTGAGCAGCGAGCGAGCGGATGGATGCTGATGTGGTGACGGCGAGAATTGCCGCATTCTGCAGGAAGGACCGCCTCGAAGGCACCATGGGCTTTCTCCACAAACGTACAGTGATATGGGTTCAGTGGCCCAGCCGATTGAATTGAAGCCGGCAAGTCCGAAACCGGAAAAGTAACCTATATTCAGGAAAGCAAACGTGAAACGGAGGAGGGATGAATCTCCTAAACAATCCGGCAAACCAGGGGTGGTTGTCAACGGAAATCATGACAGAAGAACGGATGGCGGGCGTCCGGAAGTACCCGGAAAAACGCACCGAAGGCGCAAACTTATAATCGAGGCATGATCCTGGAGACGTTCTCCGTCGGCCCGCTCGCATGTAACTGCACTATTCTTGGCGACGAAGAGGCGGGCGAGGCCATCGTCATCGATCCCGGCGACGAGATCGGCCGCATCGAGCGCCGGCTCCAGGAACTGCACCTCAAGCTCAGGCAGATCCTCATTACCCACGGCCACATCGATCACGTAGGCGGCGCGCTCAAGCTGAAACGCCTGACCGGCGCTCCCATTCTGCTGAATGAAAACGATCTGCCGCTGCTGAAAATGATGGAAGACCAGGCCGCGTGGGTGGGCGTGCCGACGCCTGAAGTGGCAGCACCCGACGCAAGCCTGGACGACGGATTGAAGGTCGGCCTGGAGCGCTATCCCGCCGAGGTGCTGCACACGCCGGGGCACACCCAGGGATCGGTCTGCTTGCACTTTGCCCCCATGAAAATGGTGATCGCCGGCGATACGCTGTTCGCCGGCAGCATCGGCCGGACGGACCTGCCGGGCGGCAACGGACGGCAGATCATCCAATCCATCGAGGCACGCCTCCTGACCTTGCCGGACGAGACGCGGGTGATCCCGGGACACGGACCGCAGACCATGATCGGCAAGGAGCGCGGAAGCAATCCGTTTCTGCTGGGAAAGTGGTAAGACCGCGGCAAGAGGAAAATCTGCTCTTCATTCAATTCAACAAGTTAACCAGTAAATCTAAAAGTGTCAGTTAAAGCCGGTCCGCACTTTTGTTACCCTCCTGAGTCGTTCCCAGAAAGTAAAAAAGCGCCTCAGCCCCATTGCAGAATTCGCCGACAGGAGCCAGCAGGCTCACCACCAGCCAACCGGCGGCAGGAAGGCCGAAGAAGTAGCCGGGATGGACCCAGACGCCCTGGTCCAGGAGCATGCGGACGGTCTCCTCATCCGGGCCAAGCGCCGGAACGCGCAGGACCGCGTACCAGCCGCCGTCGCATGCCAGCCGATCCACCGCGGGATGCGCGGCAACCTGGCGATCGAGCTCGGCCAGATTGGCGCGGACACGGTCGAGAATCTGCCGCTGGATCCCGTGCCGGCCTCGCAGCCATGCCGGCAGAGCCGACTGCACCGGCGCGTTCATGGAGAGGAACGTGTCTGCGATGACCTCCAGCCGGTCGAGGGCCGCGGTGCGCTGCGGCCCGGTGGCGACGATCCAGGCCGCCTTCATCTGCGGCAGGCCGGCAATCTTGCTCAGGCCGCTGACCACAAACACCGGCACGTCCACGAGGCCCGCAGCGAACGTCTCTGGCCGCTGGCCGCCGAATCCGTAATCGAGAAACACCTCATCGACGATGAGCGACAGGCGGTGCTCCCGGCAAAGGGCCGCCAGTTCCCTCGCCTCCCACGGCTTGGTGAAGTGGCCCGTGGGATTGTTGGGATGGACCAACACGATGGCGCGCGTCTGCGGCGTGAGGGCGCGGCGGAACCCTTCCGGATCGATTTGCCAGCCGTGGTCGTAGACCAGCGGCGCCGGTTTCAGGCGCACGTCATCGAGCGTGGCCAGGAAGTCGAAGAGCGGATAGCCAGGCTGCGGCACCAGGATTTCGTTCCCCTGGTCGCAGAGGAGGCGAAAGAGGAAGCTGTAGGCCTCGCTGGTGCTGGTGGTCAGGATGACCTGTTCCGGCGAGACGATGGCGTCATGCTCGGCATAATAGGCGCAGACGGCTTCCCGCGCTGCGAGCAATCCGCGAGGCTGAGGATCGTAGTCGAGCGCGGCAGGATTGGCGAGCGCTGCCAGCAGGTCCGGATCGTACTGGAATCCGCAGCGTGTGGGATTGGAGGCGGTCAGGTCGGCAATCGGCAGGGCTGCATCGACGCGTGCGCGATGGGCGCGAGCCAGGGCGCTTTCTTCGGTGTTCCAGTTGGTGCGCTGGGAGAATTTCATCGCAATGATCATGATCGGCGATCGGAGACCTGCAGCAGGATTCGCCTTTTGGGCTGCCGCCAGCCCCGAACGATCACAGTGTGTTCCTGGAGCCCAGGAGCCTCATCCCTCTCGCATGAAGATGAACACGCTCGACCTCAAGTCTTCGTAGAATTTCTCGCGGTTTCTCCTTCTCAAGAACCCGTAGACAGCAAGCCCTGCCGATACAAACAACCAAATCCAAAACAGCCGCACCCACACCGCCGTTGCCACGGGGGTTGACATCGCACGTCCGACGGCGTTTAAGCAACCATAGAGAATCGAACAGAAGAATAGTAGGTACGCGGCGGACAACAGGCACCCAAGTCTCCTTTTACCAAATCCCCTTTTGCCAAGCTCCGTCTCACTGTAAACACTTTCTTTGTTTGTCGTACGGTTATAGAAACCCAAGTAGCTACCATTATCTTTGCCCTGTTTCGCTCCCCAGACCACGGTGACCTCGTGGCCGGCACTCACGTTAATCAAGTTGGTGTCGCAATCCCTTTGAGACCCATTCGCGGATTTCAGGAAGAACACCTGCCGGTGAATGCTGGTAGCGGTAATGATCGGCGCGGATACTTGACCAGTGCCCTCTGACAGATACCCTCCACCGCCCGAAGAAGTTATACGAGTCTCGGACCAATCTTTCACCGACTCGACAATGCCAGTGTCTTTCTGTAACCAGATTTGTGTCCCACTGTGAAGCGTGAGATTTCTTCGCGATGCAGCCATAACTCCGCCCTCCTTGATCGCCAGTAGTGCGACCTGGCTTCACGACTCTTTCGTGTCAACCGACTTGCCTGGGGGCCCTGAGAGTGCCGCTGACAAAGATGAGCTTCGCCGCGACACACGCGTATCCGAGAAATAGATTCATCTGTTGCGTTTCGGGAATTTGATACCGGATCGTTCGATTAACAACCCCATCGCGCGGCATGTCAAGTCAAAATTATTCCTTTACGTTGAATACCTTCGGAACCTGAGGCTGCCTGTTGCGAGCGGGATGAAAGAATGGAAGCGGGCGTCCTTTTCAATCATTCACGGGCGTCGACGAGGAGGACGATTGGGGCAAGAAACGGGTTTGCGGGCGGTGATTTTTGACTATGGGATGGTGTTGACGAGCCAGCCGGACCAGGAAGCGCATGACGCCATGGTCCGCATCACGGGACTAAATCCGGATGAATTCGAGAAGCTGTACTGGACCGATCGCCACGCCTACGACGAAGGCAAGCTGACCGGCGTTGCGTTTTGGGAGAAGTTCGCGCGCGACAGCGGCATCGGATTCACGCCGGCGGAATTGGCGGAGCTCAACCGCCTGGATGCGCGCATGTGGACCACGCAGAATCCGGTTATGGTGACATGGCAGCGGCAGCTCAAGGAGCGGGGCTTGCGCACGGCCATCCTCTCGAATATGGGCGACTCGGTGCTCGAGAGCATTGAGCGGACCTATGCGTGGATCCACAACTTCGATGTGCTGGTGTGGAGCTTTCAGCTTGGCATGGCGAAGCCGGAGCCGGCGATCTACCTGGAGACGCTGAAGCGGCTGGGCACCAAGCCCGAAGAGACGATGTTCGTGGACGACAGGCGCGTGAACATCGATGCTGCGCGGGCGCTGGGATTGGTGGCGATGGAGTTCACCACGCCGGAGGGGCTGCGCCAGGACCTGATTGCAGCTGGTTTCGAGGGCAAATTGCCTCTGCCGGCGTGATGACCGGTACCGCATTTCGGTATTTTTCATGATGTAGTACGGGCAACAACATACTTGGGTCATCATGGAGGACTAGGTCCGGGGAAAGAATAGGCCATCTAGTGTACTGAGTCATTAATTCGCTAAACTAATTCCGGCAAAGGGCGTCTAACATGACAGGAGCGAGTCATGAGACGAGGTCGCCGATTGCCGCAGCTTGAACTGAGTGTGGAGCAGCGCAGTACCTTGCAGGGTTGG
>DASZLE010000035.1:0-65952 GCA_035552475.1 Occallatibacter sp.
CGCCCGCGGCGATGTTGGCTGCCGGCGGCGTGCCGAATGCGAGCTGGGCCACTGGCGGAGCCGTCTCCGTCCCACTGACGGAAGCCGATTGCACCGCGTTGGCGACGTTCAGGTTGTTGTCGGTCAGGCTTACGGACTCGCCCAGCGGAGTGCTCAATCCCGTCGCGCTGGCGAGCAGCGGCGAAAAGTCGATGCTCAGCGTGCACGAGGTTCCGGCTGAGAGCGCCGGGGACGATGCGCAGTCCGTTGCCACGCCGGAGGCTTCAGGGAAGTCGGTGGCATAAGCGACGTTATCAATGTTGAGGTCGGCGTTGCCGATGTTCTCTACGGTTACGGTCTGGGGGCTGTCGGTGCTGGTGCTGCCCGCCGTGGCCGTGGGGAAGGTGAGCGTGGGCGGGGTGGCCAGCGGCAGCTCCTTAATCTGGTTGTTCTTGGTATCGGCGACATAGACATTGCCGCCGCCGTCCACCGCAACGCCAATGGGAGAGCTGAAGCCGCTGCCCACAGTATTCACGGTGGTGTAGCCGCCCGCCGCCAGAATCTCCTTCACCGCGTTGTGGGAATAATCTGCCACAAAGACGTTGCCGCCGCCGTCCACCGCAACGCCAGTGGGAAAGCTGAAGCCGCTGCCCAGGGGAATCACGGTGGTGTAGCCGCCCGCCGCCAGGATTTCCTTCACTTTGCTGTTGTCGGTATCCGCCACAAAGACATTGCCGCTGCCGTCCACCGCAACGCCATCGGGCAAGTTGAAGCCGCTGCCCAGGGGAATCACGGTGGTGTAGCCGCCCGCCGCCAGGATCTCCTTCACTGCGTTGTTGCCACGATCTGCCACATAGACGTTGCCGCCGCCGTCCACCGCAACGCCGTTGGGAAAGCTGAAGCCGCTGCCCAGGGTACTCACGGTAGTGTAGCCGCCCGCCGCCAGGATCTCCTTCACTGCGCCGCTGCCATAATCTGCCACAAAGACGTTGCCGCCGCCGTCCACCGCAACGCCAGAGGGCTGGACGAAGCCGCTGCCCACGGTATTCACCGCCGCATTCGATGGGAACGCCACCTGCGGGCCGGTGCCGATGCCGTAGACATAGGCGGTTGCCAGCGCCGTTCCGGTGCGGTTGGCGCCGGAATAAAACACCACCGCGCCCTTGCGCAATCCGGCAACGGCTGGCGTGAACTTCACATTTACGGTGCAGTCGGTCTGCGAGGCGTAGGTTTGCGCAGTGCAGGTGCTGCTGCCGCCGTCGATAAAGTCGAGATTCGGCGCGCCCTGGGTGAGGATGGCGATGCTACCCACGGTGGTGCCGCTGGCGATAGTGAAGAAAATTGGCTGGGTGATGGACGAGTTGACCGGCTCAGAGCCGAAGTTCTGGCTGGTTGGCGTCCCGGGCACGGCCGCGCCGCCGGGGAGGGCGCTGGAGATGGGGCCGACGGTACTTGAGCCATTTACCGTGCCGCCGTAGTTGAAAACAGCAACCGAGCTGGCTGTGCCGGCATACGCCGGGAACTCATAGGAATTGCCGCTCGACGCCCCCGGCTGTCCCGCTATGGCAGAAAAGCCCGCCCCGCTGACATTGTCGAGGATGACGCTGCCGAGGTTGACAAGAATGGCCGGTCCCGCCGCCGCGCCGCCCCCGCCGCTTGAGCCGCCGCCAATTCCCTCATAGTTGACTAGCCAGGCGCCGCCTGCTCCTCCGGCCACACTTCCTACAGAAGCTGCCGATCCGCCCCCGTTCCCCCCCAAAGCTGCCTGCGCCGCCCCCGCCACCACCGAAGCCGCCGCCGCCCCCACTGCCACCCGCAGCCCCAGAGCCCCCTCCTCCGGCACCGAACCCACCAGCGCCGGGAACCGCCTGGGCGCCGCCGCCGCCCTCCCCAAAACCGCCGCTGCCACCGGTTCCGCCGGCGGCCGAAGTGCCGTTGTTGCCTCCGCCGTTTGAAGCGTATCCGCTCCCGCCTGCTCCAGTCGGGCCACTACCGCCGCCGCCGCCGCTGCCTCCGCCAGCGCTGCTACTTCCACTATTGACCCCGGGACCGGTCACTCCGCCACCGCCCGCCCCTCCTTGTGGGCTAGGACCGGGGTTCTGCCCGCCGGCGAACCCCATCCCGCCGCCGCCGCCGCCGTACCCATATAGGCCGCTACCGTAGCCGCCCGCACCGCCAGTTACGCTGCAGTTGGTAAAGGAACTGTTCTCGACGGTCACAGCCGCAGTGGCTTTGTTCACGAACAATCCGGCGCCGAACCCGGCCCCGCCGCCGCCGCCTGAGCTCCCCGTGCCTCCCGCGCCGCCCGTGGCATGGGCGTTCTGAATCTGCAGATTGGCCAGCATGACCGTGACGTTATCGACAAAGAAAACTCGATAGAGATTATTGCCGTCGATGAGGATGTCGCCGTAGGATCCGCCGTCGATGGTGAGGTTGTAGCTGCCGCTGTACGGATTGGAGAAGATGGGAGGCAAGGGGCCGTTGAGCGTGATGGTGCACGGGGCCGACGGACAACTGAAGTTGATGATGTTGGCGCCGGGCGCCGCATTGGAGGCCAGAATCGCCCAGCGCAGGTCGCCGGAGTTTCCCAAACCGCGCCCGTCCCCGGCGACAACGCCGGTAGCCGCCAAATCGTCAAAACGATTCACCGTGAAGGTGGACGCGCCGGCTGTCGCGCTCAGCAGCAGCGCGGCCGAGGCCGTGGCCGCCATGACCGCACCCTTGAGCCGCGACCGAGCGGCAACGCTGGCGGCAACGGGGCTGGGATCAACTGCCTGGTGACGCGGAAAGAACGCAGGGGCACAAATGCTAAGGGGATTCCGGCAACAAACGCGGATCACAAGCCCTCCAGGGAAATGCATAAGCTAAGCAAACTGCATGCGCTCTTGAGGAGGACAGAAGAGCGCCGGGAACTACACGCGAGAGCCCGATGCATCTCGTCAATCGGCTGATTGGGGTAAAGTCGATCGGCGCTGGTACGGTTAAAATCCGGGTACGGTCATAGGAAGAGTAATTGAGCGGCTTGCACCCAACCGTGTTGCCGGCGAATCTTCGAAGGATTTTCAATCTATACGTGCCAAAGGAAGACGTGTCAAGGAATTTACCCAGAAGCGCGAACTCGCCATGCCGGAGGTAACAATCTCTCGTTCTCCGGTAACCGCGGCTCGCAACCGAGTTGGTTACGCCAAGCGCGATGGAAATTGCTCTCGGGGTTTGTCTGAAATCGGCGGCCTTCCGATCGGTCACCAGCCCCTCTCGGTAGCTCACCAATTTCTACACCCGATTTCGATATTCGGCACCCCATATGAAAGGGCTCGGTGGAGGTCCATAGAAGAAAGCCAATGGCATTCTGAGACAAAGGAAGAAAAGACCAGCGAATCCTTCGACGAAGCTTTTTGGAGTGCTGATCCGGCATCAGCCACCCATGTTCGTCAGGCTCGTAGCTTTGAGGTGTTGCCCTGCAGCCATGCGCAATAAGTGTGCCGGGAAATGAAGAGTCACCCAGATTGAAAGAGAGCCGAAATCAGCAGAAACTTGGTGGCGGTGATCGGAAACTTGGGCACAGTCGGGGCACAAACGATTTGGAGCTCTTGTAAGTCGCTGATTTGGAATAGCTTTAAGTCTGGTGCCGGGAGGGGGGGTCGAACCCCCACGACCTTGCGATCGGCGGATTTTGAGTCTGTTTTTTGGCGTTTTGCAGCGACTTGCATCTCGTCGCAAAATACCGCATAAGATGTTTAGTTTTAGTCAGTTGCGCTTTGGGCCATACTTGCAGTCAGTTGCATAGAAATGCACGAAAATCCGAAACGAACAGCCATCAAAACGGCCACCAAAAACCGCACCAAAAGTGCGGCAAATCGGCCAAAAACACGGCGGATAGAAAATCCGATCATGAACAGCCACCGACCGCCAAGAACCGTCATGGTGCGCCAGACGCGCGCGGACAAAAGTCCGCCGGGTCCCTGAGAGTTTGCCATCGACTGAGTGACTCTCCTGCGATCCGCACCCAAGAGTGCGTTCCAAAGGTACCTGCGTGGATGACTGAGGTGATGCAGCGTGAAATCATGGACCCGGAGCTCCAAAGAGAATATTCGCGATGGCAATGTTCACACGCCGAGCGCTACAGCGCGCGATCAACGGGAGCCGGACCTACGCCAGTTCCTCAAAGCGCAAGGAGTGGATCGGGGTCCTCAACAGCCCCGGATCGGTGAAGTACATCCCTACCGAATGGGAAATCGTGCTTCTTCAATCGCTTTCTCAGTTCGGTCCCGTCACACATGAACTGGATCATGGTGGCCAAACAAAGCCAGACGTTCAGTTCCAGTCTCCATCGCTCACGTTTGTTGCCGACATTGCGACGATCTCGGATCGTGGTCTTCATGAACGCAACCCCATTCGGCTATTGGAGGAAAAACTTCGAGAACGCTGGCTGCAGAGCGGCATTACGGAGGGAGGCTTCGCATTCCACGCGAGCACACGGCTCCATACAGGAAAAGGAAGCAAATCGCCGAATGTCGTACCGCCAGTTGAGGAATTGGACTCGCTGATTTTCAACGATCGATTCGGTCAGTTCATTCGAGATGTGAGGGTAGCGCCAAGCGAGCAGAGGCAGCTGAATATCCAGTGGGCACCGAGTTCCGTTATCCAGATAACGTATGTGCCAGGAAGAAAGTTCGTATGGTGCACTGGCTACACCAGTTACACCGTTCCTACGCAACGAGACCGCAATCCGCTTTACCTAGTATCTAGTTGCAGAAATTAGCGCATGGTGTATAGTGCAATGCATGAACGCCCGCAGCATTGCGCTTACGCCTGAAGAGCTGGCTGATTTGGAGTTGGTGGTGCGTCGCCCAACCAGTGCGTCGCGGGATGTGTTTCGAGCCGGTGTGATTTTGCGGGCAGCCGCTGGGGACAGCAACGAGCAAATCGCAGCAGCCATGAACACGCGGCCAGCCACGGCGAGCAAGTGGCGCGGCCGTTTTTTGCGTGACCGGATGAACGGGTTGCAGGATGCACCGCGACCAGGCAAGCCAGCGACCTACGATCTACAGAGCGAACGACGCATCTTGACGCAGCTGGATCAGTCGCCACCTAAAGGCTATGCGCGTTGGAACGGATCCTTGCTGGCTGCGGCGCTGAAAGACATTTCCGACGATCAGATCTGGCGGGTGCTGCGCAAGCATGGGATTTCGCTGGAACGGCGTCACAGTTGGTGCGTGTCGACCGATCCCTGTTTTGCTCAGAAGGCCGCCGATGTAGTCGGGCTTTATCTGAACCCGCCAGAACACGCGCTGGTGTTGAGCGTGGATGAAAAGCCTCATATTCAGGCGCTGGAACGGGCTCAGGGCTGGTTAAAGCTGCCGAACGGGAAGGCGCTCACAGGCTTTCAGCATGACTACAAGCGGCACGGCACGACCACGCTGTTTGCAGCTCTGGAGGTGGCCACCGGGCTGGTAAAGGGCGATCATTACAAACGTCGCCGCCGCATGGAGTTTCTCGACTTCATGAACAGCATCGTCGCCGAACATCCCGATCGCGAAATCCATGTGATTCTCGACAACCTCAACACTCATAAGCCCAAACGCGACCGTTGGCTGGCCCGGCACAAAAACGTCCATTTCCATTTCACGCCCACGCACGCATCGTGGATGAATCAGGTGGAAATCTGGTTTTCCATTCTGCAGAGTCAGTCACTGAGCGGGGCCAGCTTCACCAGCCCAGGCCAACTCCGAAAACACATGGACGACTTTATTGCCGCCTACAACCAGACCGCACACCCCTTCGAATGGAAGAAGCAGGTTGTCTTCCAGAAACATCCCAAATCACTGTACGCTAACTTATGCAACTAGATACTAGCTCTGAAGGACAAGAGCGATCAGCTGAAACGATGTGGGTTTCTGGCACTAAAGGCGTAATCGTTTGTGACGGCGGTGCGCATGTGTTGCGCAACATGGGCAGCAGCTTCGCATATTCGGTCCGAGACATAGTTTTCCATGCGCTGAAGCGACACACGTCGATTGACTTCGTTGTCATCCTCTCCTTGCAGAATAGAAATGTGCAAACAATCAGGCAGGATGTGCGGTACGAACTTTTCATCCGTGAGACCACCGATTGGGCCGCGCCCTTATATGAAGTGGTCGGCAATATGGTAGAACAACTTCCCGAGGTGGTTCAAAGTCCCGATAACGCACGTTCGGAGCTGGCCCACTGGCTAGGAAAAGAGAAGCAGCGCACACACATACGAGGTGTGACGTATACCCTTGGGAGGAACGGAGTGGGCGAGATCAGAATGTCAACACAAACTCTGCTTGAGGTGTTAGGCGGCCGGCTTTCCGTGAAGAAGCTGAACGAAGCGTACTCACTGAACAAACGTGAAGGAATCTTTGAACACCAATTGCGCCGCGGAAGCGTTATCGAATCAGCTCGAGTCGAAAAGAAACCAAGCGGGGACTCGGACGAGATAGTATTCACGTTTGGCCTACCCGATCCTTCGGTGGCGCCATTCAGAGACCCTGAAGAAGATCAATAGGACCGACGATCTGCACTTCAACGTCATGTCGGGTCTGTCACCGGATCTCATTCAAAGTCTGGAATTATCCGGGAAATGAAGAGCTCTCGCGCTGATTTGTCAATGTCAAGCGGAGAGCCCCAAATGACTTGTCTCTGATCGGTTCTGCGCATCCAAAAACCTTCTACCTTGGCCTCCGTCGAGAACGCTGAAAGCAGGGTCTCGCTCGCCATAATTCGCTCGTATATCGCGCTCGCAAGTATCTCGGCCTGCAACGCCCGAAACCCAAAGACCTCCCTCTCATGTACACCACGAACACGCCGTACGTTCGGCAAGATGTCTTTGATATGTTCAATACTGCTTCTGATCTCGTAGAGCTGCCGCAATACTGCTTCGTTTGATTTGCCAGATCCTATGATCGTCTGTCCCCTTTGAATGAAGGTAGGAGTTATATCTCTCCAATATCGTTTCAGGCTTTTCTTTGTCTTCAGAGAGCGTTTCCGAGCTATTGTGCATTTTAGTATCGCCTCGATTGCGCGCACGAAGGCATGGATCCGTTCCGTCCACTCCTCACCCTCTTGAACACCACGAACCCAAACGTTGAAACCCTTGCGCAACCTTCGGTAGAGCTTCTCGGGCACATGACTGTAAATTAGCTCCAAGTTTGACATGACTCGCGCTGCTTTTTCGAGATCAATGGGCTCAATGGCCTTCCGTTTCCTGTAGAAGGGGTGAAAGCACGGGGTTAGCCCCGGACGGATGGGTCCGATATGCACACCTCCGCTGTGATACTTTTCTCCCCCAACCATCAAAACCGCGTCGTTATAGCCGCAACCCAAAAGCACCAGAGCGTGGTGGAACAAGCGAACACGGTTGTCGAGGAACTGTGGCAGAGGAAGTCCGTTGGTGTCGCTTCCAAGGCTCTGTATGACGGCCGTGATGAAGAGCGAACTTTCACGAAAGGAATTTGCTTGGATCGTTCCGAGCCACTCGATCCAATGCGGTTCTAGTTCGAAGGTGTCATGCTTGGCGCTGACAAACAGCCCTGGGGCAAGCTGATACTCCTGCTTCAATCGCAACCGAGGACCACTGAGCGCTAGGCAGCAAAAGTGGGAACCGTCCGGAATATCCACGAGTTAATCTTACGATTGCTCGGGTCAGTCGAATGCCAAAAAGAGCAGCCTTGGGTTCTAGAGACACCAGCTCTTCAACGAGAAAAATATCGAGAAAGAGCCTCCCAGCCCGTCAGGGCAGAACCAGATTTGGTTTAATTCCTGCCCATCGTTTGCCTGACATGCTTGGCTTCATATACTGGCTGTCATGACCATCGCCATCGCATGGACCCGTCGTATCCGAGATTGTGAGGAACTAGTCTTCGCATCCGATAGCCGCCTATCGCGAGACGGTCGCATTTTCGATGCGGCTCCGAAGGCTCTTACTTTGTCCCGCAACGACTGTGCAATCGCCTTCGCGGGCCTCACACAGGATGCGTTTCCGATGATGCTCCAGTTCAGCTTGGCGGTGTCCTCGTATGGCCCGGCACGGAGGCGCTCCATTGATCTCAGCGAATTGAAAACGCATGCTCTCAAGATTTTCGACGAAATGGCTACCCTGATCAGCAGCGATGCCTATGTGAAAGGATCGCCGCCCGATGACGTCCCGGCCGCGCAATTCCTGTTCGGCGGGTATTCGTGGATTAAGAAGGAGTTTGAGCTCTGGAAGTTCAAGTTCGACAAAACGCAGAAGCGCTTCGTTTCGGTTGAAGCGGAATGGGCTTATCTCAATCCACAGCGACGAGGATTGAATATCGGCAAACTCGCTAAAGCGGAGCGGAAGAAGGCACTTGGCCGGATCGCTTTCGCGGGCGATCAGGCACCAAAAGCGAGAAGGCTTTTCTCTCAGGAGATGGTGCGTCGATACCGCAAAGACGAAGCCATTACAAAGATTGATATGGAGCCTTTCGACATCTTGATCGACATGCTTCGTGATCCAGAGCACTCACCCACGATTGGTGGAGCGCCGCAACTAATTAAGGTTTATCAATACATGAAGGCTGTATCGTTCCCAATCTATTGGCCGAACAAAGAATCGGGAAGGTTCTTTCTACAAGGACGGCCCTGCGTCGGCTACGAACACCTTGATACCAAGATTGTCGATCCAGATAATCATTCATGGCCGACGAGCTCGGCAGACCCTTTAGCTGATGAGTCAGCATCAGCAAAATAGCGCTGCCTGCGCCGTGAATTCTGGACGGGATAGCGGCTGCTATCAGGGGCATTCATTACCCAAATGCGGAATAATCCGCGCCGAGATGCAAGGGCAGGCAGAATCCGGCTCGGGAGGTCGCTTCCAGCCTGAAGCGGTAGAATCGCACCCAATTAGGCCGCTATTCAGATGCGATCTATTCAATATTCATTTTATTTGAATGTTGTATAATTTGAACATGATGAGGCCGCTCGATATCGTAGTCATGCTCAAGCTTTCGCTGGAGAACAGCGAACGACCTCCATACCTGCGCCTAGCGAACGAACTCCATCTCTATCCGTCAGAGGTCTACGCTTCGGTGAAGCGTGCGCGAGCATCGCACTTCGTTCAAGGCCCGGAACTCGGAGACCGCCTGAACCGCTCCTCGCTGCTCGAATTCCTGATTCATGGAGTTCGGTATGCTTTTCCTGCCGAGACCGGCGCGCCGACGCGAGGTGTTCCCACGAGCTATGCGGCTCCTCCTCTTTCGAAAACGATTGCTGATGCGGGCGAGTTGCCGCCAGTCTGGCCGTATGCGGATGGGAAAGTTCGTGGCTACAGCTTTGCGCCCCTCCACAAGAATGTCCCGCAAGCTGCGCTCGCAGATGAGCGGCTCTATGAATTGCTGGCCTTGGTGGATGCTCTCCGTAACGGGCGGGCCAGAGAACGAAACCTAGCGAGTCAGGAACTGACGCGAAGGTTGGAGATGCCCACCGATGCCAAATCCTAATCTTGAACTGCTGGAACTGGCGGCTGACAGATTGCGCCAGCTCCTCCCGGAAATTGTCTTTGTCGGCGGCTGCGCAACCGGTTTGCTGATCGACGATCCGGCCGCCGCACCTGTGCGCGGAACCTACGACGTGGACGTTATCGCGGAGATTGCTTCCTACGCCGAGTACACCGTCTTTTCCGAGCGGCTTCGCGCTCTCGGATTCAAAGAAGACAGCAGCGAAGGCGCGCCGCTGTGCCGGTGGATTCATGGCGCATTGACCTTGGATGTCATGCCGTTGGACCCTCAAGTTCTTGGATTTTCGAACCGCTGGTATCCGGATGCTCTGCGCACGGCGGGGAACGTCCAGCTTCTTGGCGGACTGGTCATTCGGGCCATCAACGCGCCCTACTTTCTCGGGACCAAGCTCGAAGCATTTCACGGACGGGGGAAGCGAGATTACCTCGCGAGCCATGACCTGGAGGACTTCATCGCCGTAGTCGACGGTCGGTCATCACTCATACCTGAAGTCGAGAAGACATCTCCGGCGTTGAAGATTTATATCGCCGATGCTGTCCGAACGCTTCTTGCGGAATCGCGCTTCCTCGACGCTTTGCCTGGATATCTTCTACCGGACGACGCGAGTCAAGCCAGGATCGGACAACTCCTCGCGAAGCTCCGCAGACTCGAGACGATCCGCTGACTTGGACGGCGGCGCCTAAGCCACGATCCGCTCTGGATGGTCGGTCCGTGCATATTTCCGAAGCTCGGAGACGGGGACGAGAACCCTACCACCAATACGCCGTGTTGGCAGACGCCGCGTCGCGATCAGGTAGTCCAGCGCCCTCTGGCTAATCGAGAGCATCTGTGCTGCTTCCTCACGGCTCGCCAGGATTTTGCTTTCCACCGCCACGGTGATTCTCGCTGGCGGTTTCTTGTTCTCGCCGTCTGCTGATCTCATATCCGATCCTCCCGGTAGTCAGTCCCGTCTTCACGTCGTTGCAACGCGCGATGGGCTGGAGAATTTGCTTGCACCTGCGATCAGTTACAGCTTTGCCCAGTTTTGAATGCGTGTCCAAGACCTTTTACTTACAGCGCCATTCCTAGAAGGCATCGCAGAGGCATTAGTGGTCATTCAGGGGCGTCTTCGCGCAGTTAAGGGCATGGCTGGACCTGCGCCAGAGCGGCTCAGATCAAAAACAGTTTGGACTTGAGATCCGTTGAGCTATGCACCATTGGTTTCCCGTTTGCGACGATGCCTACAAGGCATCACTCTTCTCCTAAAAGGTATTGGACTCGCGCGAGAGATGGCGTTATGTTGTCGCTCACGACGGAAGAAATCAGGGCATGTATCCCGTTCGGTGCTGCGCACCGGGTGAATTGTGACACTCCACCCCTGAAAGGGAACTGCCCAGATACTTTGGTATCTCGACAGATACCACTGAAAACACAGCTCGCTTACAAAACGCGGTATCTCGCCAGATACCGCGTAAACACGGGATGGAGGTAACTATGGATGACGTTCAGACAATGAGGGATCGACCGAAAGAGAAGCTGCGCGGGCGTGATCGCCGCTCGCTCAATTTGAGTACGAAGCTCACAGCAGTCGAGGCGAGGGTCATCGAAGACGCCGCAACGCACGCGGGCAGAACGCCGAGCGAATGGGCACGTGAAGCATTGCTGAGGGCGGCTCAAGGTGGTAGTTCGAACCCGCTTGGTATGGATATCTTTATCGAATGCGTCGGTAGCCAGATGTTGATGATGGCTGCATTCGACCCGCTCCTGAAAGCGTCTGGAATGGCGACGGAGCACATTAAGGCACTCTTCGATCGGGTCCAGAAGACGAAGCTAATCCAAGCACAAGAACTCCTCGCGAAGCGGGCAAATCGGCGCGCCGAAGAGGCCCGACGAGCAACCGAATGACATTCCCCGGATAGCAGAGAATAGCCGAGTCCGGGGCGGAGTCAAGGCCGCGCTCCGCGCGCCGCTTCGCGTCAGAGAGCCTTGACACCGCCCCTAGTGCCTCGGCAAATGATCCAAATATCCGGGGAATGCCATCAAAAACTACGGAAGACCAAACAGTGAGGTGAGCGATGCGTGGAGTCTACGAGAATCCCATCGGAAGCGGCATCTGGTGGGTTCACTACTATGGGGCCGGAAAGCGGCACAGAGAGAAGGTCGGTCGCAAGTCGGATGCGATCAAGTTATACCAGTCGCGGAAGGCCGATGTAGCTGCCGGAAGGAAGCTCCCCGAGTTGCGCAACAGCAAGGTTGTCACGTTGTCGGAACTGATCGATGATGTGCTCGAATTCGTCGCGCATCACAAGGACAATCGGAGCTACACAAGCAAAGGCGAAATCGTCAGGAAAGCGCTTGGCTCCAGGCCCGCTGCTGACCTCACTCCGCAGGAGTTGGAAAGGTGGCTTAGAACCCGCTGCAAAACGCCTGCTACTGCGAACCGTTATAAGGCGTTCATCTCCCTTTGCTATCGGGAGGGCGTTCGTAATGGAAAAGTGTCTGTCAATCCCGCGCGTCTGGTACGGCAAAGGAAAGAGGGAACGGGTCGGCTCCGATTCCTAAGCCGCGAGGAATACGACCGGCTCCACAAAGTGATTGCGGCACGATTTCCGGAGCATTTGGCGGAGTTTGTTGTTAGCGTTCACACCGGGATGCGGCTGAGCGAACAGTACTCCTGCATGTGGTTTCAAGTCGACCTCGAACGGCGCACAATCGAACTGACGAAGACAAAAAACGGCTCAGCTCGGACCGTGCATCTCAATGCCGACGCTTTGACGGCGATCAGGTCGCTCAAACGGCCACTACAAAAGGCATCCGATCCGGTATTCCCCCGCGAGGGATCGCAAGGGAGATTCGATACCCGATCGTGGTTCCAACCCTGTCTGGAAGAAGCGAAGATCACGAATTACGTCTGGCATTCAAACCGTCATACATTCTGCTCTTGGCTCGCAATGGCAGGAGCATCCATTAAGGAGATCCAGGAACTCGCCGGCCACAAGACGATCACCATGTCTGCCCGGTACAGCCATCTCTCGCCGGAGCACCGTCTTTCCGTCATCGATCGCATCGCCACGGTGGATTGAATTCCTGTGGTGGTTGAGAGACCCAGCCGAGATTGATTCAGTTTCGATAGGTGCATTGGCGAATCGTCGTCAAACAAGGGCCGTTCCCTTCCGAGAAGTGGATTCTGAGGATCTGGGAACAATTTGCAGCATCGCGGGGTCTATCTTTTAGACATGCAAGGACGTCGCCACTTTCGGATGATCTGCACTATTGCCATCGCATTGCTTGTACAGCGCTCCCAAAGCCAGCAGGCTGAGCAACCGATACTCGTATCTCACGACGTGATCGATGGGCCAACAGGCGATCCACATACGGTCGAAGATCTGAAGGTCTTCGCTAATGGTAGCGTGACATACACAGTTCGGTCGAAAGCAACCAAGTCGTATACGTTCATGATGAAGGCCGATGATGTCAGCGCACTTGTACGGCTCCTAGATCGTCCCGAAATCCGCGAACTGCCGAAAGATCTGGCAGCCAAGACGCAGCCTGTCGACTTCTTTTGGGACCAGCAGCTCAAAATCGATCGACCTGGAACCACTCAGGACGTGCACATAGAGCATTTCTACCCATTCCTCAATCTGAACGGTCCCGCTTACCCGCAGAAGCTAATCGCGTTTGAATGCAAACTACAGGACATCAAGGCGGCTGCCACGAAACAGCCGCAGAGCGGAGGGAACTGGTGTGAAGATCTTCTGGCTCACAACTTGCCTGAGAGCGAATCATACAAATGCAACGCGACCGAATCAGAGACAAAAATAGCTGAAGGATCAGGGTGGGGACCTGTTCAAGTTGGCGCGAGCTTCCGGTCGATACATGCCGCCCTAGGAAAAGCAACTCCCAGCGAGGAGTTCTCGGATGTTCACTTCGTTGAATATCGTTCGCGAGGTATCGAAATTTCACTCAACCGTGCAGATGATAAAGTCCACGCAATCTACTTCTATAACCACCAACAAGGGAGTGGGCAGTTCGGCGTGTTCTGCGGACAGACGACCAAAGGAATCAACTGGAACTCGACGGTAGAAGAGGTCCGAAACGCATATGGCCATCCCTCTGCAGATTTCATTCAAGGGGAATCGGGCAGATTGCAGTTTCCTGGAATCGACTTTAGGTTTGAAAATGGCAAACTCGTTCGAATAGGCATTCCGGGAAATTAGGCTTGACGCTACCGTACTGAACTACTGTCTAGCGCTCAATTGGCTCGATTCTCATACCTGATGGCTGAGGCGGTCGAAGGTTCTACGGAGATCATGCAGTGTAGTGCTGGCCTCGGCTCGAATTTACTCGCCGCCATCGCTATGAAATCTCGATTTCTTGACAGCCAACACTCTCGGCGAGATTCGACAGACGTTCCTTTCTGAGCTCATTGTTCTTCAGGGCGCACCACTGTCGTAACCAACAGCCATCAGAACAGCCACCAAACGATTTTGGCCTCTCCGATTTCGAGAGGCCAATTCAGCTTAAGCTATTTGTTTTGTTGGTGCCGGGAGGGGGGGTCGAACCCCCATGGCCGCAAGGGCCGGCGGATTTTGAGTCCGCTGCGTCTGCCAGTTCCGCCATCCCGGCTTTATATGGGAGCGAGCCGAGGCCCGCGCGAATGCGCCAATTGCATTGTACATCGGGATGGACTTCGGAAGCGCCGCCACGCTTCGGAGGGAGAGTTTGCCGATGTTGCCGGAACAACACCCGACATAAACTGCGCTCCTATCAGACTTGCATTGGTTTCCTCAAGCACTGAGCGCGAGTACGGCCCTGTTGTCAGGATTGCAGCAGCGCTGCCAGCCAATACGAGAAGATTGCGTGATGCCAAACCGGATGATGTTTCGATGAACGGCTACCAAGATGAAAGGCTGCCAAGTGGTGGCGGCGTCCGACGATCGAGGAACCGGGAATCGCGCCCCAGCGCATGGCCACAGACTACAACGGACATCTGCAATTCGAGCTGAAGGGCGCAACGCCCTATCGCCTTCGCGTGCAGAAGCGGGGCTTCTACCAGTCGGAGCAGAACAGCCTCGACCCGCAGCAGCGCGATGTGCGCGTGGTTCTGGCGCACGAGCAGACGGTGGTCGAACAGGTGAGCGTTTCGTCGTCGCCGCCGGGCATTGACCCGCAACAGGTCTCCGACGGGATCACGATGGAGGTGCCTGAGATCATCAATGTTCCCTATCCAACGTCGCGGGATCTTCGCAATCTCCTCCCGTTCTTTCCCCGGCGTGGTGCCGGACGCGATGTGCAGCGATTTCCCAACTACAAGTCCTGCAGTCCTGAGTTGGAGTGGCGCTTCCATTCCACGGCATGTACCTCGGCTTGCGCGGAGTGATGGAGAATGCGACCAACAGTGGAGATTTCTTCCTTGTAAACAACAACGTGAATTCGGCGCAGTACCGCATGTTCAGCGAGTCGCTGGGTCGCGCATTCACGGCGCGCATTCGGCTGTTTGAATCGAACAAGTGAACAGTTTGCTCAGAGCGGCTGTCCCAGCCGCTGCTCCAGCAGCGTGCGATAAGTGCGGCTGACACGGGTCCGGGAACCGTTCTTCAGGACCACGTCAAACTCGCCGTGGGATAGCGGCTCAAGCTGGAGAATGCTCTCGATATTCACGATCGCCGAGCGATGCACGCGAATGAAGCGCTTGGGGTCGAGGCGTTCGGCCAGCTCATTGAGGGCCGTGCGGTAGAGCAGCTCCTTGCCAGCCACATGCAGATTCACATAGACGCCTGCAGCTTCAATCCAGTCGATATCGGCCACGCGAAGAAAGCGGGTTGTGCCGGCAGACTTGATCACCAGCCGGTCCCAGCGCCGTTCGCTTGCCGGCGCAGCGGACGCAAGGCGCATCATGCGCTGGCCGAACTCGCGCAGGCTGCGCTCATCGAGCCGGTTCTTGACGCGGGCCATGGCAGCCTCAAAGCGCTCGTCGCCGAACGGCTTCAGAAGATAATCGAGCGCGTTCGCTTCGAAGGCGCGAATCGCGTGCTGATCATACGCGGTTACGAAGATAGTGAGCGGCATTGCCTCCGGGCCAATCGCGTCGATCACTCCGATCCCATCCAGTTCCGGCATCTGCACGTCCAGCAGCACCAGGTCGAAGTGCTGGTTCTCGATGGCTTCCACCGCCTCAATTCCATCGGCGGCCTCGGCAATTCGCCCCACCTGCGCATCCCTGCCTAATAAGTCCAGTAAGCGCTGGCGCGCCGGCGTCTCGTCATCGGCTACAAGCACCTGGATCTGTTCAGTCCGCGGCATGTTCACTTGCTTCCTCTCCAAGAACGCGTAGCGGGAGGTCGATCTCCACGGCTGTTCCGCCCTGCGGCCGCGGATGCACGGCGAATGAGCTGTTGCCGTTTGGATAGAGTCCCGCGATGCGTTCGCGTGTCACGGCCAGCCCCAGCCCGTCGCAGGTATCCAGAGACCAGCCATCCGGCAGCCCCACTCCATCGTCGAGCACGGTGATGGACAACCTGGCGCCATCGGTCTTTGCCATCACCGTCACTGTACCGCCGCCGCCGCGCCGCGAGATGCCGTGCCGGATGGCATTCTCCACCAGCGGCTGCAGCATCAGCGAGGGCACGCTGGCAAAGCGCACCGCCGGATCGATCTGCAGTCTGACCTGGAGATGGCTGCCGAAGCGGATGCGCTGGATCTCCAGATAGTGGTCGAGAAACGCCATCTCCTCGCTCAGCGGGACCTCCTGGCGGTCCTTGCACTCGAGCGACATGCGCAGCAAATCTCCCAGGTGCTCGATCATGCGCCGGGTCAGCTTGGGGTTGCGTTCCACGTGCGACGAGATCGTGTTCAGCGCGTTGAACAGGAAATGCGGATCAAGCTGCATCCGGAGGGCATTCAGTCGCGCTTCTGCAAGGCTCCGTTCCATTCGCTCCAACCTCAACTCCGAGCTGAGGTATTGCTGGTAATACCGAATGGCCTGGACGGCGCCGACAATCGCCGAGTAAATGACCAGGCTCCAGACGAACCAACCCAGGCGAGCCAGACTAAACATCTGAGAGGGCCGGAGGGAACTCCACTTCTCCACTCCCAAAACCGCCTGTATAACGAAAAAGACGTACAGGTAGAGCGCGGTGATGAACAGGCTTCCGAGAAAATGCGCCCAGATACGCCGGCCGATCTCCCGGGAGTCGAAGGGCAGCCGTCGATCGATTGCGACGATCAGGGGGACCAGCAGGCCCCAGGCCCAGAACTGCGATAGCGACTGCTTGAGGGAGAGCCGCCACCCCATGTCCGCGGCCATCGAGAGCGAAAAAACTCCACCGATCGCGGTTGAAACCAGGGCCACCAGCAAAACCTGGCCGGCCCTGGTACCCACCACCCGGTTTACAGCACTCCATCGGCTGCTCATAGCCCCAGTCCGGGCCTCCTTCGTGTCGGGCCCGCGCAATCTGCTTCGCCTTGCAGCAATCCCGCGCTTTTTGGCAACCGTATTTTACTCCAGCGTATAAAAGGTGCCGTCAGAACTGCCGAAGGTACACCGTTTCTTACACCGTAGGCTCCGTCCTGGTCGCCGTCGATGGGAATGTCGCAGCCGGGCCCGCCCGGCTTCCTACCCGGACAGGCTGAAACGCCAGACGACCTGCCCGACGTCGCGTTTTCGCACAGTCCAAGCCCGGTTTCCCACGGACAATCCGCATGAAGAACATGCGACAATGAAGGGTGACCGCGATGACCAAGGCCTCCTCTTCATCCGTTCCCGAGCCGGTAGCCATAACCCCGGAGCTGTTGGCCGCGCACAGTATCACCGCGGGAGAGTATGACCGGATCCTGGCGGCTCTGGGCCGCGTTCCATCGATTACTGAGCTTGGCATCTTCAGCGTCATGTGGAGCGAGCACTGCTCCTATAAGTCCAGCCGCGTGCACCTGAAGCGCCTGCCGACCAAAAGCGACCGCGTGGTTCAGGGGCCGGGCGAAAACGCCGGCATCATCGACGTGGGCGATGGCTGGGCCTGTGCCTTCAAGATCGAGTCGCACAATCACCCCAGCTACATCGAGCCCTACCAGGGGGCAGCCACCGGCGTCGGCGGCATCCTTCGCGACATTTTCACCATGGGCGCGCGTCCGCTGGCGGTCATGGACTCGCTGCGGTTCGGGCCCATCGTTGCGGAGCCCGGCGTGGATCGTGAACTCGTCCACAAGAACCACGTCGTCGTGGAAGGCGTGGTCAGCGGCATCGCCGGGTACGGCAATTGCTTCGGCGTGCCCAACCTGGGCGGCGAAACCAAGTTCGAGCCCGGATACAGCGGCAATCCGCTGGTGAACGCCTTCGCGCTCGGCATGGTCCGCAAGGACGAAATCTTTTACGCCAAGGCCACCGGCACCGGGAATCCGGTGATTTACGTCGGCGCCAAAACCGGCCGCGACGGCATTCACGGCGCCACTATGGCAAGCGAGGAATTCAAAGAGGGCTCTGAGCAGAAGCGTCCCAATGTGCAGGTGGGCGATCCGTTCATGGAGAAACTGCTGCTGGAAGCTTGCCTGGAAGCGATGAAGACCGGCGCGATCGTGGGCATCCAGGACATGGGCGCGGCCGGCCTGACATGCTCTACCTGCGAGATGGGCACCCGCGGCGGCGTCGGCCTCGATGTTGAGCTCGACAACGTTCCCCAGCGCGAAACCGGCATGAGCGCATACGAGATCATGCTCTCCGAGAGCCAGGAGCGGATGCTGCTGGTCGCGGAGAAGGGCAGGGAAGATGAGGTTCTCCGCGTCTTCGCCAAGTGGGGACTCGACGCGGTCATCGTCGGCACGGTCGAGCCGGAGCCGCGCCTCCGCATCCGCCATCACGGCGTGCTGGTGGCCGACATTCCCAATCAGTCGCTTACCGACGATGCGCCACTCTACCAACGTCCCATTGGCGTGTGGAAACCGCCCGTTCCGCGTGAGCCGCCGGAATCCGCAGCAGCCGAGCTGGCGCGCGACCGCGACTACACCGCCGACCTCAAGGTCCTGCTGGCCAGCAGCAACGTCTGCTCCAAGCGGTGGATTCACGAGCAATACGACACCATGGTCCAGACCAACACGGTCATTGGCCCGGGCGGCGAAGCCGGCGTGATGCGGATCAAGGGGACAGGCTCGGAAGGCCATGAGCGCGGGCTTGCCATGGCGCTCGACGGTAACGGCCGCTGGTGCTACCTCAATCCGAAACTCGGCGCAATGCACGCCACGGCAGAAAGCGCGCGCAAGGTGGCCATGACCGGCGCGATGCCCGTAGCCGCTACCAACTGCCTCAATTTCGGCAATCCCGAGAAGCCAGAAATTATGGCCCAGCTCTCGTCTGCCATCAACGGCATCGCCGAGGCCTGCGCGATCCTGGGCACGCCCATCACTGGCGGTAACGTCTCGCTCTATAACGAGACGCGCGGGGTTGGCATCTATCCGACGCCGGTGCTTGGCATCGTCGGCATTCTCGATGACGTCACCAAAGCCGTGCCGGCCAACTTCCAGCGCGGCGGCGATGAGATCGTCCTCTTGTGGCCGGTTCCGCGCGGCCAAAGGCCGGACCCCAACCGCAAGGTTCCCGCGCATCCTGAAGCTACGGACGCGGCCTCCAGCTCCGTGCCCGGCGTGATGGGCGACGAGCCTGTGGTCGTCTCAGAGGAAGCCCCGCTCACGGCAGAAGAGGCGCCTGCGGCGATGGCCGCGTTCGGTTCTTCGGAATTCGCCAAGGCTGTGCTCGGCGCTCTCTGGGGCACGCCGCCGCCGCTTGACTTGAAGGCCGAAGCCGACCTGCACACCCTCCTCCAGGTATTGGCTGGCCAGCAACTCATCCAGTCCGCTCGCGACATCTCCGACGGCGGCATCGCCGTTGCCCTGGCGCAATCTACGTTTCGCCACGGTATCGGAGCCACGGTGGAACAGGAACGGTCCCTCATGGTTCACCCGCTCTTCGGCCTTTTTGCCGAGCCCGCGTCCACGATTTTGATTGTCGCCGAGCCGGACAAGGTGAGTGACATCGTGGAACTGGCCGACGAGTACGGTTACAACGCCGTGCGCATCGGGACCACGGGAGGCGAGCGCCTCGCGATATCGGTATATGGCGATACGTTCATTTCGGCATCCGTCGCCGAGTTGCGAAAACCCTGGGCAACGGCGATCGAGTCCGCCCTGCACGAAGAGGTGACGGCATGACGCGCCGGCTCTACCAGGGCGTTGACGGAATGGATGATCTTTCCGAGTCTCTGCGTTCCGTAGCACTGACCACTGATCACTGTTCACTGACCACTATCGCCGACGCCGACAAACTCCACGAGGAATGCGGCGTCGTCGCCATTCATGGCCATCCCGATGCGGCGCGACAGGCCTACCTAGGTCTCTACGCGCTCCAGCATCGCGGGCAGGAATCCGCCGGCATCGCGACCGCCGACGGGCAGCGCCTCGCCAACATCAAGGGCATGGGCCTGGTCTCCGAGATCTTCACCGACGATGTCCTGGCCAAGCTTCCCGGCCAGATGGCCATCGGCCACACGCGCTACTCCACTACCGGCGACTCGGCGCTGCTGAATGCGCAGCCCATCCGCGTTGATTCCGTCAAAGGCCTCATCGCCATTGCGCACAATGGCAACCTGGTAAACCTGGGCACTGCCCGCGCGCGGCTTGAGCGCGAAGGCGCCTACTTCCAAACCACTTCCGACTCCGAGATTATCGTCCAGCTCATTGCGCACTCGCATGCGGGTACGCTCGTCGATGCCATTGCCGATTCGCTTTCGCAGGTGGAAGGCGCGTTCTCCATCGTGATGATGACGCGCGACCGCATCTTTGCCGCCCGCGATCCGCGCGGCTTCCGGCCGCTCTCCATGGGCCGCATTCGCAATCCCGAGGGCCCCGACACCATCGTGTTCGCCTCCGAGACCTGTGCCTTTGACTTGCTCCGCGCCGAGTACGACCGTGACGTTCTCCCCGGCGAACTCGTGATGGTGACAGAGGACGGCGTGACCAGCCGCCAGTATGCAACGGGCATTCCGCAGACCAGTTGCATTTTCGAGCACGTCTACTTCGCGCGTCCCGACAGTAAGATCTACGGCCGCTGGGTTCAGGAGAGCCGCGACCAGATGGGCCGCCAGCTTGCCCGCGAGTCGCACGTGCCCGCCGACCTCATCGTGCCCGTGCCTGACTCCGGCGTCACCGCTGCGCTCGGGTATGCCGAAGAGTCCGGCGTTCGTTTCCGCTTCGGCCTCATCCGCAATCACTATGTGGGCCGCACCTTCATTGAACCCGAGCAGCGCGTGCGCGACTTCGGCGTGAAGCTCAAGCTGAACCCGGTGCACAATCTGCTTGACGGCAAGCGCGTCATCCTCATCGATGACTCGATCATCCGCGGTACCACCAGCCGCAAGATCGTGCGGATGGTCCGGGGCGCGGGCGCCAAAGAAGTCCATCTCCGCATCAGTTGCCCACCCACCATCTCGCCGTGCTTTTACGGCGTGGACACGCCCTCCAAGCGCGACCTGATCGCCGCCAACAAGACCATCGACGAGATCCGGCAGTACATCGAAGCGGATTCGCTCGCCTATCTCTCGCTCGATGGCTTGCACAAGGCCTGCGGCGGCAACGCCGGCTGGTGCGTGGCTTGCTATACGGGGAACTACCCCACGCAGTGGGTCGACGTGGAAGACATCCTTCCCTCTACCGTATCCGCCTGAGTGGGTGCATTCAATAACTGATCAAAAGCCGGATTGGTATCGCTATGCGGTAAATATCGCAATATGGCACGATTCTAGATGCTGATAGAACCGTAAGTTATTGATTAAAATAACATGTTGGACAGATAATCCCACATTGTGAGTTCTCGCCCAGGGGGTAGGGGGTGTCTTCTTCCCCTAAATCCGAAAGGCCGAATCCACGCTTTGTGGATCCGGCCCTACGATTACTTTTATATCGCTGTTACCGACTTGAGGCAAGAGCTTTGTGCAGCGTTTTTTTCTGACCAGCGGCGGCCCTACTTGATCCCGACCACCATGGAATCCGGTCCGGCCAGATGCTCGACCCGCGTCTCCCGGAAACCCGCATCGCGCATCCATCCCATGCAGTCCGCGCCGGTGTAGTCGAACCCTCCGTAGGTCTCGATCAGCATATTCAGGCTCATCATCAGTCCGAACGCATTCTTTCTCCGATCGTCGTCGATGATCGCCTCGTAGATAATGAACGCGCCCCCCTCGGGAAGAGCTTGAAACGCTTTCCCGATCAGCATCCGCTTGTCTTCGAGATCCCAGTCGTGCAGGACGTGACCCATAACGATTACGTCCACTTTCGGCAGTGGGTCTTCAAAGAAGTTGCCGGCGGAGAAACGTAGTCGCTCGCCCAGGCCCATCTCCCCCACGTAGTCTTCAAAAATCGGTCCGACTTCGGGCAGATCGAACCCCATGCCGCTGAGGTGCGGGTGCGCCAGCGCGATCTGCGCCGCAGCCGCGCCCTGCGCCGTCCCCACATCGACGAATGTCCGGTAATCGTTCCAGGGAAACTTTGCCGCGATTGCCATCGCCGCGCCCATGCTGATGCCGCTCATCCCCTTCAGGAATGTCTTCAGCCGCGCCGGATCGGCATACAGCGTCTCGAACAGCGGCTGGCCTCCGCCACGCACCTCATTCTGAGGCTTTCCCGTGCGTAATCCTTCGGTCAAATGCGCCCAATGACCATATAGCCGCTGGTTCGCCATCTCCAGGATGCCGCCGACGTATGAACCCTTGTGCTTGTCCAGGAAGAGGTCGGTATCCGGCGTGTTCGCATAGATACCGTCCCGCCGTTCCAGAAGGCCCAGGGCCACCAGCGTATCCAGAAAATCGCGCGCCGCTCGCGGGTGCAGCCCCAATCTCGCCTGCACCGCCTCCAGAGGTTCCGGCCCGTGGGCAAGCTCTGTAAATAGCTCCATCTCAATCGCGCTCAGCAGTGTCTTCGAGGCCCAGAATCCCAGGCCGATTTGCATGATGGCTTCGGGTGAGGGCGTTGCGGCTTGCGCGGCCGCGGTTGCGGTTGCTGTGGCAGACATCATGACCTCCTGGCGGTTCCTTAGTCGTTCGCGGCGTCTCTGAATAGGTCGTGCGCAGACCTGATTCGCAGCGGCGGGAGAATTCGCCGGAAAGCAGACGTCAGCGGTGTTCGCAGTCTACGCGAGCCGCAAGCGACTTGCGAAGGAGATTTTTTGAGATGGCAGGCACTTGTAATACCGCCATGGGACGTAGCTCTTCATTTCTTCCAAGGATTCAGTGTGGTTACGTCGAGACCCCTCATGTCTCGAGTATTGCGGGTCACCAGAGTCAGTCCGCGTCGCGCAGCGGTGGCCGCAAGAAGCGTGTCGATCACTGGCCGCGACCGATCGGCCGACCACTCGCCCCAGATGCGTGCCGTCTCTGCATCCACACTGAGCATTCGCTCAGTGAAGTTGGATTCCAGTCCATCCACCCATTGCTCAAGGACCTGCGCCGCGTCGTCGTCGCTTCGCCTTTTTTGCGCCACTCCTTTTCGCAATTCACCGAGCGTGAGCACGCTGATATGGATTGTCGATTCATCGCATCCTGCGACAAACCGAACAACTCCCGGATCGGGCTTTTTCTTGCGTAGTTCGCTAAGGACGTTGGTATCGAGCAGGTACTCAGCCGGTTCGCTCAAAGCTCGATCTCCCGGCCCGTGTCACGGTCCCGCTGGATTTCGAAATCATCGACCTTAGCCCCCCCAAGCAGGTACTCCTTGAGGCTTGGCTTGTGCGCGGCCAGTCTTCGGTAATCCTTGATCGACAGAACCACCGCCCGCGCCGAGCCGTGCCGGGTAATGACCTGCGGCCCCTTGTTATGCGCTTCTTCGATCAACTCGCTGAACCGGCCCTTTGCTTCCTGCACCTGCCACACAGCCATGAGTGCGTCCTCCCCGTCAGACCATAATTATAGTCAGAATAGTCAGAATGTGACAAGCCGCAGGCTCCTCGCGCTATTCGATGATCCTGAACTCCCCGCTGCAGTGCATCAGGCTCATCAGGTAAAGCAGCCCGTCGTAATACCGCTGCTCCCCGGATGGCGTGGGCGTGTTCCACAGCGCCTCCACGAAGGCCTTCGAGACCGGCCCCTCGGTTGCCGCCTGCGATCCCACCGCCGTCGTCGCCACCATGCCGATCGAATGGCGATCAGAAAGCGGCTTGCCATCCAGCGTGTACCGGTCTACAAACTTGTCGATGCCCTGCCCGTCCAGGAATTTCTGAATACGATCGCTTAGCACCGTCTCGCGATCGTCCTTCTTCCACCACGAATAATCCACGCTCCAGTTGCTCACGCTGCGCCATGAATCGTAGCTGAACGGCGTCGGCTTGCCATCGAATCCCAAGGCCGCGCCGCCGTCAAAGTGCGCCTGATCCGGCGTCAAGCCGGTATCCGGGCCAGTCACCTTATTGAAAAAATCGCGGCTTACGTCCGCGGCCATGGCCCAGTACGCGCGATCCTCCTTTGGTCCCCAGCGCGACCACAGTTCGTAGAATGCGGGCAGATGGTACGAGGGGTCTGTGTTGCCCCGGTCCAGCTCGGGCACAAAGCGGATCATGAAGTGCGCTTCGTCCACCATGGGGCCGACCTTCTCCTGCCGCGGTCCGCGCGGAAACCGAAACATCGGCATGGTCCGCCCGCTCTTCGCCATCTCCTCCGCCATGCGCCGGTTATTCGGGCTCGGCCAGGGATGGTCCGGCTGCACGAACGGCGGCTCGTCCGGATGAATGCGGAACGGACTCGTGCCTGTGAGCACCGGGTGATGCCGCATGCCGCGCAGAATCTTGTCAGCCTCGGCCTGGTAGTTATAGATACCTTTGCCATTGCCCCAGCGGTGCGCCGCGAAATAGAGCGACATGACGTAGTACTCTTCGCCGTCCGGAGCCGCGCCCGTCGATCGTGGCGTGCCGTCGGTGTTCATTGACCAGGCGAAGTACCCCACCGATGGATTCTTGGGATCGGTAATGAGCATATAGGTGTGGGCCCAATTCCAGATCGCGTCGAACTCGCGCTTGCGGTCCAACTGGACGGCGATCATCATGCCGTAGCTCATGCCCTCGGTGCGCGCGTCGTTGTTCGCCCAGTCCGTGATGTAAGCCAGCGTTCCGTTCTCGTTCGCGCCGGTCTCGAAATAGATCCGCTCCTCCTGCCCGTCGCCATGGAAGAGTTGTTGGAATGCCTTGTCGATCCGGGCGCGGCTCTCTGCCGGAGTGTGCCCGATCTCGGCGAACAGGTCGCGATAAATGTGAGTCTTATATGCGCCGTTCCCGTCGCCCGCGAAGCGCTTGATTTCCCCGAGCGGCTTGTCCGTGTACGGCGGCGGCATGCGGAACGCCGGCGGCTGCTGCGCGGCTGGGGCTGCCTGGGTGCTGCTCCCCGTCGCAGCCGGCGCATTCTGTGCCGCCACGCTGCCCAGCCCCATCGCCATCAATCCCAAAAACACAACCCCGAGGCGGCTCTCATGCGATCTCACGGCAAGCTCCCCCTAATTCGATTTACTTCTTCAACTCTGTTCTCGGCTGAACCTTCATTCCACACTATTTGCGCCCATTCGTCCACGCCTCCGGCTGCTACCATGACCGGGAATCCATCGCGAGGGGTTCCGATGTCTCATTTGCGTTTCCTTTTTGCTGCCGCCGTGTTTCTCGCAGCCTTTCTGCTGTTCATGGTCGAGCCCATCGCGGCGCGCCAATTACTGCCGGTGCTCGGCGGCTCCGCCTCGGTCTGGATCACCTGCCTTGTCTTTTTCCAGACCGCGCTGCTAGTCGGCTATCTTTACGCGCATTGGCTCGCCAAGCGTCCGCACGGGTTGATTCACCTGCTGCTCCTGGTACTCGCCTTGGCATCATCCATCATGTGGGCCCAGCGCCCTCTTGCCGCAGCCGCCGGCGATCGTCACCCCATAGCGACCGTCTTTGGCGCGCTCTCGTTTTCCATCGGGCTCCCCTTTCTCGTGCTTGCGGCCACCAGCCCGCTGATGCAGGCCTGGTGGGCCCGGCTGCTCGGCGGCAACATTCCCTATCGCCTTTACGCGCTCTCCAATCTGGCGTCTTTGCTCGCGCTCGCTTTGTATCCCTCGCTGATCGAACCCAGCATGACGCTCCGCGCGCAACGGCTGACCTGGTGTTGCGGATTCGCCGCCTTTGCCCTCATCGCAGCCTGGCTCGCGCGGACCACGCGCGGGCAAGCCGCATCGGCGCCTGCTGGCCTCCAGCAGGACGATGCAGAGCCCGCCTCCCTTCGCGACAAACTCCTCTGGGTCCTCCTCCCCATGGGCGCCGCCATGCAACTCTGCGCCATCACCGCCTACCTCACCGCCAATGTCGCCGCCATCCCGCTGCTCTGGATTCTCCCCCTCGGCGTTTACCTGCTCACCATCATCTTCGCCTTTCAGTTCCGAGCTAGCCTCCCGTGGGGCATCATTGCCCGCTTCATGGTGGTCATGCTGGGCGCGCTCGCATGGTCGCTCTCCAAAACCAGCGTGAGCTGGCCGCTGTGGCTCTCGCTGCTCTTCTTCCTGCTTGAGCTCTTCTTCGCCTGCTTCTTCTGCCACAGCGCCGCATACGCGCTCAGGCCAAAGCACGCTTCCGAAGCCACTCTCTTTTACCTGCTCTTCGCCGCCGGCGGCGCGCTCGGCTCGTTCCTCATCGGCATTGCGTCGCCCCTGGCGTTCAACCTGAACCTCGACCTGCCCATTGCGTTCCTGGTCACCGCCCTGCTTGCGCTCGCCGTCAACTGGCAGTCGAACTGGAGCCAGCGGATGCTCTGGATCGTTGCCAGCGCGGCCATGGTGGTGCTCGTCTTCATGGTCCGCCGTGCCTATCTGGACTCGACCGTCCTTACCGTGCGCAACTTCTACGCAAGCCTTCGCGTCAGGCAGGATCACAGCTATCCCGGCACCACCGTGCGAACTCTGCTCAACGGCTCCATCCAGCATGGGACGCAGATCTTCGGCAGCGACGAGCTTCGCCACACGCCCACCACTTACTACGCCACCGATTCCGGCGTGGGCTATGCGCTGCGCTTCTGCTGCCTTCTTCCGGACGGATCCGTCCGCCCCCGGAACATCGGCGCCATCGGCCTGGGCGCCGGCACCATCGCCGCCTATGGCCAGCCCGGCGACCACATCCGCTTCTACGAGATCAACCCCGCCGTCGAGCCCATCGCCCGCAACGTCTTCACCTACATCCGCGAGTCAGGCGCGCAAATCGACGTTGTCCCCGGCGACGCGCGCAACTCCCTGGCCCACGAGCCGCCGCAAAAGTTCGATGTCCTCGTCGTCGACGCCTTCACCGGCGACGCCATTCCGCTCCACCTGCTTACCACGGAGGCCATCGCGCTCTACCGCAGGCATCTCGCCCCCGGCGGCATCCTCGCGTTCCACATCTCCAACCAGCATGTGAACCTGGGTCCGCCGATCGCGCGCCTCGCAGCCTCAGCCGGCATGCAAGTACGGCTTTTCTCCACCGTCGTCGACCCCAACAACCCCTCATCGGACCAACCGGGCGAGTTCAGCGCCACCTGGGTTCTGGTCACCGACAACACCGCATTCCTCGCCCAGCCGGAAGTTGCCGTGTGGGCGCAACCGATGACGGTGAAACCAGGCATGCGCGTCTGGACCGACGACTATTCGGCGCTTCTGCCTGTCCTTCGCTGGTAGTTCCTCAGGCCGGCGTCGGCGACAGAATCGTGCTGCCCACCAACGTGGCCGCCTCCTCGCCCACAGCCAGCCGCGTCAGCGTCAGCACGGTGATATCGTCCTCCTGCCCAAAGTCCTGCGCCGCCTGCGCAATCCGATCCGCAGTCTGCGTGGCCATGGCCGCCGTCCGGTCGAACCCCAGCAGTTCCCCGCCGCGCGCCCGAGCTTCCACCACCCCGTCGGTCAGCAGCGTCAATTGTTGTGACACCTCCAGGCGGAAGTGCGCTTCCGGGTACCTGGCGTCCGCGTTCAGCCCCAGCGGCAGCCCCGCGTCTACGGTCAGCTCCTTGCCGTCGCAATAGGGCGACAGGTGCCCCGCATTGGCCGCAGTCACCGATCCATTCGCATCCAGCCGCAACACCAGGCAGGTGGTGAACCCGCCCTGCGTGCGCGACATCATGCGCACGTTCATCGCCTCCAGAATCGCGCCGGGGCTGGTGGTAAAGTGCGCCAGAGTCCGCACTGTCCCCACCAGCAGGCTCACGGTCATGGCTGCGGGCATTCCCTTCCCGCTCACGTCGCCGATCACAGCCAGAACCCCTCCCTCCCCAACCGGCAGAATCTGGAAGAAGTCGCCCCCCACCTGTTGCGCCGGCCGGTAGTCGCTGGCCAGCTTGAATCCCGGCACCTTCGGCAGCGCCTCCGGGATCAGCACCTGCTGCACCTGCCGCGCCTGCTCAATCTCCATCCGCCATTGTTCGCGCTCACGTTGCGAGCGGATGAACCTGTGCATCATCAGAAGCGTGATGATCGCCAGCATCAGCAGCGCGCCGATCTGACCCTCGGTCATCGTCACGCCGTAGATTCGCACAATCGCCGGAAGGTGCATCACCATGATCTCTTCCTGGTACTGCCAGCAAATCGTCAGCAGAATCGGCGCCAACGCCAGCCATCCCTCCGCGCCGCGCGTCCGGATGCCCCGGTACGTGATCCACAGCAGCACCGCACCCAGCGCGATCTTCAGCGTCAGCGACGCCGGAACCAGCCACGTCGTCGCCGACGTCGGAATATAGGTCCCATACAGCGGCGGCCGAACCAGCGCAAGGCTCAATGACGAAAGGCAGACCAGCGCCACGATCACCGATGCCGTTCGCCTGAAGCCCTCAAGCCGGAACCAATATCCCCAGAACAATGCCCACAGCCCCATTCCCAGCGACTGCAACAGCACGTCCTGAAGTAACACTTCTTGCCCCATGGGCAGAACCACTGTGTAGTATCCCAGCACAATGGTAAAGCGGCCCACAAAGGTCGCCAGGCAGGCCATCGCCAGCCAGAAATAGGCCGGATCCTTGCGATCGAACCAATACAGAACCAGCCCCAGAATGGCCGCGAACAGCATCAGGACCGCGTCGAGTGCGTTCCCCAACTCGGTGCGATTTACTGCGTCCCATTCCAGGCGCAGCATGGCATCAATGGAGTTTGCCTGCCCCAGCATTGGCGGACCGTGCAGCCCACCGGCATCTGGCGAACTGAGCGGCGTTGCGGTATCCATCCACATGCGGACGGCAATCACCTCGGGACCGCTGCTCACGCCTTGGGGCAACCTGAAAGCTCGCGGCTGAGCGTTGAAATACTCCACCGGATGGGTCTTGAAATCCCCGAACTCCCCAACCATCTGCCCATTCACGAACACCTGGTAGGCGTCATCGAAATCGATCGGCATGGTCAGCGCAAGCGCAGCGCTTCCCTGACCTTGCGCATCGTTCTTTACGTCCACGTGCAGCCGGTACCAGGCGTACCCGATCAGCTTCGGGTACCCCTTCCCCGTCCAGCCGCTGGTGAATCCGCTGGCTCCCGTCACCGGATCGTAAGATCCGGCAGGCGGCGTCAGATCCATCGAGTCCCACGCCGTATCGTTAAACTGCGGATCTGCCCACGCGCCATCGTCCCCCGGATGAAACTTCCACGGTCCGGTCAACACCGCCACGGAGTTGCCAATGCGCACATGAAAATCCCCGCCTTGGGCGGGGCAGGCCGGCGCTGCGAGGAGCAATGCCAGCAAAATCGGGACCAGACCGGCTAGCGAAGCACCGGCCCGGCGCAGGGGAAACATAGACATCCATTGCCTCCGGATGTGAGCAGCATAAAAGAACGAAGGCGGAACCGCAAGATTCCCGATCTTCGATCACTGATCACTGATGTTCACTGTTCACTGACCACAGACCACAGACCACAGACCACAGACCACAGACCACCGACCACCGACCACTGACCACTGACAACTGACAACTGCCCCTGTACTCCCAGTCACAAGACGTTCACACTCCCCGTGTGATAGCCTTCGGTTCTTAACTGAAAGACGCCCGGCGGATTCATCGCTTTTTCATCAACCGGGCGCCTGCCGGAGACCCTCCGCATGGACGAGGATGACGGCAGACCGGAAGGCCTGGCCGAAAATTTCGGTCCTCCCGACGCCCTTGAGGACGCCCTCACGCCGTCTCTGTCCCACGACCGGCGCGACCCACGCACCCGCAGCCTCGTTCTAAACTTCTGCCGCGCGGAGGTCGGCTGGGGCGTTCGCTCCGGCCATTGTCAAAGCGTGCCGGCTTCATTGCCCCTCAGCTCCTGGGCTCCTGCCTCGCCTTCCGCATACCTTCAATCCCCCGCGCAGAACCCCCTCCGCGATCGCCCACGTCTTAATTCCGTTCCGCTGCCACCGTGCGGCGCACGCCAAGTTCCGCAACAAAAAGGAGAAGTCGCATGAAAACCTACCAGGGAAGTGAGATCCGCAACGTAGCTGTAGTGGGGCATGCGCACAGCGGCAAAACCACCCTCATCGCCGCTCTGCTGCATGCCGCCAAAATGACTTCAACCCAGGGCCGCGTCCACGATGGCTCCGCCGCCACCGCCTATGACGAAGAAGAGATCGCCCGCGGAACCACCATGCAGAACGCCGTCGCCTTCGCCGAGTGGCAGGGCGCCAAGATCAATTTCGTCGATACGCCCGGCTTCCACATGTTTTGTCATGAAGCCCGTGCCGCCCTCCTTCCCGTTGAATCCGCTGCCGTCGTCATCAACGCCCAGAGCGGCGTTGGGCCCGTTACCGAGCGCGTTTGGAAGTACGCCGAAGAAGCCAACGTTCCCCGCTTCGTTGTGGTCAACCAGATGGACCACCCCAAGGCCGGCGGCGGCGGCGGACTTTCCGCCCTCATGGACGACCTGAAAGAGCGCTGGGGCCGCTCCTGCATCCCTGTTCAGCTTCCCATCGTCGACGCCAACGGCTTCCAGGGCGTGGTCGATCTCGTCACCATGCAGGCCTTTCACTACACGCCCAACGGCGACGGCCGCGGCAAAATCGTCGAGATTCCCGCCACCTTGTCCCACGCCGCCAAGGATGCCCACGAAGCCCTCGTCGAGCTCGTCGCCGAAGGCAAAGACGAGCTGATGGAGGAGTACTTCGCCGAAGGCACCATTCCCGAGCAGCACCTTATCAGCGCGCTCCACGAGGCCATCCGCGAAGATCGCATCTTCCCCGTCCTCTTCTGCTCCGGCGAAACCAACGTGGCCACCGACCATCTCCTCGACTTCATCAAGGTCTATGCTCCCGCGCCTGTCGAGCGCGCACCCATCGCAGTCCGCACTCCAGCCATGGCTGCAGCCGCCGCCAACGGCAATGGAGGTAGCGCCGATAGTCCCGCCGAGCCCGCCGTCACCCGCGCCATCTCCGACTCCGAGCCGGCCGCGATCGTCGTCTTCAAAACCATGTCCGATCCATTTGCCGGCCGCATCAGCTTCTTCAAGGTCATCAGCGGTGTCATCAAGAACGACGCCACGCTGGAGAATTACTCCCGCCGCGGCCAGGAGCGTTTCTCGCACCTCAGCATCATGCAGGGCCGCAAGGCTGTCGAGGTTCCCGAACTGCACGCAGGCGACCTGGGCGCCGTGGCCAAACTCCGCGAAACCCTCACCGGCGATACGCTCGGCGCCAAGGGTGGCGACATCTTCGTCGACCTGTATCCGGTTCCCGAACCGGCCATGACCTACGCCATCGAGCCCAAGTCGCGCGCCGACGAAGATAAGCTCGCCCCGGCCATCCACAAGCTCATGGAAGAGGACCTGCTCATCCGCTTCTTCCGCGACCCGCAGACCAATGAATTCCTCATCGGCGGCGCGGGCCAGCCGCACATTGAAACCATCGTCTCCCGCCTCAAGAAGCGCTACCACGCTGAAGTAACGCTGAAGGCGCCCAAGGTTCCCTACCGCGAGACCATCCGCGCCAAGGCCGAAGCCCCGGGCCGCCACAAGAAGCAGACCGGCGGCCACGGCCAGTTCGGCGACTGCAAGATCCGCATGGAACCTCTCCCCCGCGGCGGCGGCTTCGAGTTCGGAAGCGAAGTCTTCGGCGGCGCCATCCCCCGCAACTTCATCCCGGCCATCGAAAAGGGCATCGTCGAGTCAGCCGTGCGCGGCTATCTCGCGGGATTCCCCGTCGTCGACTTCAAGGTAACGGTCACCGACGGCAGCTACCACGACGTCGACTCCAACGAAATGTCCTTCAAGATGGCCGGACGCCTCGCCTTCCGCAAAGCCATGGAATCCTGCAAGCCCTGCCTGCTCGAACCCATCATGAAGGTGGAGATCGAAGCCCCCGACGAGTACGCAGGCACGCTCATGGGCGACCTCAACAGCCGCCGCGGCCGAGTCCAGGGCATGGAGTCCAAAGGCCGCACCACGGTCATCAATGCCGAAGTCCCCATGGCCGAAATGCTGGCCTATGGAAGCCTCCTGACCTCCATGACGCAAGGCAAAGGCAGTTACCGCATGGAGATGGCCCACTACGAGATTGTCCCGCAGTTGGTGGCCGACAAGATCCTCGCCAACGCCAAGCGGCCCGTGGAGGAAGAGGAAGAGTAGGGAAGCGGAGAGAATCAAGAGCAATTGTTGCCGTGGGGCGGGTGGCCCCGGTCTCGATGATCGTTCCAAATCACGCTGAGAGTGCCCCGGGTCCCTCGCATTTGGGGACCCGGGAGGGAAGCTGGTCGCTGGCCGGGTGCCATCCTTCCGCAGACTCTTCGCGGAGAGCAGCCAAGCTATGAACGTCGAAACTCCCTCGCTTCTCACACCCAGGAGCGTCGCACCCCAGCCTCAAGCTCCCGGCAACTCGTCTCCCGGCATCGGCGGATTATCGGGAACAAGTTCGAGGTAGGAATCGAGCCCCTTGCCCGCGTTCGCGGACTTCCGCCGGAAGAACTCAGCCGCCGTCTCCACCGCGCCGATCTTCTGCGCCAGCGCCGACGTTACCCAGACATCCAGCGACACCCCATCTTCCCGCGCCAGCTCTTCGGCCCGCTTCACAAGCGAATCCGGAAGATCGAAAACTCGAGTCATGACTGTATCCCCTTCCGTCCGATCCGCTGCAGCAGCTCCGCCGGCGACAGGACCAGAATCCCAAAGCGCCCGCTTGCACGCTCGAAGTCTCTTCTATTGTGCGTCACAATCGCCCCAGCCCGCCGCCCCGGGTCTCGATTCTGAGACCTGGGATGCCCCCCGACTGCCGTCCTGACGGCTTGACCTCGATATATATCTGGAGCAGTATAAATATATACAGAGGAGCTATCCATGGCCGCACCCCTCACCTCGATTCGCCTGGACAAAAAGCTGGCCGACAAAGCCGCGCGCATATTGGGCGCTCGCTCGCGCACCGAAGCCGTCCACATGGCCCTCGAAGAAGTCGTCCGCCTGAAGGAATTCAAGGACGTAATGAAGAAGCACGAGGGCAAGCTCGCGTTTGCCAATTTCGAGAAGTAGCATGGTCGTCTTCGATAGCGCCATCTTTATCGACGACCTTCGCACTGGATGCCACAGCGAACGCATCAATGCAGTCCGGGACTTCATCCGAACGTCTTCCGTGGTGCTCGCCGAACTATGGCGCGGCGCGACGACACAAGCAGAAGAGAAGTTCCTCGTCTGGCTTGAAAATCACTATCCACTGCTGACTCCGACTGAGAAGAACTGGCTGGACTCGGGGCGAATTCTCAAGCGCATCCAGGACGATCACGGCTTCGAACCGAAAAAACTGCGCGGCCTGCATTTCGATGTGCTGATCGCGCTTACAGTCCGCACCAATGGCGCCTTGCTCGTCACCACCAACCGCCGTGACTTCGAGCTGATTCGTGGATATGGGGATTTCAAGCTGGAAATCTGGTGAATCATAGTCGATCCAGAAAGTTTCCTGCAAGTCTCGGCGAATCCCTGGCGAATCGCCGAAAACCCGCGAAACCAGTACCCCTCGCGCCGCATCTCACACCCGAGGAGAAATCAGCATGGCCAAGAAAACTGAACTGATTGAACGCCAGAAGTCTGCTCTCGCTACGCGCTCTGACCTCGAACCCAAAGCTGTCAAGGATATTACGGCCGCTCTCAACGCCCTGCTCGCCGACGTCTTCAGCCTGTATCTCAAAACCAAGAACTTCCATTGGCACATGAGCGGGCCGCACTTCCGCGACTATCACCTTCTGCTCGATGACCACGGCGATCAGATCTTCGCCATGACCGACGACATCGCCGAGCGGGTGCGCAAGATCGGCGGCACAACCGTCCGCTCCATCGGCCACATCGCCCGTTTGCAGCGCATCCCCGACAACGATGCCGAATACGTCACGCCCGAAGACATGCTCAGCGAATTGCGCGAAAACGAGTTGGCTCTTATCCAGAGCATGCGCGCCGCCCACGACCTGTGCGACGACGCCGGTGACGTGGCCACCACCAGCCTGCTGGAAAACTGGATCGATCAAACCCAGCGCCGCAACTGGTTCCTCTTTGAAACCACGCGCCGCGCAGTCTGAACTGACAACTGACGACTACTCGCGATACGCGCGCTTCTCCTGGTAGAGCCGTATCCGCGCGGCAATCATCTGCTCCAGCGCGCCATTTCCCTGCGCGATGGCCATGTCCATGGCGTGCTGGGCCGCCGCCAGCGCTCGCCCAAAGTCGCCTGCCTCAGCGTAAGCCGCGCCCAACGTGTCCAGCGTGGCGGGATCTTTGCCGCCTGTCAGTTGGTTGGCCCGCGCGGCCGCCTTCACCGCCTCTGCCCCGTTGCGCAGCCCCGCATCCCGCGAGCTGGCCAGGATCCGCGCCTCGCCGATCAGCGCCGGCAAGCCTTCAGGATCGAGCTCCAATGCCTTGCGATAATGCTGCAGCGCCTCGCCATCTCTCCGCTCCATCCCATAGGCCTGCGCCAGCGCTTCCTCGCCTGAGGGAAAGCTCGGATTCATCTCCAGCGTCTGCTCCAGCTCGGGCAGCGCCTCGGTGAGCTGGCCGGCGTTCAGCAGGAACGCGCCCAGGTTGAAGTGAGCCTGCGCCATCCACGGGCTGATCTTCAGCGCCTCTCGCACTTCGGCAATCGCGCCGTCGCTGTCTCCCTGGAGGTACAGCATGGCGGCCAGATCGTTATGGATGCGCCCGTCGTCCGGCGCCACCTGCTCGGCCTGCCGCAGGATAGCCAGCGCGCCCGCGTAGTCTTTCTTATCCTCCAGGTTCAGCGCGTTCTCGATCAGGCGGTAAATTTCGATCGCCTGAATCTGAATCTCCTCGATTCCGTCCGCGGTGGTATTCACAAACTCCGGCAGGTTCACCGCGCGGTTGGCCGCCGTCGCATCATCAATCAGGATCGCCGGGCTCGAGTTCCCCCCCGCATCGATGTGGGTCAGGTACATCTGCGTGTACGGCCCGCGCGCCTTTGAAGAGAAGACGAGCCACTTCCCGTTGGGCGACCAGCTGTGCCACGAGTTCATGGGAGCCATGTTCGCCCGTAGCCGCCGCGCCACACCCCCCGCGAACGGGACAATATATAGCTGGCTGTCCGGCCGCATCACTTCGCCGTTCTTCGCCTCGACAAACACGATCCACTTCCCGTCCGGGCTCACCTTGGGGAAGCTGTTGCTCATGCCGTTCCGGCCGGCGCCTGTTATGGGCTCCGCCGCGCCGCCCTTGCCCTCGTTGAATGGAACGCGGTACAGGTCGTACTGGATCGGCGTCTCGTTGGGATCGTTGGCATAGTTCGCCAGCGGCCTGTTCTTGTCGTAGGGCTCGCGCGCCAGCGCCCGCGCAAACACAATCCATTTCCCGTCCGGCGACCAGAACCCGCCGGTCTGCACGTATCTGGGGTCGTCGGCGCCCGGCAGCGGCTGCCGCCGGCCGGTCTGCCGGTCGTACCACTCCAGGATTCCCTTCGTCGGGTAGAACACCTGCAGGAACTTGTAGGCGGAGAAGTTGCGCACGTAGTACGCCTGGTTGAACCCGAGCGACGAGCCGGAGAAGCCGCTCATCACGTGGCGTCCGTCAGGCGAAACCTGCGACATGAACCCGACGCGCATCTTCCCGGCGCGCCCGTCCGTGTTCCACTGCACCACCTTGTTGTCGTCGATGGAGATGCGTTTCTCCACCGGCGTAATGGCATACAGGCCCTTGTCGTTGTTCGGGCCATCGAGGTCTATTCCCATGGTTTTGCCGTCAGCCGAGAACGAGTGGCAGTTCAGGCAGGTGGGCACGTCGGTCAGTACGGTGTGGCTCTCCGGCTCCCGGATGTCACGCATGCGCCACGCAATCAGGTGGATGGCTTCAGGCGGTAGCGGCTGGATCACGCCATCCGCATTGACGGAGGGCATCAGGGGCACGTCGCGGTAGAAGATGGGCGCGCCGACCGGGTCCGTCGAGGTGGTGAAGGAGATCTCCGCCGCAACGCCGTCCGGGTTGCCGTCCTTTAGAGCTGTCACTGTGAAGACGGCGGGTGCTTTGACGCTGTGGGTCTGGATGGCCTTCCACGCGGGGCCGTCGGGCTTCCAGGTCCATGATTCGGCTTCCTTCGGGGTCAGCTTGGGCAACTCATTGGTGCGCGCGACGCAGCGTTGGTCGATGGGTCCCACTCGCATGCGCTGCCCGCGGGCGGTAAGGCGAATCGGCTGCGTTCCGTCAGCGAACCGGACGCCGATCTGGAAGGTGTTCGAGGCGGAGCCGCCACGCCACTGGAACGTAGGAGCCGTGATTCCCGGGGGAAAGATCGATCCGTTTTCGGGGTAGTCGATGGTGAGCCGCGCCGGCGCCTTATGCGCGGGTGTGGCTGCCTGGCCGGCAACAACGTGCAAGGCCCCGGGAGCGAGCCACGCTCCGGCCGCGAATACCGCCAGCGCCGTCGCGGCCGCGCCCAATACTCGCGACTGGTTCCGCAGGAACAATCATTCTCTCCGTGTTGCCTTGCCGGTTTGGCTGAATTTGCAGGCTTCCTCCATTCTTGGTTAGCTGTGCGCGGGATGGTGTGTTCTTCGTCACATGAAGTGTGCCGGCAGGTTTCTCGCGAGTCCGCCGAGGGGGCGTTGTACGCGAAATAAAAAACGAGGATGTCCAGCATATTGAGAGAGTTACGGGCTAAAAGTGCAGTAAAAACAGGGAACAAGGGAACGAGAAAACAGCGGCGAGTCCTTTTGGAAGGACGCGAAATAAAAAAACGGCGATGTCCATTGGAGTGATGGAGTTGAGGCCTGAAAGTGCAGTGAATTGCACGCCTGTTCGGGACTGGGGTCTTCGGGGTGTGGGGCGGATTGGTGCAGGCATGGTTTGGACCCTTTCGGCGGCAGAAATGAAAACGCCCGCCGGGAGGGGCGGGCGCATTTCCTACTACTGATACCAGTCTACTCCTCCGGGAATATAAGACTGCATTCTTGAGGGCCTTGCGGAGTGATTTTCTTGCCCCTCTCCAACTGCAATGGAGAGAACGGATTACGCCGGAAGTTGCACCATTTTTGGTGCGTACTAGTTTGCTTAAGGGTATTGACAAATTTTCCACAGTTTCATGTTGGTATCCAACATGTGATGATTCTTTGATGGCTTTTTGTTGGGTGGCGAGATCGAGGGAACCAGCGGGGTTTGCGATCGTTGCGGGCCTGCGAAGCTCTGAGGTGTGGGGCACCCCGAAGAGCAGCCGCAGATTCTTCGCTGCGCTCAGAATGACAGCCATCGAGAACCCAGCAGCGGCGAAGCTGTTCAGCATCATCGCGCGCCTGCAGGAGCAGGAGGGCGTGCGGCTGCGGGTGGTGGCGTGAGGGCCTCCAGGTCTGAATTCAAATCAGGGCACTGGGGTACATGGCCCGTCATCGCGTCCCTACAGGACGCGGGTCTTATTGGCGGCGCTGTCCCCGGATTTCATCCGGGGCTATTTTCGTGCCGTCCCTAACGGGACAGAAGACCGTGCTTGGCCCGGACAGCCAAGACCATGATGGGGTGAGGCAGTTGCGTATTTCCCACCCGGAAGCGACAGCGGATTCCAGGTGATTGTATGAACCGAGAGAGCAAAGGCAAATACGGGCTGGCTTTTATGGATATCCCCGGTCCCCAAGGGCGAGGGACCGGGGGCACCCTCATCTTTGCGGGGATGGCATTTCGAGATCGGGGCCACCCGCCTGCCCATGATTTCTTCCATGTTGATTTGCGTCATTGAGGCCTTCCGTATTCACAGCAATTCTAGCTGCGCAACGCGGGGGAATCCTGTCCTCATATTCCTGGGGTACATGGCCGGTCGTTGCGTCCCTGCAGGACGCGGGTCGTATTGGCGGCGGCAGGTGGCCCGGGTCTAATTATGCGTCCTTTCGAGGAGGCTTGCGTGCCCCGGGTCCGCGGTTTTGGGACCCGGGAGACACCGCTGCCGGCGGAGTAGACGAGCGAACTGGAACCAGGGTCTCGTTCTTTCTTTTCCAGGCCGTCCAGAACGACTCGATCTCGACGGTTCCCCGTTCCCCGGTGGCATAGTGCCGGAAGCTCGACCACGGCCAGTCCTGGGGCCTGCGGACCAGACCGCGCGCCACGGGGGATAGGAGATGGGGGAGAAGGAAATCAGTGTCGTAGAGCACGGTAAGGGGTGCAGGCCTCAGTGAATCCCGGGTCCCAACACCGGGGACCCGGGGCACGCGATCATCGGTGGTGAAATCAGCTGCCCGGGACCTGGGCCACCTGCCGGCCAGATCGGAACCGCTCTCAAGCTTGCCCAGCTCATCGCTGAGCCGATGCCGGATTTCGATCACCGAGTGGACGCAGTGCGAAGGCACTTCCATCTGGCCCGGCTCGTAGAGCACGCGGCGATCTTCAAGGAACGCGATCACTCGCCGCGCCGCTGCGATCTCCATCTCGGCAGGCTGCCACGACGCCCCGCCGAACGGCGTCGAAATTCCCGTCAAGCGGTTTGCGATCTCCGAGAACTTCATCGGACCTTCCTTTCTCCCCATACAGCAAGGCCGCCCCGGAAGGCGGCCTGCGGCTAGGGTTACTTGCCCTTAGATGCTCTAGCTTTGCGCCAGCGGAATCCATTCAGAAAGACTTTGCCTCCGATGAAGAACCATACGATTGAAAGCAGACCGATCCCCCACCATTGCTTCTGATACGCCCCTGCTAACCAACCAACGCCTATAAGAATGAAGACAACTCCGAATATCCAAGCTGCAATTCGCTGAACAAGCGGGGCATCAGGTGATCCTTTCCACAAAAACTCGTTGACCCCTTGGCTATTGATGAGAGCATTTGGCCAAATCGTATTTCGCTGCTTGGCCTTGATCCCCTCAATAAGCCTTCTACGTTTCGAGGATTCGGTTCGATTCTTCATCGTTCGCTTAGTGCTGGACAAAGCACCCTCCTGCCGACACACCATAGTCGGCGATTGCGGCGGCAGCATTCACTTTGGTGGCAGCGTCGGCGTCCCCTTGTGGCGTCCAGCCGTTGCCCTTAAGGTTCACGAGAACTGCGCCACCACCGACACCGTTATTCGAGGTATCGTCATCGCTCGGCGCAGAGCTAGGCCGCGCATTATTGTAGGCTGCCATCGACTCGCGGTAGGCTGCCGTCGCATCTCCAGGGACGGTCAAGCACTCATACCATCCGGGAGGTTCTGGCTTCTTCGGAATTGGCGCTGGGCCGATCGTATCGCGCCTCACATATGGTCCAGGTGGAAGTTGCAGATCGATAGGTTTGAACGGTTGTTTCGACAGATCTTTTAGAGACGTTTCCTGCCTGCGATTCTCCTCAATCTTCTTCTGCGACTTCTTGTTAGGATTCGTCAGTATCTGATTGTCAGTTTGGAATCCAAAGCCGTCGTGATGGTTTTCGAACCGCTGAACAATATCGCATGCCCATTGAAATCCTTTCCAGCACAATCCATCAAGATCAGCGAGTGTAAGCGGCCTGTTGCCGACGTAGTTGTATAGATTCAGACTTTGCGGGTTCCCCAGGTCGGCGTGGGTAAGCCCTGACGGATCGGGCGACAACCAGCGCCCCATTGAGGACGCATAGTAACGATATTTGAAGTAGTCATTCCCTGATTCGGTATCTCGTTCTTTGCCGGTGATACAGTGCGGGGTGCGGAACGGTTGTTCGCGTGGTGTCGCGGCGGTGCTTGTCGTAGATGCATCCATACGCGTCGTAGCGATAGGTTCACTTGCTCAGCGGCTTGCGGGCGAAGTGATAAAGCGAATAACCGAGCAGGGCGAAGCCTACGACGCTGACCCAGGTGTGATCGAGGAAGGTGTGTGGGGCATTTAACAGGTCGCGGTTATTGAAGTAGGTGGCTTCTACTGCTTTGAGGGCTACGCCGATCAAGCCTGCGATGCCTCCGGCGGCGATCAGGCCTGAGGCGAAGAGAGAGCCGGAAGAGATTTCACTTTCTTCATCGCCGGAGCCGCGGGCAGCCTGATCGACGAGCCACCGGACAACGCCGCCGCAGAAGATGGGCAGCGTTGTCCCGATGGGCAGGTAGGCACCGACGGCGAAGGTGAGGGAGCGGATGCCGAGCAGCTCCACGCCGATGACGAGCGCGACACCGATGAGCACCAGTCCCCAGGGCAATTTACGGCTCAGGATGCCGTTGATGACGGTGGCCATGAGGCGGGCTTGCGGGGCGGGGGCCGAGGGGCTGCCGATGCCTTGAATCCAGGCGACTTCAATGTCGTGGTTGACGGGCGAGTAGAGGTATTTGCCGTCCTGGAGCTCGGTGGATCCGATGGAGTTGAGGACGACGTACTCGGATCGGTTGTGGTTGGCCTGGGACTTGCCGTCTTCCGATTTGACCTGGATGTTTTCAGGCAGGTGCTTGATGTCGGACTGGACGGAGACGCCGGGGTGCGGTGCGGTGAGGTTCCACGGTTTGGCCATGGCGTGGAATTCCTGCAGGCCGGTATTCATAAGGTTGAGGGTGAACCCGATGATGACGGTGGAGACGACGACGCCGATGATGAGGGCGATCTGCTGGAGACGGGGCGTGGCTCCGATGATGTAGCCGGTTTTGAGGTCCTGGGAGGTGTCGCCGGAGTTTGAGGCGGCGATGCAGACGACGCCTCCGATGGTGATGGCGAGAGCGCCGAAGGCGGGGGCGGTCCAGCCCTGGACGAGGAAGATGGCGGCGGTGGCCATGAGGGTGGCGATGGTCATGCCGGAGACGGGGCTGGCGGAAGAGCCCACCAAGCCAACGATTCTGGAGCTGACGGTCACGAAGAGGAATCCGAAGACGACGACGAGGAGGGAGGCGGCGAGGTTGGCGGCCCATCCGACGAAAGCGCCGGGGACGGGTTTGAATTCGAGGAAGAGGAACATGCAGAGAACGATGAGGGCGGAGCCGATGAGGACGACTTTCATGGAGAGGTCGTCTTCAGTGCGGATGGGTTTGGCGGCCGCGGCGGATTGGCCGGAGCGCATGGTTTTGAGGCCGGTGGTGAGGGCGGCCCAGATGGTGGGGAGGGTTTTGAGGAGGGTGATGACGCCGGCGGCCGCTACCGCGCCGGCGCCCATGGGTTTGATGTAGGCGGCCCAGAGGTCGCTGGGGCCCATCTGTGCGATGGGGACCTGGCCGGGGTAGACGGGTGTGGGGATCGCCTTGCCGAAGAAGTAGATGAGGGGCATGATGACGAGCCAGGAGACGACGCCGCCGGCGAAGATGACACCGGCGACGCGGGAGCCGATGATATAGCCGACGCCGAGGTATTCGGAGGTGGCGTCAGCGTTGATGGCGCCGCCCTTGAGCACATGTTGCGGGCCGAAGTCGGGCTCGTAGCCGGGCGAGCCGGGCCAGACGCTGAAGAGGTTCTTGTTCTGGAGGAAGGTATAGAGGCCGCCGAGGCCGAGTCCCAGAAAGACTCGTGACGCGAGGGAACCGCCGCGTTCGCCGGCCATGAGGACGTCAGCGCAGGCGGTGCCTTCAGGGTAGGGGAGCGCGCCGTGCTCCTGGACGATGAGCTGGCGGCGGAGGGGGATCATGAAGAGCACTCCGAGCCATCCGCCGATGAGGGCAAGCATGAAGATGCGGGCGTATTCGAGCTCAAAGCCGAGGAAGACGAGTGCGGGGAGGGTGAAGATGACGCCGGAGGCGATGGACTGGCCGGCGTTGCCGGTGGTCTGGACGATGTTGTTTTCAAGGATGGAGGCGCGGCCGAAGGCGCGGAGGATGCTGATGGAGAGGACGGAAATGGGGATGGAAGCGGCGACGGTGAGGCCGGCGCGGAGACCCACGTAGACAGTGACAGCGCCGAAAATGATGCCGAAGAAAGAGCCGAGCACGAGAGCGCGAAGGGTGAATTCGGGAAGGCGCTGATCGGGAGCAACGAAGGGTTTGAAGGCAGGACGGCTGGCGGACGGCTGGATGTCGGTTGGCGGCATGGATCGTCTCCCGGTACGAAATGCGTGAGGAGTTTCCTTGAAGGGGGAGTGTAGCAGGGTGCGGGTAGTAGTTCACAGTTCGCAGTTCATCGTTGTCAGTTGTTAGTTTTCAGTTGTCAGAGATCTGAGGGGTAGCGCGATTCGTTGCGGGATCTGGGCCAGGCACCGGCTTCCTCCCTGGTCCCCAAGTGCGAGGGACCCCGGGGCACCCCAGGTCAGTGCTTCCCGACTGCCTGTGTCGGGTAATAGGGACCGGGCTAGTCCTTTCGTGACGGGAATCCTCTGGACAGGGATGCCGGGGTTGCAGGAGAATGCGAATCACACCAGGGACACGAAAGCCTTAACCGCGGTGGGCTGGGATCCTCAGATTCCCCACAAGAACAGGAGAACTACCCGTGAGACGGATAGCTATAGGAATGGTCGGACTAGTGTCGGCGGCGCTGTGCCTGCCGGTTTCAGGAGTGGCGCAAAATGTGATGACGCATCATGTGCGCCAGGCAGTTCTGACGGGCGATGCGCGGCCAGTGGGCCGTTTGCCGCAGAATCAGGAGCTGCAACTTGACCTGGTGCTGCCGCTGCGCGATGCTGCCGGACTGAAGAGTTTTCTTGCCGATGTGTATAACCCGAAGAGCGCGAACTACCGTCAGTTTGTGACGCCGCAGCAGTTTACGGCGCGGTTCGGGCCGACGGTGGCGCAGTACAACGAGGTGCTGCGATTCGCCGGTGAGTACGGACTGAAGGTGGTGGGCGGCTCGCGCGACGGGATGGACGTGCAGGTGAAAGGCACGGTGGAGCAGGTCGAGACCGCGTTCCACGTGAACATGAAGACCTACCAGCATCCGAGCGAAGACCGGATCTTCTACTCAGCGGACCGGGAGCCGACGCCGAACCTGACGGTGAACCTGTGGCATGTTTCGGGGCTGGACAACTTCTCGATTCCCAAGCCGCTGTATGAGAAGCGGAGCGATTTTGCGGCGAAGCACGGGATCTACGATGCCGAAGTGGTGAAGCATGCAACCACGGGATCGGGGCCGTCGGCTTCGTTCCTCGGCAGCGATATGCGGGCGGCCTACTACGGCACCGGGTCGCTGACGGGCGCGGGGCAGAACGTGGGACTGCTGGAGTATTACGGGACGGACCTGGCGGATCTGAACACGTACTTCGCCAACGCGCACCAGACGAATAGCGTACCGATCACGCTGCTGTCGACGGACGGGACGAGCACGAGTTGCGTCTACAGTTCCCGCTGCGACGACACCGAGCAGACGCTGGACATGACGCAGGCGATTGGCATGGCGCCGGGGCTGAACAGCCTGGTGGTTTACGTGGGATCATCTGACACGGCGATCATCAGCGCGATGACGACGCACAACCCGCTGCCGACGACGATTGGATGCTCGTGGGGCTGGACGCCTGCGGATCCGTCTACGCTGGATCCGTATTTCCAGAAGATGTCGGCGCAGGGACAGAACTTCTTTGCGGCGTCTGGAGACAGCTCAACGTGGTCATCGAGGAACGAGGCTTGGCCGGCGGATGATGCGAACGTGGTGAGCGTGGGCGGGACGGATTTGGTAACAGCAAGCGCCGGCGGAGCATGGAAGTCGGAGACGGCGTGGGTGGATTCGGGCGGCGGCATTTCGCCGGACGGGATTGCGATTCCGAGCTGGCAGAAGCTTGCGGGCGTGATCAACTCGAGCAACCACGGGTCGACCACGCTGCGCAACGGGCCGGATGTATCGGCGAACGCGAACTTCACGTTCTATGTGTGCGCGGACCAGACGACCTGCACGACGAATAGCTACGGCGGCACCAGCTTCGCGGCGCCCATGTGGGCGGGGTACATTGCGCTGGTGAACCAGCAACTGGCGTCTCAGAGCCAGCCGACGATCGGGTTTATCAATCCGACCATCTACCAGCAGAACGTGGGCTCGCAGTACCTGGCGGATTTCCACGACATCACCAGCGGCACGTCGGGCAGCTACTCGGCGGTGACTGGGTACGACCTGGTGACGGGGTGGGGCAGCCCGAATTCAGGGTTGATTGCGGCGCTGACCGGCACGCAGACGGCTGGATTCAGCCTATCTGCTTCGCCGTCGTCAGTGACGGTGGCGCAGGGAAGCGCGGGGAACAGCACGATCACCAGCACGGTGACGGGCGGGTTCAACTCCGCGGTGACGCTGAGCGCTAGCGGGCAGCCGAGCGGCGTGACCATTGGCTTCAGCCCAACATCGATCACTGGGACTGGCAGCTCGACGATGAGCATCACGGTGGCATCGACGGTGACGGCCGGCACCTATCCCATCACGGTAACGGGCATGTCGGGGAGCACACAGGAGACTACCACCGTGACGCTGACGGTGACGGGGACGCAGGCGGGGGATTACTCGCTGAGCGCGTCGCCGACATCGCTGACGATTGCGCGCGGCAGTTCGAACCACTCCACCATCACGGTGAGCGGGACGGTCGGGTTCAGCGGCTCGGTTTCGCTGTCGGCCTCGGGCGAGCCCAACCGCGTGACGGTGAGCTTCAGCCCAAGTTCCGTCACCGGTAGCGGCGCCTCGACCATGAATGTGACAGTAAACAACGGCGCGTCAAGGGGAACTTACACGATTACGGTCACCGGGACGAGCGGTACGACGAAGCACACGACGACGGTGACGCTGACCGTTCAATGACAGTCGAGTGGGATTAGAACTGCGGAGGCCCGGATCAATTGGTCCGGGCCTTCGCGCGCAGTTCAAAGTTCATAGTTCGCAGTTCGCGATGCAAGCGCGCCGATCGGCAGAGTTTCCCTGGTGGATTGCACCTTGCCCGATGTTTACTGGAGTCATCAGGTGACCGCGACCGATGACTGACAGACCGCTCGGCAAGATACTGCTGGCGTATGGAATTGTGTACTTCGTGTGGGGATCGACGTTTCTGGCGATCCGCGTGGGAGTGCGCGAGGCGCCGCCGTTTCTGTATGCGGGCATGCGGTTCGTGGTGGCGGGAGCGCTCTTGTACGCCTGGACGCGATGGCGCGGAGAGCGGGGACCGAGCGGCCGCGAGTGGATGTCGATCGCGCTGGTGGCACTGCTGATCTTTGTGGGCGATTACGGGCTCCTGTTCTGGGTGGAGACGTGGGCGCCTTCGGGGATTACCGCGGTAATGATGGCGACGATCCCGGCGTTCATGGCGATTGCGGAAGTGGTGCTGCTGCGAAAGCGGCGGTTCACCGTGGGGCTGGGCGCGGCGCTGGCGGTGGGACTGGCGGGCGTCGCGGTGCTGACGTTGCGGTCTGCGAGCCTGGGCAGCGCGGCGATCAGCGGTGTGGGCGCGGCGGTGCTGGTGTTCGCGGCCATCAACTGGTCAGTGGCTTCGGTGCTGACGCGCAAGCTGCCGCTGCCGCAGTCGAAGATGATCAGCTCCGGCGCGCAGATGCTGGTTGGCGGAGTCATGCTGGGGATCGTGGCTGGAGCGCTCGGCGAGTTTCCGCGGTTCCACCCGGCGGCAGTTTCGATGGGAGCGTGGGTGGCGCTGGCGTACCTCATAGTCGCCGGATCGATCATGGGGTTTACGGCGTATTTGTGGCTGATTCATCACGAATCGCCGACGCGTGTGGGCACGTATGCGTACGTGAATCCGGTGGTGGCGGTGCTGATCGGGCATTGGTTCGGGGGCGAGGAACTGGGAGTGCGGGCTGTGGCGGGGGCGGCGCTGATCCTGGCCAGCGTGGTGGCGATCATTGCGACGCGGGCGAAGAGCGGATCGTAGCGACTTGGCGAATCGCGGGGCGGGCGCGTAAGGTGGGGTGCATCGGAATTGGGTATTTTCCTATCGGAGATTGGCATGAGCTCTTCCAGCGCCACGGCTTCTACTGCAACCACGATCACCAATCCGGGAGCGCCGGGCGGCGGAATGAAGCGGCTGCTGAGCCTGGACGTGGTCCGCGGCATCACCATCGCATTCATGATCATGGTGAACAACAACGGCGGCCCTGGCTCATGGCACTTTATGAACCACGCGCGCTGGAATGGGCTGACGCCGACCGACCTGGTGTTTCCCACGTTTGTGTTCGTGGTGGGCGTGTCGGTAGTTTTTGCATTTGAGGCGCGGCTGGCCCGCGGCGCAACCAGGGCGGTGCTGGCCCGGCACACGGTGATACGCGCGGCCATCCTGGTGCTGCTGGGGATCGTGGTGAACAGCTTCCCCTTCTTTCTCCTCGATCACATGCGGTTCTACGGCGTGCTGCAACGGATTGCAGTGTGCTACCTGGTGGTGGCGCTGTTCTACCTGTTTGACCGACGCGCGTGGACGAAGTGGGCGGCGCTGGCGGCAGCGCTGGTGGGCTACTGGGTGCTGGTGCGGTGGGTTCCGGTGCCGGGCCTGGGCGTGCCCGGGCGCGACATTCCGTTCATGGACATGAACCGGAACCTGGTGTCGTGGATCGACCAGCACATCTTCCCGCATCATCTATATCTCTACTCACCGGATTTCAACGTGCGCGATCCGGAGGGATTGCTGAGCGACCTGCCGGCGATTGGGACGGCGCTGATGGGCGTGCTGACAGGGATCTGGCTGCGAACGGCGCAGAGCGCCAGGAACAAATTCGGCGGGCTGGCTCTGGCGGGCGCAATGAGCCTGGTGCTGGGGTACCTGTGGTCGCTTGAGTTTCCGTTGAACAAGAACATGTGGACAAGTTCGTTTGTGCTGGTGGCGGCAGGGTACTCGCTGCTGCTGATGGCGCTGTGCTACTGGGCGGTGGAAGTGCGGGGCTGGCGAAAGGGATGGACGTGGCCGTGGCTGGTGTTCGGGTCGAATGCGATTGTCGTGTACATGATCAGCGAGCTGCTGGCGAACACACTATGGTCGATCCAGGCGGGCACGGTGGATGGCCATCCATTGTGGCTTGCAGAATTCCTGGCGCTGCATACGGTGCGGCATATTGCCAACCCCCGGTGGTCGGCGTTCGCCTGGTCGGTCTCGTTTACGGCGGTGTGTTGGGTGCCGGTTTGGGTGCTGTGGCGGAAGAAGATCTTTGTGAAGATCTGAGGGCAGCGCGGTGAGGGCGCTTGGGAGATGACCGGGCCGCGAGATGAAGTTGCGGAGCGTGGCCGGCGGCTGGTGGCTCTTGAGCTGGCGATCGGCTATGGGCTGATCGTGGCCACGATCTGGACGCCGCGGCCACAGCAGGCGTGGCTGTGGTGGGCCTCGGTGTTGTGGATCGCGGTGTCAACCTGGTGGTCGTTTCCGGGCTGGGCGGCGATGGGATTCCGGCGCGCTGGATTTGCAGCGTCGGTGTGGGTGGTGGCGGCTGCGGGTGTGTTTGCAGCGTGCGCGGTGGTGGCCGGCGCGCATTTGCACACGCTGCATGCGCCACACGGCTTGCGCGCGTGGGTGCTGACGTTCGGCGGCTACACCGTGTGGTCGTTTGTGCAGCAGTTCCTGCTGCAGGGATATTTCCTGTTCCGGTTGCTGCGGTTGCTGCCGCGGCGGGAGTGGGCGGCTGTTGCGGCGGCGGGAATTTTCGCGCTGGCGCATGTGCCCAACCCCATCCTGGCGCCGGTGACGCTGGTGTGGGGCACGGTGGCGTGCCTGGTGTTCCTGCGCTGCCGCAATCTGTACCCGCTGATGATGGCACATGCAATTCTGGGGATCACGGTGGCGATCACGGTGCCCGGGCCGGTGATTCACAACATGCGGGTGGGGATTGGGTATTTGAGGTATCGGGCGCCGGCGAAGTCAACGCTTCCGCTTCCGCTTCCGCATTGAAAACGGCGTAGAATATCAGGTGTACGGTAGATTGCCGGACAGCGAGGAGGTACCGAATGGGCCAAGCCCTGCGCACCGAACGGACGGAAGCACGTCTCTTACCCGAACAGAAGCGGCGGATCGAACGCGCGGCGAGCCTGAAAGGTATGTCCATGTCAGACTTCATCGTCCAGCATGCCGATGAGGCCGCGATTCGGACGATCGAGCAGCATTCTGCGATAACCCTGAGCGCGCGGGACAGCCGGCTTTTTGTAGAAGCTCTTTTGAATCCGCCCGAACCCGGGGAAGGGCTGAAAGCCGCCGTGCGCCGCTACAAGGCACGGATGGGCAGCCGGTAAGTGCACGTAGTCAAGAGTGGCAATTACAGGATAGAAGCGCTGTGTTCCCGGCACGATCGGGCCAAGTTTTTCTGCGGTGTAGCGGAGCTCGACGCGTATATCCAAACGCAAGCCGGCCAAGACTTGAAGCGCAGGCTCGCAGCGGTCAATGTGCTCACTGCAGACGGCGAAACAATCGCAGGCTATTTCACGCTTTCAGCCAGCTCGATACACCCAACGAAAATTCCTCAGGAGTTTGCGCGCAAGCTGCCTCGGTCCCCACTCCCGGTGACCCTCCTCGGACGAATGGCCGTAAGTGAACCGCTGCAGGGGCGGGGACTTGGCGATTTTCTTCTGGTGAGCGCATTGAAGGCCGCGCTGTCCGCATGCGGTGAGGTTGCCTCATGGGCCGTGATCGTGGATGCAAAAGCCGGGGCGCGCAGTTTCTATCTCAAGAGGGCGTTCATTTCCATGCTGGATCCACCTGAGAGGCTGTATCTGCCGATGAGCGTGATTGCCAAAGCGTTCGGCTAAGTGCGAATTGCGGAATGATGGGCCCCACAGTCAGTCCGGATACTGCCGCCATTTGACCTTGCCGACGAGCTTCAGCAAGTCAATGGCGGAGTGATTCTTGGGTTGGACCTAGCTCGGTTTGATTGCCCCGGAACAGCCACAAATTCAGCAGCGTGAAAAGTATTCCGCCGAGGGTGAACTTGAGCCACACCGGTGCGTGCGAGGGCGAGAAAAAGCCTTCGAGGCATCCGGCGATGACGAGCAGCGGGATAATGCCGGAAACCAGGCGCGTGGCCTCGATGCCGCCGCGGGCGACCGAGTCCTTCCAGCGATAGCCGGTGGGGAAGAGCATGGCGTGGCCCAGGCGCAGGCCTGCGGCGCCGGAGATGAGGATGGAGGGCAGCTCCAGCGAGCCGTGCGCGGCCACAAAACTCCACAACGCCAGCGACATGCCGTAATGATGACAGGCAGCGCCGATAACACCGAGCAGCATGCTGTTGTTGAAAAGCGAATAAAGTGTCAGGAATCCGAAAGTGATGCCACCGGCGAACGTGACGAAGCAGACCGACAGGTTGTTGGTCATGATGGCGCTGGTTGCCATGGGCGCCACGCTGACCACGGATTTGGTCCACATCTCGTGGCGCTCCATGGTGGCGATCATTTCGGGGCCGACGAAGTGGTTCATGAACGCGGGATGGGTGCTGGTGAGCACCACGCCGAGCAGGCCGCAAGCGAGCGAGATGAGGAGCGATGCCGTCACATAGGGAAGATTGCGGCGGAAGATGACGGGATAGTCATCGCGCAGGAATCGCACAAGAGTCAGAAGGTTGGTCTTGCGGCGCGAATAGATGATATGGTGAGCGCGAGCCAGCAACTGGTTGACGTGAGCGGCGTAGGTGCGGGCGGTGGGATCCTGGCGCAGGACAGACAGGTCGGCGGCGACCTGGCGATAAAGGAGAGCCAGTTCCTGCAGTTCGGCGCGCGTGAGACGACCGAGCCCTGTCGAATCGGTCTGGCTGAGAAGCATCTGGAGACGGTCCCAGAGCGGACGCCGCCGGGCAAGCCAGGAGTTGGAGAGGACGGGAGCCATGGAGACAGTGTCAGATCAGCTTAGCATCGACACTCCGGAACTCGTGGCGATCGAGATGCCGTTGGCGGGCATTGGCAGCCGGTTCGTCGCGGTGCTGATCGATACGCTGATCTGGGGCGCCGGACTGTTTGTGCTGTTCCTCCTGTTCGTGATTCTGTCGCCGTCCATCCGGGAGTCCAGCAGAATCTCGTACCAGTGGGCGGTCGCAATCGTGCTCTTTCTGGTGTTCCTGTTCAACTGGGGCTATTTCACGCTGTTTGAGGCGTTCTGGAACGGGCGCACCCCGGGCAAGAAGATCGCCAGGATCCGGGTGATCCAGCGGTCCGGACGGCCCATCGGGCTGGTCGAATCGATGGCGCGAAACTTTGTCCGTTACGTGGATGGCCTTCCGGGTTTCTACGTGGTGGGCGTGGTCTCCATGTTCGTGACCAGACAGCACCAGCGGCTGGGAGACCTGGCTGCCGGGACGCTGGTGGTGCGGGATCGCGAACAGGAAACGCCACTGTGGAGCGAGACAGGATCGCGTACGTTTACGGCGGCCAGTTTTACGCCGGCGGCGGCCTCTCCGGAGCCGCACATGATGGTGACGCTTCCCTCGGCGGGTGTCGCCCGGCTGTCCATCTCCGACCTGGAGGTGCTGGAGGGCTTTCTGGCTCGGCGGCTGGACATGCCCCTGGAGGTGCGGCAGAGCCTGTCGGAGCGCATTGCGGGAGCCATCCGCGCCAAGTCCGGGCTGGAGCAGCCCGTGGGCGTGAGCATGGAGACATTTCTGGAGGCAACGGCGCGCAGCCTGCGGGATGTGGCCCGACTGAGGTAATCCCCAGGGTTATCACCAACGGCCTCCGTCTATTAACTCATTGCGGATTAGCCATTTGCGGGGAAGACTCTGCACGCGCGTTTGCTGCTGTCTGCATCGAACCTGCGCATGTGACGGCCAACACATACAGTCGCTTGAACCGAGGCATTGAATATGAGCCGGTTCGAGGAGAGGAGAGGTTCGCCCGGCGTGGTGAAACGTTTGAGCAGGAACCTCCCAAAAGCTGGAAGTTGTTGAAAAACCTCCTACCAAACCGTGGAGATTCCGGCCTGGGTTTACGAGCGATTCCGGATAAACTTCACGGCTCGCAAAAGGGTGTCAATGCCGCGAGTCAGGTTCGCTCGCGGAGGTGGTTCGAAGACGGGATCCGCAACGGTTCAGCAAGCGCATGGTCTACCAGGAGAATTCGCGAACCGGCAGTACAGGGGAGCAGCATGTGCGCGGCAGTTGCGGGATCACAGAAATAGCTTCAAAGGAAGGACACATGAGACAAGCGAAAAACAGGTTCTGCCTGTTGCCGTTGTTTCTGGTTCTGATGTGCGTGGGGTTATACGCACAGGCGAACTCGGAACTGACGGGCGCAGACCATTTCGCACCTCCTGTTGCCGCCGTTCAAGCCGCCAGCAAATTCACTCTTGACAATCGTTGCGCGCTGAGCATTAAATGTGGGCCGGAATCATCAACCAGGTTTTCGTCGTTGCTCTACTTAAACGTTTCAGTTGGGGCATTCCAAAAACTGGATAGGGGCTACACCCCTACTTCACAAAAGCGGAGAAATGCCGCTTCTCCGACCGGTTCGAGGATCGACGCCCTTGGTCTGATGCAACGGGATATTGAGTCGACTGACGAACACTGCATAGTGATCGCTGTCACGACTGAAGCCCGGAACGATTCAACAGAGATTGCGCAGCAATACTACGTGCCATTCGAGGGTTTGGGGCTATGGAATGGCGGGTTCGAAGAAGTTCTTTCAAGACCAGGTAAATCGTTGTACTTGCGGTCTAACCAACTCGGCGCTTTATTCAGCCAATCGCGGACGCGAATGTCCGCGGCTGGTTTTGCCATGTCGTTGAAAGGGACACCGATTCCATAGGTTGTTCCTGTATTTGCGCGTTATACGGCTTCATACCTCACGGGGAAGCAAACAGAAACAGAAGTAAAACCAAAAACGCAAGCAACACTTGAAAAGGAAGGTCACATGAGACAACCGAAAAACAGGTTCTTCCTGTTGCCGTTGTTTCTGGTTCTGATGTGCGTAGGGTTATACGCACAGGCGAACTCGGAACTGACGGGCATCGTCACAGACCAGACGGGAGCAGTCGTAGCAGGAGCGGCGATTACGATTACCGATCCGGGCACCGGCTCTACCAAGACGGCAGAAAGCGGAGCGACCGGACTGTACGACTTCAACGGTCTGAATCCCGCAAACTACAACCTGAAGGTCACCGCCAAGGGCTTTGAGACCTACGAGCAGAACGGCATCGTGGTGAACGTGTCGGCTACTGTACGGCAGGACATCAAGCTGACGGTGGGCGCCGAAGGCACAACCATTACCGTGAGCGCGGATGCGCTGACGGTGCAGACGGACTCGAACGTAGTGAGCACGCTGATCAGCTCGGAACAGATCAGCGAAATCGCGACGGAAAACCGCAACTTCGCGGCCTTGGCCGCTCTCGGCCTGGGCGTCAGCTCGGCCCTGCCCGACTCCAACACGCCGACCTCGGTGGCGGCGAACTTCACCATCCAGGTGAACGGCCTTCGTCAGAGCCACAACATCTGGCTCATCGACGGTGGTGAAGCAGATGACCGCGGCGGCGCCGGCGGCATGGATATCATGCCCTCGCAGGATGCCATTGCCGAGTTCAACATGCTGACCTCGAACTATCCTCCGGACTACGGCATTTCTTCCGGCGCCACCATGAGCCTTTCGCTCAAGAGCGGCACGCAGAAGTTCCACGGAGAACTGTACGAGTTCAACCGTAATACCGACTACGATGCCAATTCCTACTTTGGCAATCTCAACAAGAATCCCCGGGTTGCCACCCACTACAACATCTTCGGCGGCAACGTGGGCGGCCCGCTCTTCATTCCCAAGGTTTACAACACCAACCGGCAGAAGACGTTTTTCTTCGTAAACCTGGAGAAGCGCGAGATCACCGGTAGCACGGGAAACAACGTCCAGGGGACGATTCCTACGGCGGATATACCAAGCATGGGGCAGGATCTGACCTATGTGGCTCCGGGGTTCTCCTCGAACAACCAGATCATTGTCCCGAACGTCTCGACGTCTAGCTGGTATTACGTAAACAAGCTGAAGCCGCTGGGCCTCGTGCCGAATGGCTGCTGGAACTCGGGCGACACTACCTACACCGCGAGTGGCAGCGCGCAGTGCAAGGTCCTAACGGGGCAGGTCATTCCTCACTCGCTGTTTGACCCGAATGGCGTCCTCTACCTCAACTCGGGCGTCCTTCCCAAGGTGACCACCGCCGACGACAAGGCGAGCACGATTCTCTCGCTTCCGATCAAGGTGACTGACTTCGTCGGTCGTATCGACCACAAGATCAACGATAAGTGGGCGATTCTCGGTCATTACATGCAGGACGCGGTGACTCAGGCCTCCGGGGCGCCGCACCTCGGCTGGCTTTGGGCGAGCTACAACACCATCACCAGCACGCTGGACAACCCCTCCGAGTCCGCTGCAATCAAGATTAGCGGAACCATCAATCCGAATCTGCTAGTCGAAGGCAGCATCAACTACGACGGCAACGTCATCAACATCACCGACAGCCCCGATTCCGTCAGGAACCTTCCCGCGGGATGGAGCGTGGCGCCGCTGACGCCGTCGCTGGCGGTCTCACGCAAGGTCCTCCCCAGCATGGAATACATGGGGCCCTACGGAACAGCGGAGGAAACCGGGGCCGATCCGTGGCATAACGCCGCCCGCGACTACGAGCCAAAGCTCGATATCTCGTACACCAAGGGCAAGCACGCCACGAAGTTCGGCTTTAGCTGGAACCACTACACCAAGAACCAGCAGGTCACTGAGAACGCGCAGGGCGACTTCAGTCCCAGCAGCAACACAAACGACTCGCTTATGGATCTTCTGCTGGGCCTGACTAGCGGCTACAACCTTGCCCAGGAAGACCCGATCCGTCACTGGGTCAACAGCACTCCGTCGATTTACGCGATGGATAACTGGCACGTCACGCCGCGCCTCACCCTGCAGCTCGGGCTTCGTTACGACGCCCTGCCGCATGTCGTGGAACGGAACAACTACATCGCCAACTTCGATCCGAACAGCTACATTTCGACGGCCGTTCCGATCTGGACAAATTCGGGCACGATTGATCCTTCGAGCGCGACTGTCACCACCGTCAACCACTCGCAGTATCCCGGCTATAGCGCCACCGGCAACCAGTTCTATCTCAATGGAATGCGGCTGGCGGGAGTGAACGCCTTCCCGCGTGGCATAGTCAAAAACCGGTACGACACCTATCAACCCCGCATCGGCTTCTCGGAAGATCTTCAAGGCAACGGCAAGACCGTTCTTCGCGGCGGCTTTGGAACCTTCTTTGAGCGTACGCAGGGCAACGACATCTACAATGCGGGTGGCAACGCGCCATTCGCCTACGACCCGAACGTGGGTAGCCCCTTGTTATCCACGCCGAGCTTCAACTACACAACGGGCACCGACGTCAACGCGACCGGCCTTCCGGTCTTTGTCAACGGCGCCGAAAACCTCGCGGTGGACAACTACAATCCGCCCGCGGTTGCCATGTACAGCCTGGGAATGCAGCGCGAACTGTCACCGTCCGTGGTCTGGGTGGTGCAGTACGTTGGCAACATGGCGTGGCACCAGTGGGCCGACCGGAAGCTCAACAACCTGCCGTTAACAGCTATCGGCCAGTCCGCGACCGTGCCCAATCCTTATGGAGTGGGAACGGTGCAGGCTTCACTAACCTGTCTTGCTGGCGACGGCGGCAACCACTACGATGGCGACAAGGGCTCCGGCGGCATCGACGCAAATTGCAAGAATGGCTTTGGCAGCACGTTTGCGGACGGTTCTCCGGTCTTTCCTGGCGGTACGAACCAGTTCCGCAGCTATCAGGGCTGGGGAGACATCACAGCGCAGGAAATGGCCACCAACGGAACCTACAACGGATTCCAGTCCGGCGTCCGAATTCAGAATCGTTGGGGCTTCAGCGGCGAACTGGATTACACGTACTCTCACGAAATCGACATCCAGTCCTACGACAACTCTTGCTGTGTCAGCAACCCCTGGAACTACAAGTACGACAAGGGTTCTGGCGCGCTTGACCGGCGTCACATCGTCAGCGCCAACTACGTTTACAAACTGCCGTTCTTCGCCAAGAGCAACGGGCTGGTCCACTCGATCGCGGGCGGCTGGGAACTCGCAGGCACCATAATCGACCAGACCGGCGTTATTCAGACCGTGAATGGCGCGGGCGGTGTTGCCAACAACAGCAACAACGGATACGACCCTGTCGGTCTGGGCGGCGGCTACACTGTGCGTCCTAACGTCAGCGGAAAAATGTCATACCCGAAGAAGATGGGTCAGTGGTTTGACACGTCGAAGTTCTCCAACGTCACGCCGACTTGGCTGGGCGGACAGAACCTCGGCTTCGGCAGCTCCGGCAAGGACGCCGTTGTGGGACCGGGCCGCGTCAACTTCACCACCTCGCTCTATAAGTCGTTCGCCATGACTGAGCGCGCGCACTTCGAGCTGCGGTTTGAATCCTTCAACACGTTCAACCACACCGAACCGAACAACCTGAGCACATCCTACAACCCGCAGAACGGTTTTCCGTTCAGCACTCAGCTAACTCAGGGCAACACTTTCGGCCAGGTTTCGAGCACGTGGGATCCGCGTAACCTCGAGCTTGCCGGCAAGTTCGTATTCTAACCATCAACCCTCAACAAAGGACGCGGCGGGTTACCTGCCGCGTCCTTTTTCATGTGCAGGCGATTGCGTTGGATTGTGACGCGGAGAGAAGATTTGAGAGAAGACTCGTCTAAGAACCGGAGAGCGCGGCGCTAATGCAGCGTTCCGGCGTGGGGCATGTATGAAAGCGGCATATTTACTTTGCGCGGCGTTGGCGGCCACAATGTGGGCCCAAAGCCCACAGGCCGTTGATCGCCAGCGTGCGCTGGATATGGAGCAGCAGGGGGACCTGGCAAATGCCGAGCGAATCTGGGCGACGCTGGGGAAGAACTTTCCCGCCGACCCAGAGCCTTATGCGCGCATGGGCTTGTTGGAAGCACGCCAGGGACATTACAAGGAAGCGATTCCTCTCTATCGCAAGGCGCTGGAGATGAAACCCGACATACCTGGTCTGCGGATCGACCTGGCGCTGGCGCTGTTCAAGGATGGGCAGCTGAAGAAGTCGATCCCCGAGCTTGGGGCGCTGCTCAAGGGAGCGCCGCCGGACTCTGCCGAAGCGCAGCGGTACACCATCCTGCTCGGCATGGCGCATTACGGGTTGGCGGAGTTTGCTGCCGCAGTTCCGTATCTGAAGAGTGCGGCTGCGCGCGACGCAACCAATTTACCCCTGCGGCTGGCTCTGGCCCACAGCTGCCTGTGGTCGAAGCAATACCAGTGCGTCATGGATGTCTACCGCGAGATCCTGAATCTCAATGCGGAATCGGCCGAGGCGGACATGCTGGCCGGGGAAGCGCTGGACGAGATGAAGGATAATGAAGGGTCCACCAAGATGTTTCGCGCCGCGGTTGCAGCGAATCCCAAGGCGCCGAATGTCCACTTCGGACTCGGTTACCTGCTTTGGACGCAGAAGCAGTATCCCGAGGCGGCCACGCAGCTTCAGGCCGAGCTCGAGAACGACCCGTCTCACGCGCAGTCCATGCTCTACCTGGGCGACACCGACCTGCAGTTGGACAAGCCGGACGATGCGCGCCCCTGGCTGGAAAAAGCCATCAAGCTCAATCCATCTCTCTGGCTGGGCGACCTGGATCTGGGGATTATCGACTCCGATGCCGGGCACAATGAGGAGGCACTGCGGGAGCTGGAAGTTGCCGAGAAGCTTCAGCCGACCGAAGTGAATGTGCATTGGAGGCTGGCGCGGCTGTACCGCACGATGGGCCGAAGGGAAGAAGCCAAGGCGGAATTCGACAAGGCAAGCAGTCTGAACAAGCAGGCCGACGAGTCCCTTTACCAGAAGATTGCCAACGGCCGCAAAGGGCCGCCCCCGGATGCTCAATCCGCAGCGCCCGGCGCGCCGGCCACACCCTCAGCTCCTTCGTCACCACCCAACCAGTGACGTCTCTGCTCTCATGAGTGAGGCCGAGGCTGAAGCGCCGGCGCCGCTTGAGTGCTGCGCGCAACCATGTCCGCGAGCAACCGCTCCGGGCACATGTGGCGCGATTCAACAGCGTCGAGCTCGACCGTGGATTCCACTGCTGACGCGATGGTCATGAAGCAATGCAGGCATCGCGTGTTGAAGGTGCCGTTCTCGTTCTGTGTTCGGCTATACATAGAGACTGCCCATCCAGAGGCAAGATTTGTCGATCCTAATCCCGCCGAATGACGGCGGCCCGTGACACGCATCACGGGTCTATGTGAGATTCAGCCGCGAGGCCGGAGCTCAGTAGGTGGTGGTCTGGTTCAGATGACGGCGCAGGTACCAGCACGGCGCCATCCCGTCCTGCGGATACAGCGTGATGGAGCAGGGCGTCGGGTCGGAGCCGGTGTAGTCGATCTCTTCCTTGTCATTCTTCAGCGGCGCGGAGACAAAGTGGCTCACGCTCAACGTCAGCCTGGGCGAGCCGCGCATTTTGAAGACCGCGAAGTCCCCAAGATAGGAAAGCGCGGCGAGCGCCAGCAGCACCATAATTCCGATACGCAGCCAGCGCATCATGCCCCGTTCTCCCCTCGCTCTTGCGCCAGCTCGTGCCGCATCCGAACGCCAGTCATCCGGCGCTGGCGGGCATCGGTCAGGCTCCGTTCAATCTGCGTCGCTGCCTCATCGTAGCTCAAGCCCTCGGCTCGGATATTCGAGATGCACACGCGCTCGGCGTCCGTGCGGCCTCGACACGGCATCCAGGTGATGTACGCGCCGAGGGAATCAGGCGAGCTGAGGCCGGGCCGCTCGCCGATCAGCACTATCGCGATCTGCGCCCCCAGCGCTTCGCCTATCTCGTCTCCAATGGCAACGCGCCCCTGCTCCACGATCGCGATCGGCGCATCGCTCCATTCGGCGAGGCGCGGAAGCAGGGCATGCAGGAGCAGTAGGGCATGCCGCTCCACGGCGAGCGCGGAGAGACCGTCGGCGACGATCACCGCTACATCGTAAGGTCCCGCATGCGCGCTGAGGAGCGCACGGCTCGCCTCATCGAGCGCGCGCCCCAGGTCCGGCCGCTGCAGGTACGCGACGCGATCCGCCGCCGCCGAATGCAGTCGCACAATCTCGCATGCAGGAAAAGTTTCTGCAATTGCCGCCGACAGGATCGACGCATCGAGCTTTGCATGCACCGCATCCCGGGCCATGGCGTGCGCCTGCTGGAACGCGAGCACATCGCGCACCTGCTGGCTTACGCCGGTGCGTCCCAGCCCCACGCGCGCGGTGGTCAGCGTGCGCAGCCGCACGGCAATCCTCTCCGGCGTCACTTCGCTCATGTCAGCAACTTCTCCGGGTGCTCCGCTTCCAGTTTCAGCCGCGGCAACTCGTCCCCGGCAAGCCATGCCTCGAACTCCGGCGCAGGCCTGAGCCCAAGCACGCGCCGCAGGTAGAGCGCATCGTGAAAACTGGTCGACTGGTAATTCAGCATCACGTCGTCCGCGCCCGGAACGCCCATGATGTAATTCACGCCGGCTGCGCCCAGCAGCGTCAGCAGCGCATCCATGTCATCCTGGTCCGCTTCGGCATGGTTGGTGTAGCAGGCGTCGCAACCCATAGGCAGGCCCAGCAGCTTGCCGCAGAAGTGATCCTCAAGCCCCGCGCGCGTAATCTGTTTTCCGTCATAGAGGTACTCCGGCCCGATGAAACCGACGACGGTATTCACCAGCATGGGATGGAAAGCCCGCGCCACGGCATAAGCGCGCGCCTCCATTGTCTGCTGGTCAACTCCGTGATGCGCGCCGGCGGAGAGCGCCGATCCCTGGCCGGTCTCGAAGTACATCACGTGATCGCCGACCGAGCCATCGGCGCAGACGCCGCCGCGTTTGAGCTTTAGTCCGGCGTCGTGGGCCTCGCGCAGAAGCGCCAGGCTTACGCCGAAGCCGCGGTTGGCTGCTTCAGTGCCGGCGATCGACTGGAACAGCAGGTCCACCGGCGCGCCGGCCTCGAGCGCCGCCAACTGCGTGGTGATGTGCGCCAGCACGCAGCTCTGCGTGGGAATGCAAAAGTGCGTGCGCAGTCCCTCCACCATGCGCAGCAGGCGCATCGTCGTGGCCACGCTGTCGCCGGCGGGATTGATGCCGATGACCGCATCGCCCGAGCCGAGCAGCAGGCCATCGAGAATCGAGGCAAGAATGCCGGCGGCATCGTCGGTTGGGTGATTGGGCTGCAGCCGAGCGCTCAGCCGCCCCGGCAGACCCACAGTGGTGCGGAAGCGCGTCACTACGCGGATCTTGCTCGCTGCGGCGATCAGGTCCTGCACGCGCATCAGCTTGCTCGCGGCCGCCGCCATCTCCGGTGTCAGCCCTGGGGCGAGCGCGGCAATGCGCTCGCCGGTGGCGTCGTCGGAGAGCAGCCAGTCGCGCAGGTCGCCCACCGTGAAGGAGCGAATGGGCGCAAACACCGCGGCATCGTGCGTGTCCACAATCAGCCGCGTCACCTCGTCTGTTTCGTACGGCACCACATGCTCATCGAGGAATTGTGCCAGCGGCACATCGGCCAGCGCGAACTGCGCCGCCACCCGCTCTCGCGCCGAGCCCGCGGCCACGCCTGCCAGCACATCGCCGCTCCGCTGCGGCGATGCCTTGGCCAGCAGATCTTTCAGGTCCGGGAACGTGTAGCGAATCCCGTCAATGGTGTGCGCGAAGTTCATCAGGGGAATCCGGCTGCCTACAGAATAGCCGGAATTCAAGCCGATAGCCGCACTTCTGCGATTGCCCAGCGGTCCAGCGCTAGCCTGCCTGGTCCTTCGCGATCATAGCCTCCAACTCTGCGACTACGCGCTCGAATTCATCCACGATGCGATTCGAAGGTTGGGTGCGGAAGACTCGCTGCAACTCCCTGAAATACCAGAGCTGCTTGTCGCCTCCGCGCTTGAAGCGTTCAAAGACGCGATTCCCAATGTCGCGATAGTCGCTCAGGATGGTGCGCGCGTTATAGAGCTTGTCTGCCGCTGAGATCAACTGCACATCGAGCGGCTCACCTTCCAATCGCTCGACGTAGGAGGTTTTTCGTTCTTCCCAGCGGGGCTTTTGATCGGCGTTCTCAACGAAGCTGTCCGTCAGGCCTTCAACCAGCCGCGCCACGTTGGCGCCGAAATTGTGCTCGATATCGCGCAGGCGCGGCGTGCCGCCATGGTCTTCGACGGTATCGTGGAGAATCGCGGCGATCACCATATCCTCCGTCACCGGGATGGACGCGTGGCCGTTTTCACCCATCACCAGCGAAGCCACGCCGAGCAGGTGCGCCATGTAGGGAATGTTGGTCGCCTTGCGGGTTTCGATGTGAAGATGGCGCGCGTAGTCGACTGCGGCCGTAAATCGAGATGTAAGAAAGAGCTGCGTGGACGGGTCCGTCATGAAGGACTCCTTTTTCGCAGGGATCATGGTAACGCGATCAAACGAGGTGCGCTTGCCGATCATCAATTCAGAAGGAGCCGCGTCGGGTCCATGGTACCCTTGCAAAATGTTCCGCGCGCATCTCATTTGGGCCCTGTTTGCTGCCGTATTGCCGTGTGTGTTTGCCCAGAGCGGCGCTCCCGCTGCGGCGCTTCCGAAAGATCCTCGCGCCATCCTCGCCCTTGCCGCCCCGCTTTACGATTTCGCTTCGCCCGACATGAAGCCATGGCACGTGAAGGCGAAATATCAACTCTACGATTTGAATGGCAATCCAACTGGGCAAGGAGAGTGGGAATACTGGTGGGCTTCGCCGAAGGTCCATAGGCAGAGCTGGACGCGAGATGGACTCTCCCGTGGCGATTGGTTCGTGGCCGACGGCAAGCAGTTCCGGAAGGAGAGTGGAGCCCCGTTGCGCTACTTCGAGAGACAGGTCGAAAGCGCTCTTTTGGCGCCGCTGCCGACGGAGGTCGCCCAGGACGCGAACAGGATGAAGCTGGAAGTGAAGACGGTGGCAGCTGGGAATGGTTCCCAACTCACCTGCGTCAGTTCACAGTTGCAGTGGATGGTAGACGGCCGACCGACGTCGCCGGATTCAGCTGTCGCGGAGGACTACTGCTTCGATCCGCCCACGCGAGCGTTGCGGATGAAGTACTCGAACCATCTGATCACGGAATTCAACCAGATCGCACGCACGCAAGGTAAATATCTGGCTCGTCAGGTGGACATCCTGGCGGGAAAGCTGAAGGTCTTCTCGGTCACCGTGGAATCCGTCGGTGGGATCGACGCTGCCGATTCGGCGCTCACGCCACCCGCGGATGCAGCCGATGTGTCGCCGGAGGACGCGGAGCAGCCGGCGCGAGGAAACGTGACCACAGGATCACTGGTGAAGAAGACCACTCCGGTCTACCCGATGGTGGCCAAGATGTCGAGAATCCAGGGAACGGTAATTCTCGGAGCCGTCATCGGGAAAGACGGCAGTATTCACGATCTCGAGGTGCTGGCATCGCCGTCCCCACTTCTGGCGAAAGCAGCGGTAGATGCGGTGAGGACCTGGCAATACAAGCCCTACCTTCTCAATGGAGTTCCGGTTGAAGTGGAGACGATCGTGAACGTCATGTTCAGCCTTGGCCGATAAGAGGAAGGCCCGGTCGCTTTGACCGGGCCTCTTTAGTCTCGTGCGGTGTTTTCTGCTCAGTGCTGCACTGACTTTACTGACGCCGCTCGCGGCGACACTCCGCTCAGCTCCGCTGCTCGCGCCTCGGCGTATGCCGCCGCGCCCAGCACCGCCGCCCGGCTTTCCAGAATCACCCGCACCGGCATGTTGATGAGCAACTGGCTCAGGCGGCCCTTGTCAGTGAATGCCTTCATGAACGTGCCGTCCTTCAGCTTTTCCAGCAGGCGCGGGGCAATGCCGCCGCCAAGGTACAGACCACCCACCGACAGCACCTTCAGCGCGAGGTTGCCGGATTCGGCTCCGTAGGCTGAAACGAACATGTCCAGCGTTCGCGCGCAGATCTCGCTCTCGCCGGAGAGTCCTTTCCGGGTGATGATGGCATTGCCGTCGTCGGCTGCCTGCATCTCCTCGGCCAGCGCCGGCTCCACTTCCATGCCGCGTGCGTCGCGCAGGAACTCGAAGATGTTGGTCATCCCCATCCCGCTTATCACGCGCTCCCAGCTGATGCGGCCCTGGTATTTGAGCTTGAGGAAGCGGAACAGCTCGATTTCCTCCTCGTTGCGCGGCGCATAATCCGCGTGCCCGCCTTCAGAAGGATAGGGAACATGGATGCGGCCGTTCCACGTGAGGAGACCCTCGCCCAGCCCTGTGCCTGCCGCAATCAGGGCGCGGTTACCGATCTGGCCGGGGTCGCCCTCGCTCAGCGTGAAGATCTGGTCTGCCTGCAACTCCGCGACGCCGTATCCGTTCGCTTCCAGGTCGTTGATGAGGAAGACATGATCGATGTCCAGGTGCAGCGAGAGCTCGCGCGCATCCAGCGTCCACGGCAGGTTGGTGAGGCGCAGGCGCCCATCGCGGACCGGCCCGGGTACCCCAAAGCATGCCGCAGTTGCCTTGTCGCCGCCCAGGAACTCGCGTACGATCGCTTCCAGTCCGGCGTACTCTCTTGCCGGGAAGCGCTCCTCGCGCCGGTGTTCCAGCTTGCCGTTAGAAAAGTCGTACAGGGCCAGGTGTACTTTGGTGCCGCCCACGTCGCCGGCCAGAATCATCGCTCTCTCTCCAGAACCCCGCAGCCTTCTCCGTTCGGTGCGGGCAGAAGCGCAGCAGCGGCCTTATCCAGGAACAGAGTGAGTATACCGCTTGAGGGCCAGATCAGTTGACTGGGCAGGCGTTCCGGGTCGCGCGGCCCCATAAAAACTTCGCGAACGCGCTCCGCCTTGTCCGCCCCGCCGATGAGGAAGAAGACCGAGCTGGCGTGGTTGATGACAGGCCAGGTGAGTGTAATGCGCCAGGTGTCCAGTTGGGGGACGTGGTTGGCCGTGACCATCCGGCCCATTTCATGGAGGGCCGCCGTCCCTGGGAACAAGGACGCCGTGTGGCCGTCCGGCCCCATTCCCAGCGAAATCAGGTCGAAGCGCGGGCTCTGGGCGCCTTCCAGCCGGAAGCTGTTGCGCAGCTCCGACTCGTACCGCGCCGCCGCGACTTCCGGCTCCAGCTCGCCCTCCATGCGGTGAATCTGATCTGCCGGCAGCGGCACATGGTTCAGCAGGGTCTCGCGCGTCATGCGGTAATTGGAGTCAGGATGGCCTGGCGGCACCGTGCGCTCATCGACCCAATAGAGGTTCAGCAGGTCCCACGGCATGGCCCCGCGCCAGTGCTGGTGCCGGTCGGCCATGAGGGCAAATGCGGCTTTGGGCGTGGACCCTCCGCTGATGGCGATGCGCGCCTGCCCGCGTGCGTCCACCGCCTCCGCCACCATCTCCACAAAGTACTGCGCTGCCCGCCGGGCCAGTGCCGCCGCGTCCGCCTCCACGTAGTAGTTGATCCGCAGCTTCCGCGCCATTCCTTCCGCTCCTGGTTCAGGTATGAAATATGTGATTCACTGCACGGCCGGAATGGCCCATACATGGTGGTGCATACTATTTTGGCTTAGCCAGGATTCCGATTGCCGGAGCCAGGCCTTTACGCTAGCTGAAAGATACTCGATCCAGGTTGGACGACTCTTCCCCAGACCAGTGCGAAGCGGACAAGTGCGTAGCCATATGCTACCTCAGGAAGCTAGCTGTGTCGGTTCGCTCGCCAACGAATTTAACGCGTATTCCCCAGCTCCGCGGTCCCGGCTCTCGCCTATCTTCCGAGGTAATCCCGGTATTGCAGCTCGAGCACGCCCGCTGCCCTCGCCAGGGCCAGCCTGGTCAGGCTCGACTGGAACAGGCTTTCAATCAGGTTGCTCTGCGCTGCCGCCACGGTTGCCTGCGCCGTGACCAGCGGCAGCGTGTTATCCACGCCCGCGTTCACGCGCTCGGTTTCGTCGCTCAGCGCGCGCGTGGCCAGGTCGACGTTGGACCGCGCCACCTCCACCAGCCTCCGCGAAGCGTCTACATCCAGCAGCGCCGACCGCACCTGCTGGTCGATCTTCACGCGCAGGTCTGCCAACTGCGCGTTCACGGCGTCCAGTTGCGCCTGCGACGCGTCAATGTCTCCGCGCAGCCGGCCCTCGCGGAACACGGGCACGCTCAAAGTTCCGACGGCCGCAAACGTTCCGTGCGATCCGATGCCGCCAATGTCCTCCACGCCGTAGTTCCCGCTGAAGCTGAGCGACGGCCAGCGCTGGCTGCGATACGCGGCGTGCACCGCCTTGAACTCCTGCACCTGATTCTGGAGGTTCTGGTAGTCGTTGCGATAGCGGTAGGCGAGCGCGCGGACCTCTTCCGGCGTCTGCGCGGCCAGCTCGCTGTAGGGAGAGTGATCGGTCAGCTCTACCTTCTGGCCCGGATCCACGCCGATCTCGCGCTTGAGCAGGATCAGGTCTTTCTCCGCCTGGTTCTCGGCGGCGATGCGCGCCTGCTCCTGTGCCTGGTACTGGACGCGGGCGCGCAACTCGTCCAGATTGGCCGCGGTTCCCGCCACGTGCGCGTCGTGAGCATGGCTCCACTGCAACTGGTCGGCCTGTTCCAGCGCCCGCGCGTTGTCCACTTCGCTCTGGGCCGCGATGCAATGCAGGTATGCTCCCGCTACGTTCTGGACCACGTCGCCGCGGGCGGTCTGCGTGGCAAAGTGCTGGGCGCGTGTCGCGGCGCCAGCGGCTTTCCAGCCCGCGATGACGGGCCCGGAGAACAGGATCTGGTCGTAGTGGAGCTGGCCTTCAGTCAGCGTGTCGTGCGTGATGAGCGGAATGTTGAACGATTGGCCGGGAAACGCCGATGCGAACTTGCCGACCACGGAAGGCCCGAAACCCAGCGCTACGAGGTTGTGCTGGTAGTAGCCCGAGTCGCCGGTGAGCGTGACGGTGGGCAGGAACTGCTGCAGCGCCTGCGACCGCTGGGCGTGGATGGAGTGCTCGGCGTTCTGCGCCTCTTTGAGGCCGAGGTTGTTCCGGAGGCCCATCTGGATGGCGTCGTCGAGCGAGAGCCGCAAGGGCTCATTGGTGACGGGCTTGACCGTGACGCTGCCATAGAAGGGGTTCTGCGCCGATGAAGGGTTTTGTGCGTGCACAGCACCAAGCGCCGCGCACGCAAGCGCGAGGCCCGCTGTCAACTGGGCGAGAGCGCCGCGCTGCCGCGACCAGCTCAGGCGGCAAGAATGGTCCATTCCACTCACTTGCATCATTTTCTCAGATGTTGCATGGCGGCTTTGCGATTCGGTTTGTCCGCGGATTGGGAATTTGTCCAGAGAGATGGAGGATCGGTTCCGAGGAGGCTCGGGTGGAGATCCCGAAATCATTGCAAAGGGAAGGGTGTGAAATGCAGGTCCTTCGACTGCGTTTGCCGCACAAGACGCGGCAAACTCCGCTCAGGATGACGGCAGTACTTATGGTGCGAATATTCGCAAGAGGAAATTGCCAGAAGGCCGCGTTTGCCGCCGGCTCGTATTGAGTTGGTATCACATCATGGTAAATTTCATATTGTGGTACTATTTTTGGCCTTGCTTGTCGTGTAAGTGCGTTATTTATCAACGTTGTTCATCAGTAATTCCCACATTGCGAACCACCCCCAGGGGGGGTAGGGGGTACCCATTTCGTCCCTAAAGCAGGAGAGCCGAATTCACTTTCGTGAATCCGGCCCTGCAACAAGGAGCATAGCACGGATGGGTAGAGCGCGGAGCGTGACGCGGGTCACGGGGCGCGATGATTGGAATGAGAGCGGCGGGGGATCCCCGGAATCCTGGATACGCGGAAAAGCGTCAATGCTTGCTTTGGCCTGATATGGAGTGACCCTGTCAACCCTGCGGAGTCGATGGGGTTGTTTTTGTCGTTGTCGTTGTTTTTGCTTTTCCCCGAGGACAGAGCGAGCAGCAGCCTGGGCAGATTTTAGCGACGATTGATCAGTCTGATATTCGCGGGTCGGAACCGCATAATCATGATCCGTCGGGAGCTGCCTCTGACTGTTATCGCGAGTCCGGTCGAGCCTGTCGCATAGGCCAAGCGAGGGTTCTCCTTCGTGCTTGCCCAGCCTGCTGCTGGCTCTGTGCTCGAGATGGATGGCGCGTTTCATCAAGGAACGTTTTTGTTTTTTCCTTATTTGGAAAGTTTTTGCTTTTGTTCTTGTCAGGCTGCAGCTCGCTGGCTGACGGTCGTCTCTGCTCTGGTTCCAATAGCCCAGATGAATCCCAGCAATTCACGAGCAACTGCAGTAATGATCTTTCCCTGGGGCTTGCCGGCCGCACCCAGCTTCATATAGCGCTTGTGCAGGCGGTGTTGAGCCTTCCA
>DASZLE010000036.1:0-35194 GCA_035552475.1 Occallatibacter sp.
CGGCCCCTGAATCTGGATATACACATAGGCTGCGGTGGACGGCGTGATGGAAGCCGCCTCTACCTGCGCGGCGGTCGGGATCGCGCACAAGGTGGAAGCAAGCACAAGAGAGGCGGCGAGGCCGAGGCCCCGGACTGCATACGTCATTGCAATTCTCCCGTGGTTAAAGCTCGCTCCGACCTCTCGGAAACTACGACCATCTTGAACGGCGACCCGATGGAAATGGCCGAGTCCTCCGTCACCGAGGTCGGAGTTACCGTAAAGACATACAGCTTGTTTTCCCCGTTTATGGCATAGAGGTGGTTGGATCTGTCGAAGGCAACCTGAGCGATCCCCTCGCCGGTCAGCAGCGTCTGCCACAGGGTGAGCGGGGCCGCGCCGTTGAACTTGTAAATCTCGATCCCGTCCCCCCCGGAATCTGAATACGCCACAAACAGGTCACCGGACGGAGAGAACGTCGTATGGGGCTCGACTAGCGACGAACGCGGCATGTTGCTCGAAGTGTTGGTGGTGGAGATATTTCCATTCGAGGCCACCGTATAACTGCCGAACTGCGGCGGATTCGTGTTGCACGGATAAAGCTGAAGTACGACGTAATTGCCGACAGGAGAGGCATCGGGGCTATTAGCGGTGTAATCTTCATAGCAGTAGCCGGACGTCGGACCGCTCTCAGCGAACTGCATCAGTTCCAGCGTTCCGTTCGCTTCACGCCGGAAGCCGATCGGCACCGACTGCCCGTGCACACCGGATTCATCGGCGTAGGCAAACCTCTCGTTCCCAAGGATCGAGGGAAGGTAAGGCACATAGCCGCCGTCGCTCCAGTACGCCGGCAAACTCGTATCTCCGTCGTACGAGAACGCCCCGTCGCTATGGATGATGTAGGACTGATACTCAGCGCTCAATTCATCGCCGCCGCACTCGAGCAGCACGTAAATGTATTTGCCCGTGTGGTCGAGCACTGCGCCTTGCTGGGCGGTGCTGGTCGAACTGGTGCACTCGCTCCCGGAGTAGTCGAAGACAGGTATCTGCGATAGCTGAGATTGGATGGCACCATCGGAGGAGATCCCGTAGGAATGAATCAACGTCTTACCTAGAGTGAAAAACTTGGTTGGCGTGGCGCCGACGATCTCCCCGGCAGGCTTGAACGGCGAACCGGGGATGGGGCTCAGGCGCCCGGTTGACGAGGCGCGGAAGCCATACACAGAACCTTGCGGCCCCTGAATCTGGACGTACACCCACGCCGCGGTGGCCGCTGTTGCTGGCTCTGCGACGGCCCGCGAGCCTGACTGTGCGAGCGAACATACGGTGAGGGTCGGAACAAGCACAAGGCAAGCGACGAGCCCGAGACCTCGGACTGCATCCGTCATCGGTATTCTCCCTGGGTAAAGTAATGGCCAGGTTTTCGGATTTTCGACGCAGGAACGACGGAAAAGAACAACTCGCCGCCCTGGCCCGCCCCCCAGCCGGCACGCACGGTGGCTCCCAGTTGGAAGTGCGGGAAGGAGTGAAAGGTTGCTTCAAGCTTCCAAGCCGGTCTTCTTGCCCAGGTTTTTGTTCGCGGTACGGAACGCCGTTGCGAAGCGATAAGCTCGTTCTCGTGGCAGAGTCCGAAACAGGAACGTATGCGGGGCAATTACGGCGCGAGCTCGCCGCCCGCAACCACGAATGGGCGCGCGGGCGGAAGCACGTGGAGAGCCTGGGCGGCGATCCGGTCGTCGTGTATTCGCCTGAAGAAAATCTGCATGGAAATTTCTTTGACCCGGCGTATGCGGCGATCCTGGCGCGGCCGGAATGGGCAAAGCGATTCAACAAGGTTCACGCACAGGGGCGCGCGCTGCCGCGTCCCATAGACGATCCTCACCGTAAGTGGCGCGAGCTCGACTCCTGCATGAGTTCCGACGCCCTGCTGATGAATGTATTTTGCACGCCGGGGGTGATCGAGTCACCGGCGGTGCGGCGGATGCTCGGCGTGGAGACGGACGAGGCGCCCCTGTTCGGATGGAAGGCTCGCGTGCCGCTGAAGTCAGGCTTGTTCGACCGGACTGAAGTGGACATGCGCTGGGGCGGCCTGTTGGTGGAGGCCAAGTTGACCGAGACGGATTTCCAGCAGCGCAAAGCGGAGATCGTAGAGGGCTACCGCGATTTCGACGAGGTGTTCGAGCGGGACGGGCTGCCCCAGGTAGAAGTGGTGACGGCGCGGCGCCGGCACGCGACGGAATTTGCGGAGGTGTTTACGCAGGAGTGGGAGGAGACCGGCGCCGTGAGCGCGGACGAGGCGAGCGCGATTGCCGAAGAGTTCCATGCGGGGCTGGTGGCACAAGCTGAGTCGGTTGCGCCGCGGGAGCTGCGTTACGAAGGGTATCAGCTTATCCGCAACGTGCTGGCGGCTCATGCGCAGGCGTCAAGCTTCTGCGTGATTCACGATGAGCGGCGGCCTGACCTGCGCGAAGCGTGGTTCCACGTGATGCGCGCGGTGCGCAATGCGGAGATGCGCACGCGGCTGAAGGTGCTTACGTGGCAGGAGCTGGCAAACGCGGTGCCGGGGTATCTGCGGGCGTTCCTGGAAGCGAAATACGGGATCGCGGCTGCGTGACGGGCACGCGCTTTGTTATAAAGGCTCGGACAAATGAATTGAGTGAGGTAGGTCGCATGAGAGGGATTCGCTTTGGCGTGGTAGGGTTTTTGCTTCTTGGCGGGGCACTGGCGGCGTGGGCGCAGGCTGGGGACATTACCGTGAGCGTGGACGCGACGCGCGTGCCGCAGAAGCTGTTGCACGTGGAAGAGATGCTGCCGGTGCAGGCTGGGCCGCTGACGCTCTACTACCCGAAATGGCTTCCCGGCGAGCATGGGCCCGACGGGCCGGTGTCGAACGTGACTGGGCTACATTTTGACGTGGACGGCAAAGCGGTGCCATGGAAGCGCGACTTGCTGGACGTATACACCTTCCACCTGGATGTGCCGGCGGGCGCGACGAAGCTTCATGCGGCTTATGACTACATTGAGACTGCGGGCGCTTCGGCCACCGACAAGCTGCTGGTGCTGGAGTGGAACGAGGTGGTGCTGTATCCCGCTGGCACGACCTCAGACAAGCTGACCTTTGACGCCAGGCTGAAGATGCCGGACGGCTGGAAGTTTGGGACGCCGCTGCCCGTCGCCAGCCAGGACGGCAGCGAGGTGAAATTCAAGCCCATCTCGCTGGAGCTGCTGGTGGATTCGCCGGTGATGACAGGCGAGTACTATCGCTCGATTGATCTGACGCCGCCGGGCGAGCCGATCCATCACGAGATCGACCTGGTGGCCGACAGCGAGGCCGCGCTGAACATGCCCCCGGAAATTCAGAAAGGTTTGATCAACGTGGTCGCCGAATCGGGAAAGCTGTTCGGGGCGCGGCATTATCGCGACTACCACTTTCTGCTGGCGCTGAGCGATCATGTGGCGCACTTTGGGCTGGAACACCACGAGTCGAACGACAGCCGGTTGCCGGAGCGGGTGTTTCTGGAGCCGGGCGGCGCGTTCATCGTGGGGTCGCTGCTGCCGCACGAGTTTATGCACTCATGGAACGGGAAGTTCCGGCGGCCGGCGGACCTGACTACGCCGGAATTCGAAACCCCTATGAAAACAGACCTCTTATGGGTGTATGAGGGGCTGACAGACTACCTGGGGCCCATGCTGGCGGCGCGCAGCGGGCTGTGGACGCCGGACCAGTACCACACGTACCTGGCCAGCATTGCGGCGGACCTGGGGCCGGGGCGTCCGGGGCGTACGTGGAGGCCGCTGGAAGATACGGCGACTGGAGAAATTGGAGTGCGGCCTCCGCGCGGGTGGTCGAACTGGGTGCGCGGCGTGGATTACTACGACGAGGGCGATCTCCTTTGGCTTGAGGTAGCTACGATCATCAACCACGCGACGAATGGACAGAAGACGATTGACGATTTCTGTCATGCGTTCCATGGCGGGCCGAATGACGGGCCGCAGGTGAAGACGTACACGTTCGATCAGGTTGTGGAAGCGCTGAACGGAGTAGCGCCGTATGACTGGGCTGGGTTCCTGAAAGAACGGCTGAATTCGCTTTCTCCGGAGCCGCCGACGGGCGGGATCGAGAACGGCGGATGGAAGGTAACCTACACATCTGAAATGACTAAGCTTCCTGGGAGGCGAGGGAATTTTGGCGATGCGTATTCGCTGGGTTTACAACTGGCGGCGGATGGAACGGTGAGCGAATCGATTGTGGGCAGTCCGGCGTTCAAGGCGGGGATTGGTCCGGGGATGAAGATTGCCGGCGTCAACGGCCACATTTACACGCACGATGTGCTGGAGGATGCGGTCAAGGCGCAGCAGCCGATCAAGCTGCTGGTGATTGCGGACGATTATTTTCAGACGTTTACGGTGGACTACCGGGGTGGGCCGAAGTATCTGCACCTGGTGCGCGAGGAAGGGAAGCCGGACCTGCTGGACGAGCTGATCAAGGCGCGGGCGAACTAACGAGGCAGCGTTTATCGAGGCTTTGGAGCGGATTGCCGGCCTCTTAGCGAGTGATCCAGCTCACGAAAACGATGACCCAACTCGGGGCTAGTTGATACCCCCGTCTTACCCAACTGGGGCCGAGTTGATACCCCCGTCTTACCCAACTCGGCATGGGTTTTCCGGCTGGTGCTGGAGGAGTTTTCGCCATACGTTCGCGAACAAGCTTAAGCCAGCAACCCGGCTCGCCTTAGACTGAAGGGGATGCTGGACTACGAAATTTCTCCAACTGAAGCGGCGGCGTTGCTGAAGAGCAAAGAGGCGCGGCTGATCGACGTGCGCGAGCTGTGGGAGTTTGAGACGGCGCGGATCGAAGGCAGCGTGTTGATGCCGATGGGCGACGTGGCGGCGCGGGCGCACCAGGAGCTGGACCCCGACGAACGCCTGGTGATCGTGTGCCACCACGGGCAGCGGTCGCTGAACGTCGCGGTGTGGCTGCGCAACCAGGGATTCGAGCAGGCGCAGTCGCTGGCCGGCGGGATCGATGCGTGGGCGGGCCAGGTGGATCCGTCAGTGGCACGGTATTAGAAACCAGCCGTCAGCCGTTAGCCCTCAGCCCTCAGCGGCTGATCGGGCGGACCGCCTATACTTTGGGGTTGACTGAATCCATTCGCCGCTTTACTGGAGCACAACTATGCCGTCGTCTGCCGTGGAATTTGCACGCGAGAATCATCCGCGATTTTTGAATGAGCTGAAGGACCTACTGCGGATTCCTTCCATCTCCACGCTGCCGGAGCACGCGGGCGACTGCCGCAAGGCTGCGGAGATGCTGGCTGCCGAGCTGAAACGCATCGGGATGGAGAACGTGCGGCTGATCGAGGGGGCGGGGCATCCGCTGGTGTATGCGGACTGGCTGAAGGCCGCGGGCAAGCCCACCGTGCTGGTGTACGGGCACTACGACGTGCAGCCGGTTGATCCGGTGGACGAGTGGCACACGCCGCCCTTCGAGCCCACGGAGCGCGACGGGAACGTGTACGCGCGCGGCGCCGTGGACGACAAGGGGCAGGTGTGGATGCAGGTTAAGGCGCTGGAGAGCCTGCTGGCCGCGGGCGGATTGCCGCTGAATGTGCGGGTGCTGCTGGAAGGGGAAGAAGAAGTGGGCGGCGAAGGGATTGCCGCTTACGTGGCCTCAAAACCGGCCGACCTGAAGGCGGACTTTGCGCTGGTTTGCGATACCGAGCTTTTTGCTCCGGACCTTCCGACGCTGTGCGTGGGCTTGCGCGGAATGATCTACACCGAGATTGAGGTGAAGGGCGCGAAGACCGATCTGCACTCGGGGATGTACGGGGGCGCGGCGCCGAACCCGTTCATGGCGCTGGCGCACATTGTTTCAAAGCTGAAGGATGAGCAGGAGCACATTCTGATTCCCGGGTTCTACGACGACGTGCAGTCGCCGAGTAAGGAAGAACTGGAGGCGTGGAAGAGCCTGCCGTTTGACGAGGAACACTACCGGAAGACGGAGGTGGGCTCGAACACGCTGGTGGGCGAGGCGGGCTATAGCGTGCTGGAGCGGACGTGGGCGCGGCCGACGGTGGAGGTGCACGGGATGCCGGGCGGATTCACCGGCGCGGGCGCTAAGACGGTGATTCCGGCGAAGGCGCTGGCGAAGGTTTCAATGCGGCTGGTGCCGAATATGAGCCCGGCAAAGGCGTTCGCGCAGTACAAGAGCTACGTGGAGAAGATTGCGCCGAAGGGAGTGGAGGTTACGGTGCGGCTGATCCACCAGGGCGATCCGTGCATTGTGCCGGTGGACAACCCGTACATCCAGGCTTCGGTGCGGGCGTTGCACGAGGTGTGGGGCAAGGACACGGTGTTCATCCGCTCGGGCGGGTCGATCCCGATTGTGGGGGATTTCGATCGGCACCTGGGTCTGCCCAGCGTGATGATGGGTTTCGGCTTGCCGGACGATAATCTGCATGCGCCCAACGAGAAGTTCAACCTGAAGAACTTCAGGCTGGGGATCGAATCGCTGATCCGGTTTCTGGAGGAGGCGGGGGGCTAGGTCAAAAGCAGCGAGTTAGCGCCGCTTTGCGGCATAGCGAGTTAGCGAGTTAGCGAGTTAGCGAATGTTTTGAGTTCTCGCGCAGACATTGGGGGTTGCCCGTGACGTTTATTGCATAAGTTGAAGGCCCCGAACCGCAGATCCTTCGACTACGATTGGCGCAAGAGGCGCGCCAATCTCCGCTCAGGATGACAGCTGTTTTTTGATTCGGACTTTAGGGACGGACACAAGTTGCTCTTCAGGCGAGAAACCGGGCTTATTCCGTGGGCAAGCGGATTTGTGCTGGCCGGCGGGCGCTCAAGCCGCATGGGGGAAGACAAGGCGCTGGTGGAACTGGCCGGGCGGCCGCTGGTGGCGTATGCCGTGGAAGTGCTGCGAGCGGCTGGGCTGGAGCCGCGCATTGCGGGGGCGCGTACTGACTTGAGCCGGTTCGCGCCGGTGATTGCGGATGAGCAAGCGGATCGTGGGCCGCTGGGCGGAGTGGTGAGTGCACTGGCGCAGGCGGCCGGCGAGTGGGCGGTGTTCGTATCGGCGGATATGCCGCTGATGGCGCCGGAACTGGTGGCGTATCTGGCGGAGGATGCGCGCCGGACGGGATGCGCCGTAACGCTCTGCTCGGTGAACGGCTTCGCACAGACGTTTCCCGCGGTGATCCACAGGGAGGCTCTGCCGGTGTTGCGGGATTGCCTGGAGCGGGGAACGGGCGGGTGTTTTGCTGCGTTTGAATCGGTTGCAAGCCGGCTTGGAGAGACCCTGCGGGTTTTGCCGGCGGAGGTGCTGGCGCAGGCGGGTCAGGTGACGGATGCGCGAGGGTTGGGGCCCTGCGAATGGTTCCAGAATGTGAACACCCGCGATGATCTGACACGGGTTTCCGCTTTGCCGGCGCAGGCGGAGCGCATAATCTGAAGAAGCGAAAAATGGCGATTCACGGAGAGAAGACGGCAATCGGCGCGTCGCCCACCGGCGAGCCGGGCGAGGGCTCGCCCCTCATTGCCTTCCGCGATGTCTGCATTTCGTTTGGCGAGTCGCCGGTGCTTGAGGACGTGAGCTTTCACGTGAACCGCGGGCAGACGCTGTGCATCCTGGGGCGCAGCGGCGTTGGCAAGTCGGTCTCACTGCGGATGCTGATGGGGTTTCTGAAGCCGGACTCGGGATCGATTTGCGTGGAAGGGCAAGAGATCACGGAGCTCAGCGAGCAGGGGATGCAGGAGATACGCAAGCGGGTGACGATGGTCTTCCAGAACGGGGCGTTGTTCGATTCGCTGACGGTGCGGGAAAACGTTGCGTTTCCGCTGCGCGAGCGCGGGGGCCTGGAAGAAGACCAGATTCTGCAGGTGGTGGACCGGGTTTTGAACCTGGTGGGCGCCGATGACGTAGTCGACGCGTTTCCGGCCAGCCTTTCCACGGGCCGGCGAAGGGCGGTGGCCATTGCGCGGGCGCTGTCAGCGCAGCCGGAAGTGGTGCTCTACGACGAGCCGACCACGATGGTGGATCCGATCATCGCGCGGCGGCTGGGAGGGATTATTCAGCGGCTGAAACACCAGCTTGGGTATACCAGCATCGTGGTGACGCACGATATGCGTTTTGCCGAGCGGCTGGCGGATACGGTGCTGTTTTTGCACCAGGGACGGGCGGGGTTCTTTGGGCCGTTAGAGGGGTTTTTGGCCTCCAAGGATCCGGATATTCGACAATTCCTGCTGCTGGACGAGTACAAGTTACCAACGGATTGAGCGATTCACCGGACCGTAATGGGGGCTGGCTAAGATTTCACTTGCAATGCGCAAGCAAGCGCGCCATCCTGAGAATGCCAAGCAGGTTTCAGGCAATGCAAAAAACGTAGCGTGGAGCTTCGATCGCAGGGTTCTGTCTCTCTGAATGGAAATATAGGGCTATTTTAGTTTTTTTCCATTGAATCTTTCCCTTCACGGGTTGCTGGTTTTGGGCCTGGGTTCAGCAGCATTTAATCGGTTTTCATCGCATTTTATCTTGCGCGCCGTATCACCGGGAATGGGGTGTGCGGGGCCGTTGTTCCCGAATTGCGGCACGGTGTTTCCGCCGAGGCAGCCCCCACCACGACAAGAGAAAGCACAATGGCGACGTCAAATTCATGGTATCGAGTCAATGCGCATCTTGCCCCGGAAGATTGGGCAAGCGGAGCCACACGCCAGGCGGCGCCGCCAGCAAAACGGGCCTTAGACGTGGCTCTTTCTGTTACGGGGCTTGTTCTGGGGCTGCCGCTTCTGGCGCTGGGGGCTGGGGCGGTGCAGCTTCAGTCGCGCGGGACTGTATTGTGCCGCACCCGCTGCCGGGGCCTCGGGGGGCGCGGATTTGAGCTTCTGCAGCTGCGCACGGTGGATGCGGCGGGCCGGACGACTTATGCCGGCCGCGTGCTGCGGCGGCTTGGCCTGGATGGGCTTCCGCAGCTGGTGAATGTGCTGCGCGGGGAAATGAGCATCGTGGGACCGACTCCGGTGCCCGCCGGCGATCGCGACCAGGCAAGTGTGAAGCATCTGCGCCGGTTCAACATGGCGCCAGGCATGACGGGCCTGTGGGCTCTGGGCGCATGCAGAGAAGCCGCGCCAGGGGAGTACTTCTCCCCGGACGAGCGGTACCGTTCCAACTGGAGCGTATGGCTCGACCTTGCGATTGTGGCGCGCACACTGGGTAGGGTTGCCGGCGGCCTGGACGAGGAAGCGGGCGAGGATCGCGGGGGCGTTCCGGCCTGATTGCCGGGAAATGCTGAGCGGAAGCGGCGGATTAAACTGGAAGTGTGAAGATCGCGCTTGCCCAGATCGATCCGACGATTGGGGATTTTACCGGAAACCTGAAAAAGATTATTGACGTGAGCCGCCGTGCCGCGGATATGGGCGCGCGGCTGGCCGTCTTTTCAGAGCTGTCGATTTGCGGCTACCCCGCGGGCGATTTTCTGGAAAAGCCGAGTTTTCTGGCCCGCTGCCGCACGGCTGTGGACGAAATCGCGGCGGCTACGCGGGAGTTACCGACGGCGGTGCTGGTGGGAACGGCACTGCCGGCGCCTGCGGGGAGCGGCAAGCCAGCGGTGAATGCCGCGATCCTGTTGGACAAGGGGAGCGTGCTGCTGGAACAACACAAGCGGCTGCTGCCGTTCTACGATGTTTTCGACGATCAGCGCTATTTTTTGCGCGGCCGCACGCAACAGGTGGTGGAGCTGGACGGGCTGCGGCTGGCGGTGAGCATCTGCGAGGATGCGTGGAACGACAAGAGTTTCTGGCCGCGTCCGCTGTACTCCATCGATCCGATGGAAGAGCTGATGGCGCAGCGGCCGGACATTCATCTGAACCTGTCCTCATCGCCTTTCTGGCACGGCAAGCGCGAGGTGCGGCGGGAGATGCTGGCTGCGATTGCGCGGCGGGACGGCATTCCGGTGGTGATGTCGAACCAGGTGGCCGGCAACGACAGCTTGATCTTCGATGGTTCTTCAGTGGCGGTGAACGGCCGCGGCGAACTGGTGGCGCAAGCCGCTTCTTTTGCAGAGGACCTGGTGATTGTGGATCCATTCAGCGCGCCGGCGATTGCGGAGCCGCCCGAAGACGATACGGCGGCTGCCTGGGATGCTCTGGTGCTGGGGACGCGCGATTACGTGCGCAAGTGCGGATTCAGCAAGGTTGTGATCGCGGTGAGCGGGGGGATTGATTCGGCGCTGGTGGCGGCTGTGGCCGCGGAGGCGCTGGGCGCGGAGAACGTGCTGGGTATCGGCATGCCCAGCCCGTATTCGTCGCAGGGTTCGATTGACGACAGCCGGCGACTGGCCGCGAATCTGGGCATGCGTTTCGAGCTGATTGGGATCAGCCGGTTGTTTGAGGAATACACGCGCACGCTGGAGGGGATGTTTGCGGGGATGGCGCCGGACATTACCGAAGAGAACATTCAGTCGCGGATTCGCGGCAACCTGCTGATGGCGCTCTCAAACAAGCTGGGGGCGCTGGTGCTGACCACGGGGAACAAGAGCGAGATGGCGGTGGGTTACTGCACGCTGTACGGCGATATGGTGGGGGCGCTGGCGGTGATCGGCGACCTGGTGAAGACGCGGGTCTACGCGGTGAGCCGGTGGCTGAACCGGGAGCGCGAGGTGATTCCGCCGGCGATCCTGGAGAAGCCGCCCTCGGCGGAGCTGCGGCCGGGGCAAAAGGACACAGACTCGCTGCCGCCGTACGAGGTGCTGGACCCGATCCTGGAGGCCTACGTGGAGCGCTATGAGACGCCGGAGGCCATCGCGCGCGCGCACGGTTTTCCGCTTCCGCTCGTCCAACACGTGGTGCGGCTGGTGGAGCGGTCAGAGTATAAGCGCCAGCAGGCGGCGCCGGTGCTGAAGGTAACGTCAAAGGCGTTCGGCATGGGGCGCAGGTTTCCCATCGCCGTCAAGGTTCAGGTATAAGGGAACTGAAGTTTTCTGGGATTTGGGGGCAATGGCGCGGCTGTGCGGCTGGCGTGCCGGGATGCCCGCAAGCGATAATGGAAGCAACTGTACCGATGTGGGAAGCAACTGCACCAAGGAGACATGGTTTGATCCGTATGATTGGCCGAATTGCCAGCGTTGGCCTGCTGGCCGCATCCATTGCAACCCTGCAGGCTCGCGCGCAGCAGCAGGTACCCGCCGCACCGCCGCAGGAACCGGCGGCTTCCAGCACCCAGCAGCCGGCGGCTCCGGCACCCAACGCGGCTCCGACGTTCCCCGCAATCGATCCTAAGAATTTCACCGCGGCCGCGCCGACCAAGGACGAGGTGAACGCATTTCTGCAGGCGAGCTGGGGCTACGACGAAAACCGGGTCTGGGAGGTGGGCGCCATCCTGAAGACCCCGGTGGAAGGCCTGAGCAAGGTCATCATTTACATGGGCGACAAGACCGGCAAAGAGAAGTCGTCGGGCTTTCTGTTCTGGGCTCTGCCGGATGGCAAACACATCATCGCCGGCGACGACGTGTATCCGTTCGGCACAAATCCTTACGCCGGCAGCAGGGCCGTACTGCAGCAGCAGGCCAACGGACCTTACAAGGGCGCGGCCGGTAAGGAACTGGAGCTGGTGGAGTTTGCCGACTTCGAATGCCCGCACTGCAAGTCGGCGCAGGCCAACATGGACAAGCTCGCGGTGGATTTTCCCAAGGCGCGCATTGTCTTCCAGAATTATCCGCTGGAGCGAATCCACCCGGAGTCAAAGCTGGCGGCCGAGTACGGTGTGTGCGTGAGCAAGCTGGGCGGAAGCACTGCTTTCTTCCAGTTTGTTAACGCTGTGTTTGACGGCCAGGAGGGTCTGGCCACGGCCGACGGCGCCACCCTGACGCTGAACAGCGCCGTGACCAAGGCGGGGCTGGATCCGGCCAAAGTGACGGCTTGCGCCAATACGCCGGCGACTTCGGACGATGTGGAGAACTCAGTGAAGCTGGCGCAGGACCTGAACATCAACCAGACGCCGACCCTGATGGTCAACGGCCGCCAGGTACCGGTCGGAGGCCTGTCGTACGACATGCTGAAGAAGATCGTGGTGTACCAGGAAAAGCTGGACGGCATTCAGCAGTAGCGGCCACGCGGGAATCATCGGCCCTTCCGGTTCTGGACTTCGCTTGCGAGGTTCCGAACTGGAGGGGCCTTCTGCTTTTGCAAAAGCAAGAACGGCAAAAGCAACGGCAGCGACAAAGACGGGTCGGAGGACGTGGCTCCTGATGGAGCAGCAGAGCGGGAGCAAAGGTGCTGGTTCTGCTGAATTCTGCCAGCTAATGTAGTGCAATCCTGCCAGGCGTTCTAGTCCACTGTTGCCCCCAAATAGAGTCCGATCCTGCCACCCAGTACACCTCGCGCTCCCACCTTTGTGCCGGACAACCGCGGGTCCTTCGACTGCGCTCGGCCAAAAGAACGCGCCAAACTTCGCTCAGGACGACAGTTTATTTTTGGTGCGAGCTTTGGAAACGGGACCCCAGTCAGCGGGTGGAAATGCCGCGGTCTACCCGCATCATCGGACCGTGGAAGAGGCCGTAGGGCGATCGGACAATGTGCGGTGTGAGGATGATGAGGAGCGTGGAATAGTCTTTGTCCATTGTCTTGTCGGTCACGTTATTCAGCCCGGGGATTTCGCTCAGGCCAGGCAGGCCGCTGATGGCGCGGGTCTCGCTTTTGTCCATCTCGCCCGCGATGACCACCGCCTGGTTGGCGGGCGTGGTCATCACTCCGGAGTAGGATCGGCTGGCCAGGATAGGCACTCCATTCAATCCGGTACCGGCGAGGGCGCTGATCTTGAGGTCGAGGGTGATTGCCACGTGGCCGGAGCGCAGGACGCGCGGCCGCGCTTTCATCACCAGGCCGAGGTCTTGATACTGAATCTGGGGAACGATCGGCACCGTGTTGGAGATGGAGGACAGGATGGAGGACAGGCTGCCTGAAGTCCCGGGCAGGTTGAGTCCCGGAATGTTCAGGCCGCTGGTGGCGCTGGAAAGAATCGATGTCTGGATGGGGTAACGCGTGCCGCTCTTCAGCGTGCCCTCTTCGTTGTCGGCGAGGCGCAACTGGTAGTCGTCCAGTTCGCGCGAATCGGATGAATTCAGGTTCAGGTTGAACGTGATCGGCGCCGGTGAGATGCCCGATAGGGTGAGGCCGCCGCCGAAGAGAGCAATCCCGTTGGAGAACAGCGAGCTGGAGACCTGGCCGGAAGCAAGCAGAATGCCGAGGATGGTGAGCGTATCGCCCGGTGCGGCAAGCCCGGATGCGATAATCTGCTGCACCAGCGCGGCGTTCTGGCTCAGGATCTGCTGCTCTTCCGCGTACACGTTGAACGCCGTGAACGTCTGCGGCAGCTGAGCACCCCTATTGACCGCGCTGGTGTGCGCAAGCTGGATGAGGTGCACCTCCAGGACTACCTGGGGGCGGCCTTCCATCAGATCCTGATAGGTGGTGTTGAACGCTTTCAGGTCGAGTTCCGGCGCCTCCAGCGTGAGGGTCCCGGTGGAGGCATTGACGGCGGCGTGGCGCACATTGAAAACGTTGCGGGCGATATTGCCCATCTCAGTCATTTCGGCGCTGTCCAAACCGGACAAATAGAAGGTCTCCACGGCGTTATGCACGTACTGCTGGCGCATCTCGCGCGTATCGCGGGCCACCACCACGTGATGCGGATCGATGGGCGAATAGAACGACCCGGTGAGCATGCCCAGGATTCGGGAAGCTTGCGCGAAGTCTACGTCGTCCACGTCCAGCCGCACGGTCGCCTTGCGGATGCTGTCATCGATGGTGGCTTCAATGCCATAGGCCTTGAAGACTCTCTGGATCAACTGCTGCTGCGGACCGCGCGTGTGGAAGCTCTGCGCGCCCTGCAATGGTTCTATCTGGATTGGCGGCGCCAACTGGGGCATGCCGCGCGCGGGGTCAAAGGTGCTGTCGTTCGATCCTGAGTCGGCCAGAGCATCCAGGTGTTCGCCTGCGTTCGCATTTCCGGGATCGACGGCGAGTGCACGCTGAAGGGCTGACCGAGCGCCCGCCGTGTCTCCTCTGGTGCGGTCGCGCGCCGCCTGCTGGATGAGCGCGGTAACGGCGTGGCTGCGCGCCACCTCCACAGCCATGGCGTAATCGCGATTGGTTGGATCCAGCCTCGCAGCCTCTTGATAGTCATTGAAAGCCTGCTCGAACACTTCAGCCTGGTAGAGCGTGGCTGCGGCCATGAAGAGCTTTGCTGCGCGGCGGCGTTCGGAACCTGTGGGCAGCTTCACCGGTTTCCGCGGTGCGGCATCTGGGCTCGGGGAAGGAGATTGCGCGGACGGGGCCGGCGCTTCCTGTTGCGATTGCGGCGCTGCCGCGGGTTGCGATTGCGGAGTTGTGGCAGGCCGTTCCTGCGCGACGCCGCCTGCGGCTGCAAACAGCAGGCACGATGCCATCAGCCGCAAAACAAAAGCAGCCCGCATTACAGCCTCCCCTGGCGATCGGCCTCTGTAGCGGAAAGCAGCTCAGCCAACGATGCGGCGCAAGCCTCCGGTTGGTGCGCCAGCAGTTCGTCGAAGCTGGAACGGCCGGTGGCCACGGCAATCACGGGAAGGGAATTGGCGTGTGCGGCTTCAATGTCGCGCGGCGTGTCACCCACGACGCAGATGCGCGCGTCCGGCCGCGTCAGCTCGCGTGCCTTTTCCACGGCGTGCGCAACCAGCTCTGTACGGTCCGGGAAACGGTCACTGAACCCACCAAACCGGAACCACTCGCGCAGGCCGGCATGCTCGATCTTCATCCAGCCGATCAACTCCAGGTTGCCGGTGGCCACGCCCAGCAGGGCTCCGCGGCCGGCGAGATGGCGCAATGTGGCTTCCACGCCCGGCATCAGCACCATGTCCATCGCATGGCGCTGTTCCGCCACGGTGGCGCACATAGCCTCAAGGATGGCGGCGGTCTGGGCCTCCAGGGTTTCTGGGGAGATGCCTGCCTGGCGGCACGCCTCGCGCAGGATGGCGGTGTCGGTGTTGCCCTGAAGGGGGATGCCGGCCAGGGTCACCTCGAAACCGGTGACGCGCTGCACGCTGGAGGCAAAGGAATTGACGTGAATACGGTCGCGGCTGCGCAGCAGCGTCCCATCGATGTCAAACAGGTACGCATCCTGCTCGTCCCAGACGAAGCCGGGCGCGATGGTCACCTGAAAGGTCCGGGTTGGCTGCTGAATCCTGCTGTCCATGTCCTCAGGGCGCGCGTCAGCCCTGGCGGAGGCTCTGACGTACCGCGCTATATACAGGACGTTCACTGCGGGGCGGACGCTTGAGCCCGGCGCGCACTTCGGCCAGGCTGAGTCCCAGCTCAGCCATGGTGCGGCTGAGCGTGTTGCGGTGTATCCCTAACTCCTCCGCCGCCTTGCACTGGTTGCCTCGATTCGAGATCAGCACCTCGCGCAAATATTGCTTTTTGAACTCGCGGACTGCTTCGTCATAGCGAAGGCCGCTGGAATGCATCTGCGTAACAAGGCTGTCCAGTTCTCGTCTCAATGCACACCTCTTGCTCTTCTTAGATTGCCACAAATCTGCTGTTCAAGTCCGGCGCCGGACCCGTTCCTTAACTCTTGCCCGGATGCATCCAGCTCGGCGACTCGCCTTCCCATGTTCGCAGCCCTTCCCGAATGCGGTCGCCCAACTCCGCCGGAGTCGCGCTGGCGCTCACATGGCATGCCCCGAAGAACATGCGCGGAAGGCGCGCATCCGCAATCCAATGCACCTGTGGGAAGAAGGCAACGATAACCAGAAGTCCGAGTACGACGAACAATACTCCCTGAAAAAAACCAAACACCGCTCCGGCAAGTCCGTCCAGCCATCCCAGTCCCAGCAACCGGAACGTCCTTGCCAGCAAGCTGCCGATGAGCCCGATGAGGGCCATCACAACCAGAGCAATGAATAGAAATCCAATTGTATTCGCAACTGCCGGGATCTTTACAAGAGGGAAAATCAAAGCGGCGGTTTTCTTATAATTCCATGCGGCCAGCACCAACCCCAGGATCAACCCTCCCAGGGAGCAGACGGATCGAAAGAACCCCTGCGCGAGTCCACCCAGGACTGCGCAAATGAGGATGATGACGACTGCCCAATCGACCAGGGTCATGGTTTCAAGTCTCCGCTTGCTAAGAGAATCAGAGGGTTAGATGCCGCCCGGTGAGAAGGCGAAAGGCTTCAAGGTACTTTGCCAGAGTACGATCCACCACCTCAGGGGGAAGCGAAGGCGCTGGAGCCTGCTTGTTCCAGTGGATCGACTCCAGGTAGTCTCGCACAAATTGCTTGTCGAACGAAGCCTGCTGCCCACCCGGTTTCCACAGCTTCGCATCCCAGAACCGGGACGAATCCGGTGTGAGTACTTCGTCGGCGAGGACGATTTGTCCATCCACGCGGCCGAACTCGAATTTGGTATCGGCGAGGATGAGCCCGTGGACTTCAGCGTGCGCCGCTGCCCTGGCATAGATGGTCATGGTGAGCCGCCGCAGCTCCGCAGCGTCGGCCGCGCCCACGATTTGCTCGACGCGCTCGTAAGCGATGTTTTCGTCGTGCGCGCCGTCCTGACTCTTGGTTGCCGGTGTGAAGATCGGCTCAGGAAGTCTCGATCCGTCCAGAAGGCCGGCCGGCAGCGCGATGCCGCACACGGTCCGCTCCGCCTTGTATTCCTTCCATCCCGAACCCGCCAGATATCCGCGCGCCACGCATTCCACCGGGAACATTTCTGCACGCTTCACCAGCATGGAACGGCCGTCAAGCTGTTCGCGGTACGGCTGCAGCGCGGAGGGAAATTGAGCCACGTCGGCGGTGATCAGGTGGTTTGGCACAAGGTCCTGAAAGAGTTCAAACCAGAACAGAGAAATCTGGGTGAGGATCTTGCCTTTGCCGGGGATGCCCGAGCCAAGCACGTGATCGAATGCCGAGATGCGGTCGGTGGCCACCAGCAGCAGCGCGCCGCCTACGGCATACAGATCGCGCACCTTGCCGCGTCCCAGTAAGGGCGTCGAGCCTAAGTCAGTTTTCAGGAGAGCAGTCACAGGAGGGCCTTCCGGAGGAGTAGCAAATTGAATCTCGATTTTCGGGCCGCGGCCGGGCTTTGTCAACGTGTGTGGAGGCGGTGCAAATCGTGGCGAGAAATGAACAAAGTGGTGTGACGACCGTCACGGAGCCTCAGGCGGACATACGAGACACTCGACTTGTCAACATGGTTCGAGAGATCAGTAAGCAAGACCTCTCTAGAGCCGGGCGACACGAGGTTGCCGTGGAAAGGGGAAGCCGCAGCTAACCTCGTTTATGTGCAGGGATCACCAGTGGCCGCGCGCTACCGACCTCCAGCGCCGGCTACTGGTCCCCCGTTCCTATCTTGTGAAACGCAAGCGCCTCCGAAGCGACGAGTTCCTTCGGAGGCGATTTTTTTTGCCCCGCGATCTTGCACCTTAACGAACCCCCGATGCATCCAGGCCCGGACGCTCGACCGAGAGCCCGGGCCGTGAATGCGTTTTTTCGCCTAATACTCCACGATGGCCGTAAACGAATCCGGCTTGAGACTCGCGCCTCCGACCAGGGCGCCGTCAATCTCCTCCTGGCTAAGCAGGGCAGTAGCGTTATCCGGCTTCACGCTGCCGCCATAGAGGATGCGGATTTGGGCGGCGACGTCGGCGCCGAGCAGTTTCGCCACTTCCGCGCGAATGATGCGATGCGCGTCGCAGGCCATCTCCGGTGTTGCTGTCTTGCCGGTGCCGATGGCCCAAACAGGCTCATACGCAATCACGATCGAGCCCACCACTTGCGGCGATAACCCCGCAATACCGGCGAATGCGCCCGTCACTTGCGTTTTCAACACTTGTTCAGTCAGACCCGCTTCGCGCTCCGCCAGCACTTCGCCAATGCAAACAACCGGCACGATGCCGTGCTTGATGGCGGTATGCAGCTTCTGGTTCACGATCGCGTCGGTCTCCCCGAAGTATTGCCGGCGCTCCGAGTGGCCAATCAGCGTATGCGTTCCGCCTACCGCGGCCAGCTGCAGGACCGATGTCTCGCCCGTATAGGCGCCCTCTTCGGCGAAATGAATATTCTGCGCGCCTACGGCAACCTTCGATCCGCGCGCGGCCTCGATCACCGTCGGCAAGAGCACGGGAGAAGGAAACAGGGCGATCTCGTCGCGAACGTGATCCTCGACCAGAGGTAGAAAGGCCTCAACGAATGCCCGTGCCTGCGCGGGCGTCTTGTACATTTTCCAGTTGGCAGCAATCAGAGCTTTTCGTGACATATTCTGTGGGTTCCTCAACACGATTTTAGTGGACGAATTTACACGCGCCGGGTGATGGCGGGCACAGCGGCGAGTCAGGATCACTCTGCCGGGTGGAGCGGCGTTTACTTGCGAGGATCGGAGTCGCGCACTTCGGACAAGTCGTCGGGCATTTCACCGCTCATGAATGCGGCGCGATGATCGGGATCGCCCAAATCCATTTTGAAGTGGTGCCATTTTCCATCCTGGAGGATGCCCATGTTCCACGGGCCCGACACGGAATCTGAGAATTGCCACACGATGTGATAGCCCTCTTCGTTGGTGAAGCCTTCCAGGTCTGCCTGGAGTATCGCGTCGCCGCGCTCCCAAAGATGTGCGCGCAGGGCGTGCAGCGCGTTGCTGCCATCCACTGTTTCAGAACCTTGCAGATGCTGGATGGCATAGATCGTCTTCACATCGGCCAGGAACTCGTGCAGCCATGCGACTCCGCTCTCGGGCTTCGAGTCCTGAGTGTCCTCCACGAAATCCGCAACCGCATCCTGACCCAGGGATCCGTCTGCGACCGGAAGGCGTTCAACCAGCGCGACCTCCACTTCATCATTGCCGGAAAGGAGAGCTGTCTCCCATTCCTCTTCGCCCCCTTCCTCGATGGTCAGCTTGTAGTCAGGATGATTGGAGCGAATGAACTGCGCGAGCTCCTCGAAAGACGGAAACTCCGCGTCTTTTGAAAGGACTCGCGTGTAGTAGCCCATGGCATGTCTCCTCTGGGTGCAGGGAGGCCTTGAGTTGTCCTCAAAGAAAGCCCCGCATCCGACAAGACTATCGGACGTGGGGCTCATCTTGTCTTTTTCGTTGTCCTAGTTTTCCGTCAACGCCTCACACAATGTCAACTGCTTCTTGCGAAGCTGCAAGAATTTGACGATAGACTCTGGATATAGGCCAATATGTGACAAACACAATCACTGCCACCCAATTTAGGGCAAAATGTCTTGGTCTCTTTGACAGGGTCGCGAAAACAGGGGAATCGTTTGTAATCACGAAGCGAGGCCGGCCCATGGTCCTGTTACAACCTCTACCAGCAAAGGTCGCCGCCGCGGGAGCGAGGCCGCGAACCGCAAGAGCTGCAATAGGCGGCGAGTTGCCGATTGATACTGGCCAGAAACGGCGAGGGAATCGGTGATTTACGCCATTGTGCAGTGGAGTGTCGTTACGCGACCGTTACCTGGCGGAAGATCTCGGGCAGGTCGACGAAAAGCGGCGTCCCCTCGACTTCGAGCCGGGAGGCTTCGATCCACTCCGCGCCGCGGCATACGCGGCCTGTCCGCGTCTTGGGATCGACGATCCACACCGTCGCGACGCCCATCGCGCGGTAGTCCTGGGCACGCTCCTGCGTGTCGGAGTAGGAGTCGTCAGGAGAAAGAATCTCAATGACGAGTAGCGGCGGTTCGTTCAATACTTCTGGCTGGGGAGCCGCCGAGAGCACAACCAGGTCCGGCACGCGGACGCGGTCCCGGGTCACCTGAACACGCTGCTCCGTGCTACTGACGATTCCCCACGAATCTTCGTGATTGATAAACCAGGCCGCCAGAAGCGCCTGAACTCTTGCATGTTCCCACTTGCCCACGTTGCGCTCCCGCACCTCGCCGTCTACATACTCGCAGTCCGGCCGGTAGGTGGTCGCAAGGTACTCCTTGAGCGGGATGTGGACGGTCGTCGCCATTCAGAGAAGGTTAGCACGAATCGCGATGGAAAAGGACTGGTGCTCCTCAGTCCGGAAGCATGACATGGGACACTCGGCCGCGGTTATGAAGAACCCCGCATCCGACATGGACCCTGCGCCGGATGGGGGTTCGCTAATCTCTGATCTCTGACCCCTGATCTCTGTCTTACTTCTCCGTCAGCGCTTCAACTCCCGGCAGCTTCTTGCCTTCAAGAAATTCCAGGCTGGCTCCGCCGCCCGTGGAGATGTGCGTGATCTGGTCGGCGACGCCGGCCTGGTTGATCGCGCTTACGCTGTCGCCTCCGCCAATGATCGACGTGGCCCCATGGTTGGCCGCGACGGCCCGCGCGATCGCATTGGTCCCGATCGCGAACCGCGGGAACTCGAACACGCCCGCCGGGCCGTTCCACACAATCGTCCGCGCGGTTGAAACCACATCCTCGATGGCCGCAACCGACTTGGGGCCGATGTCGAGTCCCTGCCAATCCGCGGGAAAATCGACCGACGTGTCCCACACCTGTGTCTGCGCGTCGTTGGCGAACTTGTCCGCCAGGATGTTGTCCACCGGCAGCAGCAGCTTCACGCCCTTGGCCTTCGCCTTCTCCATCGTCTCCCGGGCCAGGTCGATCTTGTCCTCTTCCACCAGCGACTTGCCCACGGCAACGCCCTTTGCGCGGTAGAACGTGTACGCCATGCCGCCGGCAATCACCAGCGTGTCTACCTTATCCAGCAGGTTCTGGATCACGTCGATCTTTCCCGAAATCTTCGATCCGCCGATGATGGCCACGAACGGTTTCTCCGGCGACTGCAGAGCCTTGCCCAGGTAGGTGATCTCTTTTTCCATCAGCAGGCCGGCCACCGCGGGCTTCAGATAGTGCGTGATGCCTTCAGTGGAAGCGTGTGCCCGGTGCGCCGAGCCGAAAGCATCGTTTACGTAAATTTCCGCCAGCGACGCCAGCTTCTTTGAGAACCCCGGATCGTTCGCCTCCTCTTCGGCGTGGAAGCGCAGATTCTCCAGGAGCAGCACCTGCCGCGACTCAAGCTGCCGCGCCAGTTCCTCCGCCACCTCACCCACGCAATCGGGCGAAAAGGCCACGTTCACGCCGTCGGGAATCGCTTTGTCCAGCAGTTCCCGCAGGCGGTCCACTACCGGCCGCAGCGAATACTTGGGATTGGGCTTGCCCTTCGGCCTTCCCAGGTGCGACGCCAGGATCACCTTCGCCTTGTGGCGGACTGCATAAACAATGGTGGGCAGTGTGGCCACAATGCGCGTGTCATCGGTGATAGTCCGCCCATCTTCCGTGAGAGGCACGTTGAAATCGACGCGGATGAATACGCGCTTGTCGGCAAGTTCAATATCGCGAATGGAGAGCTTGGGCATAAGGCATTCCTTGAAGAACAGTGATCAGCGATCAGTGGTCAGTGGTGAGGGATCGGTTTCCATTGAGGAATCCACGTTTGTATCGGCAATTACCGCGTCCATTTCGATTTCCACCCTCCACGACGGGTTCAGCAGTTTGGCCACCACCACCATGGTCGCCGCCGGGCGGATGGCGCCGAAGAACTCGCCGTGCACGCGGCCCACGGCTTCCCAATCCTCGGCGTGGGTCAGGTACATACGTGTCCGCACCACTTGGTCAAACGATGCGCCGGCCTTCGCCAGGGCCTGCGCGGCAATCTCGAAAATGCGACGGGTCTGCCCGGCGGCGTCCTGGTTGTCAGCGCCCACCGGGCCGGTGCCGGAGAGATGAACGGCGTTGCCCACGCGCACCGCGCGCGAGAACCCGATGATGGGCTCGAACGGAGATTCGCCGCTGATGTTTGTGCGCATGGGAAGACCGTAGCCAGTGCTCAGTGGTCAGTGCTCAGAAGTCGGCGGTCAAAAGCTGTGGAGCTCGTGACCACTGACAACTGATCACTGACAACTGTTCTTTTACAGCCCCTTCGACTCCAGGAACCCGATCAGGTCGACGACGCGGTTCGAGTAGCCCCACTCGTTGTCGTACCAGCTCAGCACCTTTACGCTCTGGCCCACCACCTTGGTGAGCGGCCCGTCCACAATCGAGCTCCGCTTGTCGCCCTTGAAGTCCGAGCTCACAAGCTGGTTCTCGTCGTAGCCCAGGATGCCCTTCATCGGGCCTTCAGCGGCAGCTTTGAGAGCCGCATTCACTGACTTCACGTCGGTGGTCTTCTCGCTGATGAACGTGAGGTCAACGATGGAGACGTTGGGCGTGGGCACGCGCAGGGAGAAGCCGTCGAGCTTGCCAGCCGTCTCAGGGATCACCAGCTTGAGCGCCTTGGCTGCCCCGGTGGAGCTGGGAATCATGTTGATGGCCGCCGCGCGCGCGCGCCGCAGGTCCTTGTGCGGGAAATCCAGAATCACCTGGTCGTTGGTGTAGCTGTGGATGGTGGTCATGATGCCGCTAACAATGCCGAACTCCTTCAGCAGCACCTTGACCACAGGCGCCAGGCAGTTCGTGGTGCAGCTCGCGTTCGAAATGATGTTGTGCTTTGCCGGATCGTACTTCTCCTCGTTCACTCCCAGCACCAGGGTGATGTCTTCGTTGGTCGCCGGAGCGGAGATGATGACCTTCTTCACCGTCGGTCCCAGGTGAGCCTTGGCTGCCGTTGCATCCGTAAAGTGGCCCGTCGATTCAATCACAATCTGCGCGCCGAACTCGGCCCAGGGCAGCTTGGCCGGATCCTTTTCCTTGAAGACCCGGATCGTTTTGCCGTCCACCACGATGGAATCTTCGGTGGACGTAATCTCGTTGGGCAGGTTGCCCAGGATCGAATCGTACTTGAGCAAATGCGCCAGAGTGGCGGGGCTCGTTAGATCGTTGACGGCTACAAACTCGATGTTTTTATTGCCCATTGCCGCGCGAAACACGTTCCGGCCAATTCGGCCAAAACCATTGATGCCAACCTTCACTGCCATGTGTCAGTTCTCCTTGGTGCGCTTTGAAAGCGGGATTGAAAAATCGTGGCGTTCGGCGGCTACAACGGTTCCACAGCGGTAGCCGGCCGGAACCTGCGGCGATGAGTGGTTCTTCATCACGAAAGAGCCACCTTCCGCATCAGCCGGAGTCGGCTACAAGTGCTGTGGAATCGCTCTGCATAAGGCCCTATCGGCAATTCCACCAAACCCATGATGCTAACACTCCTGTCAACGGGAACCAAATCACCCCAGCACAGCAGCCGAGGTCATTTTTCCCCTCGCCAACAGGCCACAACGCCAGTTTGCTGCCCCGACCGCGCGCCAGTATGTGACCGGGTGCACATCATTTGCAGCGCCCTCGGCCAGTGTGGTATCCGGTAAGAGAACAAAGATGTTTGAAGGCGGGCATGAGAAGACGCTCCAGACGTGCACCCAATCTCTCTGAGTCCACAGGCAAAATCGGCCAGGAACTCCCTACGAATCAGCCTGCTCCGCTGATTCCCAGCTATCTCGATCAGGCTCCGCAATCGCGGCCGGCTCCTCCGCAGGAGCCATCGCGCCGCGGTCCCGAAAGCCGCCGCGAGCCCCGTCCCGACTCTCGTTCCCAGCAGCAGGCGGAACCGCGTCCGCAGCCGGAGTCTCGTCCGCATTCGGAACCGCGTGCTCAATCGGGACCACGTCCACCCTCTGACCAGCGCCCGCGGCCGCCGCGGCAGCCCGCGCCGAATTGGGACGCCGCATCCGCCTCCGGCCGCCTGGAAATGGAGACCCAGCCGGAAATGCCCTCGATGCCCCCGCCGGAGCCGCAGGCCGCCGACCGCTCCGCCGAAGCGCCCAAGGGCTACGTCGTCCTCGCCATCGGCATGCCCGGCTCCGGAAAGACCACCTGGTTTCGCCGCCGCGGCGTCACCCCGCTCTCGTCTGACTTGCTGCGCAACATCCTCTTCGACGATGTCGAGGAGCAGCGTTATCAGGGCCTCGTCTTTTCCACGCTCCGCTCGCTTCTGCGCGCGCGCCTCATCGCCCGCATGCCCTGGAACTACGTGGACGCCACCAACCTCTCCCATCACGAACGCCGCCAGTGGATCAAGATGGCGAAGAGCTTTGGATACGAGGTCCACGCTGTCTTCTTCGACGTTCCTCTCGAAGTGTGCCTTGAGCGCAACCGTTCCCGCGACCGCTCCGTCAGCGAGGACGTAATGCGCAAGATGGCGGAAAAACTTAAAGCGCCGGCGTTTGAAGAAGGCTTTGCGAAGATCACGGTGGTGCGGGTGAAGAGCGCAGGGTAGGGCGCCGAAGTGTGCGTTGCGGATTGGCTGGAAGGAGCCAGGGATGACTACCAGGACTGCATCGGATGCCCGGAGAAAGATTCGTCAAGTCCTTGATATCGCACAGCATGAGCCAGTCGCGATTACGCGGAAGGGACAAATCGTTGCCTACTTCATATCGCCAGAGATGATGGATCAATTGACGGCTCTGCGGCGAGAGCGGCAAGGTGAATCAAAGGAGTTGTGACGCAGGATTACCCAGGCGCCCTGCTAACCGCACACCAAACACGACCATGAGCACTCCCGCCTCTCCCGATCCCCAGATAGAGCCCTGGCTCTCCGGCACGCACACTGACGTTCCCGCTGTCTCCCGTGCCGTCCTCCATGCCCTGGAGCTCGCCCTCGACGACATTCGCATCTGGACCGCCGGCCTCACCGATCTCGAAATCCACACTTTGCCTCTCGGCCTGCCGCCTGTGGCGTTTCACTTGCGCCATATTGCGCGATCCGTCGACCGCATCCTCACCTACGCCGAAGGCAATCAGCTTTCCGCGGAACAGCTTGCGCTCCTCAAGTCCGAGCAGGCCGGCCCCGAACACGATGAGCGCGAAACACTCGCCGCCCTTATCGCCGAAGTTGAGCGCTCGTTCGCAAATGCCGACGCCCGCATCCGCGCTCTGGCCCATGCCGACTTCAAGACGCCTCGCGCCGTCGGCCGCAAGCAACTCCCCACCTCGATCGGCGGCGCGCTCGTCCACGTAGCCGACCACACGCAGCGCCACACCGGCCAGGTGGTCACCACCGCAAAAGTTCTCAAAGCCCTGCGCCCGTAAGCCCGTCCCAGCGCCACAAAAGTCACTCTCGCAGCGCGGCTAGAATCTAGCTATGCCGGGTAACTCCCGATCCTCGCGCCGCTGGCTCCGCGATCCGCTGTTCCTGCTCGTTCTGGCCGCCGCGCTGATCGCCATCGTCGTCCAGTCCGGAGAACTCGGCTCGTCGGATACGCAGCACCGGGAGAACGCGGCACACGCGCTCTGGACCAGCGCGCCGCCTGTCCTGCCCGGCGAGTATCCGGAGTTCGGCATCCGCGGCCGCAACGGCAAACTGCAAACCTGGTATGGCATCGGCCAGTCGCTCCTCTTGCTGCCCTTTGACATTGCCGGGACCTACATCGAGCGCCTGCCCATCTTTGCCGACTACAACGGCAACGACCCCACGATCCGCAACATTGTCGTCAGCTACGGCGCCTCCACGCTGCTCAACGTGCTGACTGCGCTGGTGTGCTTTCGTTTCCTGCGCCGCTTGAGTTTTTCGGTCGGCCAATCCGCCGCCGGCGTGCTGGCGCTGCTCCTGCTCACCACGCATCTTCACTACACGCAGAACCTGATGGAGAACAACTACATCTGCCTGCTCACCTTGGCCGGGTTCTGCTGGCAACTCGAGTGGGCTGGGAGCAACAGCCGCCGCGCGCTGCTCATCGGCTCGGGCGCTCTCGGCCTCAACCTGCTCACGCGTCTCACCACCGGCCTCGATCTCCTCGCATGTGCGCTCTTTGTTGCACTGGCCGTCTGGCTTGCGGGCACGCGCGGCTCCGCGCTGTTCGTCCGCGCCAAAACCTACGCGGCTGTCACCTTACCCGTCTACGCGTTCTTCATCCTGCTCGATCGGCTTTACCAGTTCTACCGCTTCGGCTCGTTCTTCAATACCTATGCGGGCATTGCCGCGCGCGAGTGGCGCAGGCAGGATCCCACTCTTCCTTCCAACTTTCCCTTCAGCGCATCCTTTCACTCCGGGTTCTTTGGCGCGCTTTTCTCGCCGGCCAAATCCATCTTTCTCTTTGACCCGCTGCTGATCCTCATGCTGATCCTGGCCGCCGTTGCCTGGCGCCGCTTCACACCGACCGTCAAGGCCTACACGCTCGCCACGACCGTCATGCTGCTGGCTTACATCAGCTTCTACGCCCGCTATTTCACCTTCGCCGGCGACACCGCGTGGGGCGACCGCTACTCCGCCACGGCCGTCGAGCTGGCCGCGTTACTCGCCATTCCGCTCCTTCTGCAACTCGGAAATCAGCTTCCCAAGTCTCTTCGCACTCTCGGCGCTGCTCTCATCGCCGCCAGCGCACTGGTGCAGATCGCATCCGTCGCCTTCTGGCAATCCCTTGAGCGCTACCAGATGGAGTCGATGCACCTGTCTCACTTTGTCATCGGACTGCGTTTGGAAAACATGGTAGCGCTTGCTCTGGGCAAGATGGGCAACTGGGGGCTCATCAGCCCCAGGATGACCGACGACGCATGGGATTATCGGCACATCACGACGTGGAACCTGCTGCCATTCGAGTTGCGGCATGCAGGCGTGGCGCCGCTGTGGGTCGATCGCCTGACTCTGGTGCTGTGGTGGGCAACACTGGCTGCGCTTGCGTGGGTGCTGCTGCGCCTGCGCCGGCTGTTGCGGCATGCCGGCTGACAGCGATCAGGGTTCGACGAATTCACTCTGAGGCTGCCTTGCGGGCCATCGCCCGCAGGACTACAATCGCGGCGAACTCAAAACTCATTGAGAGGATGCCATGCAAGAACCGCAGCCTCGTTTCATCCCGCTTGCCGCCAAAACCGTGGCGAGCCACACCCTCACCTATCTCGTGATGGGTGCCCTCGCCTATCGTTTCCTGCACTACGCCGATTTCATCAAGCAGCCGTGCTCCGGAATGAAACCCATGACGGATCCCGTCATGATCCTTGGTGCGCCGCTGCAGATCTTCCGCGGGATTCTCTTCGCCGCCATCTTCTACCCCTTGCGGGATAAGCTCTTCGGCCGCAGGTACGGGTGGCTCCTGATGGCATGGATACTGGTTGGTGTTGGCATTCTGGGGACGTTTGCCGCGCCGGCCGGATCGCTGGAGGGCTTTATCTATACCACCACGCCGATCTGGATGCAGATGCGTGGTTACCTGGAGATCGTCACGCAGGCTGTGCTTTTATCTGTCTTGCTCTGTTATTGGGTGAATCATCCGGGCAGGCGCTGGTTGAACTGGTTGTTAGGCGTCCTGTATGTGTTGGCGATTGCTCTGCCCGTTCTTGGCCTCTTTGCGCAGAAACGCTAGCAAGTTTCATCGTTTCAGAGAGGGCATCAGTCGCTGATTCCTTGTTCTTCCACAGGCGCCAGTGCGTCGAGAATGTGGCCCATCTTTTCGTGCTTGGTCTTGAGGTAGGCCGCGAACGTGTCTTGTTCTTCCACCTCGGCTGACACTCGCTCCGTCACCTCAATCCCCGCCGCCTGCAGCGCCTCAACCTTCTCGGGGTTGTTCGTCATTAGCCGCACCGCCGCAATGCCCAGCTGCTTCAGCACCTCGGCCGGCAGCTCGTAAGCCCGGCAATCCGGGGCAAACCCAAGCTCCACGTTCGCCTCAACCGTATCCAGGCCATTGTCCTGCAGCTCGTAGGCCTTCAGCTTGGCCATCAGCCCGATCCCACGGCCCTCCTGCTGCTCATACAGCAGGATTCCCACGCCCTCTTCGCCTATCTTCTTGAGCGCAAGCTCCAGTTGCAGCTGGCAATCGCACCGCAGAGATCCGAACACGTCCCCCGTCAGGCACTGCGAGTGGATCCGCACCAGCGGCGCACCCACATGCACATCGCCCATCACCAGTGCTACGAGGCCCTCTACGCGTTTGCCCGCGGCCTGGCCGTGTTCGCAGCACGGCCGCGCCGATTCAAGCACCCCTTCGAATCCCAGGATCCGGAAATGCCCCCATCGGGTAGGGAAGTCCGCCTCGGCGATCTTTTTCACGCTTTCAAACGGCATGCCTCTATTCTATCCGGCTTCCAAGATCGTCCCCAGCCAGTAGCTAGTAGCCAGCAGCCACAAGCTACTGGCTACTGGCTCCCGGCCTGACCCCTTGAACTCTCGATACTGCTACAGTGAATCCGTGACCAACACGCTCATTCTCATCACGCTGCTGGTGAAACTGGGTGTAGCTGCCGCCGTTGCCAGCGCCCTGGCGCGCGCCCGCACTTTCCAGAGACTTCTCTTTGCGGAGCGCCGCACCGTCGGCCAGACCATCGGCCTTTTAGCCTTTTTCCTTGTTCCGCTCACCCTTGGCGTCTGGGTCCGCACCACCGTCCCCAACTTTTTCGCCGCCGACATCTCCTTCGAGACCGTCATCCTCCTCGGCCTGCTCCTCGGACCCGGCTGGGCCATGCTCGGCGGCATCGTGCTCTCCGGCCCCGCCGTCTACCACCACGAGTTCCTCGCCCTGCCCTTCAACGCCTGCCTCGGCCTCGCCGCCGGCGTCCTCGGCCGCTTTGTTCCCCGCGAGGATATATGGGACTTTACTCCGTTCATCGACCTCAGCCTTTACCGGTGGATCCGCCGCAATCTCCTTCGGCCGCGCATCGATCGCCAGTTCCTGATGCTCACAATCATCGTGCTGCTGGAGAGCGTTCGCGAATCCCTGGCCAACGAGTACCCCGGCCGCCTCTGGGCACTCACGCCCACATCCTGGGGACTCCGCATCCTGGTCTGGCTATGCGCTCCGGTCGTCGTCGGCATCGCTCTCAAGGTCTGGAATGCCCTCCGCCTTGAGCGCACCCTCGAAGAGCAGAAGCGCCTTCTCCTTGAGGCCCGCCTTGACGCCCTCCAGCGCCAGATCAACCCTCACTTCCTCTTCAACACGCTCAATTCCATCGCCTCGCTGGTCCGCATCCAGCCCGAGCTCGCCCGCCAGATGACCGTCAAGCTGGCCAACATCCTCCGCGCCCTCCTCAAGGATCACGACAGCTACGTCCCCCTCCGCCAGGAGCTCAGCTTCACCGACGACTACCTCGACATTGAGGTGGTGCGATTCGGCCCCGAGAAGCTCCGCGTGGAAAAGGACATCGATCCCGAGACCCTCGACATCCTCGTCCCCAGCATTTTGCTCCAGCCGCTCATTGAAAACAGCATCAAGCACGGTCTGGAGCCGCGTATCCACGGCGGCACCGTCACCCTGCGCAGCCGCCTCCATGGAGATCGCGTCCGGATCGAAGTGGCCGATGACGGTATTGGGATGGTCTCCCGGCCCGCGTCGGCCCTAAGTCGCGAGGGCAACGGCATCGGCATGAAGAACGTCCGCGAGCGGCTGGAAGTTCTGTATGGGCTGCAGGCCCGATTCACCATCGTCTCCAACCCCGGCCGCGGCACCACCGTCTCGATTGAGTTGCCCGTCCGCCTCGAGCCTTCGTAGGCAAAAGACGCGTAAGGGCGTGGACTTCAGTCCCGCCGAAAACTCGAATTGGCTTTGAAGAGGCACGACCGTCGAGGCGCCAACCGTGCGCAATCCGGGAAGCAGTTTTGCGTCACATAGAAGACACCGTCGGGAGTGACCCATTCACGAGATCCTGACCTGAAGCGGCTAGGGAGTATTTCCGCGTGTTACGCTCAATGCTGAATTCTCCGGAGGCAAAATGTTCATTAAGAAGCGCGTGTTTGCGCTGTCTGGAGCCCTTGCGATTGCAGCGTCAGCGGCGGGACAGAACACGGCTCCTGCGTCCGATCTATCGGCCGATGTCCAGCAGCAGTTGACCGCGCTAACCGAGACCTATAAGCACCTGCATCGTAATCCCGAGCTCTCGCGCCACGAAGAAAAAACCTCGGCCTTCCTCGCGGAGGTACTGCGCAAGCTCGGTTACTCCGTGACCGAGCATGTCGGCAGATATACAGATGGCTCGCAAGCCGACGGCGTTGTTGCGGTCATGGAGGACGGCCCGGGACCACGTCTGCTGATTCGCACCGACATGGATGCGCTTCCGGTCGAGGAGAAGACCGGGCTCAACTACGCATCGACACTTCGATCAACGAATGAGCAGGGCCAGGAGGTCGGCGTCATGCACGCCTGCGGGCATGACCTGCACATGACGGTGCTTCTAGGCGTGGCGCGCGAAATGGCAGCACGCAAAAGCCAATGGCATGGAACACTCATCCTGATCGGGTGAGAATGATTGTGGAAATCCATGATTCAAATTAGCATAACTCCGTAGATTTTGGCTGTGTAGGAATTGTGCAGGGCAATTGTGCAAATTTCAGTCAATTTGGCTGCTACAGGTCCTTTGGGCATGAGGAGCCAGGTGCGTCGCGCCTTCTTCCGAAGGTGAATCTGCGCCCACACGCGATGTCGGTTCCTGCTGTTCATACTGCTAACGATAAATGATCGCAGCAATGGCCGCATCTCCGCCGCATGTTCAGTGGACAGAAATGATGAAACCGAATGTTGATGCCGCAATCAGTCGAAGTCTCAGCCCTGGGCTTCAGGCAACGGAATCGCATCCGTCGTCGGAGCCTTCAGAGGCTCAGCCCTATATCCATACCCTGACTCTTTTCCTGCTTGGGAGTCTCGGCTATCTCATGTTGCGGCGGTTTCAAGTCGGGCGTATGGGCGCTCTGGTGCGAAACATCATGGCCCAAAGCCTGCGACAGCTTTTCTCGGTCGCTCGTGAATATCTGAGCGTCCCATTGGCCGCGCGAAACTGACACATAGGCCATGCGGTTGTTGAGCAGATCCTTCGCGCCCAGTTCAGTATCAACATTGATGAGCACACGGTCTGCGGTCTGCCCCTGACTGGAGTAGCTGGTCACGGCGTAGCCGTGATCCAGATGCGGATGTCGCTGCGGATCGAAGCTCATGCTGCGCTCGTTGTCCAGCTTCAACCGCATCGTGCCATCCTGAGCGATGCCTTCCACTGTTCCAAGTTCCCGGTTCGCAATCTTCAATTTCTGGCTGGGCGCAGTGAACTGGATGCGGTCGCCAACGGAGAATGCCTTCTCCTGCTCGCGGTAAACCGAGACTCCCATCTGGCGGCGCGGATCGTAGGTCGTCTGTTCTCCGTTCGTGCGCAGTACCGTCAGCGTGTTTTCCCGTGCATTCACTGAGACAACGCGAGTGTATTCGCCCTTCTCAATGCCCGTCTCCTGCGAGCTGCGCGAGTAGCGCAGAATATCGTTAATCTGGTACTGCTGCGCCCAACTGCGGTCTGCACCAGTCATCTCCTGACGCGGCACAAGCGTCTGCACGGAGCGTTCTTCGCGGCTTACAACTCCGCGCGATTGCAGCTCGTCGCGTATTCGATCATTGATCTCGGTGCGCGAACGGTTGTCCGGCGAAACCACAAGCGTGCTTTCAGGAGACTTGGCATACTCGCCTGCAATGGCTGAAATCCGCTCCTCATGGCCTTTCACCTCATGCACGCGACCCTGCCTATCAAGACTTTCGACAGCGGCTCCAACCTGACCGTGCGCCAACTGCTCGACGGCCTGCTTCAAGTCCGGGTCGCGTTGCCGCACGATCTCCTCCAGCCTCACCGTCCGCATTCCCGCTTCCTGAAGTTGCGCGAAGGGACGGCCTGCTTCGACGGCCTCGTGCTGGCGCGTGTCACCTACCAGAAGGACGCGGTCATTCGGATGGAGTCGGGTCACGAACTCATGTATCTGGCGGGTTGAGGCAAGCGATGATTCATCGAGCACATATAGTCGCTTCTCGCCGGTGTCCGGCTGCTCTCTCTTGGCTAGATGGCGCTGGAGCGTTGAAGCCTCTATACCGGCCTCGGCGAGCTTATGCGCCGCGCGGGAAGTCGGCGCGAATCCCTCGACCGTATACCCCTGCGCCTCCGCACCTTCACGAACTACAGCCAGCGTCGTCGTCTTGCCGGCGCCGGCGACTCCATCTAACCCAACAATCTTCTCGCGGCTCACAAATATCTCATCGACCGCGCTGCGTTGTGCTGGGCTCAACTCCGGGTGCCGGTCTTCTGTCCAAATTCGCAACTGCGGTGAAACCAGCATCGGATCGCCATATCCGCGCTCATTGCCTCTCTGCATCTGGCCAACGGTCTCCTTCTCCATGCGGATCATCTCGGCAGTCGTATACTGTGGCGCGGCGCGGCCATCAGTTTGCTCAACCGCGCGGAACTCGCCTCGCGCCACTCGTTGCTCGAACTCTTGCCGTACCTGGCCGTAGGTCGCCTGCCCCATGCTGCGATCCATCGCCGCCTGTAGGATGGCTCGTTCATCCTGCACCGCCGCACGCTCGAAGACATGATTTCGCGAATAAGTCACGGACTGCTGTACTGTCTTTTCCGGTTGCTGCGTATGGTGTTGTGTATGTTCCCGCGCCTGCGCTACTACACGATCCGCCTGATGGCCGAACTGCGCGGCCAGTTCGCGATGCCGCAGTAACACTTCTTCCGGCGAAAGCAACTCCTTACTGTCCCGCGTGCGGTGGGCGGCGACTTGCGCAGCACCCGCGCCGTCCCTGCCAATCTCCTGCAAATGCTCTTTGATCTGCTCCCGGCGCGGACTTGATGCGTCGAGATACTCCTGTGTGTAGCCCCTGATCTCCGGTTGACCATGCTTGCCGCGCTCAATCTCGTAGCCCAAACCATGCAGTCGCGTGGCAAGTTCGGAACGGTACACGCTGGTCGCATAGTGCTGGGACTGGAACAGACTGCGCTCTTGAAGAGCGCGGGTCTGGCCGTTCTCGCGTTCGGTCACATTGAAGATGACGGCATGGGTGTGAAGCTGCGGCGCGGCATAACCGTCTACCGGACGAGCAGTGTCATGCTCGAAGATGGCCGCGATGAACTTGCCAGTCGTCTCCGGTGCATGGACGTTGCCGATACGTGCCTGCGTGTAACGCTCCAGTTCTCCAAGAGCGACGCGGACGCTTTCGCGGTGAGCCTCCCGCACACGATCATCGCGTCCTACAAGGGCGGTAAGCGAAACGGACTTCGGCGCGGAAAATGTGGAGTCCCATCCGGCGCGATGTTCTACGCTGGTGATTTCCTTGCCGTACTCGTTTTCGTAGGTGCGCGCTGGCTGATGCTTGACGAGCTGCAAGCCACTTTCAGGATGCTGGCCTTCGCTCAAGCGGGCGAAGTGCTCGGAGCCAACTTCGCCATGCAGACCCCACTCCTGCGCGAGTTTTCCCTGCCACTCGTTATGCGCCTGCTGATCACGGCTCCAATAGTTCTGCTTTTCGGAAGTGAACTCGCGGGAGTGATAATTCCGTGCTTGGCCCGCTGACAAGGATTTGGAGATGGTCAACATGCGCATGGACTCCACAACGTGCGCGGCAGCATCTCGCTTCTGCCTGATGAGATTCTATCTCTGACCGAAAGATTATAGGAACCGATCCTCAAGCGAAGGCCCATCCCGACTTCAACGAGCGGATTGGCCTGATATGGAGTGACCGTGTCAACTCCTCTGGATCGGTGGGGTTGTTTTTGTAGTTGTCGTTGCTTTTGCTTTTTCCCGAGGACAGAGCGAGCAGCAGCCTGGGCAGGTTTTAGCGATGATTGATCAGTCTGATATTCGCGGGTCGGAACCGCATAATCATGATTCGTCGGGAGCTGCCTCTGGCTGTTATCGCGAGTCCGGTCGAGCCTGTCGCATAGGCCAAGCGAGGATTCTCCTTCGCGCTTGCTCAGACTGCTGCTGGCTCTGCACTCGATATGAGTAACGGCGTTCATGGCTTTTGCTTTTCCCTTCTTAGGAAAGTTTTTGTCTTTGCATTTGTTTGTTTTATGCTGCGGTTCGCTGGTTTACGATCGCCTCTGCTCTGGTTCCAATAGCCCAGATGAATCCCAGCAATTCACGAGCAACTGCAATAATGATCTTTCCTTGGGGCTTGCCCGGCCGCACCCAGCTTCATATAGCGCTTGTGCAGCCGGTGTTGAGCCTTCCATGCAATCGACAACCCATGCTTCGGATGACAGCGAGCGCCTCCTCAGAGGTGCGGCGGCTATGCTCGCCTGTCTTTGGTTTGCGTACCCGCAGTTGCGAGTGCTGACCTCCTTGCCAGTGAATAATCAAGATCACTTCACGCGACTTCTCATCCACGTTGGCGATGATGTCTGTAATCAAGGCTCTCACAAGCTGCTGACGTGCGCGCATTGTTACACCGGGAGCGTTCCATGCCGCTTCAAGATCTTCGGCAAGCCCCTTGAAATCTGGCGCAGCCGAGCTGTCCGGGGTCGGTGCAGACATTGCATCAAGCCGCGCCTGGCAAGCCTGGACACGGCGCAACGCGCCTTCCCTGCTCTTGTCCAATTGAGCGGCAATCAAGCGGTTATCGGGGTCGCAAGCGGCATAGCGCCGGTCGGCAAGCGCGACTTCATAGCGTGCTTGCTGCAGATCCATCTCCACGATACGTTGCTGTTCGTTCAGAGTCTGCGTATGTATACGCTCAGCCTCCAGGGCAGCTTCGATAGCCATTGGCTGCACAGCGCGCACCAACTCTCCGGCGAGGGCAGCGTCCACGCGCGAACCTCCAAAAGTCATGCAACGAGCCTCTGCGCCGGTCAGGTCGATGCCTATTACACCGATAGACGGTTTGCCTCGGAGCATGCCCTCTTATAGGCTATCGACAAACGGCGCCCGCAACGAGCGCACATGAGTAAACCTGCCAGTAGCGCCGGCCCGCCTCGCCCCGACTTGACATCACCGGCTTTGCTATAAGCATTTGCGGCGGGCTGCTTCTGGTTACGTTCAAATTCCTCCCAGTCTATATAGCCCTGGTGATGATCTTTGATCCTCCCAATTGTCCCCGTTTTTCCGAAGAACGCCATCCTAAGCAGCGTAGCTCTTGTAGCTTTCTTGCCCACCATGGCAACGCAGGATTTTTAATTCTGCAAGGCATTTTGTGACCGCAGAAAGACGGCCTATCCCGTAGCCCGGAAGACCGACTTGGAAGTTTGAAGCAACCTTTCACCTCTTCTCGCACTTCCAATTAGTGCTACCGCGTGTGCCGGCTGGGCGGCAGGCCAGGGGCGGTGAGTTGTTCTGTTCCGTCGTTCCCTACGTCGAAAATCCGAAAACCTGGGGATTACCTTACCCAACGGGAGAATACCAATGACCTATGCAGTCCGGGGCCTCGGCCTCGCCGCCTCTCTTGTGCTTGCTTCCACCTTGTGCGCGATCCCGACCGCCGCGCAGGTAGAGGCGGCTTCCATCACGCCGTCCACCGCAGCCTATGTGTATATCCAGATTCAGGGGCCG
>DASZLE010000037.1:0-77893 GCA_035552475.1 Occallatibacter sp.
CCAACCCTGCAAGGTACTGCGCTGCTCCACACTCAGTTCAAGCTGCGGCAATCGGCGACCTCGTCTCATGACTCGCTCCTGTCATGTTAGACGCCCTTTGCCGGAATTAGTTTAGCGAATTAATGACTCAGTACACTAGAGTTCCTTCGCGCGGCTGGGTGGCGGGGGCGAAAGCGGTGGAAATAAAAAACGAGGATGTCTTGTGGATTGATGGAGTTACACCCTGAAACTGCAGTGAAACAGGGAGCGAGAGAGCAAGGGAGCGAGGGAGCAGGGAGCAAGGGAGCAAGGGAGCGAGGGAGCGAAGAAACGAAGCCCGGAACCGACGAAGGCGCCCAAATAAAAAACGAGGATGTCTTGTGGATTGATCGAGTTACACCCTGAAACTGCAGTAAATTGCGCGCATTATCGGACGTTGGGGCGGAGGGATGGTTCCGGAGGGCCGCGGAGCGGCCTGGAGCTTCGAGTTCGTGCTGGATGGTGCGCATCGCCGCTTCCCTTTCACGCCGGATTGAGGCCTAAACGCCAACGCCCGCCTAGTGGCGGGCGCAGTACAACTTACGAGTCTTAGTATAGCACGTTTCCGGATCGGCGATGTGAGGGCTGTAAGGGAGTCAGTTTGATCAAACAACCGGTATGTCCGGCCGGGTTTCGGGGGCGCGAGGAGATGATTTCTCATTTATCGCCCCCTTATCATTCATCTAGTTAGATGATAAGCGGCAGGCGGGAAGCACGTTCTAGATAGATGATAAGAGATGGGGGATTATGGAGAAAATCGTGCCGGGGGCGGGCCATCGATGTTTCCCGGGTCTGCCCTTCGGGATGACACACTTGGGAGGGGATTTTGGGGAAGATGGAGACTCGCGTTCAGCGGCACCTTGACGGAGTCGCGCAATTGCACATCAGTGGTGCGATTCCCCTGGCCAGCGTGATTCTGTTTGGAAGTGCGGCGACCGATGCCTTCTCGCAGACTTCCGACGTGGATCTCATCCTCGTTGTCCCCGACGGAACATCCCAGGAAGACAGGCGCCTGCTTCGCGCCGAGGTGACTGAGCTCGAAATTGCGCATGGATTTCGAGTGGCCGCGAGCCGACGGCCAAATGCACTGGAGAGATATGCTGAGCACGCAGGGGGGCACGAGCACGCCTGCTTTCTCTGCACTCGGGCCGACCTTTTATCGGGAGACGTTGCGCGGATTTTTGGCCTGCGCGGAGCCGAAGCGGTGTTCGTGGAGCGGATGTTTCTGGCGAGCGTGATGGTTTCAGCCAGGACTGCCTGGGGCGAGGATCTGCTGAGCCTGGTTCCTATAGCTCCTCTGCGCCGCCTCGACGTGTTGAAATCACTTTTTCGATCCACGGCCTTTACCCTGTTTTGCGCCGCGGCGTTTCCGGCGCTTCCCGACGCAACAAAGTATGCGATGAGTACGCTGAAGCACTCGCTGCACAGCTGCTATTTCTGCTATTACGGGAAGACCGCTCCGCTGAACGATGAAGTTATTTTCTTCAACGCTCGCGTGGGGCGGGACAGGACGCTGCAGGATTTGCTGAACCAGCGCAAGGAATACCACCGGTCGTTCGCGTTCGTGCTTCGCTGCGTGCGGATTCTGTTTCGGGTGCACCTGCGGACGCTGCGGGATAACCAGTTTCCTCGCGTGGTGGCTCGAGCATAAAACGCTCATCGAATTGGTTTCCGTTACCTGGGCCACGGGCCGTTCGGAGCGCAATTGGCGAAGCACACGATTCGACTTTCGAGGTTCATGGTGCCAGTCGCCCGGTAGATTTGGAAAACGACTCCCTTTACTTCTTTGATCGGTTGATTAGGAACTTTGAGGCGCTCACTTTGATCTCCCAGTTGGCTCCGAGTTTCTGCATGGTCGGGGAATCGTGGCTGTATAAATACAAGTGGTCGGCGACGATATCTCTCATTACGGTATAAGCGAAGTGGTTCTTTTGCACTCTTGCACGAATCTCTTCAAGTTCCTTCTCTGGCACTCGTTCGAAGTGGTCCAGCTTGATAACCACATCGATCATTTGCGTCGAGAGGCTGCGGTCAGATTGTATTAGCCTCTGATAGGTTGTTGTTAGATCCCCGTGGCCGACCGCGTAGGACACCCGCTTTACCGCTCCGAATCCGATTGCGGCTCCAATCCATACGATTGCTTCATCCGTTCTTGTCGCTAGCTTCTGCTGATCGGTTATCCCCGTACGCTCCGCTATGAGGCTCCCAAGATACTGGCGCATTCCGTCGATATCAGACGACGCCATGGACAGAATTGCGGATAACGTTCTCATTCCGAGGGAGTAACACTCCCTCGTGATCTCAAGCTTGAGGGGCCCTTCTAGCGAGCCGGTGAAATTTCGTATCACCTGGCCGAGTATTTGGAGTGTCTTGAACGAGAGGGTTATTTTGGCCAGGGGATGGAGCGCCTCGCTGTACTTAACATCCGTCTCTCCAACCGGAACTTGGAGCTCCTGTTCCTCGGCCTCGTCTTGCCTTCGATTTTGTTCGTCGCGGTTCTCGCTCTGGTTTCCACACTCCAGGACCAGCGGCGGCGGGGTTGTTTTGGTCATCTGGTTAATGAACTCGACGGCGCTCTCCATATCACAGGGCGCAAAGGTGTTGAACATTTGCTGAGCGCTCGCGATAATGTGACGTATCAGTTCGTCGTCTTTGGTCAGATAGACATAGAATATGAGAACGTTGGCGTTCGCTTCTCCAGAGATGTAATCAACTGCAGTGCGTAGCTCTAGTCGAATTGATGCTGATGCGGCATGGTCTTGGAAATATTTTGCGACAGAGTAGTAGTACTCATAGGGGTATTTGAAGCGGTAATTACCTCGCTGTTCTACAAGGACCTCCGCGCTTTTGAGGTCGCTCATCATTTTCGAGAAGTCGCGGACCATGTCGTAGCGGCTGCAATACTCCGCATGCACCTCACGAATCTCCTCCTCTGTTAGTACGGGGTGCGCCGCTTTAAACATCCTGTAGCCGATGCCGGATATATAAGTTATCTTCTCGTCTACGTCGCGGGGGTTCACCTTCGCGAGTGCTGATTTCAGGAGAACCTCATACATGTAGCCGTAGGCGCCGTTCGCCGTGTTGTTTGTTTCCTTGCTCTCCATCATCTGAAGGATGGTCAGGATAGTCACCGGGAAATGGGGAAGCACATTCTTTCCCATCAGTGTCGATATAGTTTGATCGATTCGCGAGACTTCCTTCTCGATCCCGTCGATTTCTTCCATGTCCTCTCTGCCGAAGCTGAGCCACGCTCGAATAAGTTTGTGACGGTGGAAGCGACCGAATTCCTTTATCCTGCAACGCTCGAAACCCTTCAGGGGGTTACCCTCCGTAGCAGTTGCCATATCCTGGATTTGGAACAAGTCTGATGCGAATATTACGATCTTGTGAAACCGGAGGCGCAGGTGCGCAACGACCTGGGCCAGCGCTGGCCGCGAGAGTCGCGCTTTCTCGAGTCCATCGATTATTGCGATCTTTTTGGCCTTCGCTTCTTGCAGATAGGCGCCGGGGTCAGGAGCTGCATACTGTTCCACGATTGCAGTGTTGATAGCATGGCTAAGCAGGTGCTCCTTGGCTGCTCCTTTGAGGTCATCACCTTGGATCAGCAAGGGAAGGCTTCCCTTAGACATCAGGTCCTCGTAGAGAACCCGGGCAAGCGCGGTCTTTCCGCAGTCGTCCGGCCCGTATATAGCGATATCAGGGTGCTTCTCCAACAGTTGCGGGATCTCCGGGCTCTTGATGCTCTCCACTCCGCGCGTCTTCGTCCCTGCTTCCTCCGGCCTCTGCAGAGTAAGGTCGGGGTAGACGTAGAGATCTCTCAGCCGGAGCTTGCACTGAGGCGGGACGCACCGGGGGTGCCTGAATGCGGTGCCCATATCAAGGAGCTGCGCTCGGAACTCCGGTCTGAGGTCGAAGGGATTGATGGGCCGCTGCGAATTTCTATTAAGCCTCCACGTTGCGGCTGGGCCTTCCTTAAATAGGACACCGTCCCATTTGAATTGGAGAATCTCTTGGTCTTCGTTCTGGAAGTCCACCACTAAGATCTGAAACCCATTTTCAGAGACCTCGGGATCATCGAAGGCGGGGGCTTGCAGATAGTCAAGGCCGGAGCCTCTGATGTTGAGGCGCCTTTCCGCGCCGGGATCGTGTTCGTGACCAGTTAACACGACGTCGGCCTGGCTTTCGACAAACTGCTTTAGCAGCCTCTGGTTCGTGGCGTCGAGCCAGTTGTAGGGATGGTGAAAGAGCGCGACGCTAAGGTCGGTTTGGGCGGGGGTTGTGCCGCTGAGCGCCTCGAGGGGGATGTAGAGTTTTGACTGGATCTCATGCCTTCGCGAGAGCCACGCGGTGTTAAAGCAGTGGAACATAATAGAACGCGAGCCTATCTGGAAGACCCGCTGATAATGCAGCTTCTCGGAGCCGGTCTTTTGCGGGGTGCCGGTTACCGAGGCTTCAAATGCGAAGAAGTTGCCTTGTGGCGAGATGAGCGCCTCAAAGTTAAAGCCATTAAAGTCGATCGGCTTAACCAGGTACTTTTCTAGAGATTCTAAGATAAGCTGACGAGTGTCAGGCTCTTCTCGCAAGTTGAGGTCGTGATTTCCTGGGACGGCTATTATGTGCACTGATTCAGCGCCTGCGCTTTTTAGCTCGTTTTTTAACTCCTCCAGGAAATGTTCTGCGATCTCGTACTCCTTCCGGTCTCCTGTGTTTGCGATGTCGCCGGAGAGGACCAGAAAGTAACCTTCCGCCGTTGGAGCTTTTGCGATAACTGCACGAGCAACACGGATAGCTCTTTTTCCAACCTCTGTCTGCGGGGATTGAAAGTGGATGTCGCTCAACTGAACCAGAACTATAGACATGCTTGTCTGCTCCTGCGGTAGCGAAACTGTCTGTGGAATGATCGATATCTACAAGCACTTTACTCTCCTTTGTAACTCAATTGCGGTGGAAATCTGTGCCCAAACTCGGCTGATAGATGCGGCCGCGGAGTTCCGGCTCCGAGCCTTAGCGTTACAATTGGCTCCGGCTTGAACCGTGCCCTCGGCTCGGCCTGAAAGCTGGCTTTCCTTATGGATGAACCTGTTTTTTTGCCTTCCGATTTTGGCTCGCGGCATGGTGGCCGCCGCGTCTGGATCGCTGCGCTGGGCCTTGTGGTCCTGGTGCTGGTTTTTAGCTTCCGCACCCTGGTCTCCTACTACGTGAGCAATCTCTGGTTCGGGTCGCTGGGCTACTCCGATGTTTTCTGGAGATCGATCAAGATCCAGTGGTACGTTTTTGCCGCCTTCACCGCGCTGACCTTCATTCTGCTGTACGGCTGGTGCCGCATGCTGGTGCGCGCCAATGCTGACAGCCTGCGCAGCGCGGGGACTTTCATGTTCAACGGTCGCGCTGTCCACATCCCTCTGGACCGGCTGCTGCGCGGCGGCGCGCTGATTCTCTCCGCGGTGATCGCGCTCATTTCCGGCGCGGCGATGCGCGCGGACTGGACCGACTTTGCGCTCTACTGGTTCCATCCCGCGGCGGGCGCGCAGGTGACCGATCCGATCCTGGGACGGCCGCTCGATTTCTATCTCTTTACGCTGCCGGTGTGGAACGACCTGTCGGGATGGCTGCTGGCGCTGGCCATCCTCTGCTGCCTGGCCGCTGTTTTCTCCGCGCTGATTGCGGGCGGGCGCAAGCTTTCCAGGGACGCGTTCGATCGGCTGGCGCCGTTCCCCTGGCGCATTCTGTCGATTCCCGTGGTGTTTCTGCTGCTGGTGCTGGCACTGCGGGAATACATTGCGCGCATTGAGCTGATGCTGGCCGACCACACCGTGTTCAGCGGCATTACGTATACGGACGCGCACATTCAGCTGGGCGGGATGATGCTGATCTCGATTGCGCTGGTGCTGGGCGCGTGCGTGGCGGCGGTGAACTTTGTGAGCCGGCCCGGCGTGCGCTGGGTGATGGCCGCGCCGGTTCCCGCAGTGGTGGTCTTTTTCCTGGTGCAGATTGTGGCGTGGTATGTGGGCAGCTTTATTGTGAAGCCCAACCAACTGGAGCGCGAGCGGCCGTACATTGCGTACAACATCGACTTTACGCGGAAGGCGTACGCGCTGGACCGCATCGCCATGCACGAGTTTCCCGCGTCAGTGGATGTGGCCGACGCCGATCCGGCGAATAACCAGGCGACGCTGCAGAATATTCGCCTGTGGGACTGGCACGCGCTGCAGGACACGCTGCGGCAGATCCAGGAGATCCGGACTTACTACGATTTTCCCGATGTGGACATTGACCGCTACAACATTAACGGGCAGACGCGCGAGGTGATGCTGGCGGCGCGCGAACTGAGCCTGGAAAAGCTGCCCGAGAGCAGCCGCAACTGGATTAACGAGAAGCTGATTTACACGCATGGCTACGGCATCACGATGAACTCAGTGAACGGGTTTACGCCGGAAGGGCTGCCGACGCTGTGGTTGTCAAACATGCCGATCCAGAGCGCAGGCGGGGCTCCGACGGTGAGCCAGCCGGAGATTTATTTTGGACAGCTGACCGACACCGATGTCTACGTGAAGACGCGGCAGAAGGAATTTAATTATCCGCAGGGCGAGACTAACAGCTTGTCGAGCTACGAGGGCACGGGCGGGGTTACGATGGGCGGGCTGCTGCGGCGGCTGCTGATTTCATTTGACCGCGGCGATGTGACCAAGGTGCCGTTCAGCGACGACATTGGGCCGGAGAGCCGGCTGCTGATGCGGCGCAACATCCGCGAGCGCATCCAGACGCTGGCGCCGTTTTTGATGTTTGAGACCGACCCTTACGTGGTGGTGCGCGACGATGGCACGCTGGCGTGGATGATTGACGCGTACACGACCGCCGATACGTATCCATACGCGACGCATTACCAGTTGGGCGACGGGAACATCAACTACATGCGCAACAGCGTGAAGGTGGTGATTGACGCGTACAACGGCGACGTGACGTTTTACGTGTTCGACCCGGCGGACCCGGTGATTGCGGCGTGGCGGGGCGTGTTTCCGTCGCTGTTCCGCGATGCGGCAGCGATGCCCAAGGATTTGCGGCGGCACGTGCGTTATCCCGAGCTGCTGCTGCGGCTGCAGGCGCAGGTGTATGGGCTTTATCACATGACGGACCCGGTGGTGTTCTACAACCGCGAGGACCTGTGGACGGTGGCGAGCGAGGTGGCGGCGACAGAAAGCGGCGAGCAGGCGGCGATGCCGATGACGCCGAACTTTGTGCTGATGAAGCTGCCGGAGGAGCAGGATGCGGAGTTTATCGACATACTGCCGTTTACGCCGGCGAACCGCAATAATCTGATTGGGTGGATTGCGGGGCGGAGCGACGGGGACCACTACGGGACGTCGCTGGTGTATGACTTTCCGAAGACGCGGCTGGTGGACGGGCCGATGCAGATAGAGGCGCGGATCGACCAGAACGCGCAGTTGTCAGGGCAGTTGACGTTGTGGAACCAGCAGGGGTCGAAGGTGGTGCGGGGGACGCTGCTGGTGATTCCGTGCGGCAAGTCGCTGATGTACGCGGAGCCGATTTATCTGCAGGCGGCGCGGAGCCCGATGCCGGAGCTGCGGCTGGTGGTGCTGGCGCTGCAGGACAAGCTGGCGTATGGGACTTCGTTTGAGGCGGCGCTGCAGTCGCTGTTTGAGGGGGCGCCCTCGAGCATGAGCAGTGGGGAGGCGGCTCCGGCGGCGGCGGCGGCAACTGCGGGGGGAGCGGCGCCGGATTTGAATGGGTTGATCCAGGCGGCGGCGCGGGATCTGCAGGAGTATCAGCAACTGACGGCGCAGGGGAAGCTGGGCGAGGCGGGGCAGAAGCTGGATGACCTGAAGCAGAAGCTGTCGGCGCTGGAGAACGCTAAGCAAGCGGGGAAGGGCGAGGCACCGCAGAAATAGAGCGGCTGTTGCGCAGGATTGAACGAGGTGCGGCCGTTCGCTGCGGAAAAGCAGATTCCCTGCGCGGAATGATAGAAGGAGAAGCAAGAACTAAAGCTTGAACAAAGCAAAAGCAAGAACAACCGCAACCGCGGATCCTTCGCTGCGCTCAGGATGACAACAGTTCGTGTGGATGACAGAGATTCGTGTGGATGACAGAGATTGGAATCCTGCTGACTAGACCTTGAGTACATCGCCGTCGCGGGCGACCATTTGATAGAGGACGGGGTTGACAAAGAAGCCGAGGAAGAGGCGCGAGATGAGGCCGGCGACGATCACGATGGCAAACGGTTTTTGGGTGTCGGAGCCGATGCCGGTGGAGAGCGCGGCGGGGAGCAGGCCCAGGCACGCCACCAGCGCCGTCATCATGATGGGGCGGAGGCGCAGCAGCGAGGCCTCGCGGGTCGCGGTGCGGATGTCCATGTTCTGCTCGATGCGCAGCTTGTTGATGTAGGAGACGAGAATCACTGCGGTCTCGACCGAGACGCCGATGAGCGCCAGCAGGCCGAGGGCCGACGAGGCGCTGAATGGGGTGTTGGTGAGCTTAAGCGCCAGCAGAGCGCCTACCGGCACCGTGAGCACTACGCCGATCATGATCACGGTGGGGAATTTGAAGTTGTCATAGAGCGCGAACAGGATCATGAAGATGATGAACACCGCGAGCGGCCCGATGAGCGCCAACTGGTGCTTGGCGGCGAGAAACTCGTCATATTCGCCGCCCCACGTGAGGCGGTATCCAGCGGGCAGCGTCTTCTGAATGTCGGCAATGGCCTGCTGTCCGGCCTCGACCGTGCTTTCCAGGTCGCGGCCCTCAACGCTGTACTGCACGCCGATATATCGCGAATTGCTTTCGCGATAGACGAACGAGGCGCCGCCCGATTCGCGGATATCGGCCAACGCGCTGAGCGGAATCTGCTGGCCCGTGGGAGTTCCCACCAGCAGACTGCCGATCTGATGGGCGTTCTCGCGAAACTGGGGCTGCATGCGCACCACGAGGTCGAAGAGTTTTTCGCCCTGCACGACCTGGGTGGCCGCCTGGCCGCCCACCGCCGCCTGCACAATTGCCTCAACGTCGGCGACGTTGATGCCGTAGCGAGCAATCTTGCCGCGATCCACATCGATGATGAGGCTCGGCTGGCCCAGCTCGCGCACCACGGTGAGCTCAGTGAATCCCGGCACCTGGCTGAGGCGGCGCTTGATCTCGAGGGCGGAATTCTGCAGCACGTTGAGGTCGGGCCCGTAGATCTTGACGGCCAGTGCGCTTTTGAGCCCGGTCAGCGCCTCGTCGACCGCATCTTCTGCCGGCTGCGTGTAGTTGAAGATTACGCCCGGAAACGCGTCGAGGTGCCGCTCGATGTCGGCTTGCAGTTCCGCCTTGTTGTGGATCGATCCTGTCTTCCACGCGGCATCGTCATACGGCTTCAACCCCACGTAGAACTCGTCATTGAAGAATCCCGTGGGATCGGTGCCGTCGTCGGGCCGTCCCAGTTCCGAGCCCACGTCGGTCACCATCGGGTACTTCACAAGGAGGTCCCGCACCTGCGGGGAGAATTTGCTCGCCGTATCGAATGAAACCGTGTAGGGCATGGTGGCGCGAATCCACATTGCGCCCTCGTCCAGGTGGGGCATGAACTCACCGCCGATGAATGGAATCAGCAGCAGCGTTGCAGCGAAGATGAGCCCCGACAGGACCAGGGTGGTTCGCGGCCGGTCCAGGCACCAGTCCAGCCACACCGCGTATTGTTTGAGAACCCACTGGAACGGCTTGTTCTCTTTCTCGTGGACGCCTCTCTTGAACCATAGCGCGCACATGGCCGGCACAAGCGTGAGCGTAAGGATCAGCGCACCCACCAGTGCGATGGCCACCGTGTCCGCCATGGGCTTGAACAGCTTGCCCGAAGGGCCAGTGAGCGCGTAAATGGGCAGATATCCCGCGATGATGACGGCCACCGAGTAAAAGATAGGCCGGTCCACATCCTTCGCGGCGTTCATGATGACTTCTTCGAGGTTGTACTCCTGCCCTTCGCGCGTTCCCAGCTCGCGGAAGATGTTCTCCACCATGACCAGCGTGCCGTCGATAAGAATGCCGAAGTCAATTGCCCCGATGGAGAGCAGGTTGGCCGGGATGCCCTCAGCGTGCAGAAAGATGAACGAGAACAGCAGGGACAGAGGAATGGTGAGCGCCACAATCACGGCCGCGCGCGCACTGACCAGGAACGCCATGAGCACGACGAGCACCAGCACCATGCCCATTACAAGATTGTGTTCCACGGTGTCGATGGTCAGCTGCACCAGGTCGCTGCGGTCGTAGTAGGGACGGACCTTTACGTCGGGCGGCAGAATGTGTTCGTTCAGCTCCGTGGTTTTGGCTTCGACCGCCTTGAGTACATTCTGGGTCTGCTCGCCGCGCCGCATCATGATGACGCCCTCCACCGCGTCATCGGTCTTGTTGAAGCCGAACTCGCCCAGGCGCGGCGCATTCCCTATGACCACTTGTCCGATATCGCCGACGCGCGTGGGCACGCCGTTCTGCGACCCGACGAGAATGTTCGCGATATCCGATGTATCGCGCACCAGGCCCACGCCGGTGACGTAATCGAACTGCTGGCCCTGCTCGTAGAATCCTCCGCCCGCATTCGAGTTGTTCACCGAGAGTTGCTGCACCACGGTGGGCACGGTCACGTGATAGGCGTAGAGCTTGGCCGGATCGAGCAGCACCTGGTACTGCATTACGGTGCCGCCAAAGCCCGAGTCGTCTGCCACACCGGGCACCTGCTTGTACTGGCGCTCCAGCACCCAGTCTTCAATGGTCTTGAGTTCCTGCGGCGTGCGATCCGGGCTTTCAATGACGTACCGATAGACAAGCCCCGACGGGCTGGCCAGCGGAGCAAGCGCAGGCGTAACGCCCTGCGGAAACGTGACATCGCTCAGCCGCTGAAACACAACCTCGCGCGCGAAGTAATCGTCGGTACCCTCGTCGAACGTCATGATCACGTCAGAAAGCCCGTAGAGCGAAATCGAACGCATGACGGTCAGTTTGGGAACGCCGTTCATCTCGACTTCAGTGGGCACCGTCACCAGCCGCTCAACTTCTTCGGCCGCATGGCCCTGCCACTGCGTAATGACTTCCACCATGGGCGGCGACAGATCCGGATAAGCATCCACCGGCATGCTGTGAAACGCCAGCGCTCCGCCCACCGCCATGAACGCCACGAGGAACAGGACGATGGGCTTCTGCCGCAGCGCGAATTGAACAATGCGATGAATCATCTCAGCCGGTCCCCCTCAGTGCTGCAGCGAGTTGGCGAAGTTGAGGAAGAGGCTGCCGTTGCCCACGACCTTATCTCCCGCGGAGATGCCCTTCGCGATCTGCGTGACGTTGCCTTCCATCTCGCCCAGCACTACTTCGCGCCGTCCGAACTGGTTGTCGCCCGTGAGCACGTAGACAAAGGGCTGATTGTTGTCGTCACGCAGAATGGCCGCGTTGGGCACTGTCAATGCGTTCTTCTGCACGCCAGCCGTCACCACCACGGTGCAGTACATATCCCGCTTCAACTTCTCGCCGGGGTTATCCACCACGATGCGCGCCTGCAGCGTCCGCGTGTTGGGATCGAGCGCGGGCGACACATACGAAATCTTGCCGTGGAAGCTGTCGGGATAGGCGTCGGTCTGCACTACGACATCTTCACCGCTCTTCACGAACTCGAGATCGGCCTGGTACACGTTGGCCAGCACCCACACTGTGCGCAAGTCAGAAATGGTGAACGCCTGGGTCTGTCCGGCCTGCACCACCTGCCCGGGGGAAACCAGCCGCTCCACCACCTCACCCGCAATCGGCGCCAGCACCGGGATCAGGGCGGACGACGGCGCCTTGGCCAGTTCCTCAGGATTCTTGATGCCCACAATCCGCATGCCCTGCTCGGCGGCGTTCAGGTCAGCCTGGGCCTGGGTGCGATTGCTCTCCGCCTGCTCCAGATCCTGTAGTGCGATGGCATGGTGTGCATACAGGTCCTGCGCGCGGGTATATAACTTGTCGGCCAGGCGGAACGAATCCGCGGCCTTCAGGTAGCCATCGAGCAACTGCGCGTAGTCGGGACTGCTGACGTCGAGCATGGGCTGATTCATCTTGACGTGGTCGCCCGGAACCACGAGTATGCGGCTCACGGGCCCGCCGACCTGCGAAATGACAGGCGTGGTGGTGAACGCGTTGTAGGCCACTGCGCCGGTGAGCCGCAGGGTGTGGGCCATGGCGCCCGGCTCAACCGTAACCACCTCCACGTGGCTCATCTGGTCCGCGGGAATGGTGAACAACTGCGGCGTCGCCGAGGGCGAGGCCTTCGACGAGAACGAGGTCATGCCGCTGGCATTGTCCTTGGAGTGACAGCCGGCCAGCACCAGCAGCGCGATGAGGGGCCACGCGCGCCGCATGCAGCCGGCGCGGCCGGTCGTTCCTGGGTATCTCATGGTAAGCTCCTGGTTCCTACTGCCTCGCGAAGCTGCTCCAGCGCCTGCAGGTACGACGCCAGCGACTGCCGGTAGCCGAGTTGCGTTGCCCGGTAACTGCGTTCCGCGTCCATAAAGTCGAGCAGGCTGGCCGCGCCGTGCTTGTACGCGTATTCCGTGATGTCGCGCGACTGCTGCGCATCATCGAGGTAGCCGGAGCGATAGAGGCCCACGATCTCGTCGTTCGCATGCCAGCCTTCGTAGGCGTCGCGCACGTCGGTCAGCACCTGACCTTTGGCGTAGATCTGCTGCTCCTGCGCCTGGGTAATCGCGAAGCCGGTCCGCTTGATCTCGCCCTGGTTGCGGTCGAAGATGGGCAGTTGCATTGACCCGAAGAGAGAAATCTGGTTGAGATATCCGAGGTGGGTGTAATTGATCTGCCCGGTCACGTCGCGCTTCCCGATTGCCTTCTGCAGTTGGAACTGGCTGTTGGCCGCGGCCACGCCCTCGACTGCCGCCTGCAGGTCCGGACGGGTCTTCAGCGCCATGTCCTGCAGGTCCTCGACTCCGGTCTTCATCGGCTCGTAGTCGAACGATCCGGCCACGTCGTAGTCCGCGCTCACCTGTTCGTAGCCGAGCAACTGCCGCATGTCAGAGAGCCCCTCCAACCGCGCCAGCTTTGCCTGCGCCACATCGGTCTGGAACTGAAGCAACTGCAGCTTCATCTTCAGCAGATCGTCCAGGCCGATTTCGCCCGCGTTATAGCGCGCCTGGGTAATGTCCACGGTGTCCTGGAAGCTTTTCAGGTCCTGATTGGCGAGCTCCAGAGTGGACTCGGCCAGCTCCACGTTGATGAAATCCATAGCCACATTGAAGGTCAGCATGCGCTCGTTGTCGGAGACCTGGGAGCGCGTCTGGGCCGTCACATCCCTGGCCGCCTGCAGGCGGTGCTGCCGCTTCTGTCCGCGCTCGAACAAGTAGCTCACGCCGAGGTCGAACTGCGAGATGTTGTCGAGGTAATCGGAGCTGAAACTGCTGGGCTGGAAGATGGGCAGAAACTGCGTATCGCCGAGCAGCACTGGGTCGGGGCGGAGATTCGCGGTGATCTCCTCCGCCTGGCTCTGGTCGATGGTGGTGCGCTCGGCCAGCAGGTTGTGATTATGGGCGAGCGCCAGCTCGATGGCCTGATCGAGCGTGATCAACAGCGCGCCCGGCTTCTGCGCCAGTTGGTTGGCCCCCGGCGCCGGCGCCTGGGTGGCTGGCGGCGGCTGCGCGGGCGTCGATTGCCCGTTGGCGGCCGCTGTGAACAGCAAAGGAACCAGCAGCATGGAGAAATATGAGACGGATGAACGCATGGGCGCTCAACTCCTGATGGGAAAGACGTAGCCATGGAACGTGCTGTGAGGGCACGAATTCGAGGGAGGCTATGCAGGAGGAGCGCGGGGCGGCTTTTCATTTGCCCGGCAACGGGAAACGAAGCTATTTTCCCGGACCGTGTATTCCACCGTGGCCAGGACCAGTCCGGCCGCTCCGATGGTTGTGGCCGGGGGAGCGATGGCCAGGTGACACAGGGTGCAGTTGGCGGCGGAGCACTGGTCATGAAGGTGACACACCATTCCCGCCGTGAGCGCCAATACGAGCACGATCAACAGGGCGGAAACGATGACACGCCAGATACGCGTGCGGTCAGTCATTGCCAGTGCCTTTCAGGGCTTCAACTCTGGAATCCGATCGACTGCCCCTTCGGAGGCACAGACAGTGGAAGGGGAAGAATCATCGAATGAGATTACTTTCCACTATAAACCCGGCAAAGGGAAATCTTTAAAGAGCGGGCTGCGAGTTTGAGGGGAACCATGGCCTTCAATCTGGAGCTGCGATGGCGGACCGGCCGGGAATGCTTCCGGCTAGTAGATCAGAGACTTTGCTCGTTTCTGCTGGAATGCTGCGAGGGCCGGAGCCCAGCCTTCTGCGATGCGCTGTGGATCATCGCCGGCCGCCAGTTCGCCGAGCACGGTGCCATTGGCAAGCAGGGTGTTTATCTTGTCCAGGGCGAACTGGCCGGGATACAGGCGGTGCAGGGCCGAGGCGACCTCCAACCCGAGTTCCGGCGCGTCGAGGAGGTTACGGTCCAGAAGCAGAATGCGGACGCCATGGCAGAGTTGGAGGCCGTATGGGTAGGGCTTTTGCGGGGTAAAGTCTACGGGCATGAAGCGGACGGACGGCAGTTGGCGATGGTTGAGGTAACCGGCGAGAGTGCGGGCGTCGATCCAGGGCGCGCCGATCAACTCGAACGGAGTATCGGTGCCGCGGCCGACGGAGATGTTGGTTGTTTCGATGAGGCCGGTGCCGGGGTAGAGAGTCGCCGCTTCCAGGTCGCGCAGGTTTGGTGAGGGATTGACCCAGGGAAGGCTGGTGGAGTCGTACCAGTCGCCGCGCTGCCAACCCTGCATGGCGATGACGGTGAGCGGGGCCTCCAGGTGGAGTTGCTGGTTATCGAAACGGGCTAGCTCGCCGAGGGTCATGCCGTGGCGGACGGGAATATTGATGGAGTTGACGTAGCTCTCAGTGCCTGGGTCGGAGATGGGGCCCTGGACAAATGAGCCGTTGATGGGATCGGGGCGGTCGAGGACGACGATGTCGGTGCCGGTTTTCGCAGCGGCTTCAAGGAAGTAACGCAGAACGGCTTCGTAGGTGTAGAAGCGAACGCCGGCGTCTTGCAGGTCGATGGCGACGGCGTCGAGCGTGCGCAGCGTTTCGAGCGCGGGACGCCGGTCGGAGTCGGCTGCGCCGTACAGGCTAACGATGGGCAGCCCAGTGGCGGCATCGGTGGAGTTGGGAATGCCGGGCTCGTCGGAGGCGCCGCGGATGCCGTGTTCGGGGCTGAAGAGCGTGGTGAGGGTGAGCCCGGGGACCTGGCTGGGCGCGTCGTGGAACACGATATCGATGGTGCGGCGGCCCTGGCTGTCGATGCCGGTCTGGTTGGTGAGCAGGCCCAGGCGCAGGCGGTTTCCGTGGCGGCGCGCGAGATCTGCCAGTTCGCGAAAATGATCGGCTTCGAGAACGTCGATGCCGGTCTTTACCTCGCCGTTCCGCGCGGGCCAGCGGCGCATGCCGCTCAGCGACTCGTTGTAGCCAGTGATACGGGCGGCGAGAGAGCCGCCGTCGCCATGAATGCCGAGCGCGACCGCGGCGGCGTCCGCGATCTGGCCGCGCAGAGCTGTGATGCTTTTTGGACCGTTGGGATGGACGGAGTTGGCGAGGACGATGACGTAGGTGTCGCTGGCGGGATCCATCCAGAGCGACGTTCCGGTAAAGCCAGTGTGACCGAACGATCCCACGGGAAAGAGCGTGCCGCGATTGCTCGAATAGGGTGAGTCGATATCCCATCCAAAGGCGCGCAGAGACGTGGCAGTGGCGGGCTGCTCGGGAGCGACCATTTTCTTGAGGACGATACGAGAGAGGGGAAAACGGCTGGGGCGGCCGGCAAGCCGGTCGAGGAGGTTTTGCGCGAAGACGGCGACGTCTTCACCGGTGCTGAACAGCCCCGCGTGGCCCGCGACGCCACCCATGCGGCGCGATGTGGGATCGTGGACCACGCCGCGCAGCATGGAGTCTCCGGGGAATGTTGTGGACGCCGGATTGCCCGAAGCGGATGCGCCGTGTTCCCACTGCGTGGGCGCGATCTGCGGAATCCATGAGGCCGGCGGCAGGAAGCGCGTGTTCGCGAGCCCCATGGGGGCCATGATGTTTTTCTGGGTGTATTCGTCGAGGGTGAGGCCGGAGAGCTTTTCGACGAGCGCGCCGAGAACGATGAAATTGATGTCGCTGTAGACGAAGCGCACGCCGGGTGGCCGCGCCGGCGCAACCGCAAAAGCGCGGCGATAGCCTTCTTCCTTTCCTTGCCAGGGCTCGAGCAGGTCGATGTCCGGCGGAAGGCCTGAGTAGTGGGTGAGCAGGTCGCGGATAGTAATGTCCTGTTTGCCGTTGGCGGCAAAATCGGGCAGATACTTTGCCACCGGATCATTGGGGCTGATCTTGCCCTCCTGATAGAGCTGCATGACGGCGGTTGCCGTGACGAGGCACTTGGTCAGCGAGGCCATGTCGAAGATGGTGTCGAGGGTCATGGCTTCCCGGGTTGGCTCGAGCGAGCGGGACCCGAAGGCTTTGCGGTAGACGATATGGCCCTGGTGCCCGACGACGACGACCGCGCCCGGCAGCCGATGTTCGTCGACCGCCTGGTTCACGAGACGATCGATGGCGGAAAAGTCTTGTGGAGTTTGCGCCATCGCGGCGCCGCGTGCGGCTGCGAGCAACGCGACTGCAATACAAATCGAGCGACAACGCACTCGAAGTCCTCCTATGGCACGGGCTTTGGAAAATCCCTTCAAGGGATTATCAATCGCGGAAGCGGCAAGACGTTTGGCTTCTGCCGCAAGGATCCCGCGGATTGTGAATCGAGGTTATCGCATTCGCGCAACAGCTGATGAGGGAGATGCAGCCTTGAAGTCCTGCGCTTCCAGTTAAAGCCACCCCTTGGCGCGTGCCAGCCTTGCAGCTTCCACGCGGTTGGAGGCGCCGAGCTTGCTGATGGCCTCAGATAAATAGTTGCGGACAGTGCCTTCGGAGAGGTGGAGTTCGTCGGCGATTTCCTGGCTGGATTTGCCCTCGCCTGCGCGCCACAGGATCTGGCGTTCGCGCTCGGTGAGGGGGTCGGACGCCGTGTCCCAGGCCTCTGCTGCCAGATCGGGATCGATGACGCGAAGCCCGCGATGGACGCGTCGCACGGCTTCAGCTAACTCGGCGGAGGGACGATCCTTCAACAGATAGCCCTTGGCTCCCGCCTCTAGCGCGCGACGCAGGTAGCCGGGACGCGCGAAGGTGGTGAGAATCACGACACGAGTTTCAGAAAAGCGGCTGTGCACTTCGGCGGCCAAGGTGAGGCCGGTCATTTCGGGCATCTCTATGTCAGTGACGAGCACGTCTGGCCTGTGCTTTGCAACGGCGTTTAGAGCTTCCCTCCCATTGGCGGCGCAGGCGCAAACCGCGATGTCGGGCTCGATTTCCAACAGAGCTGCAAGAGCCCCACGCACCATGGCCTGATCTTCCGCCAACACGACCTGGATCTTCTTCATGGCGCCTCTTGCAATCCCGGAATCTCGACGGTGAGACGCGTTCCCGCGCCGGAGTCAAGCCACAAGCGGCCGCCGAGGGACTCGACGCGCTCGCGCATGCCCCGCAGGCCGTTGCCCTCGTGGCGAATGCCGCCGCTGCCGTTGTCTTCAACGACGAGCCCCTTTGTTTTTTCTTCCTCTTTGAAGGCGATGCTGCAGTGGCTGGCCTGAGCGTGGCGCACAATATTGGTGACGGCTTCGCGCACGATGAGCGCAACCATAGTTTCTTCCGCGGGCCGAAGCTTGGGCGGGACCGTAGTGCAATCGAGGGATACGCCGGCCGCGTCAAGGACAGTGCGGGCCCGTTCGATTTCGGCGGCGAGGCCCTCGGACCTGTATCCGCGGATGGCCTCGCGCACCTCCGCAAGCGCCTGGCGCGCGATGTGCTCGACTTCGCCGATCTCGATTTGCGCGCGCTCGGGGTTCTGCTGGAGGAGTTTACCGGCCAACTCAGACTTGAGCACTACGACGGAAAGTGTGTGACCGAGCACATCGTGAAGGTCGCGGGCGATGCGCTCGCGCTCCGCTACTTTGGCCAGATGCGCGATCTCTTCATGAGCCAGGTTCAACTTATAGTGCGACCGCATGCGCTGCGCAGCGAGCAGGTTACCCGCGCCAACCGCAAAAGAAAACAGCGAAATGAAGGCCCACGACCAGGGCGAAAAATGAAGCAACATGCCTTCGGCCGCGGTGGTAAGGGATACCACGGCAAAGATGGCGATGCAGACGGTTACAGAGTCAGTGATAAAGGGCGCGAACGCGACCACGTACACCATGATGCCTGCGGCGCTCTGATTTAAGGGGTAATAACAAAGGCCGAGGACGGTCATGGCCACCATGCAGATGTAGGCCATGCGTGGCGATGTTGCGCGAATGATTCCGACGTAGAGGGCAAGGAATGCCGCGTAAGCACAGGCGAAGAGGATCCACACGCTGGCGGTATTACGTTGTACCGGATAGATGAAGAAGAAAACGGAATAGATAAGCCAGACCAAGTCGAACCAGCGGCCGTGGCGATGGTTCCAGAGCATCGCCGAGTCTCTTGATGGTCTTTCCGCCGGCACCGACGCACTTTCCTGGGGGACGAGCTCAGAGCGCGACTGCGGGTCATCGAATCCCCTAGCCGCGCCCTCAAGCGGTTCACGCCCTTTTCCGATCAAGCTCACGCTTGCGCCTCTTGCCGCGTAAAGACGATCCACGCCGCGCCGAACAACACCAAAGTATATCCGGCGAGCGCCTGCCAGTGAGCGGCCATGTTGCCCGGTTGCGCCGCGCCAATTACATTCAACGCGATCTGTGCCAGGTGATAAGTGGGAAGCGCCGGGGCGATCCTCTGCAGCCAATGGGGCAGGAAGGACACCGGCATCCAGAAACCTGACGCAAACGACATGGGCAAGTAGATCAGATTGATGATGCCGGGCGCGGAATTTGCGGGCACAAGCACAGCGACCAGCAGCCCCATCGCGGCGAACGGAAGCGATCCGGCCAGCACGATACCGGTAATGCGCAGAATTTCAAAGATGGTCACGCGGGTTCCGCCGACGGTGCAAGCCAGAATGACCAGCATGAACAGGATGATGACGGCGAACGCGGCACTGCTGACGATCTTGGCGCAGAGGTACGCGAGACGCGGCATGGGACTGGCGAGTTTCAACTCGAGCCAACCCTGGGCGCGCTCGAGACTGATGCCCATCCCGATGCCGAACAAACAGGCCGACACCACGCCCATGCAGCTATAACTCACCATAAGGTAGCGCGCGAACTCACTATGGCGATTCGATGCGCCGAAGAGGAGGTAGAACATAATGGGGAAGCCGATCACCGACAGTGAAAAGGCGCGCGTACGCAGCATTCTCACGAATTCGTAGCGGACCTCTTTGACAAAGATCCGGCCAAGATAATTGATGCTTGCCGGGCGGACGTCGAGGGCGATTGCAGTGGCGCTCATGGATCAGTCTCCTAGTGTGGCGTTGGTTCAGGCCTGGCTGGTAAGTGCAACGAAGGCATCTTCAAGCGCGGGCGATGAAATCTCCAGGCCCCTCAGGGTGTGGTCGCGCAGAAGCATCTCGCGGACTACGTCCTCGGCAGCTTCGGCGGTCACCACCAGCGCTTCCCGGTCCCGCTTTACATCCGTAACGGTGGGCAGAGAGAAGAGAAACGCAGGATCGAGTTGCGTGATGCATCGGATGCGCCGGCCAGAGATGCTGCGCCGGATTTCGGAAGGGGTGCCTTCGCAGACCATCTTTCCACGGTTGATGACAACAACCCGGGTAGCGAGCGTATCGGCTTCTTCAAGATAATGTGTGGTCAACAGCACGGTCTTGCCGGCGGCGGCCAGCTCGCGCACCTCATCCCAGAGCGCGCGCCGCGACTCAATATCCATGCCCGTGGTGGGCTCATCGAGAATGACGAGGTCGGGATTGCCGCAGATGGCTAGGCCGAACAATGTGCGTTGCTTCTGTCCGCCTGAAAGCTTGGCGAAAATGCGGTTATTCAGGCCTTCCAGCTTGGCGATTCGCGTCACGTCGCGCACGTCCATGGGCTGGGGATAATAGCTGCGGAACAAATCGATGAGTTCGCCGACGCGGAGCACATCGGGGACGCGCGCCACCTGCAGCATGGCGCCAATCCGGGTTCTGGTTTCCGAGTCGCGAGGGTCCCGGCCCATTACGCGCACGGAGCCCGCAGTGGGAGCGATGAGGCCGAGCAGCAGGCGAACCGCGGTGGTCTTTCCTGCTCCGTTGGGGCCGAGCAGAGCGACCACTTCGCCTGCCCGTAGCTGGAATGAGAAGTTGTCCAGCGCTGGGGTCTTTTCATAGCGCTTGGTCACCGAATGCAGAGTTGCGATCAAGCGGCTGACGATGGGCCCGTTGATGAGCGGGGACCTGGTGACCTGGGAAAGTGCAGCGGATGTGGCCATTGATTCTCCTCTTGCCGCGTCACTCTCCACCGCAGCGGCACGATTAGAATCTCGCGGATGGCGGCGGCGCCCCAGTGGAGTTTGTCAGCGAAAGGAGATGACATTTGTCACGATTGGACGTAAATGGCCAAAGCGACACCCTTTACTTTGGGATGGCATGTCATTCGCCCAGCGGCTATACTCCTCGCAGTTGCAGCCTCACTTCCCTGAAATCGAAAGATTTGCCGGGTAAATCCGGCAAGAGGATCAAGCTGCGTCGCCCGGACGACCTCTCCGGCCCATACGAGTTAGATACGGATGCTTGCGATGTTTCACAAAACACTTCACGCTATCTCGATCTTCGCGCTTGGTGTTGTTGCCGCTGCGGCGCTGCATTCACAGCCGCAAATGGTGGCGCATGTGCTCGATATCAAGGGAGAATGGCGGCTCGACGGAAGCTCCAGCCCGCTGAAAAGCGGCCAGGGGCTGACCGCCGGCGCGCGCATCCGTTCGGCATCAGGACATGCCGGTGACGCCATCACTATCGTGCGCGACGACGACATGTCGCGCCTGCGAGTCGCCTGCGACGGTTCCGCCAACGATCCGTGTCGGAACCCGATCGCGATCGCCGATTCCACGTCCGGCCAGTCGTCCACATTCAGCCAGGTTAAGGGCATGATGCAGGCGGCCCTCTCAGTGCTGCTGAACAAGCCGCCCGCGATCAGCAGCCACTATGCCATGACATTGTCACGGGGCGCTGACTCCATGCGCGAGCTTGAAGCGGTGGCCGCGCTCGATCCATTGCAGGGCGTAGTGCCGCCACCCCCGCCGCAGGACATGCCGGCTGGATCGTACACGTTCTCGATCGCCCGCGCCGGAGAATCGTCGTCATCCTCGGAGAAGAAAGTCGTTCTGACCTCCGAGGGAACTTGGAGGCCGGTCTCGATCGATGCGCCGGGATTGTACGAGGTGACAATTCGAAATGGCGACGAAGAGAGCGTCGCCGATCTTATGCTGCTGGTGGTATCGCCGGCGCAGTACAGCGCGGAACGGGATGAATTTGAAGCGCTAAGGAACGCCGCAGATTCGTGGACAGGACCGAACGCAAAAAGCGATGAACATCTTTTACTGCGAGCGTTCCTGGTGTCAGAGAGCCGCCCATGATGACCCTCGACGACATTCTCGATCACGAAACTGCGCGCCTCCAGGGGTTCGTTGAAAACCAGCGATTCGCTTTTCTTGAGCGGCTGTCGCACTCCAAGCTAGCCCTTCTTGTTATCGCGATGATGGTCGTGGTCTTCCAGATGCGGAATCTTCCTGAGCAACTGGCAAACAGCTCCCTGGATGCCGCCATTGCCGTAGAGCGGCCGGTGCCGCCGAAGTCAGTGCGGCTCGTGGTGATCGACGATGACGACTATAAGTCGCTGTTTCATGCGCGCAGCCCACTCGATCCCAATGCCCTCGCCGAGCTTCTCACCGCTGTCGCGAAGGGCCATCCCCAAGCTGTTCTTGTCGACCTTGACACCTCCGATGATTCCTTCCGCACGATGCCGGTCCCGGATGTTCCCATCATCTGGAACGTGGCCGGGGAACAGTTGAAGGACGGCAAGTTCCTCATCGATTCTCCTCTCGGCCGGCGCGAGCTGCCAAAGCGGTCGGTGGAGGCGCTTGCCATCGCTCCGCGAGATGAACGCGGCATCGTACGTGGTTATCAGCACTCGTATGTCCTGGAAAGCGGCGGGACGGTGGACTCCCCCGGCTACGCCGCTGCGAAGGTTGTGGCGGGCCACGCTCCAGACGACCCCGCCAGCCACGCCGGGCAAACTCATTATCTCGACTTCCGCTACCGGTTCGCGCCGATCAAGGCTCGCGACCTCTTGCAGGACGCTCAATCTCCTGGGTGGGAGAATCTCGCGTTCTTCAACGGACAGGTTGTGGTGGTGGGCGGCGCCTATCGGGTGGCGCGAGATCAATATGCCACTCCCAGGGGACTGATGGACGGCTCTGCCATCGTCGCGCAGGCGGCGGCCGCGGAAATCGAAGGCACCTACATCACCCCGGCCAGCCGCTGGATGACGGGGCTGTTGATGATTGCCGGTGGACTTGCCACCCTGGTGGTCTATCACTGCTTCAAATTCCGCACTGCGTTTTTCATCTCGCTGGGACTGGTGCCACTGCTGTCAATTGCATCAAACTGGGTCCTTTTCCATCGCTTCGCCGCATGGGGCGCAATGGTGCCATTGGTGATTGCGGTGATTATCGCCGAGCTCTATTCGAAGGCCGCGCTATACCTGGCGTTCTATCAGAAGGTCGTCAAGCTGAAGGCCAAGAACGGCGATCGAGCGCCCGCGGAGCACGTGCAGGCCTCACATTAAGCCTGGGTCTAGCGAACGCCCGTGGCGACAAACGCAGCCCAATAGAACGGCTGCGGGAATTTTTGCCGCACTTCAAGCTCCGCGTGCCGAAGCGCATCGGGCGCGAGCTCGCCCAGACGCAGATGCGCGTGCAACGACTCCATTAGCAGTGCCGTGGACTCGTCGCTTACCTTCCACAAGCTGCTTACTACACTTTCCGCGCCGGCCTGGAGGAAGGTGCGCGTCAACCCTACGCCTTCGTCTCCGCGGGTAATTGGCCCGCGGTCGGTTTCGCATGCACTCAGAATGACCAGCCGCGCCCTCACTTCCATGTTCGTGAGCTCGTAAAGCGCAAGCTTCGTAGGCTGCCCCTCGGCGGGCGCGGTAATCAGCGCACTGAAGAACGGCGATTGCTGCTCAAAGCGTCCATGCGTAGCAAAATGGACTTCCTGATGCTCGAGCAATGCTTTCACCGCGGCATCATGGGTAAATTCCGCTCCGGTGACCCGAACCGCGGCGGGATAGAGCCTTTGAATCGCGGCCGTCTCCGCCAGCGTTCCGGGGAGCGCCGGCCGGTTCTCGCTGGAAACATTGCCGATTGCGCCGAGGAAGAGATCTGTGGATGCGCTGGACGGACCGAAGTGCAGGAACTGGAGTGTCGATGCAGAGGGCAGATACGCAACAGCGTATCGATCGATTACAAGCGGCCGCGATGCGGGGTCGGCGGCAGAACCTGGGGCGACGGTTTTCTTCTCCGCGCCATGAGCACCTGAAGACACCTGCCGCGGAAGCGGCAGCGCGTGGAACGGAACCAGCGCGAGCGATTGCGTCGGCACGATAATCAACTTGTCGATTTGAGGCGCGAGTGCACCTAAAACGGGCGCCAGGAGCACCTGAGACGCCGAATCAAGCTCCGCATCCAGATTGCTTTCCTCCACCGGCGCCGACGACAGCTGGTCACTCAGCCTGCGCAGCATTGCCGGCAGCCGAGCGGTGTTTGCGGGCCAACGCAGTTCCTTGGCCGAATTGCGCGTGACCACGAATGCCGCGATTTCTCCATCCAGAACGGCGTACTCGATGAGTGCGGTCCGCGCGGGCAGCCGGTTTTGTGTTGCCGAGAGCCCGATGGGGGCCAGTGCCATCGGCTGTGTCGCGCGCGCCTGGTTGAGCATCTTCTGCTGCCGCGCCAGCGCGAACTGGTTTTCCAGTGCGATCAGCTTCACCTGGAGCCCCTCAGGCGTGCGGCCTGACTGGCGAAGGGTGGACTCGTTCTCAGCCGACAGCGACAGCCGCGTGGTCATGATCTTCTGCTCCAGCTGCTGCAGCTCTGCGCCAGAACCGGCCTGCTCGCTTTCGGGCGACAATCCAGTGAAGTGCCGTCCGCGCATGCTCTCCAGGAAAGTTCGCGCCTTGTCGCGCTCGAGATATTGCCACGCTTCCTCTTTCCTGCCGTTGGCTGTCAACAGCTGAACCTGGCGGCGATAGAGCTCCTGCACGGCATCGCTATCAATAAACGACTTCCGTTCTTCCTCCATTGACAGGCCAGTGCGGATGCGGTCGAGGGCGTTTACGGCCTCCGCATAATCGCGGATTGCATCATCGCGCTTGCCCTCATCCTGGTCGAGAATGCCTTCCAGGAAGCGCACCCGCCAACTGGCGTCGGCCAGATCGACGGAACTTGCCGCCGACCGCGCGATCGCAAGCTGTTCGCGCGCCATTGCCACCGCCTGTGCTTCGCGCCGCGCCGACGTCGCCCCTGCACCCGCTTTGTCAGCTCCAATGGTCGCCAGGTAATGCACCAGCTTGAGACGCGCATAAACCTCGGTATTTGCGTCCTCTTCCTTGTGCAGTTCCGCAATAGCCTCGAGATAGATGCGCGCCACTTCATCCGGTTGCTGACGTTCCGCGCTCGTCGATTGGGCTGACTCTTCGAGCCGGGCGCTTTGCAGCAGCACGGCCGAACGTGTAAATCGCCCCAGCGCACCAGTTGGAGGGTTCAGCGCCTGGTCGAGAATCTTCCGGGCTTCCGTACCCTCGCCATCGCGCTCGAGCAGCGTTGCCATGCCGAGCTGTGCATCGGCGTAAATGGTCGCCAGTTGTTGCTGAGACTGCGCAGAAGCGGTCGCTTCAATGCCGCTGAGCACTTCAGTATATGCGGCTCGCGCCGCGCGCATATCGCCGTTTTCCAGTTGTGCGTCGCCCAGCCGGTCCAGAACACGGAACCGAAGATTGGCAGGGACGCTGGCTCCCGCCGGCGAATGCAGGAGATCTGCTGCCTGCTCCAGCGCGGTGACCTGCTGGGTGGTTGCGCGCAGGTAAGCGTAATCGACGGCGGTGGAAAGCAGACTTGCAACCTGCCCCGTGACATCGTTTGATCGGCGGGCTTGTTCAAGCTGCGCGGCATCATCGCGGAGAACCAGGTCAAACTGCCCGGCAAGACGGCGCCGGTGGTTTCCTATCTGGCGCGAGAACCCTGCTATTGAAATGGGCAGGCCCGGGAATTCCTGATCCAGTTTGCCGCACAGACTAAGCGCCTGGTCATACGGCAAGTTCTCCATGGCCGCAAGCCCGATCGTCAGCAGCACGTTGAGGGCCTGGTATCCGCTCGACATCGCGTCGGGCGCGCCTTTTACCGTGTGCAGAGCGTCATGCACCCGCACCACTGCCTCATCATAGCGATGGTCATCGATATCGAGATTGGCTGCTGCGAGCAATGCGCTGGCGCGGAATGTTGCCGGCGTATTCGCGCCCGCACTGTGGAGAAAGTCCTCTGACTCCCGGCGAGCCGCGATCGGATTGTCGCGCGATGACTCAATGGCGATGATCCTGGTCCGGATATCCCCTGCCAGCGATGACGTCGGATCCTGAAGAAACTTGCGAGCCTGGTAGAGCGCGTTCGCGCCCTCATCAATTCGTCCCAGGTGAATGAGGTCCACGCCCAGGTTTTCCCACGGAATCGAAATGGTCTGCAGCTGGCCTGAGCGTTGTTGCAGGTCGAGTGCGCGCCGCGCCGCGGCCAGCGCCTCTGTGTAATCGCCCTCGTTGTTGCGATAGGCAAAGTCCTGAAGGTTCGCAAACACGCTGGCCCTTAGAAGCTGCTGCTGATCGGCGCAGACCTCAATCAGGGCATCGTAGGCACGATGCATCTCCGCCCACTCTTCGATAGTGGCCCCGGGCTGCATCCCGTGCGTGGCTACCGCTAGCAGGAGCTTTTGCGCCACTTCAACCCCGACCTGTTGGAAAATGGCCCCGTCCGCCGCCGGGCTCGCTGGATTTCGACTGAGCCGCCCAAGCAATTCCCGGCCCTGCGCAAGATCGTTCGCGTCCGTTTGCGCCAGTGCTGGAGCAATGAAGAAAGAACATGAGCCAACCAAGGCGAGCAGCGCGATCACACGCATTCCGAACGCCTGTATTGGACGGAGAATAGCTATCATAAGGGGCTCCCGCCACTTTGGTCGTCTTCTCTGGAAGTTGTAATGGAGACTATACATGGAACGCCGCTTAGCACGTTTTGTCTTTCATTCCTGGGGTTGCCTGTAGCTTGGGCGCCGTTGGGGCTTTGGGAACCCCAGGCTGTCTAACCTGGCCAGAAATCAGCTCTAAGCAATTGATTTTAATGATCGGGGAAAAAGGATTTGAAACTCCCCGGGCTCCATCGACGAGACCGTTCCGGCTCTTAGCAGTCGCGTTCTGTGACCAGGTCGGTCAGCGTGAACAAAGCGTGCCGGCAGGGGCTGTCAGGGAACTCGGCCACAATCTGCCGGGCGCGATCTGCGAACTGCCGGGCGCGCGCGCGGGTGCGCTGAATGCCGCCATAGCGGTCCACGAGCGCCAGCACGTTTGCGAACGGAACCGCGTCGTAGCTGCGGTCTCGCAGAACGCCGGCTACCAGATCTCGCTCAGACTCACTTGCTTGCTCCAGGGCGTAGACAAGGGGCAGCGTGACCTTACCGTCCTTGAGGTCGCGTCCAGCCGGCTTGCCAGGCGTCGATTCGCCCGAGACGAAATCCAACACGTCGTCGATCAACTGGAACGCCATTCCCAGATTCCATGCGAATTCGCCGAGTTTCTCCCCGTCCCGCGCATCGACCACGCCAGCCGCCGCACCCAGTTTCCCGCAGGCAGAGAACAGGCAGGCCGTTTTGTGATCTACCACTTCCATGCAGTCGGCCTCTGTGATGCCGATGCAGCCGATGCGGTTGAGTTGAATCAAGTCGCCCATAACCATTTTTTGGGCCGCGCCGATCGCCAGATCTAAGACGCGTTCCTGCAGCGCCACCCGGAAGGCCCGCAGGTACAGCCAGTCCCCGGCCAGCACACAGGTACTGTTGGCCCACTGGATGTCGGCCGAAGGCCGGCCGCGGCGCCTCTGCTCCACGTCGGTCACGTCGTCGTGAACCAGGGCGGCCGCATGCAACATTTCCACCACCGCGCCCAGTTGGATGGCCATCCTGCCGCCGCCGCCCTCGAACCGGGCGCACAGCAGCAGGAGTGCCGCGCGCAGACGCTCCCCGCCATTCTGCTGCAGGTACTTCGAAATGGGCGTTACGGTGTCGACGGACGGAACCGATTCAATGCAGATCGCTCTTTCGACCTCGTGCAAATCCTCACGCACGAGATCGAATATCTCGTCCGCCGTCAGGATTTGCCGCGCCCGCCCGAGTTCCATGGGATACATCTCCGTCACGAAGATTCGTGGCGTCTCCGCGCCAGGAAAGCAATATAGGAGCCACCCGTTCAGTTGCGTCCGGTAGCCGCGGCTTCCGCGGATTCTCAGAAGATTTCGGCGGGGTCGGCCCTTCTCAACCGGCGCAGTGCCAAAGCGCCGGATAGCACACACATTCCGATCGTGAGCAGGTAAACCACGACGCCGCGTTCAGTGGTCATTTCGAGCGGCAAAAAGGTTGCATTCGTGGCAATACGGTAGATAAACAGCGAGATCAAGAAACCCGGGATGTATCCGAAGACGGACAGTATCACGGATTCGTAAATGATGATTGCGAACAGAAAGCTGTCCTTGTATCCAATCGCCTTCAAAGTGGCGTATTCCTGCATATGGTCAGTAACGTCGGTGTAAAGGATTTGATAAACGATGATGATTCCGACCACCAGCCCGAGAATCACGCCCAGCGCGAAGATGAATCCGATTGGCGTATTGGTGGACCAGAATTCCCGCTCGGCTTCGTCAAGCTGGCTGTGGGTCAACACCCGGACGTCCTTCGGAAGCACCTTCTCCAGCCGCGCTCGGACCTGATCCGGGTCGAAGCCTGGTTTCAATTTGATGAGCCCGAAATTCACCACGTCGGGACTGCGTCCAGGCAGCAGGCGGAAGAAATTCGCGTCGCTCATAACCACTGCCCCGTCGATGCCGAAAGAAGTGCCCGCTCTGAAAAGACCGGTCACCTCCACGCGACGACCCACCATCTCAGTAACCACGCGTTTTCCGGCCCGGAACGCAGATGGCACGTCCCCGTATTCTTTGCGGGAGAGTTCGTCGAAGAGGACACTGTCGCCATTCCTCAGTAAGGGTCCGGGGTCCTTGATGGGGCCAAGATCGAAGAAGCCCGGAACAGGTTTGAATCCGAACATGTACATCGTTCGTTCCATGTGGGTCCAGGGATTCTTCCAGGCCACAAAGCTTCCGTACACCGCCAGCGTGGAGGCGACCCCGTCCACCGCGTATGCCTGATTCAGACGCTGTGAGGGAAAGCCGCTGTTGTTGTACATAATCGCTTCGTACTGGGGGCTCAGCAGGACGATGTCCGCCGTCATGTGATCGTAATGCAGAGTGGCGCTCTGGTACAGAGCGGCCTGGAAACCCAACTGGACCATGATCAGGACGACAGCAAAAACAATTCCGGCAATGGCGGCAAGCAGGCGCGCGCGCTGCTTGAATAACTGACGCCATGCGAGGGCCATTTTCATGCCTGAATCACCACGATGACCTTGCCACCGATCAAATTGGCTGCCGGTTCGTTTCGATCCAGCCGGATGACGGTCTCGACGATGCGCTTGTCAGAGAATGAGACCGTGTCCCCGGGCATGACTACGGCATCTTTCACGTTATGCGCGATCCGCTCCACCACGCCTGTCAAAACTGTGGTCCCGAGGAGATCGCCCGAAATCGTGGCACGCTGACCCACGCGAACCCGACCGATATCCGTCTCATAAACCTCCGCGATAACGAACATGTTTCTGGTGCGGGCCATATCCAGCAATCCGGATAATCCCACTTCTTCGCCTTCCCGGGCATTGATCTTCAGGACCTTGCCATCCGCCGGCGCGTAGATGGTACTGACCTCGAAATCGCGGCGCGCGCGCTTCTCGTTGGCTTCCGCTTCCGCCAGATCCGCCGCGGCCACACGAATATCCGTGTCCGGGACCTGCTGCATGCTCTCCAGACGATGCCGAGCCGCCTCGGCAGCGAATTCGGCAACCTGGACCGCATTGCGCCGCGCCTCCACTTCGGAGACTGTAACGTCGTCGGTGGCGCGTAGCGCTTCATAGCGGCGAAGCTCGGTTGCGGCGTGTTGTGCCACCGCCTCCAGCCGGTCAACCTCGGCCTGTTGCGCCGCCAGATCTGGCTTTCTGGCCCCCGCTTTCACTTGCTCCGCCCGGAGGCGCGCTTTGGCAGTCTGCGCCTCCGCCTGCGCCAAACTGGCCTCCAGGTTGGTCCTCCCTACGAACACCGCCAGCGCCTGCCCCTGGTGCACATCGTCGCCTTCCTGCACCTTGAGGCTTTCTACCCGTGGCGCGTGAGAATCGCCCCAAATGTACGGGCCGGCCACGTGGATCACACCGTCTTCGGGTTGAATTCGCCCCAGACAGGAGACCTTGTCCCCCTCTTCAGCGGGTGGATCTACGGGTTGAACCGCGAAACCCTGTTTTGGGCTCCGCTGGTGCAGGGTATACCAGATCGGAAGCGCGGAAAGCGCTACCAATATGGCCGCCGCTCCGGCCCACTTCAGGGACTTGTTATCCGTCCAATTCCCGCTCATCACGCCGTCCTCCGGGCTGTTCGCTGGTACGATATTCGCGGTTGTTTGTCGATTTGGAGGTCCATTATCGTCATTGGGCCAGCGTCCGAATTGTCCCCAGCGCCTGCAGCAGGTCCACACGCGCTTCGTTCCAGTCATGCAACGCCACCGCGCGGCCGTCTGCCGCTCTTGCCAGGCCGGCCTGCGCACCATTGACGTCCATCTGGCTGCCGACGCCCTGCGCGTAACTGCGTCGGCTGTGCTCTAACTCATCCTGTGCCACCCGGTACCGCGCTTCCGACAACTCCACATAGCCGCGCGCCAGGTCCATCCGGAGCAATGCCTCCCGCACTTCGATCTCCACCCGTTTTCGCAGCTGGGCCAGCTGTAACTCCTGTCGGCGAATGTCTGCCGTCACCTCCGCCCGCTGCGACTCCCGTCTGCCTCCGTCAAGAATCGGTATTCTCAGCGTGACCCCGGCGTCGTAGGTGCCCGTCGATGTGGGAAGACTGGTTCCCGTGGATCCACCATTCGCATAGCCGTCCAGAGTGGGAAGGCGTTCCGAGTGAATTGCAGCATCGTTGAGACGCGTCGCTTGCAGTTTCTTTTCGAGGGGCAGGATCTCACCGCGCGATTGCAGGGCCGTGGCGACGGCCTGGTCGGCCGGAGGCATATCCTGCACCGCAAACGTCAATGGGTCCGTCAACTCGAGCGGCGTGTTCAGATCCCTGTTCATCGCGTTGAGAAGGTCAATCTCCGTGCGGGCCCTTTCCAGTTGAGCCTTCAACAGGTCTTGTTTGGCCGCGGCGACATCGACCCGGGCCTGCGAAACATCCATACCCAGCGTCTGACCCTGGGCATTACGATTATCGATCTCCTTCAAAGTCGATTCCGCCGTCACAATCAGGGCCTGGGCCGTATCGACAGCCGACGCGTCGCGCTGGGCCTGAAAATAGAGCCGCGCCACTTGTCCGACAATCTGATCGCGCACTTCGTCTGCTTCCGTCTGTGCAGCCGCGATTCCGGCGCGCGCGGACTGTTTGCGGTGCATGCTTTCCTCGTCGAACAGACTCTGCCGAATATGGACCCTGGATTCCAGCACTGCGAATGGGCCCACCGCTCTCGGAAACGTGAAGCCTGGCTCATGGATCGTCCCAAAGCCAAACGCATCCAGGTTCAGCCGTTCATCTACCGCGTTAAAGGAAAAATCGACGTTGGGCTTGTTTGTGGCCTGCGACTGCCGCAATCTCGCCTGGGCCGCCGCGACTGACTGGTCGGCCACATCCACATCCAGATTCCCCCCCGGCGAAAGGGCGAGTCTGACCGCGTCACGCAAGGACAGAGATAGTGTGGTCGCCGGCTTGTCCTGTGCGTAAAGAAGGCTCAAATGGCAGGCGAGCAACACAATCGGCAGGCCGATGCGCGTGGTTTGCATAAATCCTTGGAACACAAGTGGGGTGTTTTATGACCTTCGTTGCGTAAATGGACGCCTGAACCGCAGATCCTTCGACTCCATTTGGCCAGAAAACCGGCCAAACTTCGCTCAGGATGACAGCTCAATTTGGGAAGCGAACTGGGGGTACAGGACATCAGATTAGCATGGATTAATAGAACAATACAGCATTTGCCGTCGCAGGAATCCTGGGCCTCCAGCATCTCAATCGAGGGTTTGGGAGCTTCTGCGCGGCTCAGAATTACCGACTTAGCGCCCGAGGACAGTTCCGATTTTTCGCGGCATTCTCAATTAAAGCGAATCAAGAAAGAACATCTCGACCTGGCCTTTGCCTTTAACGGCAACCAAGCCCCTGGGTTCACATACTGCGCCTTCAGGCAAGTGCGCTCGAAATTCGTCGGAGATATTGACGCGCCCGGGCGCCCCCGAGGACTCCAGGCGCGAAGCTAGATTAACGGTGTCGCCCCAGACGTCGTACGCAAACTTGTGCAGTCCCACCACGCCCGCGACCAGCGGGCCACAATGGATGCCGATTCGCACGTCCCAATACGGGGCCCCGCCGGACATCTTTTCCTTGCGTCGCGCTGCGATTTGGTCACGGATTTCAAGTGCCGTGTGCGCCAGTGAAACAAGAGAGCCTGGCCTCGACTGGGGCACACCTGCCACGCAGAGATACCCGTCGCCAATGGTCTTCAGTTTCTCCACGCCGTGCGCCCTGGCGATGCGATCAAAGCCGCTGAAGCACTCATTCAACTCAGAAACCAGTTCGTGAGCGCTCATCGTATGAGAGATCGCCGTAAAGTCGCAGAAATCCGCAAACAGCACGCCGGCAAGCTCGAAGCGCATGGCACGGACAACGCCGGCTTCCTTGAGTTCCGAGGCTACCGCCTCGGGCAGAATATTCAGCAGCAGATTCTCGCTCTTTTGTTTTTCTTCCGACACCTTCGCGAGCAACTGGCTTAGCATTTCCTGCTGGTGAAGCAGCAACTTATAGGCTTCATCGCGCTCAAGCCGGTGCACGAATGAATCGGAGTGGTGTTGAATGCGAGCGAGTAACTCGAGTTTATCGGGCAGTTTTACGATGTAATCATTGGCGCCGGCAGCGAACGACTCCGCTTTCGTCGCAGCCTCCTCTTTGGACGATAGAACAATGATCGGAACTCGCTGCGTGGCTTCATTGGCGCGAAATGCGCGCACCAGATCAATGCCGTTTACGCCGGGCATGACAAGATCCTGGAGAATGACCGTCGGTCCGAATTCGGTGGCCATCGCGAGGGCCGCGGTGGGATCCAGGCACAGACGAAACTCGATCTCCGGCGTATGACCGGCCAACATGCGGCGCACGGTCTCGCCCACAATACGCTGGTCATCCACCAGAAGCACACGAATCGGGTGGACCTGCAGGCCGAGAAGCGGATCGTGGGGGGGAAGAAGGCTCAATTGTCTCCTCTTTCAATCGCCGGTTCATGACTTGCCATTTGTCCCGCAGGTCTTCTCGCACTCAGCCCGCAATACCGTGGTGAACGATGCCTTCCGCCGTAATCGTGGCTCGTTCGCGTGCCGCCTCAGTCGAGGCAAATACCTTGCGCGCCGATTCAACAACTTCTCCCATGGCATCGTCGTCCCGCAACGGATCGTGGTGGAACAGCACCAGCCGCCCGACCTTGGCACGCTCCGCCAGCTTCGCCGCCTCCAACCATGTGGTGTGTCCCCAGCCAATATGCTGCGTGTATTCCTCCGGCGTGTATTGCGCGTCGGCAATGAGGATATCCGCGCCCATGGCGTAGTCGAGCAGGAAGGCGTCGGTTTCCGCATTGCCGTGCTCATGATCCGTAGCGTAGACCACGGTGCGACCTCCGCTCTGGATCCGGAAGCCCGTGCATTGCTGAGGATGATGCAGAGGAAACGGCACAATGTGAAATGGCCCAATCTCGAACGGCTTGTGCCACTGGATCGGCCGAAATTCTTTGTTCGCCGTGGCGGCATCGAGCGGCCACGGAAAGAACGGTTCTGCCATCTGAGCGGCAAGGTGAGCATGTATCCGCTCCGCGGGAGCATGGGCGTAAAACCGGATTTCACCCTTCTGGAAAAGCGGCGCGAAATAGGGGATGCCCTGAATATGATCCCAATGAAAGTGGGAGAGCAGGATATCTTCGCTCACCGCGGATGTCGCGTGCCGATGCAAAACCTCATTGCCAAGCTGCCGGATGCCGGTACCCGCATCCAGCACAATGCGTCTTCCCTCTGCTTCGATCGTGACGCACGCAGTATCCCCGCCGAATTGCAGATTCCCGGGTTCCGGCGTGGGAATGCCGCCGCGTACTCCCCAGAAGGTCACATTCATGGCGCGCCTACCCGAACGTCAATATAGATAATCGCACGCCGATGGAGTAGCCAAATCGCATTTTCGATTCAAGCAAAGCTCACGGTTTACCTTCCCTGATCAATACACTTGCTCTCAGGGAACATCCCGTGGAGTGAACCCCTGAAGTGAGACACGATAATTAGAGGACAGGCGAATCGAAAGAGGAGCGATGTCCCAGGTTGAGAAGCGGACCTTCAGTGGGGATTTCAAGCGAGCGGTTGTAAGGCGGATGGAGGCTGGAGAGAGCCATGCGGCCAGTTCCGCCAGGCTGTCGCCGCTGTGTTCGATCCATCGTTCGGCCAGGATCTGGCCATCGCGGCTTATCAAACAAACGCGGTGCTTGTCCGAGCCCCAGTCGATACCGGCAAAGAACTGAAAAGCGCTGTCCAATGGACACCTCCAGCTTGAATTCCTCGACCTGCCGTGTCGAACATCAACCCCTGTACTGGCGCTTCCGTTGCCGGCGCAAGCTCCCTACGGGATTTTCGCCACGGGCCACCGAATCAGGGCGCGAGTCCGGTCCAGGCGCTCGCATGACGCAGGGGCACCTTGGCGCTCCTGACCGGCAGCCGAGTCCCTACTGCTTAACACACAAAGTAGGCGAGTTCAAAGGTACCGGGGGCACCCTCAATTGGGTGAAAGTCCTTCCTGAGATCGGGACCACCCGCCGACAGTTATCGATCCCAACCTCCCCGAGTTTTCGTCGATTACAACCAGCCGCAGCAAGGCTCCGGTCGGTATGTTCGGTAGGCTCTCCTCCAGGGTGAGCCCGTCCTTCATATACCGCTGATAGGTCGCCGGCAGCAGTGCCAGACCCAGTCTTCTGCCCATGACCACCGCGTTCAGGTCCGAATCGTCGCGCGTCACCATGAAAATATCCACCTTGTCCGTCCAGCGGCCATTCTCTTGCACAGGTTGCAGGTCCGTGCATGCGATGTTCAGCCGCAAGGCCGCCCCGCTGGCTTTTTTCACCGTGACCGCTTTCAGTCCGATTTCGTTCTCATCCCGAGGCTGCCATACCGCTTCATGGAAGCGGTCCTTCATGGTGGCCGGTTCTTCGGAGTAGAGGTAGCCGTTGCGATGACGCAGCGTCACACCGGGGCGCGTGGTTTTTACGGTGAGCACGTGGTACTTGCCGTCGGCCGGCGTGTCGGGAGTGAAGCTGAGCAGGTACCCGGCGCGGCCGTCGGCCACAATGGAGTTCAGTTCGGCAGCGATGTCTCCGGCACGGCGCAGCGTGCGCCCGCCGGTGGCCTGCGCCAGTTGTACAAAAGTCTCCTGGATCGGGTGAGTGTCCTGCTGCAGCGTTGCCGTAACCCGGCCGGGATTGATATCGCGTCTCGACTTTGCCTCTGCGTCGATCACTTCCTGCCGCTGCCCTTTAGGCAACAAGATGGCTTCGAGTGAACTGTCAGTCGGACTCACTCTCACATTTGCGTTCGCAAGGCCGGCGGACACGCCGCCGGCTTCCAGTTGCGATGCATCCAGCGGATAGATGCTAATGTGCGCTTCATTCAGTGCCTCCCGGGCATTCATCGCCAGGGCGTCCGTGTACTTATCGCCTCTCTCGCCGTGGGGCGCCTTTTCGCTAAAGTCGGCCAGCAGGTTATCGCTGGAAACCCAGATGAGGGATTTGTGCCCCGGCAACACCGCCAGGTGGCGCGCCACCCCCAGCAGGAGGAACAATGCATCCGCGACGGGCCTGCTTCCCTCGGAGCGCAGTTGCGGGTCGACAGGAAAAACCGAGTCCTGGTACCCGGTGGGAGTGTTGCCATTGACTAAAAGCAAGTCGGTTGCGTGCAGCACGTACTCCATCTGCTGGCGGTTGCGGAACTCTTCTTCCTGGGCGCGGAGCAGGTCCTGCGCGCTGGGCACCCACGCACTCAGCGTCGCGGCCAATTTCGCGTGGTCGGTGGTGGGCTCCTGAAGAACCTTGAAGCCGTGACCTCCGAAGACGTAAAGCCCCACTTGCTCATCCGCCGGGACGGCCTTGAGAAAACGCAGCATTTCGCCACGCGCGTAGCTTAGGTCGCTGAAGGCCAGGTTGCCCGCGTCAATGAGTAGGATGGCAGTGTTGCCCGAGTTATCGGCTGGCGTAGAAGCCGGCGTGCCGCGATTGGAGGCCGTCAGCGGCGCGGATGCGGGCGCTTGCCCCTGCGCTGTCTCGTTTGCGAGCGAGGTGGGCGCGGCCTGCACGGCCCCCAGTTCGGCCTGGGAGAAGAACTTTATCTGCTGCCGGGCTCCGTTGTCGTAAATTTCGAGATCGGTCGGGTTGAGATCGGTTACGAGACGGCCTTTCCTGTCGAATGCGACCACGGCCACATCGACGAGCCGCGCGATGGCGCGGAGGGTGAATCCGGTCTGAACTGAGGAAGCCTGCCTGATGTTGGGAAGGTTGGAGAGACTTGGCGCGGCGGTTTCGGTCATCTCGGGAGCGAGGGATAATTCGGAAGCAGAAAGGGGCGCTGGAGAGAGAGCGATTTCGGATGACATTGCCGCGGGAGCCCTGGCAGCCGGCTCGCGACCTGCTACCGGGCCGGCCGGAACGTCGGCTTCAGTAGGCTGGGCGGCCTCCGGCCCCGCCACCTGCGCGGGTGAGGCGCCCGGCAACGGAAGCGGGCTTTCCGCTGCGGTGAGGATGCGCGATTCGGCGCGGAAAACATGGTACTGCGCGAAGGTGGACTCATTCAGCAGCGTCTGTTCCGTCCCGTCCCCGGCAGAGCCGGTAAGCACGGGTACAAGGGCGGCTCCGCCGGCGCCGTGCGGTCCCGCTTGGATCGCTTCCACCTTCTCTTGGCTCAGGCTCTGCGCGCGCGAGACGGCGATACTGCGCAGGGGACAGGTGTAGGATTTGCCGCCAATGTCGACCGGAGCGTACTCGACCAGCAGGTCGGCGCGGCTTACCGGCTCGCCGCTCTTGATCTGTGCGCGCAGTGTGAGCCGCAGAATCGCGCCGGTCGCCGGGTCTGCGGAGATTTCGCCTTGGTAGCCCTCAAGTTCGTGAAAGACGCGGGGGCGACTCTCCGAGTCCTGCACGCAGCAATAGTCCACCTCGTAGTGCGAGTTCTCGCGCGGCACGGAATAACCGAAAACGGCGAGCGGGCCAGAGTCGCTTCCTTCCCAGCGCAGCCAGCCGAGCTTGTTGCGGGCGGCGTCCAGCAGGACGGTGGAGAGGATCGGCCCGAATTCGCCCCACGTCGAGAGACCTCGCTCGGATTCCGCTTGGTTTCCCGGCTTTGTTCCAGAGCCCGCCACCTCGCGTCCGTCCGCGTAGCTCACTTGCTCGGTAGCCGATCCCACGGGGTGCAGCGGCTCATATTGGTTGGCGTAGTCCGCTTTCCGCTGCGGCATGTCTTCGAAGCGCATGGTCTGTCGCGTGGCCAGAAAATCCGGCAGCCGGGGAATGGTTTTCGAGACGTATTCCACCACGCGGCCGATGATGGCGCGCTGCGTGGCTAAATCCGGCGCGGGCTGCGGCGGAATCTCGCTCGCCGGGGGCGCCTGGAATTGTGATTCGTCTGCCAGCGCCAGAAGCGCCTGCCGGCAGCGGTCACCGGAAACAGAGACCTCCAGCGCCGCGCCGCGAGGGTCGCTCAACCGCTCAGAGAGCCGGAGACGCGAAATGCGATGGGCACATTCGAGATCCGATTCCGTTTTCAGCCTGGATACCTTGTTCTCAAGTTGTGCCGCAGTCACTGTCTCGTAAGCCCGCGCGGATAGGGCCATGCAGCCAACGAACGCCACAACAAAGAGGGCATATCTCATCTCAAACTCCTTCCACACTCCGGTGCGCCCTGGAAATAACTGCGTCCGGCGCGTGGTAAAAGGGGAGGGGCCTTTTGATGGCCCCTCCCTCTCACCCCTCAGAAACTGAGAGATCCTTGGTTGCTCTGTGTGTACCCCGGTGCTGTAGCGTACATGTTGCCGGTGAGTTCCCCGCCGTAGCACGAAGGCCCCTGGTTGTAATAGGAGACGCATTGATGGTTATCTGCCCATGGGTCAAGAATCCGCCCGCTACAAGATAGGCGCCGCCGCAGTAGACCGTGTATTGAATCTCCGCGTTTGGCGTGTCATCTTGCACGGATGCAACATAAGTGATCGTGCAGGGCACTTGGCCGTTACACCCGCAACCATACTGTATGTTGACCGTGCAGTTCGTCTCGTACGGTGTCGAGCACTTGGTTTGGGCACTGAGAGTCGGCGTCCCGGCCAGGATCATCAGGGCGCAGAGCAACAATCCCTTGATCTTCTCGGGCAACGTTGCGTTAGAGAGGTGATGCTTGAACGGCGGAACATCTTATTTCTCCAATACGAAATCTCCGTCCCCGAGGCGTTCAGGGCTTGGAAATCGATTCGGCGTGCCGGAGACGGGCAACTAAAAATAGCTCTGCTAACTTGTGGAGTCAATACGAAGTTTCTGATAATTCAGGCGTATCACACCTATGAGTGATGGACGTCACGCTGAGTTTTGGGGGGGAGTTACAACGGGGACAGTCGGGATGTTCCCGGTAAATCCCCGCAAAAGCAATGGTTCAAAAAAGCAAACTCACCTTAATGACGGACCACGTTCTCCTCACGATCTAGCGCAAGCGCCGACGCTCTTGGACATAGAGAGATGTTGCAGCGCTAAAACTAGCGCACTCTCGAACTAGACGCAGGGTTTTGGCGAAAAACTGGATATGTGTTCACGCACTTTTCGCCAATGAACGCATGACAAATTCAGGGTCGGCAGCTATCACGATAAGAAGCGCGCGCGCAGCAGCTTCCGGCTGGCGGCGGCCAGACTCCCAATGACGAACGGCATCCACCGACAAACCGAAACTGTTTGCGAATCGCCCCTGGCTTAGGCGTAGCCGCTTACGGAGACCCCGCACGTCGATAGTCTCCGGTAAAGTGACCTTGAAACCCTTGCGCTTACCTTCCATGTAGGCGCGGGCTTCAGCCGTTCCTTGTGCCATCTCTTCAAACAATTTGCTCATCGCTTCCCCCTGTAATCGGCAAAGAAACTCTTCGCCATCTTAGCCAGAGCATTTTGCTCGGCTTTGTTCAAATTGCCCTTCTCCGATTTGGCATACACGGTGATGAGGAAGATCGGCAGATCCTCACCGCCGTACAGATAAACGATCCGTGCGCCGCCGCGCTTTCCCATGCCCGGACGTGCAAAGCGCAGCTTGCGATACCCGCCTGTGCCGGGCATCAAGTCTCCACCTTCCGGATAAGCCGCGATGGTGCGAACGATCTCTTCCCGGTCTGCTTCGTTATAGATGGCTTCGGCGGCTCTCAGATACATCGGCGTTTCGACCACCGTTTGCATATAAAACTATATGCCACTGGCATATAGTAGTCAAACCTGTTTCATCGCGCACGCCTGGTCATTGTGCGGTGCGCCGATTGCGCAAGGTTGACCCAGCGGAGATATTCTAGCGCCATGCCCACAGAGTCGGTCATTTCGATCCAGAACGTCGATCACTTCTACGGCGAGGGTGCACTGCGCAAGCAGGTGCTCTACAACATCTCCGCGGAGATACTGCCGGGAGAGATCGTGCTGCTGACGGGGCCTTCCGGGTCGGGAAAGACAACACTGCTTACCCTGGCCGGAGCGCTGCGCTCCGTGCAAGAAGGCAGCGTGACCATTCTGGGGCGCGAATTGAATGGGGCTACCAACGCCCAACTCATCGAAATCCGCGAAAACATCGGCTTCATTTTTCAACATCAGAATCTGCTCGACTCGAACACGGCAATGCAGAACGTTGAACTGTCGCTCGGAGTGGGGCCGCGGTTCTCAAAGGAGGAAACAATAACGCGGTGCGCCGAGGCGCTGGAGACCGTGGGCCTCAAGCACCGCATGGATTATTATCCCGAGCATCTCTCCGGCGGCCAAAAACAACGCGTTGCCATTGCGCGTGCGCTGGTGCGCAGGCCCCGGATCGTACTTGCCGACGAACCCACCGCATCTCTCGATCATAAGTCGGGCCGCGAAGTAGTTGACCTGATGCGAGTCCTCGCCAAGCAACAGGGCTGCGCCATTCTGCTCGTCACGCACGATAATCGCATTCTTGATATCGCCGACCGCATTCTCACGCTGGAAGACGGCCACATTACCACTTTTGCCGCCGGACTGGCCGCTAACACCGGCCACCTGCTCACCGCATTCGCGCAATTGCAGCGCAAGGGTGACTTGGTCAAACACGTCAGCGAACTCTCCAATAAACAGTTTCATGAGATTGTGCAGCAGATGACCGTGGAGTTCGAGCAGTTCCTCCAGACTCTGGACCTTGGAAATCGAGACGCAATCGAAGCACTGATCGACCAGATCCTCGACGCCGTCACCACCAAGGTGAAACTGATCATTGGCGCCGACCGGGCTTCGATATTCGTGGTGGACTCCGCGCGCGGCATCCTGCATTCGCGCCTTGCGCAAGGCGCGGAGGGAACGCGCATCAGCATCGAGTTCCCGATGGGCAAGGGCATCGCTGGGCGCGTTGCTCGTACGGGCGAAGTGCTGAACATCCCGGATGCCTATGCATCGCCCGATTTCAATCCGGCCATCGACCGCGAGACCGGATACCGAACCCACACCATCCTTTGCATGCCGCTGTTTGACCACAAAAAGAATGTGTTGGCAGTAGTGCAGATGTTGAACAAGACTGGAGGCGCGGCGTTTACCGAAGCCGATGAAGCAGCCTTTCGCGAATTCACTGAGCCGCTGGGTGTGATCCTCGAGAGTTCGCTGCGCCTGCGCCGGTAATCGAACGCGGGTTCAGCGCCCGATGAATGTCAAGTTCAGCAGGTCGACCGCAGGGTTCGGGCCGCGCTCTGCTCATTGCGCACGATCCTCTCCGGCGCGACATCCAGACTGCTACATGCCACCTACGTGGCGCCTGGTTTATGGTTACCCTGGTTACGCCGCACACTGCCGGCCGTCAAGCGCAGGCCACCTGGCGAACCCTCCGCGAACGCCCGACGTCTCCGGCTAGATCGTCTGATATCTCCAAAGGCCTCGTCGCGAACGATCCGCTTCGTCGCCTGGTTAAGGTAATCTTCGAGCGCACCCGCGATCTCCGGGCATTTCGACCAAAGACTCTGGCCGATGAAATCTCGCGGCGACGCAAAGGACGTGTAATCTTGTGCAGAGAAAGCCGGGTCATTTGGGGAATTCTTGCGGTTCTGCGTGGGGTCGCAGGCAATGATCGGCGCTGGTTTTCAACGGCAGCGAAGTAAGACAAAAGTTCGTTCACCCAATTGCCTTGGAGGCGAAAGACAGATGGCGCTAAATCCGGTCCCCTCATGCAAGCGATTCTGCCTGCTCTCCTTCGCGTCAGCAGTTGGTCTGGCCTTCCTGTTGACCCAGCCAGCCGCAACGCAGGCGATACAGTCGTCCTCCCCACCCACGCCCATGCAGCCCGTCGCTCGCGACGGAGCCGAGTACCGCTGGCTCAACAAGGCGGTCTTGAATTCCCGGCTGCTGGACGAGATGGAAAACCTGAGCAGCTGGTCGTTCAAAGGCGAAGGAGAGATGAACCTTTCGTCCGAGCACGTCAAAGAAGGCCGGCGCTCGTTACAGATCCGGTCGACACTCAACATGGGCCGCGTCGATGGCAGCGGCGATTGGACCGACCTGATTGCCACGCGCAAGTTCCCTTCAGAGGACTGGAGTGGCTTCAATCGCATCTCCGTGTGGATCTACCCGGATATCGACGGAGCGCCGGCCATCTCGGCCTCGCTCGTACTGCACAACGAAGGCGCGCACATCCTGCCCGATTCCGCAAACGAAGGCCGCGACGATTCCCTCCCCCTGAAGAACCGCCAGTGGAACCATGTGGTCTGGGAGATTGCACCTCTCGACCGCGACAAGGTCACGGCTCTGGATATCGGCTATGGAATGCCCAAGATGTTCCCCGATCCCGGCGACAAAACCGTGCTCTACATCGATCACCTGACGCTGGAGAAAGTTGTACCCGATCATGTGGAGGGCTGGGATGTTTGGCAGGATCGCATTGCCTTCAGCCATTCCGGCTACATGAGCGGATCGTCCAAGAACGCCGTTGCGAGCGGCCTCAATGCCCGCGAGTTCTCGCTGGTGAATGCCTCGACTGGGGCAACTGTGGTGACCAAGCTCGTGGAGCAGAGACTGACCGCGCTGGGCAACTATCAGGTCCTCGACTTCACAGAGGTGCAGAAGCCGGGGCGTTATCTGTTGCGCGCCGGTTCGGTGACCACACAGCCCTTCCGCATCGGCGATGATGCGTGGCGCGAAAGCGTAGTGAAGGCGCTGAACTTTCTGTATAGCGAGCGCTGCGGAACCGTGATCCCTGGCATTCACGGCATCTGCCACCAGGACGCCTATACCTCTCACAACGGCAGACGAATCATTGTGAATGGCGGCTACCACGATGCCGGCGATCTGACCGCGACGGGCAACACACCCGGGATCGCCTATGCACTTTTTGAATTAGCCGAACGGCTTAACCGCCAGCAGCAGGATCCCGAACTGGCGCAGCGCGTAATGGAAGAAGCGAAATGGGGCCTGAACTGGGTTCTGAAAACCAGCTTCGGAGACGGTTTCCGCAGCACCGGACAACTGATCAGCTACTGGACCAACGGCCTTATGGGCGATGCCGACGATCGCCACGGCGAAGCGGTGAACGATCCGGAATGGAACTTCCGCGTCGCCGCAGTGGAAGCGCTTGCCGCCCGCGTGCTGAAAGATGCCGACCCCGAGCTTGCCAATCGCAGCCTTGCTACGGCGAAGCAAGACTGGAGCTTCGCCATGGAAGGCTTGAAGACCGCTAGTCCATTGGCTGAGGTCTACGGACAGAAGGACGAGCTGGAGCGCATCTCCTTTGGCGCCATCGCTTCGATTGAACTGTACCGGTCGACCGGCGACAGATTATATGCCGATGGCGCCATTCAGCTCGCCGACAATATCCTTGCTTCCCAGGAGCGCACTCTCCAGCCGTGGAGCATCCGCATGACTGGCTACTTTTATACCGGCCCCTCGCGCGACAACATCTTCCACCGTTTTCATATGGGCCAGGAAGAACAGCCGATTGTGGCACTAGCTGATCTCTGCGAGGCGCTGCCCGACGATCCGCACTGGATTCAGTGGTACTCCGCCATCGTGCTGCACGCAAAGTATTATCAGGAAGCTGTTGCCGCCGTGAATGCTCCCTACGACGTGCTGCCCGCGGCGGTATACCGCGAAAGCGAAGTTCGTTTTTTGCCCGAATCAAAGACCTGGACGCCACTTCGGAAAGCGGATCGCGATGAGTACCTTGCTCAGATGCGCCGTGGCATCCCGTTGGGGGACGGAGTCTACCTGCGGCGTTTCCCCGTATGGTTCGATTTTCGCGGCAACTCCAGCGTTCTGCTGTCCGAGGCCAAAGCGCTTTCGGTGGCCAGCCAATTACGCGGCGATGTGCAGGGTGAAGATCTGGCACAGAAACAAGCCCAGTGGATTGTCGGCCGCAATCCTTTCTCCAGCAGCATCATGTATGGCGAGGGTTATGATTGGAACCCTCTGTATAGTGTCCGTTCGGGGCAGATGGTCGGAGCTATTCCGGTGGGCATTGAAACCAGGAGCACCGCGGACGCACCTTATTGGCCGGCACAGATCTGCTGGACCTACAAGGAGGTCTGGACCCAGCCTGTGGGTGAATGGATCTGGCTCATGCATGACTTGAGCGGCCCCGCGGTTGTCCAAGGGGTTGCAGATTCCACCAGCCGCAGCCCGGTGCAGCTTGTCGATGAGAAAACCGGGCATGTGCTGACAGCCGCATGGGAAGTGGGCCCGGGGCATTTTCGCGCCGTGGTTCCGCAGGGGCGTTACACGGTGAGGCAAGGCGCGGAGCACACTTCGATCGCGGTCCTCTCTACAGGCTCTTATCGGGTCGATCTGCGCAAGGGCAATGCCGTCGAAACAACGGCACGGGTTCACAATGAGGGGCCTCAGGATGTGATAGTGCAGCTCGAGGCCGAAGGGGCTGGGCTGCACCGGTTTACTCTTCGTGTGGACAACCTGCAACTCATTGAACCGGCAGAGCAGGAGACACGCCTCGAGCAGGGACACAAGCATGCAATAATCTGGCACGCCCGCATCGCCGATGTCCGCACGCCGTGGGTTGGCGTTATCGTGCAGGACGGCGATGTGGCGAAACGTATCGAGCTGACCGGAGTGGCGCCCGGACGCTGATCTCGATGTGTGCCGCTCGCTTGTCGGGCCAACTGCCCGCAGCAGTTGAACTGGAGCTGCATTGCTTTTCCGCTACTCAAAGAGAGGCTCAATGATCGCCACCACAGTTCCGCCCGCCAATAGTCAGACGACAGGCGCTTTCACCTCACGCGTAGTCTCCATCGACATCTTTCGCGGGTTGACCATGGCGGTGATGATCTTTGTGAATGCAGTGGCCGAAGTGCGCGGCCTGCCCTGGTGGACAAACCACGCCCATGCCTGGGAAGACCGGATGACTTACGTGGACATGGTCTTCCCCTTCTTTCTCTTCGCGGCCGGGATGTCGATGCCCTTGGCCGTGGCGCGGCGCCTCAAGCGCAATTCATCCATCTTCGCACTGTGTCTGCACATCGTCTCTCGCGCGCTGGGTCTGCTGGTGCTCGGATTCATTCTCGCGAATGCCGAAAAGGCTGACCCGGCAAAGATGCCTCTCAGCGGCGGTCCGTGGGCGCTGCTGGGCCTGCTCTCAATGATGCTCATTCTGAACGTCTATCCTCGATGGGAACGTTTTCCGGCCTACGGGACCGTTCTCCGCTTCACCGGGCTGGCTGGCGTCGCCGTCCTTCTGGCGCTCTTCAGAAGGACCACCCACAGTGGCCAGACTGCCTGGCTCGATCCTTCCTACCCTGAGATTCTCGGGCTGATCGGTTACACCTATCTGGCTGTTGCTTTCCTCTATCTGCTTACCCGCCGCTGGAGATGGGCGCCTGCTCTCTGGTTCGTTCTGCTGGTCGCGCTCTGCGCATTTTCGACCGCGCGGCTCATCGCGTTTCCCGTTCGCCTGCCCCTGTACTTCTGGCCCGTCGGCAATGGTGCATTGGCTTGCATCATGATGGCCGGCGTGGTTACCTCCATCCTCTTTCTGGGTACCGGGCAACGGCCTTCGCCGCGGTTCTCCATGCGTATAGCCGCTGGTTTCGCAGTGCTCACACTTGTTGCAGGCGTGGCCCTCACCCCACTCGGCATCTCCAAGATCCGCGCCACGCCCACCTGGTCGTTGTACAGCGTAGGCGCCGCCATCCTCCTTGTCATGCTCCTCTACTGGCTCTGCGATCTGAAGCGGTGGACTGCCTGGACATTCCCGATTCGTTCTGCCGGCTCCAACACCCTCCTGACTTATCTTCTGCCCGACATTTGGTATTTCCTCTTTGTGTCCGCCGGGATCACCTATCTCGACTCCCATTGGAATGTGGGAGCGCCGGGAGTTATCAAATCTCTGGTGTTCACCGCCCTCATCCTTGCGCTCTCGGCGGTTCTGACCAGGTCCAGGATCCGGCTGCAGCTATAGGGCTGTATGTGCGGCTTCTTCAACCGAGATTGTGGAAACCGGTGTCGATGATAGGCCGAGCTACACGTGCAGTCGGCGCACTGGCGCCGCCTGAGGACCAACGACCCGCCGGAACGACTGACGCGGGAGATTCGGCGACCGACGAGGGTGGTGGTGGCGTTCCCCGTGCCCACCGCTTCTTCATGTCCCGGGCGCACATCGGGCGCCCTTTTGAGTTTGGGTCTTGGAAAGTGATCCTCGATCACCTGAACAGTTGGCCGTATTTCAGCTTGGAAGGAGGTAAGAGGAACTTGGAGGAAATCGCCCTCACAATTTTAGCTACAGTCAGTGGATTTTTCGGCGGGCGCCAAATGTATTTGATTGACAATAATGGTCGGGGAGAGAGGATTTGAACCTCCGACCCCCTGGTCCCGAACCAGGTGCTCTACCAGGCTGAGCCACTCCCCGAACACATTTGCAGGAGCGCCCCGCGAGCATGGCCTGGTTTGTTCGACCCACGGATGCGCTTCGACCAGTGTACCAGAAACTGCGCGGCCGGCTCCCGAATGGGCAGCTGGGTAGCGCCTCAATTCAAACGACACTACCCGTGCACCGGCTTCATGGTTCCCCAGAAAGTTTCTCGAAACCCAACTGCGCCGCCGCAACACCCATGGCTGCGCGATCCTACGGCTTCTGCTCCGGCGCGACCGCTCCCGGGAAGATTCGCTCAAGTGGCGCTCTCAGCTTCTGCTCCTTCTCCGGGTCCGGCAGGGGTTTGCGCGGCAGCATCTGATCGCGCTGCGCGGCGTTGTAGAGGAAGATCGCTTCCACCGTCGCGATCTGCTTCAGGTCCGCTGCCTGGAGCCGCTCATAGACGTCCTGGTTGGAGTGGTGCGTGCGGCTCTCATAGTCCAGCGGATCCTGGATGAACTGGAATCCGGGAATGCCCACCGCATCGAAGCTCAGGTGATCTGTGCCGCCGGTGTTGCGGTTGGTCACCGTGGTCACGCCCAGGTCCTTCAGCGGCGCAATCCATTGCGCAAAGATGGGCGCGATCGCGGCGTTGCCCTGCGTGTAGATACCGCGAATCATCCCGCTGCCATTGTCCACATTGAAATAACCGGAAAGGAGTTTCTGCTCCGGTTTCACCTCCAGCGGCCCCACGCTCCGGCGCATGAACTCCGGCAACTGCATCTGGTCCGGCGCTGTCGAGGTCTTTGCCGAGCCGAAGTGCTGCGTTACATAGCCCTTCGAGCCGAATATGCCCTCTTCCTCGCCGGTCCACAACCCGATCCGGATGGTGCGCCGCGGCTTTATATCCAGCGCCTTTAGAATGCGCACGGCTTCCATCGCCACGATCGTTCCCGCGCCGTTGTCCGTCGCCCCGGTGCCTGCAATCCAGCTATCCAGATGCCCGCCCACCATCACCACCTGATCCTTTAGCTTCGGATCAGTTCCGGGAATCTCGGCGATCGTGTCATATCCGTGCTCGTGATCGCCGGTGAACTTGGTCTCCACGTCGACCTGCACCGTGCATGGCGCATGCGCCTCCACCAGGCGATAGAGACGTCCGTAACTCTCGATAGCCGCCACCACCACCGGAATCTTTACCGCTTTGTCGGCCAGATAAGGCGTGCGGCCCAGCGTTGCGCCGTTGTCGTCAAAGAACGTGCCTCCCGATCCGCCTCCATTCTTCGCATCGCGGCTGGGCTCAATCACCGCAGCCACCTTTTCGTCGGCAAAGAACTGCGCAATCTTATCCAGCATGCGCACCCGCTGCATCCGCTCGCGCATCCGCGCCATCATCTCCGGCGTCAGCCCCCCCCCATTTGCATTCACCGGAAACGCCGCAATATCCTCCAGATCCTTGTCCGTGTAGCGCTCAAACAGGGCCTTGTCCACGGGAGGCACTGGCCGCATGGCGCCGAACAGCACGATCTTCCCTGCCAGCTTGCCTTTGTATTGGTCGAAGTCCTTCTCGTCCTGGATGCTCACATACACCACGTCGCCCGTCACCGGGCCACCCTCGGTGGAAGGCGACCACGGCGTGGCCTGCACCATCAGCACCGCGGTATCCGGCGTCACCATCCGCGCCCAGGTGTTCAACTGCTGCCAGCCCAGTCCGAACTCGCCCCAGTCCTCCAGGTGCGCTTTTTCCAGGCCGATCTTCGTCAGTGTGTCCCGCGTCCACTCGTTCGCCTTCATCGCGTTCGGCGACCCCGTAAGCCGCGGCCCGATGCCATCCATCAGCGCCGTCGCAAACTCCATCACGTGCGAGTGGTTCAGACCTTCCTCGCGAATACGCTGGTACATCGCCAGGTCCAGCGTCTCCGTGCCCGGCTGTACCTCGGCATAGGGATCGGTTGCAGTAGGCGCCGCGGGAGCAGGCTTCGGCTTTTCGGCCGCAAATACTGTTATGGCCGCGCAAAGGAGTGTCGCAGCAAAAAACTGCATAGGTCTGTTCATCATGGGGAATTCGGCTCCACAGAAAAGGTGTATTTCCGTTCGCAGCATTGTAGGACATCCATCCTGCCCCTTCCCACAAAAACGAGAGCAGCCCAAGCAGCCCACAGGCTGCCCTCGTTGCCTCACCATCGTCCGTCGCTCGTCAGTCGCTCTTGTCGGAGTTGCCTTCAACTCCGGCCGGAAGGTCCAGCGCCACCAGCGCGAACCGTGTCTTGCCCGCCACCGGGTTTTCGAATCCCACAATGTGCTGATGCCGCTTGGAACCTGCTTTCAGCTCAAGCCCGCCCATGTCCAGGTTCCCGTTGTCGAACTTCACCTGGCCGTGCTTGCCGTCTTCACACGTCAGCCCTTCCTGGGTAGCGGCTGGCGTGCCCACCGGCGAGCCGCCCTCACAGGTCAGCACATCGCCAAACCGCGCCAGAGCCTTCTTGTAGAAAACCGTCACTTGTTCCTTCGAGTCCTGGGTGTCGTAGGTCACTGCCCGCACCCGCAACTGCCACTCGCCGAATCCCAGATGCACATCGGCCGATTTGTGATTATCGTCGCCCTTCACCGGCTCGGCGCCCGGATATACCGGCAAACCCAGGTCCGCCGCCGTTACCACGTCGGTGTTCACGTGCACGCCCCCAAACGGCGTATCCACCTGGACCTTCTTGTCCTCACCGTTGGCCCCTTTGTCCACGTGCACACGGCAACCCGCCGCCCCCGCAACCAGAACCAGCCCGGCCGCGGCCCAACCCGCACACCTCATGTTCGATCTGCAATTCATCGCGATCGTCCTCTCCCATCCATTACGCGTATTCCCGAGTATAGGTTCCCATCGCGGCCTCAGCGTCAGTTGTCAGTTTTCAGTTATCCGTTGTCAGCGGTCAGTAGCAAGTAAGTCCGATCTGAGTCCCTTGTCCCTCGGTCCCTTTCTTCCTGCTAGAATCATCCTTTCCGGCCAGCCGAGCCGCGCCGTTACATCCGGAGAAAGCCCTCATCGTGCCCGACCAGCCCAACCCCAAATCCGTTTCTTACGCCGATGCCGGTGTCGACATCACCGCTGGCGACCGCGCCAAGGAACGCATCAAGTTCCTGGCACAGAAGACCTTTAATCGCAATGTCTTAGGCGGCATCGGCGGATTCGGCGCCCTGTTCCGCCTGGACCTCCAGAAGTTCAAGAATCCCATCCTCGTCTCCTCGGCCGATGGCGTCGGCACCAAGCTCAAAATCGCCTTCGAGCTCGGCATCCATCACAGCGTGGGCCAGGATCTGGTCAACCACTGCGTCAACGACATCGCCGTCCAGGGCGCCACGCCGCTCTTCTTCCTCGACTACCTCGCCACCGGCAAACTCGACCCCGATGTGGCCGAGGACGTTGTCACCGGCCTCGCCGAAGCCTGCCGCGCCAACGCCTGCGCCCTCATCGGCGGCGAGACCGCCCAGATGCCCGGCTTCTACGCCGACGGCGAATACGACCTCGCCGGTTTCATTGTCGGCGCCGTCGATCGAGAAAAGGTCGTCACCGGCCAGGGAATCAAGCCAGGCGACGTCCTCATTGGCTTGCCCTCCTCCGGCCTCCATACCAACGGCTACTCCCTCGCCCGCAAGCTCTTCTTTGAAGTCGCCGGCTACAAGCCCACCCAGTACGTCACGCCCATCCGCGAAAAGGCCGGCGCTGCGCTCATGAAGATCCATCGCAGCTACCTCCACGTCATCCAGAAGCTGGTTGCCGCCGATCTCACCACCGGCATGGCTCACATCACCGGGGGCGGCATCACGGAGAACCTGCCGCGCATCCTGCCCAAGGGCGCGGCCGCTCAGATCGAAGTCGGCTCCTGGCCCGTTCTGCCCATCTTCGAGCACCTCCGCGAACTCGGACAGGTCTCCCAGGAGGAGATGATGCGCACCTTCAACATGGGTGTAGGCCTCATCGCCGCCATCCCCGCCGCCAAATTCACCCGCGCCAAAGCCCTCCTCGACCGCGCCGAAGAGAAGTTCTACGTCATTGGCCGCATCGTCAAAGGCGAACACCGCCGAGTGCAATACACGTAAATCCGGATCTTCCAAATTGAAACAGGAGAATCAGACTTGAGTGACGGTCGCGAAGAACGAGAGGAACGCGAACGCCGCCGCGCCCAGGAAGAAGGCAACGACCGCCGCGACGAATTGGATCAGCACCCCGTTGACCAGTGGAAACCTGAGCGCACCGACTCCTGACCGGAACACGCCGCCTGCTGGCGTCAGAACCGCCATTCTCCCCGTAACACCGATTGCGTATAGTACCTGCAGCGACTTTCCCATACATTCAGAGGTCTCGAAATGGTGCGGTGCTTCAGCTCCTTTCTCCTGTTTCTGGTGATCTTTTCGTGTAGTTTGTTTTCCCGAGCCCAGCCTCAGGCTCCCACCGCCGCACCCATCTCCGTCGGTCATTCCGTGTTTCCGCTTTACGGCCCCTGGAAGTTCCACATCGGCGACTCGCCCCTGGACCCCGCAACCCACCAGCCGTTGTGGGCCGAGCCGTCCTTCAACGACTCCCCCTGGGAGACCGTCAATCTCACCCCGCAGCCCGGCATCGTCGATCCTTTCACCGGAGATCCTCACTACGTTAAGGGCTGGACCAGCAGGGGCCATTCCGGCTACTGGGGTTATGCGTGGTACCGCATACAGGTGCCCGCCGCAACGCAGCCCGGAGAGAAACTGGCCCTTGCAGAAACCGGTGTCGATGACGGCTACCAGGTTTTCGCCCAAGGACACCTGCTGGGCAGCGAAGGCAACTTCGGCGCGGATCGAGCCTGGCCGGTGGTCTACTTCCCCCAGCCAGCGATGTTTGAGTTGCCTGCCCTCTCCGGATCGGTCCGCAATGGCGCCGCACCTCCCCCGCAGATTCTCGCTTTTCGCGTCTGGATGAGCCCGGTTCGCCTTTCCCATCACCCGTTCACCGGCGGATTCCATTACGCGCCGCTCCTGGGCGAATCCAGCGCAATTTCGGCGCAGACTCATATTGCCTGGCTCGAACTGGTCCGCCATTATGCGTTTTCCGGCCTGCTCACCGGAGTGTTTCTCCTTCTCACCGTTGTCGCCGCCAGCCTCATCCTGTTCGACCGTTCCGACCGGGTGTACCTGTGGGTGGCCGCCGCGATCCTGTTGGCCACGCTCCGCGAATCCGCCTTCTCCCTGGCCAATTGGACGCACCTGGTGTCCCTTCGCGAGTTCTTCGTGCTCCTCGAAGTATTGATCGCGCCGCTCATCATCGGCGTCTGGGCAATGGTGTGGTGGATGTGGTTTCAGTTGCGCCGCCCCGCATGGATCCCAAACGCCATCGCCGCACTCATTCTCCTGGATATGGGCCTCGAACTCTTCGGAGAAGATCTGCTCTACGGCATGCCTCATATGCCTGGCGAGTTCTCCCACGCCGCATCCGGTGTCGTGCGGCTAGTGCTGCTCGCCCTCCTTGTGTTCATCGTCGCCAGGGGAATTCGCCAGCAGGGCAAGGAAGGTTGGCTGGTCCTTCCCGCCGTGGTGCTCTTGGCGTTCTCGCAGTTCCAGAGCGAGTTGATCAGCCTAAGAATGCACGGAACTTTTCTGGCCTTTGGCGTCGTGATCTTCTACAACGAGGCTGCTGACCTGGTCCTGGCTGCGGTCATCGCCTTGCTCCTGCTGCGCCGGCTCTTGCTTTCGATTCGCCGCCAGCGGCAGATGGCGCTCGATGTAAAGCAGGCGCAGGAAGTCCAGCAGGTCCTCATCCCCCGGGAGATGCCCTCCATCCCCGGCCTAGCCATTGAAACGGAATACCGGCCCGCTCGCGAGGTCGGCGGAGACTTCTTTCAGATCGTCGAACACCCCACGAACGGAAGTGCTCTCATCGTCGCCGGAGATGTGGTGGGCAAGGGACTCAAGGCCGGCATGCTGGTGGCATTGCTCGTAGGAGCCATCCGCACCGCAACCGACACCAGCCTTGACCCCGCATATGTATTGGAGGTGTTGAACAGGCGCCTTTCGCGCCGGGGAGACGCCCAGGCCACCTGCCTCGCCTTGCTCGTTGAGTCCGACGGCAACGCGACCTTGGCCAACGCCGGCCACATGGCGCCCTATTTGAATGGTGAGCCCGTTGCCATGGCAGGCGCCCTGCCGTTAGGCATCATCGAAGCCGCGGAACCATCGGTGATGCGCCTTCAACTGAACCAGGCCGACAAGCTCTTCCTGCTCTCCGACGGCATCGCCGAAGCCATGGATTCCGATGGCAATCTCTTCGGCTTCGAGCGGGTTCACGACCTGTTGCGCACCGCAACCACCGCCGCTCAACTCGCAGCCGCCGCTCAGGCCTTCGGTCAGGAAGACGACATCAGCATCATCTCCATAACCAGAATCCCAATCCTGGAGCACGCGATAGCATGAAGAGAGCTACTGCTGTCATTTCCGAAAACTTGTCATCTTGAGCGCAGCGAAGGACCCGCTTTTAAACCCTTCGCTCAGCCACAAACCATGTCATCCTGAGCGAGCGCAGCGAGTCGAAGGATCTGCGGTTGTTCTTCGCCAGCCTGACAAAGACGCTCCGTGCCCCATCCTTGCGATTGTTTCTGCCGCAAGGGTGCGAAACCAGCTATCTAACTCAATTCGAGGAAATCCTTGGAACCCGCCCCGAACCACCCAACCCGCCTCGGCATCCTCCTCTCCGGCCGCGGCTCCAACTTCCTCGCCATCGCGCGCAACATCCGCTCCGTTCAGCTCCCCGGCGTGGAAATCGCCCTGGTCCTCTCCAACATCCCTGACGCCCCCGGCCTCCTCGCCGCCCGCGACCTCGGCCTGCCCACCGCCGTCTGCGTCTCCAAAGGCCGTCTCCGCGCCGAACACGACCGTGACATGCTCGCCCACCTCCGCGCGGCCCAGGTCGATCTAGTCATCCTCGCCGGCTACATGCGCCTGCTCTCGCCCGAATTCATCCACGCCTTCCCCAACCGCATCCTCAATATCCACCCGTCGCTGCTGCCCGCTTTCCCCGGCCTCGACGCCCAGGAGCAGGCCTTCGACTACGGCGTTCAGGTCGCCGGCTGCACGGTCCACTTCGTCGACGAGCACCTCGACCACGGCGTGATCATCCTGCAGCGCGCCATTCCCGTCCTCGAAACCGACGACCCGCACTCCCTCGCCGGCCGCATCCTCGCCGAAGAGCACATCGCCTACTCTGAAGCCATCGCGCGCGTCGCCGGCGGCAACTACCAGGTCCAGGGCCGCCGCTACGTCCGCCGTTGATCCCCGCTTGCCCGCGGCACTTTCCCCTTGTCCCTGCCCGTAAATTCAAGTAGATTCATAGCCAAACAACAAGGGGATCGCATACCGCCCCCATTCTCCTTCTCCTTCCCCTCTTCTACCGTTACGCATCGGGATCCCCTTGCAGGGACTTGATTGGGCCTGTATCCCATGATTGGACTCGAATCACACAAGACGAAGCCGGCATTGATTGAAGCCCTGGTGCCACAGGCGCCCGCGCTTCGGGTCGAGGAATCCCTGGTCCCCAACCCCGAGCCGCTGCCGCCGCCCGCCGGCACCCTCGCCGCATGGCTTCCCCTCCTTTACATGCTCGCCATCACCGCGGCCGAGCTCGCCTTCATCGAGTTCTACTGCCACTGGCACGGCGCGCAGTTCCTGCTGCCCAATCCCTTCAATCTCTATTCCGCTGAAAACATCGCGAAGCTCTCGAAAATCACCTTTGTCAGCGGAAGCCCTCCCACCACCATGGACTTCACCGCGGAGATCCTCATGTGGGCTTCCCTGGGCGTCTGGTCGCAGCGCATCGCCGGCATGAACGCGCGCTATCGCCGCCACGTCCCCAATCCGCCCCATGACCTGGCCGAGTACATCGGCATTCTCGGATGCCATACCAGCATCGCCGCAGCAGTCATGATCGTTCTCAAGCTCTCCGGCTTCAAGATCTTCAGCATTTCCCTCGACTCTTTCGAGGCCACCGCGGGCACCGCGTTTATCCTCGGCTACTTCGGCAAACAGACCGAACAGCTCTTTCTGCGCTTGCGCGACATGTTGCTCAGCCGCAAGAACATCTCCACACTCGGTTCGCAAAACAATCATCGTGCCGATAGTGACCACTGAGCATCCCGCGTCCGCGGGCCGCAAAATCCTGGCCGCTTACCATTACAGCCGCCTCTCCGTAGCCTTTGCCGCAGCCGTCATGACGGCCGCCAGCGGCGCTGCCATGCTCTCGCAGCTTCGCCTGCGCACCGCCCTCATCATCGGCTGCGCTACTCTGCTCGCTTATTGGCTCGATGACCTGATCGACGCGCGCCGCGACGAATCGCGCGATCCCATGCTCCACGGTGCGCGCCCCTTGCGCATGGTTCTGCTCACATGCGGAGTCCTTCTCGCGGCCACCGCGGCCGCCCTGTTGCTGCAGCGCCAACCCAGCCCCCTGCTCCTCCTGCTGTTTGGCATCGCCGTCCTCACGCTCGCCCACTCGCTTCGCCACGCGCTCTTTGGCTCCCGGCCGCGCGAGTCCGCTCCCTACTTTGCGCAAGTGGCGGGCTGGAGCGCCGCCTGCGTCCTTTCCCCTCAGCCCGGCGCCGGCCATCCGTTCAATGCCTACACATGGATGTCCCTGGCCTTCTTCGTGCTCATGATCACGCCGGTCATCGATATGTGGCGCAGTCCATCGCCCCAGCCGGCCCGGCGCGTCGCCTGGCTTGCCGCCTTGTGCATCCTCGCCGCGGTGTGCACCGTGGTGGTCGTCGCAAACGGCACCTGGCCCTGGCAAAACCTGGCGCTGCTCGCCGCGCCCGCCTGTAATCTTCTGCTGCTCTGGATCCGCCAGCGCGGCCTCATCGCCAACCGCGTAGCCTTCATTGAGATCGTCGTAGCCCTCAACGTCCTCTGCGGCCTGCTGGAAATCGGCGCAAACCTCAGCGGGCTTGCCCCCGCCCAGGTCGGGCCCCGTTCTTTCGCCGACTGGTTTCATCTCGCAGCCGTCGCCATGCTTGGAATTCTCATCGCCGGCAACCTGCTGCTTCGCCGGTCCACCCGGACTGTCGCCGGCGAAGACTTCTTTTCCGCCAGCGTTACCCTCGGCGGCGCCATCTTCGCCTTCCAGACCCTCGAAACATCTCTCCATGTCCAGCCCTGGCTGCTTCCCTGGATCAGCTCGCCACTTTTTGACTTTCCCGCCGCCCGCTGGTTAGGCATGGCGTTGATGACCGCCTCACTCGCCATCATCGCCGACGCCTACCTCGTCATGGGACATTCCTGGCGCATCTCCATCGACCACACCGGCCCCGGCCAGCTCATCCGCTCCGGCCCATTCCGCCACTCTCGCAATCCCATCTACCTGGCGGGCGATGTCTTTATTGCCGGGTCCTTCCTGATATGTCCTACCCTCGTCGCACTCGCTTACATGGTCTTCATGCCGGCCGTTCTCCACACGCAAATTCGCCGCGAAGAAAAGTTCCTCTCCGCGCGTTTCTCCGCGCTCTATCGCGACTACGCCGCAGTCACTCCGCGCTATCTTTTCCGCTTTTAATTGGATCAGCCGCGCGCTGGTTTCAGACATTCACCCCAGCAACCCGGGAAACCACCAGGATGATGACCGCCACGAACACCAGCGAGAAGACCATTCCCACTCCCAGAGCCCAGGGCGCGAACCCCGTCCACTGTCTGTGCAGCCCTCGCTTGAGTATCAGGTCAACCACCCATCCGCCGGTGTACCAGATGTTCGCCGGAATCTGAATCAGCAGGACTGACATCCCGACGAAATACGCCACCACCTTCGGCCACGATTGCATCTGCGTGAAGGGCCACAGGTCAATTCCCCACGCCAGCAAAATAGCGGCCAGAACAACCACGTTGTAGTGGAACCTTCTCGCTTCCCACCACCGGATAATCTGGCCGGCGCTCTGCCCAACGGGCGGCGTTCCAAATAGCTGGCGCATTCCCACCATCGCGGCCCTTCTCCTGTGAGAGGAACCATAACATGCTTCGCGAACCCCTCCCATAACAAAAGGCCGCGCCGCGAGGGCCAGCCCATCGCCGCCCCCTTGCGCCGCCGCCTCGTCCTTTAGTTCCTTAGTCCCCAGTCCCTCAGTCCCTGCTTCTCAATTGCCCCTCAACGCCACCATCGGATTGATCCGCGACGCTCTCCGCGCCGGCACGTAACCCGCCAGCAGCGCCACCATCAGCAGCGCCACTACCATCGACACAAATGTCGCCGCATCCCAGGGCGCTGTGCCGAACAGCATTGCCGCGATCAGCCGCGCCACCGCCAATGACACTCCAAGCCCCAGCGCAATCCCCGCCAGTGTCAGTTGCAGTGTGCCGAACAGCACCCAGCGCAGCACCCGGCCCGCCGGCGATCCCAGCGCCATGCGTATGCCGATCTCCTGCGTCCGCCGCGTCACCGAGTACGAAATCACGCCGTAGATCCCCAGCGCTGCCAGCAGCAGCCCCAGCATGCCGAACGCCGCCACCAGCATCATGAAGAACCGCCGCGGCGACACCGAGTGGTCCACCAGCTTCTGGATCGGCACAAACTCCGCCACCGGCTGCCGGGGATTCAGTGCGCGCAGCGTCTTCATCACGTCGGGTTCCAGCGCTGCCGGATTCATCTGCGTCCGCACCACCAGCTCCGCTCCGTTCGGGCCCTCCTGCATCGCGGAGAAATAGATCTGGTACCCCGCCGGTCCTTCCACGCTCTCCCCGCGCATGTCGTCCACCACCCCGATCACCCGCTCTTTTGTCCTTCCATTCACCAGAATCCTGCCCACCGCATCCTGGCCTGGCCAGTAGAACTGCGCCGCCGCCCGATTGATCAGCACCACCTCTTCGTTGTGCGGCCCATCGCTCCACGCAAAGTCCCGGCCACCCACGCGCATGCCCATCGCCCGGAAATATCCGGGCGTCACCACGTACACCAGCGGCGAAGGCGCTTCGCCCGGCTTGTACGTTTTGCCCTCCGGAGCCGGCGCGCCCCACGCCCGGTTCTGCCCCAGCGGCAGATAATCCACCATGCCCGCCGCTTCCACGCCCGGCAGCGCGCTCACCCGCTCCAGGATCTGCGAGAAGATCACACCCCGCTTTTCCGCGCTCGCCGCATTGTTCGCCGCGCTGTCGTCATAGAGCACGCTCACCGCCGCGGCATGCGCCGGCTGGAATCCCAGGTCCACCTCCAGCACCTTCATAAAGCTCCGCAGCAGCAGTCCCGCTCCCACCAGCAGAACAAATGCCAGCGCCACCTCGGTCACCACCAGCACTGACCGCAGCCGCTCGTGCTTGCGGCCCATCCCTGACCCGGCGCCCGTGTCCTTCAGCGCCTCGTTCAGGTTCCCCCCTGAAATGCGCAACCCCGGCAATAGCCCGAACAGCACTGCCGCCACCACTGCCATCGCCACCGTCCAGCCCACAACCGGGCCGTTGATCCCGAGTTCGTTGAACAGCGGTAGCGCAAGTGATCTCTGGTGCGAAAGCCATGCCAGCAATCCCGCTGCCACCCCCAGCCCCAGAGCCGATCCCACCCCCGAAAGCACCAGGCTCTCCGTCAAAAGCTGCCGCACAATTCGGATCCTGCTGGCCCCCAGCGCGCCGCGCATCGCGAACTCCTTGCTCCGCGACGTCGCCCGAGCCAGCAGCAGGTTCGATAGATTCACGCACGCAATCAGCAGGATCATCCCCACCGCCGACCACAGCACCGCCAGCGATCGCCGCAGCCGACCCGTTACATACTCCTTCAGCTGTACCGGAACAATTGCACCCTTGTAGTTCCCCTTCGACTCCGGGTACCTCACCTCGAAATAGAGATCGCGCGACACCACGTCAGCCTCGGCCCGCGCTTGCGCCACCGTCACGCCCGGCTTCAGCCTTCCGATGAACGTGACAATGTTCCCCTCGTTCCGCGCCTGGTCCAGGTTCAGCGGCGTCAGCGCATCCACCTTCGCTCCGGGCGCAAATACCGCGCCGAAATCGAAGCTCTTCGGCAGCACTCCAATCACCGTCGTCTGCCCGCCATTCAGGTCGATCGTCTTGCCCACAATGCTCTTGTCGCCCGCAAACTGCCGCTTCCACCACGCATCTGTCAGCAGCACCACCGGCGGCGCATTGTTGCGCGCATCGGCCGGAGTAAACAGCCGCCCCATCTCCGGCTGCACCCGCAGCACCTGAAAGAAATTCGCAATCACGTCGATCCCCGTAGCCGGAACTGGATCCCCATGCCCCGTCAGCCGCAGATTGTCCGCCGTCGAAAACGCAAAGTACCCCGTCACGTCCTGGTACGACCGCGTCTCCGCCCGGAACTCATCAAACGCATCCGATGAGTACGTAGAGCACGACATCCCGCACTTTTGCGGCGGCGGCGCAATCCACACCAGTTGCTGCGGCTGCGCAAACGGCAACGGCCGCAGCATCACCGTATTCACCACACTGAATACGGCCACATTGGCCCCCACCGCCAGCATCAGGATCCCTACCGCCACCGCCGTAAATCCCGCATCGCGCTTGAGCGTCCGCACCGTGTATCGCAGGTCCTGCACCATATCCGCCCAACGATCCTTCCACTGCCGCTTCCGCTCCATCCGTTTCCCCCATCTCTCGCCGATCCGCTGGATCGAGCTCATGTCGCCAAACTGCCGTTCCGCTTCTTGCCGCGCCTCGCCTGGAGTCCATCCCCGGCCAACCAGCTCTTCTGTCTTCGACTCCAGGTGAAAGCGCAGCTCGTCCTTCACGTCCGCTCGGGCGTCCGCGCCAAAGATCCGCGCATACCGCCTCCACATCGGCGTCTTCATTGCGCCTCTCCGGCAACCACAGGCTCACCGAGCGGCTGAGTTACTGCCAGCACCTTCGCCACCGCCGCCACATACGCCTCCCAAGCCCGCGTCTCCCGGTGCAGATACTTCCGCCCCTCATTGGTCATGCGGTAGAACTTGGCCTTGCGGTTGTTTTCTGACAGGCCCCACTCCGCCTCCAGCAGCGCCTTGCCCTCCAGCCGCCACAACGCCGGATACAGCGTGCCTTCCTCCACCAGCAGCGCATCGTCGCTATGCCGGCGAATAAAGCTCGTGATCGCGTAGCCGTGCAGCGGCCCCCACATCAGCGCCTTCAGGATCAGTACGTCTAGCGTCCCGCGATAGAGTTCCAGACGGCTCGTTTCAGGTGTAGTCCTCGCCATAATCTCCCCTTGACCCACAAGGGAAGTCTGCCATGCCTCCCCTTGCCGCGCAAGGGGAAAGTTAATCTCGCCCGCCGCACCCCCTCTTAACCGGCCATATCAACTCCAAAAGGCGCTATAATATGACTAGTTTTTGTGGTCATTTGGAGGAGCCATGCGCGAAATCGCTGTTACCGAAGCCAAGGCCAAACTCCTCGAGTTTATGGATCAGGTCGAACGCGGCGCCTCCTTCCGCATCACCCGCCACGGTCGTCCGATCGCCCGACTTGTGCCCGAGCAGGCGGAACTCGATCGAGCAGCCGATGAGGCGGTGGAATCCATTCGCGCGATCCGTCGCCGCAGTAAGGGGATGACCGTGGAGGATATCCTCTCGGCTCGAGATGAAGGCCGGAGGTTCTGATTGCCCTTAACACTAGACGCATCTGTCGTAGTCGCCTGGGCGCTCCAGGACAAACGGAGCGATGCGGCAGAAAATCTGCTACTCAGCGTTCGCAGGCAAGGTGGCGTCTCGCCGGCCTTGCTATGGTTTGAAATCCGAAACGCCCTCATCGTTGCTGAGCGGCGTGGACGCATTCTTGCCGCGGATACCGATCGCTTTCTCGATGACTTGGAGAAGCTTGCCATCGAGATCGACTTTCGCTGCGACTCCCGCAACACGCTACGCCTCGCACGCATCCACAATCTTGCTGCCTACGACGCGGCCTATCTGGAAGTCGCAATGCGACGCCAGTTCCCCCTCGCAACCATCGACCAGAAGCTGGCGCAAGCAGCCAAGGCCGAAGGAGTCAACGTCGTCTCAGGCTGAGACGAGGCCAGGTCGCCCATGCTCTTCCACGACCGCACCCACGCCGGGCAGCTTCTCGCCGACCGCCTCGTCCCCTATGCCGGACAGCCCGATCTCCTCGTTCTCGCTCTGCCCCGCGGCGGCGTTCCCGTAGCCTTCGAGATCGCCCGCGCGCTCCACGCCCCGCTCGATGTCTGGGTTGTTCGCAAGCTCGGCGCACCGCGCCAGCCCGAGCTCGCCATCGGCGCAGTCGCCCCCGGAGGCGTCCAGGTCCTCTCATCCCGCCTTATCGCTGAACTCGGCATCCCGCCCGACGAACTCGACCACATCGTCGCCCGCGAGCGCGCCGAGCTCGACCGCCGCCTCACCGCTTACCGCAGCAACCGCCCGCCCGTCGACGTCCGCGGCAAAACCGTTCTCCTCGTCGACGACGGCCTCGCCACCGGCGCCTCCATGCGCGCCGCAGTCGCATCCCTGCGCCCCCTCGATCCGGCCCGCATCGTGGTCGCCATCCCCGTCGCCGATTCCGCCGTCTGCACCCGCCTCACCCAGCAAGCCGACCAGGTCGTCTGCCTCTACACCCCACCCCGCCTCGACGCCGTAGGCCAGTGGTACGAAGACTTCTCCCAGACCACAGACGAAGAAGTCCGCAACCTCCTAGCCCGAACCAGTGGTCAGTGATCAGGGATCAGGGGTCAGCGCTCCGGAACACAGGAGGCTCTGACTCACAGTCCACGGTTCACAATCCACGGCTCACCGATCACTGATCACTGTCTTTTCTCCACCCCTTCACCCGCGCATCCGTCTCCGCCGCCAGCTCCGCCGTCAAGTGCGCGCTCGCCCGTTCCCGCTCGTCCGCCATCTGCTCTTGCGCCCCCGAATCTGGCTCCCTTCCCGCCGCCAGCGCCAGCCAGAAATACGCCTGCACGTAGCTCTGCTCCACGCCCTCGCCCGACTCGTACATCAGCCCGATCTGGTACTGCGCCGGCGAAGCCCCCTGCTCCGCCGCCTTGCGAAACCACACCGCTGCCTGCGTCGCATCCGGCTTCAGGCCCGTTCCCATCAGGTAGCCCTCAGCCAGCCGGTACTCCGCCACCACGTTCTCCTGCACCGCCGCCTTTCCATACCAGCGCATCGCCTCTGCATCGTCCTTGGCCACGCCCTCGGAGTTCGTATACATCTCGCCCAGGAAAACCTCCGTCAGCGCGTTGCCGGATTGCTCCTCCTCCTTGCGAAACCAATACACCGCCTTCGCATAGTCCTGCTTCACTCCGCGGCCCGTCACGTAGGCCACGCCCAGCGCGAACCGCGCCTCCGGATGTCCAGGGTCCGCAGCCCGCCGGTACCACTTCACCGCCTCCGCGTCGTCGCGCTTTACTCCCAGGCCATTCCGGTACGCCACCCCAAGGTTGTACATCGCGTTCACGTTGCCCTGCGCCGCCGCATGCCGATACCACGCCAGCGCCTGCCCCATGTCCACCGGCCCATTCTGCCCCGAGGCATACTCCACCCCCAGCCGGAACTGCGCATCCGCATCGCCCCGTTCCGCCCGCTGCTCCAGCTCCGCCACGCTCTGCCCCATCAGCCCCGTCCCCGCCGCCAGAAACAATACCGCACCTGCGCACCTCGCCCAGGCAGCCCAAGTCCTCGCCATGCGACACCTCCGCAGCGATTCGACGATTCTCATCCTGTGTTTTCGTGCTTGGCTCGCCAGTTTACTCCCGATTCCCCCCCCGCGCCGCAAAATTCCGCAAATCCCATCAAATGAACAAGACTTCCGATAACAGCCGGAAGGAGACTCAACGGAGCAAAGAAGCGGTCAGCCGCCCATGAACATGCCGCCATTGACGTCGAGGACGTGGCCTGTGATGTAGGCGGCGGAGTCGGAAGCGAGGAAGGAAACGGCGCCGGCAATGTCCTGGTCGGTCCCGGCGCGGCCCAGCGGGATGGAGGCGAGCATCTGGTTGCGCAACTCCTCGCTGAGCACGTGGGTCATGGCGGTCTCAATATAGCCGGGGGCGATGGCGTTGGCGGTGATGCCGCGGGAGGCCAGCTCGCGCGCCAGCGATCGGGTCATGCCAATCATGCCTGCCTTGGAGGCGGCGTAGTTCACCTGGCCGGTCTGGCCGGTGCGGCCAACCACGCTGGTGATGTTGATGATGCGGCCCCAGCGGTTCTTCATCATGGGGCGGATCACGGCCTGGGTAAGGAGAAACGCTCCAGTGAGATTAGTGGCGAGCACGTCGTCCCAGTCGGCGCGCTTCATCTTCATGGCCAGGTCATCGCGAGTGATGCCGGCGTTGTTCACCAGGATCTCGACCTTGCCAAACTTGTCGAGGATGGCCCTGGCGCCGGACTTGATGGAGTCTTCGCTGGCAACGTCGAGGGCGAAGGCGGCGGCCTGGCCGCCGGCTGCTGCAATTTCAGACGCGACCTCGGCCAGCTTGGCCTCGTTGCGAGCGGCAAGAGCCACGGTGGCGCCCTGACGAGCCAGTTCGAGCGCGCAGGCGCGCCCGATTCCCTGCGAAGCGCCAGTGACCAGCGCGATGCGTCCTGCGAGATCTGTCATGGGGCCATTATAGGGAGCTTGCCGAGCGGCGCGATCACGTGGAGGGGACGGCGGTGGCGGGGATGCGGCGCGCGGCGGTGGCCTGGCGGAGGCGCTCGAGTTGCCAGACGTAGACGGCGAGGCGGCGGGAGTAGTGGAGGACGGGCGGGATGTTGGGGAGGCTGACGCCGATGGCATCAGCGAGGTCGTTGCGGGCGATGTCGGCTTCGGCTTCCTCAAGCGGCCAGGGGACATGGTGGATGTTGGCGCGCATGGGCTGGCCGTCGCGGTCGCGGGTATAGAGGCAGTAGCGCTCGGTGAGGAAGTACTCGAGGGTGCCGGGGTTGTTCTCAGCCAGGCGGCGGGTGGGACCGAGGCCGCGGTAGCGCGCATTGAAGATGACGGGCCGGGATGAGAAGCGGCGCTGGCTCCAGTAGGCGAACTCGCGATCGCCGCGGCGCTCAATTCCCATGGCGGCCCAGTGATAAGGCAGGTGGTAGAGGGCGCGGCCAAAGGCAACGGCGGGGAGGTTGCGGGCGTCGAGCGAGAAGAACCAAACGCCGGGGGTTCCCGTGTGGGGATCGCGGACGTAGGTGCGGAGGTTGAGCTCAGGAAAGCTGCTGGCGCCGGGGATGGGCGGGATGCCGCGGAACTTGATGCGGTCCATCCAGAAAGGGACAACGCCGAGCCAGGCTGAGCCCTGGAAGGTGTCGACATGGAGGGCATCCGGGATGAGCGGAGCGAGGGCGGCGGCGGGAACGGGCCAGTGAGCAAAGAGAAGGTCGTTCCAGCGCTGGGTCATGACCCAGCGGCCTGAGGGCAGCGGCCGCGGCCGGTGCGACGTTTTCACTCGAAATTCCCGCATCAGGACCGAACTCCAGGAATCCCAACCAACAAGGGTAATCGATTGCAGCAACGGCGTGCCAGCGGCGCCGGCCGGAGTCCGCGGGGGTATGCCGTATTCTGATCGCGGGCGGCCCATCATGTCCAGTGAAACTTTGATGTCAGCAGGCGCCGGGGAATCCGCGATGCATCCCGGCGCGCGCAATCAGACCGACGTATTTGCAGTGCACGGCGCGGACCCGGAGGTGCTCGCCTACGCGATGGCCAAGTACTCGCGGTCGGCCCTCTCCATGCGGGAATCGCTGGCGGAGATCAGCGCGCAGCGGGCGGAACAGTTCCTGAACACGTTTTATTTTCAGTACGGTCACCGATCGATCGCGGACCTGGCGCACATTGCATTCGCGGTAGAGCGGCTGAGTTTGCTGGCGGCGATTGTGCTGGTGGACGAGCAGCGCTGGGACGGGCAGGAGCGCTCGACGCGGTACCAGAATTTTCTGAAGTCGGGCTGGTTTTTTCCTGATTTTGGACAAGACGCTGCGTCACGGGAACTGTATGCGGAGACGGTGGATGGGCTGTTTGGCGCCTACCAGCGAACCACGACGGCGGTGCACAATGCGCTGCGGGAGCGGGTGGCGCGGCCGGACGCGATGAAGCCGGAGGCGTACGAGCGAACGCTGAAAGCGCGGGCGTTCGATGTGGCGCGGTACCTGCTGCCGCTGGCGACGAACACGTCGCTGGGGCAGATTGTGAATGCGCGGACGCTGGAGACGCAGGTGTCGCGGCTCTTGTCGCACCCGGCAGCGGAGGTGCGCGAGCTGGGGCGGAGGTTGCGCGAGGCGGCGACAGGGCCGGCGTGGAACGTGAGCGGGCAGGCGGGCGCGGCGCTGGCGGCCGAGATTGCAAGGCTGGATCCGGCGCTGGGCGAACAGGCCGGCGCGCTGCTGACGCGGGAAGTGCGGACGGCGGCGACCCTTGTGAAGTACGCGGACGCGAACGCGTACCTGATGGAGACGCGGACGCTGCTGGAGCAGGCGGCGCGGGAACTGCTGGACGGCGTGGAGATCGCGCCGGCTCCTCTGGTGGACCTGGTAGAGCGGACGGAGACGCTGGAGGTGGAGCTGGCGGCCACGCTGCTGTACTGGGCGAGCGACCATCCCTACCGGCAGGTGCGCGACGTGGTGGCGGGGCTGAGCGAAGCGCGGGTAAACGAGATGATCGAGCTGGGGTTGCGCAAGCGCGGACGCCACGATGAAGCACTGCGGGCATTCCATGCGGGAGCAGCGCTGCGCTTCGACATCCTGATGGACATTGGCGGATTCCGCGATATGCACCGGCACCGGCGGGCAACGCAGATCAAGCAGGGATTCACGGCGCGGCACGGGTACGAGACGCCGGAATCGGGCGATGCTGCGGGGCTGGCCGAGGCGGGTGTGTTGGAAGAGTACCGGCGAACCGTGGAAGGCGCGCATGCGGCGAGCGCGCGGATTGCGGCGGGAAGCGCGCCGGAGGCGGCCGTGTCAGCACTGTACGCGCTGCCGCTGGCAACGCGCGTCCGGTGCCTGTTCAAGATGGATTTTGCCGAAGCGCAGTACATCTCGGAGCTCAGATCGGCGCCGGCGGGGCACTTTAGTTACCGGAGAGTGGCGTGGGAGATGTACCGGGCGCTGGAGCGGCAGCATCCGGCGCTGGCGAAGCATGTGCGGGTAACGGATTTTGAGGCGCCGATTGATCTGCTGCAGCGGTGAGGTCAACAGGATTCTTCGCGCGTTTAGAGCTTTTGTGAGTTGCCCTAGCTCAGGAACTTCGCATAGTAGTGGAACTCTAGGTTTTCGGCAGTGGTGGACATTTGGTTCTCGAAGTTGCAAGCCTTCAAGCTTGTAATAGTCCCTTCCATTCGTGAATTCTTCCTTGATTTTCCTGCTCACCAGTACGCGCCTGCTGCCAGGATCGACTCCCATGTAGCCCCCGTCGAACAATCTGTGCAGATCGCTCCGCAGAAGAAGACCGTTCCAAACCTCATGTCTCTGAACGAGTTCATACGGCTTGATGTGCGCAGCGTCTAAAACGGGCAGAGTTCTCTCAGCAGTGACGGCGCATTTTTTCTCGTAGAAATCTGTAACCAAAATGCGAAACAGTCCCTGACCTAACCGGGGCAGAATTAATTGCGGCTTTCCGAAGCCTTTCGAGTCGACTGCGGCTTGTGTTGCGGGGCTTGCGCGCATCTTTTCCGGTTCCGTGAACCTTAACCGTTCACACACGGCATCCCAAAGAGCGCGCCCTTCGCCAACCTCTGAATCGTACCCTTTTCCCTGAACGATGTTTGCGCTGAAATCAGACGGCATGGGAATCCATGCATTTTGGGGCAGGAAGAAAGGCTCGGCAAGCATGATGCATCCAATGGTTGGGTTCTCCGATTGTCCGATTTTTATTCCTGAATGGAAGCTAATCCGCTCGCGCAATTCGGACAAGGATCCAACGCCATTTGATTCTTTGAAAACTTCCCAAGCCGTATTGACGGGGATTTGCAAGAATCGCGTGAAGAATCCGCCACCCGCGATGAAATTGTTTGGCGAGTGGAGCTTGAAAAGAAGAAGCTCGCCAATCTCTAGCGCCTTAAAAGTCGAATTCGATGATGGGCGCCAGAAGTTAACTTCGTCGACGAAAGGGGAAGACGAGAGTGATGTAAACCATTTCTTGTCGGTGACGGCGACGAAGATGCGCATGTTCTCGTGGCGCGAGTATATCGCAACCTTGACAGACTGCTTGGATTCTCACGGAATTCTTCTAAGTTCAGGGTCGATTAAGTTGATCTACTCATTGGTTGGAATGCAGGTTCTTCAATGCCTGACTCGCATTATCAATCGTCGCTTCCACTTCCTCCTTTCCGTGAGCCGTCGACATGAAGGCGGCCTCGAACTGGCTGGGCGGGAGCCATATGCCGTGGTCGAGCAGGGCGCCGTGGAAGCGGCCGAAGGCGGCGGTATCGGACTTCGCTGCGTCAGCGTAATTGGCGACGGGATTGGGAGTGAAGAACCAGGTCCACATGGCGCCGACGCGATTGGTGGTCAGCGCGACTCCGGCGGTCGCAGCTTCGGCGGCTACGCCTTCGGCAACGGCTTTGCTTGTGGTTTCGAGTTTCGCGTAGACCTCGGCGGCGTGGGCCTGGAGGTAGTCGAGGGTGGCTAGGCCGGCCGCCATGGCGAGCGGATTGCCGCTGAGGGTTCCCGCTTGATACACCGGGCCGAGCGGCGCGAGTTGATCCATGATTTCGCGCTTGCCGCCAAAGACGCCTACGGGCAGGCCGCCGCCGATGATTTTTCCCAATGTGACGAGGTCGGGGTCCATCTTGTAGAGCTGGACTGCGCCGCCGAGAGCGATGCGGAAGCCGGTCATGACCTCGTCGGCGATTAGTAATGCGCCGTGCTGGCGGGTGAGCGCGCGGAGGCCATCGAGATAGCCGGGCGCGGGCGGGATGCAGCCGGCGTTGCCCACGACCGGCTCGAGGATGATGGCGGCGATTTCATTGGGGTGCTCGGCGAAGGCGGCTTCGACGGCGGCGAGGTCGTTGTAGGGAAGGGCGAGGGTGAGGGCGGCGATGGCGTCAGGGACGCCGGCCGACCCGGGGATGCCGAAGGTGGCGATGCCGGAGCCCGCTTTGACGAGCAGGCCGTCAGCGTGGCCGTGGTAGCAGCCTTCGAATTTGACGATGAGGTTGCGGCCGGTGGTGGCACGGGCCACGCGGATGGCGCTCATGGTGGCTTCAGTTCCGGAAGAGACGAAGCGGAGCTTCTCGATGGCGGGATAGCAGGCGACGATGCGCTCGGCGAGGTCGGCTTCCGCGGCGGTGGATGCGCCGAAGCTGGCGGAGCGGCGGGCGGCGCGCTCGATGGCTTCGACTACCGGCGGGAAGGCGTGGCCGAGGATCATGGGACCCCAGGAGCCGAAGTAATCGATGTAGCGGTTGCCGTCGGCGTCGTAGAGATAAGCTCCCTCGGCACGTTCGATGAAGGGCGGATGGCCGCCGACGGCGCGGAAGGCGCGGACGGGCGAGTTGACGCCGCCGGGGAAGAAGCGCTCGGCGCGCTGCTGGAGCGCCTGCGAACGGGCGCGGGACGGGGCTTTCTGCGTGTCGGCCATCGTGGATTCAGTATAAGGAGTGGGGCGCGGCGGCGAGGTAGTGAAGGCGTGTGAAGAGAAGCGGCGAATGAGACGCGCGGCAAGATTTTGCCTTGACCGTCGTGCATAATCAAATCACGATGGCACTTTTGTGGAACCCGGAGAGCTGGTCGCAGAAGCTGGCGGAGCTGGAGGCGCAGTCCGGCGAGCTGAAAGAGGCGCCGCTGCGGCGCGATGTGCGCTCGCTGGGCATGCTGCTGGGCGAAGTGCTGCGCGAGCAGGCCGGCGACGACTTGTTTGCGCAGGTGGAAGCGCTGCGGCAGGGGACGATCAAGCGGCGCGATGCGGAAGCGCGCGGATCGGAAGATGAAGCCGGGCGGCAGGCGGAGACGGCGCTTGAGTTTGTGCATTCGCTCAGCGTGGAGCGGGCTGTTCTGCTGACGCGCGCGTTTGCGTTTTACTTCGAGCTGATCAACCTGGCGGAGACGAACCATCGCAAGCGGAGGCGGCTGGCGCTGCAGGTGAGCGGCGAGGCCGGGCGGCAACGCGGATCGCTGGCAGGCACACTGGCGGCGATGAAGCGCGTGGGAATCGGCGCGGAAGAAGCGCTGGAGTGGCTGCGGCGCGTGCTGGTTGTGCCGGTGTTCACGGCCCATCCGACGGAGGTGGCGCGGCGCTCAGTGATGTTCAAGCGGCGGCGGATCGGGGAGTTCCTGGCGGAGCTGGACCGCATCCCGATTCCCGAGCAGGATTTGGCGCGCCTGGAAGAGCTGGTGCGGGCGGAGATCACGAGCTTGTGGCAGACCGACGAGGTGCGGTCGCGGCGGCCGACGGTGTACGACGAGATCAAGATGGGGCTCGATTACTATGACGTCTCCATTTTCGAAACACTGCCGGAACTGTACCGCGAGATTGCGGAGGCGCTGCGGGCCGTGTATGGACTGGAGATCGAGCGGCTGGATCTGCCGCCGGTGCTGCGGTTTGGATCCTGGATTGGCGGCGACCGCGACGGGAACCCCTATGTGACGCCGGAAGTGACGAGGGAGGCCATCGAGCTGGCGCGCGGGCATCTGCTGCTGTTTTATCAGCGCAAGCTGGAAGAGATTCTGGATCTGCTGACGACCAGCGCGCAGCAGATGCCTGTGAGCGAAGCGCTGCTGAAGCGCCTGCAGGTATACGTGGCTGAGCTGCACACGCCGGAAGCGCAGGTGTTCGGGGCGCAATACGAGTTTGAATACTACCGGCGGTATGTGATCTGCGTGAAGGCGAGGGTGCAGCGGACCATGGAGGCTGCGGGACGGCTGGGCGCCGCGGGCCAGGCGCTGCCGGTGATGCCGTACACGCTGTGGCAGGACAGTGAGCGGGTGGCGCAGGCGCTGCCGGCGTACTGTTCGGTGGACGAATTTGTGAGCGACCTGGAGGTGTTGCGCACGTCGCTTGCGGACAACCGCGGATTGCGGATCGCGCGCACACTGATTGACCCGCTGCTGTTGCAGGTGCGGACGTTCGGACTGCACCTGCACACGCTGGATATCCGGCAACATGCGCGGGTACACGCGCAGGCGTTGAAGGAGGCGATCGCCGACACGGCGGCGCCGAGGCTGCCCGGGGAGTTATCGGCGGAGACCGCGAGCGTGCTGGAGACGTTCCGCGTGGTGGCGGAGACCAAGCAGAGCTGCACGCCGGAAGCGATCCGGCATTACGTGATCAGCGGCGCGGCGACAGTGGATGACGTGCTGGCGGTGGTGCGGCTGGCGCGGCTGGGCGGGGTCAAGGTGGAAGGCGCGAACGACGATCCGGGGTTGATGCCGGTGCCGCTGTTCGAGTCGATTGAGGATCTGCGGCAGGCGCCCGAGGTGTGCCGCGAGTTGTGGCGGCGCGAGGACTACCGGCAGTTGCTGGCCTCATGGGGCAACTGGCAGGAGGTGATGCTGGGCTACTCCGACTCCAACAAGGACGGCGGCATGCTCACGAGCACCTGGGAGATTTTTCGCGCGCATCGTGACCTGCACGTAGCGGCGCGGGAGTGCGGGGTGAAGCTGCGACTGTTCCACGGGCGCGGAGGCACGGTGGGACGCGGCGGCGGTCCGACGCATCGCGCGATCTTCGCGCAGCCCATGGACTCGTTCGAGGGTCAATTGCGCATCACGGAACAGGGCGAGGTGCTCAACTTCAAGTACGCCGACGAGGTGCTGGCGGAACGCAACCTGGAGCTGATGATTGCGGCTTCGCTGGATGCCCTGGCGCGGCCGAACGCGCGCGATCCCGAAGGCCACTTTACCGGCGTGCTGAAGCCGGAATGGGAAGCGGCGTTGGACGAGTTGTCGAATCTTTCGTTCGCGTACTATCGCGCCAGCATCCTCGAGAACCCCTACGTGATCGAGTACTTCGAGCAGTCCACGCCGGTGGGCGAGCTGGAGCAGGCTAAGATCGGCTCGCGGCCGTCGCGGCGCAAGGCATCGCGCAACATCGCGGACCTGCGCGCGATTCCATGGGTGTTTGGATGGACGCAGTCGCGGCTGCTGGTGCCGGCGTGGTTCGGAGTGGGGCACGCGCTGACGGCCTACCTGGAGCGGCCGGGCGCGCTGGAACTGCTGCGCGATATGGCGCGCGAATTTCCGCTGTTCATTGACCTGTTGCGCAACGTGGAGATGGCGCTGGGAAAAGCAGACCTGGGCACGGCGCGGCTGTACTCGTCGCTGGTGGAAGATGCGGCGCTGCGCGAGCGTGTGTACGCGATGCTGGAAGCGGAGTTCCACGCATCCGTGCGGGCGGTGCTGGCGGTAACGGACCAGGCTGAGTTGCTCGAAGAGAACCAGGTGCTGGCGCGGTCGATCCGGCTGCGGAATCCGTATGTGGACCCGATGCACCTGATCCAGGTGGACATGCTGAAGCGAAAGCGCGCGGGCGAGGACACGGCGGAGGTAAACCGCGCGATCGCGGCGACCATCAGCGGGATTGCGGCTGGGCTGCGGAATACCGGATGAAGCGGTGAGAAGGGCGGGCGCGGCGAAGCGTTCCGGTCCCGAGATGCCGCGCTTGCAACGGGAAGGCCTGGGGAGTTAGGCTATCGCCATGCATCGATGTCGCTAACGCCGTCCTGGTGAGAGCTTCCGATGCCGGCGTGCGCCTTTGGCTGCGCCCTCTTTTTCCCGCCTGAAAAGCTCCACCGCTATTGAAACGCATCGCCGGGGCTTTCCCCGCAAGTGGGCCAGACCCGCAAAAAAAAGGAGACGATCATGGCGCGTATCGCCGCAGATGTAACCGAACTGATTGGACGCACCCCTTTGGTGCGATTGAATCGCGTGGCCGCCGGCTTGCCGGCCACGGTTGTTGCCAAGCTGGAAAGCCGGAACCCGCTGGCCAGCGTGAAAGACCGTATCGGGTTTGCCATGATCGACGCCGCCGAGAAGGACGGCAAGACCAAGCCGGGCGAGACGGTGCTCATTGAACCTACCAGCGGCAACACCGGCATTGCGCTGGCGTTTGTGGCCGCGGTGAAAGGGTACAAGCTCATCCTGACCATGCCGGACACCATGAGCCTGGAGCGGCGGGTGCTGCTGCGCGCGTTTGGAGCGGAGATTGTGCTGACGCCGGGGCCGAATGGCATGAAGGGGGCCATCGCCAAGGCCAATGAGATCCAGGCGCGGACGCCGAACGGCTACGTCCTGCAGCAATTCGACAATCCGGCCAACCCGGCGATCCATTTGGCCACCACCGGCCCGGAGATCTGGGAAGATACGGACGGCAAGGTCGACATCCTCATCTCCGGCATCGGCACGGGCGGCACGCTGACAGGCGTGGCGCGCTACATCAAGCCGAAGAAACCGGAGTTCAAGGCAGTGGCCGTGGAACCGACGGACAGCGCAGTGCTCTCAGGCGGCAAGGCCGGCCCGCACAAGATCCAGGGAATTGGTGCAGGGTTTACGCCCAGCATCCTTGATACCAAGCTGATCGATGAAGTGGTCCAGGTGACGAACGACGAGTCAGTCGAGATGGCGCGCCGGCTGCCGAAGGAGGAAGGTATCTTCGCGGGCATCTCGTCAGGGGCGGCGGTGGCTGCAGCGCTCAAAGTGGCGGCGCGGCCCGAGAACGCCGGCAAGCTGATCGTGGTTGTGCTGCCCGATTTCGGCGAGCGGTATTTGTCCAGCATTTTGTTCGACTCGCTGCGGCAGGAGGCGCTGGCGCTGCCCACGGAGGCGGTAACGGTGTAATCGGCTGGTGCGGGCGCAGGGGTCCCCGTTTCGGGGCAGGGACGCATCCGCACAAGAGAGGAACTACACTAGCTTCGACTTGCCATGGCCATGCTGGAACGCATTCGCGAAGACATTCGCTCCGTACTGGAGCGCGATCCGGCGGCACGCTCGTGGCTGGAAGTGGTCACCTGCTACCCAGGGCTGTGGGCGGTGTGGCTGCATCGGATCGCGCATGCGTGGTGGAAGGCGCGCCTGCGGCTGCCCGCGCGGATGCTCTCGCAGGTGTCCCGCTTTTGTACCGGCGTCGATATTCATCCGGCTGCGCGCCTGGGGCGGCGGCTGTTCATCGATCACGCAACCGGCGTCGTGATCGGCGAGACGGCCATTGTGGGCGACGACGTAACCATGTACCAGGGCGTCACGCTGGGCGGCACAGGCAAAGGACACGGCAAGCGCCACCCCACGATTTGCGATCGGGTCTTCATCGGGAACAACGCGAATGTGCTGGGCAATGTCTGCGTCGGTGAAAACTCGCGCGTCGGCGCTGGGTCGGTCGTCCTGTCCGATGTTCCGCCAAACTCCACTGTTGTCGGTGTGCCGGCGCACATCGTTTACCGCAACGGAGAGCGCGTGCTCATCACCGATCCGCACGACATCAAGGACCCGCTTTCCGATGCGTTGATCGCGCTGGCGAGCCGCGTGGAAGAACTGGAACACCGGCTGGGCAACGGCGTGGAGAAGCCGGAGCCGTTCGCCGCGGAAGAGGCCGAACGCACCGCCTACCGGGAAGAGCTGAAGCTGGCCGAGTTTGTGTCGATGGGCGAAGGGATCTGAATCGCTCCTATTCGCGGATCGCGCGCATAGGCACCCACACCGCTCAATGCACATCCACGGAGCGATCGCCTTCGTACTCCATGATGTGGAAGTATGCCTCCCATCCGGTCCACGCCGCGGGTGCGGGCAGCCGCGCCAGCGGATCCTTGAGATGATCGTCCCACGCCTGCACCAGCTCGCGGGTTCGATAGACGCCGGTGAGCCAGTCGCCGCGATACCAGTTTTTCCACTTGCCGTATTCGGCCGCGGACATGGATTGCTGAATCGCGTCGATGGCAAAGAGCGCGCTTTCGGTTTCGGACTGCGCCTTCAGGGGGTCGCCGGCCTCGGCATCCTGCACGGCGCGGGCCGCCAGCAGCAGCGCCTGGTTACTTTCGCCGTTGATGGCGATCATGGTGAGCACGGCGGCCTGGTAGTAGTCGCGGCGGTCCGGATCGACAAGGTCGCGCGCTGCCATGGCATCCTTCCACACCGCATCCCAGCGAGGCTGCGCTTGTTCGCATTCTTCAATGTCGCGCTTGATGAGTGCGGCGCGGACTTCCGGACTGGGTTCGGGCTGCACGTGCGGCTCCGTCCACTTGGGCGATTGGCTGGGGATGGCGATGACCTGGTGCCGGCTGAGCTCGTCGATGATAAGCCGGCGAATCTCGGAGTGATAGTGCTGATCGCCATAGCGGCGGGGGATGCTGCTCAGCGGCGGCGGGGGCGGCGGCGCGTTGCCCGCGGACGTGAGACCGGGAAGCGGAATCGTGCTGCGCACGGTGGGCGCTGCGAAGTACTGCCTATAAACAGCGCTTACCGCATCCGCTGCCTTCACGCCAAACTCTTCGGCGGCCCAGCGATGGTAGAACGCCTCGTCGGCGCCTGCCTCCGCGGGCGCTCCACCCCACGCCGTCTCCATCAGCGCGCGCGTGGTCATGGCCACCGGGCGAATGTCGCTGGTATTCACCAGCACGTAGGAAGTTGCGCCGGCCTTGATGTAGCGGCCCAGCTCCTCCTGAATGACGCCGACAGGCACCAACTCAGAAAGCTGGTTGGCCTGTCCGTTCATCATCGCCGTATGAATGTACATGCCCTGCCCGGCCGCCACTTTGCCGCCGTCCTGCATGTCTCCGTAGCCAGTGTCAGCCCACACCAGCGTGACTTCCGGCGGGATCTTGAGATAGCCCTCCTGCATCAGGCGTGCACCCTCCTGCCACAGGTCGGTGACGAACTGCGCCTTCGGGTAACGCGAGCGGACGATGCGCATCTGGTCCGCGATGGCATCGCTGATGCGCTGGCCCAGCAGGGGATCATTGCCGCGCACACTGGGATCGAGCGCGGCATAGCTCGCGTCGGAGAGACCGCGCAGTCCCACGCTCCACAGGATCTCCTGTTCGGGTTTGTAGGCCGCCACCGCGTTTGTCCACGCGCGCCCCAGGATTTCAGGATGGGTGGAGTAGTTATAGGGCACATCTTTCGGCCAGCGCGCCACGTTCACGCCTAGCGGAATGGCATGATGCTGGTTGACGATGAGGCCGCGCGCGGTGGCCGCCCGCACCTGCGGGTCGTCGGGAAAGATCCACGTTCCCGGCACCACCATGTTGCCTTTCAGGCGCAGGATGGTCTCAAAGACGTTGTCCCACACGCGCAGCGCGATTCCGGCATGTTCGCTTTTCACCGCTGGAATCCACCCGCTGAGCAGGTCTTCGTCGTTTATGAAGAAGCCGCGGTAACGGAAGACTGGAGTGGGATAGACCTTATCGAAGTCCGGCGACAAGGTGATGGATGTGCGCTTCTCCGGCTCCTTGCCGGTCCACAGGTACATGGGATCGACGCCCAGAATGCTTTGGGAAAACTGGTAGATGGCGTAGATGGTGCCGCGCATGTCGGCGCCGGTGAGACACACGATGTGCTTGAGCGGCTGATGGCCCGGCACCCGCACGATGCTGAACGCGAAGGATTCAGGATTGGTGGGCTTGGTGCATTGGATGCCGGGGTGCACACGATCGCGTTCCGCGATCAGGATCGCGAGCGGGCCTGCGTCTTCCAGGTCGTCGGCGCGTGCCGGCTCACGGCCGAAAACCTTGGCGAAATCGTTCAGCAGGTCGTCGGTGGCGCGGCGCACCGGCCCGGGTTCCTCCGGGCTTTCAACAATCGTGACCGAGCGATCGATGGTGATTGCAGGCTTCTGGGGTTTGGCCGCACCGAGAGGGGCCGAGCCCAGAAGTGGCAACGCCGCGGCTACCAGCAGCACCCTGAAAAATCGGCCTTGTATTTGCGTCAACATGGCTTTTACGGCTCCGTGGCTGAAGACTACGCTGCGGAATTCGTGCAGCCGCCTCCATAAGGATTGAAGCACATTCGCTGTGTGCTCCAATTCGGCGCCGATCCCGGCGCACCTGATGTTCCAGCTCACCGCGGCACGCGCCCATTACCGGTGCTACATTGAAGTGTCCTCATCTTCATTGGGAGTTCCGCTTCTTGGTTCGCCTGCGCCGACTGTTGTGTCTCGCCCTGGTTTTGCCGGTCCCCATGTCGGCCGCAACGCGCGTCTTCACGGCGCCGCTCCCGCCGGAGATGAAGTCCAGCGTTTTCACTGTAAAGGTGAACGGGCAGCCGGTTGACGTAGCGCATGCGGCCTCGAGCTACGAGTATGTGAGTTTCGACTTCACCGGCGGACCGGCCACAGTTGAAATCACGGCCACGGAGCCTGGCTTCTGGGATCGAGGTGTGGACATCGAGCCCTGGAGGCTCGGAATCCGCCCTGCGCGCGAGGGACAAACTATCCGATTTCAATTGGCCGGACCCGCCAAGCTTTCCATCTCCCGCCCGCGCGATTTCCTCAATCACGCCATCATGTTGTTCCTGTTTTCCGGCGCGCCTCCTCCGCCGCCACCCGCGCCCGCGCCCAACGTGCACGTCTATGCGGCCGGCGTGTATCGCCAGAACCTTAATCCCAAGTCCGGCGACATCCTCTACCTCGCCCCGGGTGCTGTCTTTTTCGGCAGCCTCAACATCTGGCAGGTGGACAACGTAAAGGTGATGGGTCGCGGAACCATTGTCTACGACGGGCCGCAGGATCCCAATGGCGATGAAGGCTGGATGCACAAGCCCGACTGGCACTGCATCGTTACCGACAACGCCCACAACATTGAGATCGACGGGCTCACCTGCATCGTCCGCTCCCGCACCTGGTCCATCCAGATGAAGGACTCTGCCCAACTTACCTATGACGACCTGCGCGTGATCGGCGGCAATCCGGGCAACGCGAATCAGGACGGCATGGACTGGATCGGATCGACCAACGGCTTGGTGCGCAATTCGTTCTTCCGCACCTCCGACGACGTCATCGCGCTGATGGGCAACTGGGACGGCTACACCGATGCCGATATGGTGCGGCCCGGCAAATCCGTGCACGACATCGTTGTCGAGAACAGCGAGCTCTCCACCAGCATCTCCAACATCGTGCGCGCCGGCTGGCCGAAAAAGATTTTCAACTCGTGGAACTTTACGCTGCGCGATTCCGATGTGCTGCATGCGGGCATCGGCGCCTGCGGCCAGACCTTCGGGCTCATCGGATTCTGGGGCGCGCACGGCTCGCGCGGTGATCACAACAACTACACCTTTCAGAACCTCTTTCTCGACAACTGGTACTCGCTCCTGCAGATGGAGCAGGGCGATCCCAGTCTGCGCAACTTCACTTTTCGCAATATCTGGGCGCTCGATCAGCCACCGCTGGCAGGCTCCAGCATGACCGGCAGCATCTCCGGCGCCGTTCTTGAGAACGTGAAGTACGGGCAGACGGTGGCCGCAAACAATGCGGACATACCGCTCTCAACCGATGACGCCCAGCCGGTGCGCTTCAGCGCCGGCACCGGTCCAGTTGCGGCATTCACCGTGGATCCGCCCTTCTTTGCGCCCGGGCAGAAAGTCACTTTCACGGCGCGTCCCTCCCCGCACACTCGCTATACGTGGCTCTTCGGCGACGGCGCCACGGCAACCGGCCGCCAGGTGAGTCATTTATTCCCAGATGCCGACGGAACCGATCTGGACGGCCGCAACGGCGCCGGCCGATTCCGCGTGTTGTTGCACGCTGAGGACAACCAGAAGCATCAGGATTGGGCAGCGCAGGGCGCAGTCGTCGTGGCCAAATGGCTTGACGCCCAGAATCCGCTTGGCGTCCTTGCCCCGGGCCTGGCATTCCAGATCTTTCCCGGTTCCTGGACCGAGTTACCGGACCTGAGCAAACAGACGGCGGTGATCGCAGGTTCCGCGCCCAACCTGGACGCCAATGCGCAGGGCTTCACTCGCTACGCTGTGGCGTGGGACGGCTTTATCGACGTCCCCGTCGACGGCGGCTACACTTTCCACCTGATGAGCCGCGATGGCGCGCGTGTGGTCATCGACGGCCTCGAAGTGGCGCGTACTGGCCCGCCGTTCCCGCAGGTCTGCGGCTCGCCCGGCAACGCCGTGCGCTACGACCGCGGCTCGCTGGGATTGCGCGCCGGCCGCCACGCGCTGCATGTGGAAGACCTGCACAGCGCCAGCGGGGACGCGCCGCGTGTGCTGTGGGAAGGCCCCGGCCTGCCTCTGACGGATGTACCCGCCTCTGCGTTTGCTTTCCAGCGTCAGGACTCCATCTCCGGGCGTTAGGCGCGGGCGCGTTGCGGTATGCTTGTTTGCGTTCCCCAATCTTCCCTCCGAGGAGCTTTCCCGTATGTTTCGCGCCAGTGCCGCATTCCTGCTTTTGCCCGTTCTCGCCTCTCCGGTGTTCGCCCAGCAGCCTCGGCTGCTGGTTGCGCAGAAAGGCGAAGCCTCTCTCGGCATCATCGATCCGGTCGCCGGGAAGTTGATCGCGTCAGTGCCTGAGCGTGGCTTCACCGCGCATGAAGTGGCCGCCTCACCCGACGGCAGGCTGGCGTATGTGCCCATCTACGGGAACTCTGGCGTGGGCCAGCCGGGAACGGATGGGCACGAAATGATCGTGGTTGATGTGGCCTCGCAGAAGATCGTCGGGAAGGTTGATTTCGGCCACGGCGTCCGGCCGCACATGCCGATCCTTGGCCGCGATGGCCTGCTCTATGTCACCACCGAGCTTGACAAGACCATCACCATCATCGATCCAAAAACGCTGAAGATCGTCGGCGCCATTCCCACCGGCCAGCCGGAAAGCCACATGCTCGCGCTCTCCCACGACGGCCGCCGCGGTTACACGGCGAATGTCGGGCCGGGCACCGTCTCGGTGCTCGACATCGGGGCGCGGAAAACGCTGGCCGTCATTCCCATCTCCGGCAACACGCAGCGCATTGCCATTACACCCGATGACAAGTGGGTCTTCACCGCCGACCAGAAGTCGCCGCGGCTCGCCGCCATCGACACCGCGACGGACAAGGTGGCGCACTGGATTGCGCTGGATGCAATCGCCTATGGCACGGCGCCGACCCTCGACGGGCGCTACCTGCTGGCGACTATGCCAAGCGTGGGAAAGATCGCGGTGGTGGACCTGGACACCATGCAGGTGGCGCGCACTATCGCCGTTCCCGCCGATCCCGAGGAGGCCCTGATGCGCCCGGGAGGGAAGATCGCCTATGTGTCGTGCGTCGCCTCGCACCAGATCGCAGAGGTCGACCTGACAACGTGGAAGGTGACGCGGACGATTGAGGATGGCAGGAACTCGGACGGAATCGCTTGGGCGGGGAAATAGCGCGAGGGCCGGAGCAGGCAATCGGCATAGGGGGGAGAGTCACCTCTCCTCCCCTGCCACACCACCGGACATGCGGGTCCGCATCCGGCGGTTCGGACGGATTGAGCTATTTCCCAACGAACAACCTTGGAACTCCAAGCGCGTCGAAGTGGGCGA
>DASZLE010000038.1:0-51970 GCA_035552475.1 Occallatibacter sp.
CCAACCCTGCAAGGTACTGCGCTGCTCCACACTCAGTTCAAGCTGCGGCAATCGGCGACCTCGTCTCATGACTCGCTCCTGTCATGTTAGACGCCCTTTGCCGGAATTAGTTTAGCGAATTAATGACTCAGTACACTAGAGAGTTGTTCGCCATTGTTTGTACGGCAAGATCAGGGATGCCGTCACGATTGAAGTCCCCCACGCGGATGGCACCCGGCTGTAGCGCCGTCATGGGGATGGTGGTCTTATTCGAAAACGTTCCGTCACCCTTGCCGAGGAGAATCGTGATCGAATTGTCGTAACCGTTTATGACGACCAGGTCCGGGATGCCATCGCCGTTGAAGTCTCCCACATCGATGGACCCGGGCTCCTGACCGGTTTCAGGACTGGAAGCTGTTGGAGTGAAGGTTCCGTTACCCTTGCCCAGAAGGATCGAAACCGAGTTCTTGTCGTAGTTGACAACAGCCACGTCCAGGATGCCGTCCCCGTTAAGATCCGCAGCCACCATAGCAGACCCGGTGCCCGTTGGTGCTGTGGCTGTCGGAAGAGGCGTCAGTCCTGCAGTCCCCGTACCCAGGGTTGCGGTGCCCAGAGTTGCATTGCCGTCGCTGGTATCCAGGAATGAGACCGTTCCCGTGGCTGCTGTGCTCGCTACTCCCCCCACCGTTGCAGTGAGTGTATAGTTACCGGGGCTTCCGCTTTGACTCACTATAGTTTCAGACAGCTTCTGTCCGGACACCGCCAGGCCCGCGGCAGTGGAAGCGCTGGCCACGTATTTGTTCGTCCCACCAAACACGGCCTTATAGGTATGGCTTCCGACGCCTGGACGGAATTTTGTGACCGCGGTTCCGGAACTTGTCAGTTGTGCGGTGCCCACAATATGGGTGTCGTTGCAATGCGCTGCTGCGGCGTCACAGAACGTGATCAGGCCTGGCGTGACGGGCATAGATCCTGCGGTTACCGTCGCGGTGAGCGTAACCACAGTGCCTGAGCTCACAGTCGTCGCAGGCGCTCCGCCTGATGTAATTGCCAACGCTGTCGAGGTGGCAGTCTGGGCCTGACTGGTGGATCCGAGGGTGGCAAGAACGGTGATGAGCGCACACAGGGATTGTGCGAGAGCGGAGAGACAACGCATGGGGAACAATCTCCTCCCGGAGAAATATCGGGAGTCAGTTTCAGAAGATTGCAGACCAGACGGGCCGGGAGTCATGCGCTACCAAAGCTCTACCTAGCTACAAAAAACAAAAACAGATTCCCTGGAAGTTTGGAAGAAGGGTAACACGGGGTGAATTGAGGTGTCGCGTCAAAAAGCCGTGACGCAGGTAGTGAGGGATTTTTCGCGCTCCGCTTTCAGAGAATCTTGCCTACCGAGGTGTCTCCGCTCGCAGCGCGCCGGGCTCAAGGTCCGGCGCGCAGCATGCCATCCGGCTACGGTTCGGTGTACGTGTAGTCCGTGTATTGCCAAGCCCCGTTGATCCACGAATAGAGGCGCGCATAGAGCGCGACCCCGTTGCTGGGTATTGCGACCGATCCGGTGGTTAGAGCACTGGTGACGGACCCCGTCGGGTTGTACACGTCCTTTGAGCCCGGGCCCGTGGTGCCGAGCCGGAACTCGTAGGTTGTGACACCCCCGCCTTTGGTCCATGTAAATGTGGCGGTGGAGCCCAATGTGGTGCCCGGCGTCGGGCTGGTCAAAGCTGCCTTAACCGGGGTGCCGGACTCCTTGTAGGTGTAGTCAGTGTATTGCGATGCTCCGGTGTAGGTGAACGAGTAAAGCCGCGCATAGAGCGTTACGCCATAGGCGGGGATACCGCTGATCAGCGGGGTGGAGAGGGCCGTCGTGGTTGCCTGAGTTGAGTTATACACGTCCTTGGAGCCAGCTCCGGTGGTGCCCAGGCGGAACTCGTATTTGGCAATTCCCCCTCCGGCTGTCCAACTAAACGTTGCGCTGGTGCCGGTCAACGTGCTGCCCGGCGTCGGGCTGGTCAAGGCTGCTGGAACCGTGGCGCCGGACTCCATGTAGGTGTAGTCATTGATTTGCCAGGCTCCGTTGATCCACGAATAGAGGCGGGCGTAGAGCGTTACACCATAGGCGGGAATACTGACAGCACCGGTGGTAAGTGCACTGGTGACGGAACCGCTCGGGTTATACACGTCTTTTGAGCCTGCGCCCATCGTGCCCAAACGGAATTCGTAGCTTGTGACGCCGCCGCCGGCTGTCCAGTTAAACGTCGCGCTGGTGCCCAGCGTGGCGCCCGGCGTCGGACTGGTCAAAACTGCCTTAACCGGGGTGCCGGACTCCTTGTAGGTGTAGTCGGTATATTGCGACACTCCATTGATGAACGAGTAAAGCCTCGCATAGAGCGTTACACCGTATGCAGGTACAGTGATGACTCCGGTGGAGAGAGTCGTTGTGGTCGCAGCAGCCGCGTTGTATACGTCTTTGGAACCGGCTCCAGTGGTGCCCAGGCGGAACTCGTATTTGCTGACGCCGCCGCCGGCTGTCCAACCGAAGTTGACGCTGGCGCCGGAGAGTGTGCTACCTGGCGTTGGAGAGGTGAGCACTGCGGGTGTTGGGGCTAAAACCATGACGCTGCGTGTCACCTGGGGAGCAGCTGCGTATGTGGAGTTGCCAGCCTGATTGGCGGCGACCACGATGGTACCTGTGCCGGTGATGGTGAGGGTATTGTTGTTGGTACCGCTGAGCGAGCCGGGACCCGAGACAAGGCTGAATACGACCGGATTGCCCGAGGCTCCGCCGGTGGCGCTCAGGGTAAGGGGCGCATGGCCGTTGTACACGGGCGAAGTCGGCTGGGTGAAGTTGATCGTCTGCGCGACAAGCGAACTGGACGCAAGAATCTCCCAGGCGCCGCGTCCATGCGTGGCCAGCCCCAGCAGATGGAGGCTGTGGTTTATCTCGAGGTCGACCCCCTGCGCATTGGGCAGGCCGGTTCCATACAAAGCCCACGTACTGTACGGGCTGGGTGAGGAGTAAACACCGGCGTCGGTGGAGACGTACGCAGTCTCGTTGGTGTCGGTATCCACCTGGACGGACCAGGTCGGCTTGTCAGTGAGGTTGCCGGTGATATCCGTCCAGCTCGCACCTTCGTTGGTTGTGCGGTAGACGTGGCGCCCTCCTCCGGTGAAGGTACTGATCACGGCGAATGCGGTTTGTCCGGTCAGATCGTTGGGATCGGTCACGATCTGGTTTACCCTGCAACTGCCCGGACAAGCGGGCAGATCGTGTTGCGTCCAAGCTGCGCCGTCATTTGAGGTAACGAAAATCTGGCTGCTTGACGCGAAACTACCCCCGGTGGCGGCATAGATCACCTGGGGATTGATACCGTTCTGGGGAGAAAGCGCCACGGTATCTATGTTGTTGTCGGAAGGATTGAAATTGTTGACCCCAGGTTTGCCAATGGCGGTCCAGGCAGTTCCGCCATCGGTTGTCTCATTCAGGTAGTCCATTCCCAGCAGCACGTGGTCTGCGCTGGTTGGATCTACAACAAAGGGGGGATAAAAGTCGCCGTAGGTGTTGAAGGTAAGCCCCGAGGACACGGCATACCAGGAAGAACAGCCGTCGTCGGACCGGCGGAAGAAGTAGCTGGGCCCAAAGCTACCAACCGGGTGAATGGCGTAACACCGGCTGGAGTCGGTCGGGGCTATCTGGGCAAAGCCGCCATCGCCGCCGTCTACCTCGGTCCACAGGAGACTGTTGTTATAGAGTTCTGTGCCATTGTCCTGGCTGCCGCCCACCACGATTGTGGTAGAAGTCGGGTGCAGGCCGATGCCCGTTAATTGGATGGTGTTGAGATTGCCGTTGAGATCTGTCCAACTGGGCCCGGATGGATTGTAGCGAAAGATTCCGCCGTCGCTGCCCAAGAACATGTGGAAGCTGGAATCGAAGGCAATGGCGTGGCTATCGGTATGGGGCTCGAAGTTATTGAGGGAGGAAATGTCGGTCCAGCTTACGCCGAGAGTCGTCGATCGAATGACGAGGTCGGTGCCTCCGGTGTTGTAATTCTCAACGCCGGCACAGTACACATTGCCGACCAAGTCGACGTTGACGACGATGTCATACCAGCCCTGGCCACCGCCGTTTTCGCCTCCCAGAAAATCCGGCGTGCCCGAGGTCAGGTTAGTAAACGTCGGGGTGGCCGCATCGGCGTTATCCGAGCGTCCAAAGTAAATCAGGCCTCCGGCGGCCGCGTAGGGGTTTCCGGCAACAGCAACGTAGAGAACGTGCTTGCCTGCGGTTTTGGCCGCCGGCGAGACCGCGAGCGCGATCCTTCCGATGGTTGGGAGCGCAGTTGAGTTGGGACCGTTGGCGAGGACAGACCAGTGAGCGCCGCTGTCGACGGAGCGGTAGATTCCGTTGTCCCCATAGCTATCCGCAAAATCGCCAATTGCCGCATAGATGGTGGTGGGCGTGTTCGGATCGATCACCACGGCCGACCAGGGCGCGCCAGTGTCGAGGCTGACGGCGCCCGTCATGTTGGTCCACGTGGTACCGCCGTCGTTGGTCTTCCAAATGCCTGTATTGCCGTAGTTGCCATTTTGGCTATAGCCCCCGACGGCGGCGTAGGCGGTATCGGCGTTGGTGGGGTCGACTGCGATCTGGCCGAAGACGACGCCGGCAAATGCGCCGCTGGCGGTTTCGAGCGTCCATGTGGAGCCGCCGTCGTCCGAGACCAGGATGCCTTCTCCGTGATTGCTGTCCCCGGCGTTATTGGCTTCGCCTGTGCCGGCGTAGATCTTGAGATGGTTGGTGGGAGCGATGGCGATGGCACCCATGGCCAGCGTGGTCTGGGTGTCCGTCAAAGGGGTCCAGCTGGTGCCTCCGTTGGTGGTGTTCCAGACGCCTCCGCCGGCGGCCGCCACGTAGATATTTGAGGAATTCGTAGGATCGATCGCAATCCCCGTTATTCGACCACTGACCAGGCCGCCACCGGAGCTCAAGGCCGCCGGTCCAATTGCAGTCCAGGTGGACGCGTTCAGAGAGCCACTTGAATTTGCCCCCTGGGGAACGGGGTTCGCGGAACCGGGAGCGACCGGTCTGCTGGAGTGCGCATTCGACGGCAGCGCCGGGGGGTTAAGAGGGTGCGGCGCCTGGGAATAGCCAGTCAAGGACAGTGAGAGCAAAACTGCGGGAGCGATGGCCCGCACGGTAAACGTGTGCACGATGAGGTTCCTCCGGAATGGATCCGCTCAAGAGACGGAGTCATTAGTGGCCCAATGAGGCCGGAGCTGCCGGAAGTCCGGGATCGGGAAAGCAAGGCAATTCCGCAGCAGGGATAGGTAATGAAGCTGAGAATTGAATTGTGCGGCAGGCCAAGGGCGGCTGGCAAGCTTTTTTCGGTAACCAAGGAAGTGTTTCATCGTAACTTAAAGCCGGTTTTGTACGGGAGCAGGTTCCCACCTTGTCGACAGGATGGGGCGCCCTGGCTTGTGGATCGGGCTGAGGTGCGTCCCAGGTCTCAGAATCCAGACCTGGGGGCGCCGGGGCATCTCCGTTCAGAGAATCGTTCCTATCGAGGTGGCTCCGTTCGCCTCGTTGGACTCCGCGGCATGGCATTGCCGGCAGAACTGCGCTGTTGTATTCGCTCCCGTGGAGGTGCTGGCGGGGTTGTAAGGGCCGCGCAGGAAGAACATGGTGGGGTAGACGCCTGGCGTCATGCCGGACTTTGACCCTGGGGCTATGGAAAACGCGTTCATCAGGTGGGGATCGTGGCAGGTGGTGCAAACGACGACGGCGGTGTTGTTGTAGATGCCGGGTTTGACGAAGAAACCGTAATTATGGACGAACTGGCTGGATTTCGCCCCGGTCATGCTGATGACGCCTTCGCCCTGGGTACAATCCCAGCCCTCCTGGCCGCCGCAGTGGATGGCAGCGCTGAGGCCCACGGGATGCTGATTGAGGTAGCTCCCCGCCATCAGCCCTCCGGTCCCCAGCAGCGTGGGAATCGAATTGTGGTTTCCGTAGGTTGGGGGCAGGGATTCGTAGACCCGGTTCTGCATCATGGAGCTGGAGGCGTAATTACCGTCGTGGCAGCTGAGGCAGGTGAGCATGCCGGTCACGTCCGGCGTTCCGGCGGACATGCTGCTGGGGAGGACCTCGACGAACTGGCCGCCTCCGCTGGTGATGGTCTTGCCGTAGAGGCCGGTCACGTCTTCGCCCCACAAGGCGACGTCGCCGGCGGCGCGGGCGCTGAACCTGGAGCTGCCGTTGCCGGCGGCTCCCGAGTGCGGCGCATGGCAAGCAGAGCACCCGCGGCCGTAGTTCAGGTGGGCCCCCAGCACGTCGGCTGCAGGCGTTACTTTCTGTGCCCGGGCATACAGCGAGCAGCCCAGGAGGATGACAGCACACCAGGCAATCCGTCTCATTAGAATTTTCCCTTGTACCTGCACCCATCGGCACCATTAGGGAAGGCTTCAGCGGCTGTCCCGCGATCGGTCAAAGGAAAACGGGGATTGTGATGCGGCTAATGACGAGCGGCACCAATCCCCTCTCACATGGGCGGGGCAAACGGCGCCTCGCCGTGGCGAGTGACCAAAAATAAGACACTTGGCGACCGGAAATGGGGAAGTTCGAGGGGCCCGCGCTTCTCTTTCGTGCGCCGGGCTCTGTGCCGGGCACGTGGAGAAGCGCTCAAACTGCGACCAGTTTAGTCCGGAACTTGAGCGTCTGACAATGAACTTTTGTTCACGGGACAGGCCTTACTTCGATCGCGGCCGGGCATCGCTCCGAACACCTCATGATGTGTTCTATATCACCGTCAGGAGGGGCCTGGTCCCTGTCTAATATGCTTGCGAGAAGACCTCCTACAGTTTTCTTGCGGGCAGCGCAACGTGCACGTCCCCGCGCTTGAGGTCTCCCCGGAGTGGAGGGAATGAAAAAGCTTTCTCATGGCATGCTGATTGGCGCCTCGCCCGCCGGGCGCAAGCGGCGCTACGTCTGGCTCTGGGTGTTGGCGCTGGCGGCGATGCGCGCTTCGGCGGCGGTGCATCCCGTGCCACTAGACAAGAACACCCCTGCCGCCAAGTGCCTGGAGTGCCATGACGACAAGGGCAAGGGCAAATCAGTGCACACGGCCATGGGAACCGGGTGCCTGAGCTGCCACGAGATTCGAGTGAACAAGGACGTGACGCGGGTGAAGCTGATTACGGCGACTCCCAACGCGCTCTGCTTCACCTGCCACGAAGACAAGAAGCCGGCCAACATCAAGGGCACTGTGCATCCCCCGGCTGTGCGCGATTGCCTGACGTGCCACGACCCGCACACGAGCGACAACAAGAACCAGTTGCTGAAGCCGACCTCCGGAGACAAGGATCAGAACCTGTGCCGGAGCTGCCACACCACGGGCCTGAACGTGCCGGAGAAAGGCAGCCTGCACGCGGCGGTGGAGATGGGCTGCGACACCTGCCACGTGATCCACAAGACGGGAGCCGACCCGACCCCGGAGAACAAGTTTCACCTGGCCAAATCGGCGCCCGCGCTTTGCCTGGATTGCCATGATCCCAAGGACGCCGACCTGCAGAAGGCGCACAACAATCAGCCCTTTGCCACCGCCAACTGCGTGGAATGCCACGACCCGCACCAGTCGGAATCGCCCAAGCTGATGGCGAAGTTCCAGCACGTGCCGTTCCAGGGCAACGGCTGCGACACCTGCCACGCGCCGGCCAAGGACGGAAAGGTGGTGCTGACGCAGACGGATGTGAAGGCGCTCTGCGTCACCTGCCATGACGACAAAGGCAAGCTGATCGAGACGGCCAAGGTGCCGCATCCCGGCGCCGGCGGCGACTGCACGGACTGCCACAGCCCGCACGCAAGCCGCTATCCGGGGCTGCCCAAAACCGACCCGGTGAGCATCTGCACCGGGTGCCACAGCGACATCGACGACCTGCGCAAAAAGCCGTTTCATCACCAGCCGGCATTCGCCCAGGGCTGCGCCACCTGCCATACTCCGCACGGCGGCGACATCGACCATCTGCTGCGCGCGCAGGGGAATGCCCTCTGCCTGGAGTGTCACGGACCGGACGCGGTTCCGCAGAAGGATGAAGCGAACCACCTGCTGACCATCTTCAACGGCCAGGTGAAGCTGCCCGACGACTACTACTCGAAGAACAAGGTTCCCGTTCTACCGCTGCGTTTCGGACTGGGCCACCCGGTGGAATACCACCCCGTTGCCGACGTGATGGATCCGGTGAACCAGACCAAGATTGCAACCAAGCTAAGCTGCCTTTCCTGCCACCAGCCCCATGCTTCTCTGCAACCGGGCTTGCTGGTCAAGGACCAGGCTAACAACATGGCGTTCTGCGACACCTGCCACAAGAACCGCCTCAACATGAAGCAAACAGTTTCCCCAGGGAACTAAGGGAGATGGAGATGGGTATCTTCCTCGTGAATCCGGCTCGTACACGCAGGCAAGCAGCCTGCGCCGTGGCCATTGCGCTCTGCCTGGTGCTGGCTTTGCCGGCCGGCGCGGAGAAGAAGGACAAGAAGAAGAAGTCAAACACCGCCGCGGCCGAGCCTGCCGGTCCGCGCAAGTTTCCCTTCGATCCCGCCAAGCTGGTTTGGCCCAGCCCTCCCAATGTCGGTCGGATTCATTGGGTGGATTACTTCGCCGGCATGAAGATCGACTACACTCCGACCGCCTCATCAAAATCAAAGGCAACGTGGATGGACCGCCTTGCCGGCAGTCAGGCCGCCGACGAAAAGGTGAATGCCAAGACCTTCCCCTTCCAGATGATCGGTCCGTACGGCATTGCGTTCGATTCCAAGGGACTGGTGTATGTCGCCGACCAGCGAGTCGGAGCGATCTTCGTCTACAACCCGGAGACGCGGGAAACGCAGCTCATCCGCAACAATTTTGAAGCCCATTTTGGTTGGATCAACTGCATCGCGATTGACGACGACGACCGCCTCTTTGTCTCCGACGCCAAGCTGCGCCATGTGCTGGTGTTGAATGCCAAGCACGAGGTGGACAGCGAGATCAAAGAGGGCCTGGTGGACCCGGTGGGGCTTGCCATCGATACCGAGAATCGCTTCCTTTACGTTGTCGACACGCAGCAGGACCAGGTGATTGTCTACGACGCGGACACGCTCAAGCTGCTGCGCCGCATCGGCACCGGCGGCAAGAACCACTTTCTCACCACTCCCGGCGACTTTGGTGCGCCGCAGGGCATTGCCATCGACAAGGACGGCAACATCTACGTGACCGACACGCTGAACAACCGCGTGGAGATCTTCGACGCGGATGGGAATTTCGTCAGCATGTTCGGCAAGAACGGCGACGGCCCCGGCACCTTCGCGCGCCCCAAGGGCATCGCGGTGGATTCCGACGGGCACATCTGGGTGGCCGACGAGATGCAGGACCGGCTGCAGGTTTTCGACCGCGATGGAAAGCTGCTGACCTACGTCGGGCAGGGACACGGCGAGCTGCCCGGCCAGTTCAAATCGCTGATGGGCGTGGCCATCGACAAGCAGAACCGCGTTTACACCACCGAACAGCTTCCGGGCCGGCTCCAGGTCTTCCACTATGTCACCGACGAGGAAGCCGCCGTGGAGAAGGCGCGCCGCGACAAGGAAGCCAAGGAGAAGCACAGGCCGGTGACGCAATCTTCAGCGGCGAAGCCGGCCGATGCGACGCAACAGAAGCCGGCGGCGCCCGTCGCCGAAAAGCCCACCGCCGCGCCGAACGGGCCCGGGGAATAGCGCAAGGAATTAAGGGAACGAGGAACAAGGAGATAAAACCGCCAGGACTTGATTGATCCCCCCCTCCTCCCAACGCTGTGCCTATATCCGTGGTCCCTGCATCTCTGTTCCCTCGTTCCCTTGTTCCCTCGTTCCCTGTCTTTCCCACGTCTGCTCGATGAAGCCATCGGTCATGCCGGCAATGTAGTCCGTGACTGTGCGCGCCAGGCCTTCAGTCGGCACCAGTGCGCGATGATCTTCCGGCAGTAGCTCCGGCTCAGTCATGAACCGCGCAAAGAGCCGCTCGACCACGTGCTCCGCGTGGCGGTGCACCTCTGCCATTCCCGGCGAGTTGTAAAGGCAGTCATAGAGGAATCTTTTGGCGGTAGCACGCTCGGCTTCCATTTCCGCGCTCAGCGTAACCAGCCGATGCGGCGCCTGGCGCACCTCCTGCAGTCGGGCGATTCCCATGCTCACCACGTGCGCGCGGACCTCGCGCATCAGGTCGGTGACCAGCGCGTTCAACATGCGCCGGAGGGCCTCATTCGATGTCAGCCGGGGCGCGGCGCCGGGGTATTGCGCAAGCACTGCCTCATGCAACCGGCGGAACAACGGCACCGCGTGGCGCACCTGATCAAGTTCGAGAATGCCTGAGTCGAGCCCATCGTCCAGATCGGCCGTGAGATACGCGATCTCGTCGGCCAGATCGATCAACTGTGCTTCGAGGGGCGGACGGAGATCGAGGAAGTACTCCGCCAGTTCCGGATACTGTTCCAGGGCGTAGTCGCGCGAGTGCTTCACGATACCCTCGCGCACGGCCAGCGTGAGGTTGAGCCCGCGGAACGCGGCATAGCGCTCTTCAAACCAGGTGACAATGCGCAGGGCGTGCAGATTGTGGTCGAAGCCAAGTCCATAAGCGCGCAACGACCGGTCCAGCGCCTTCTCGCCGGCATGTCCGAAGGGAGGGTGGCCGATGTCGTGAACCAGGGCGAGTGCCTCAGTGAGCGAGCCGTTGAGGCCAAGGGCCGCTGCCAGCGTGCGCGCAATCTGGGTCACTTCAAGCGTATGCGTAAGCCGGCTGCGGAAGTGGTCTGCCGCGCGCTCGCCGTGCAGGCGGGTAAAGACCTGTGTCTTGCCGGCCAGGCGGCGAAACGCGCGCGCATGCAGAACGCGTGCGCCATCGCGCGCGAACGGCGTGCGGTAGGGGTGCGGCGGCTCGGCGTGAGCACGGCCGCTGAGCTCGCCGCTCTCGGGCACGGCGATGGCGGCAGGCAACCGGTATTCGTTCTCGATGGGCCCGCTCATTATCTCTGGTTATAGCGTAAAGCGGCCGATGGACCAAAGGAACAGAACAGAAGCCTGATGGTACGATGGTCACCACGTCATATGAGCATTTGGATGAGGAGGGCCGGAATTGCAATCCCCTGCCGTGATGTTGCGGCGCCCCTCTGCGGCGACTGGGCAGTGTAGCTGGGTCATTGCTGATTTCGCATCGCCCGTACCCTGCAGCGAGCTTGAGACGACGTGCGCGCGGTCACCACGGACATTTAACCCGCGGTGATATAAAGGCCCGCATACAGTTTGCCGTGGACAAGATTGAAGGGCCGGGAGGATAATCCAGCCCTGAAATTTATTCAGGGCTGGAAGGTCGTACGCGCGTGCCGGGGTCCCGGCGGCAGGTCTTCGCCGCTGGGGTGATGGCCTCCGATGGCGTACCGGCCCCAGATGTTTTCATCCACCTTTTGGACCGGAGGCAGATATGAGAATGGGAAAGGCTGTTGCGGGAGTGCTGGCACTGGGAGTCGCTGTGCTGTGTGGATGCCAGAGGCATTCGACTAAGGAAGTTTTCTACCTGGTGACGACGAATGCGGCGTTGCCATACTGGCAGAACGCGGCGCAGGGGTTTAACAACGCGGCGGCGCTATATCAGGTAACGGCAAAGGTGGTGGGTCCGGACGGGTACGACGCGCAGGCGGAACTGACGGAGCTGAACAAAGCTGTCGCCGCCAAGCCGGCCGGAATCCTGATTTCGGTAGCCGATGCGGCGGTGCTGCAGCCTGGCATCGATGCGGCGGTCGCTGCGGGGATTCCCGTCATCACCGTCGATTCGGACGACCCCGCCAGCAAGCGGATCTATTTCATTGGAACCAACAACCTGGTAGCGGGCCGCATGGGCGGAAAGCGGCTGGCGGAGAAACTGCCTGCCAAGGCCAACCTCATCGTCTTCACGCTGACAGGGCAGCCCAATACCGATGACCGGCTGACAGGGGTCAAGGATGCTCTCAGCGCGCGGCCTGATGTCCACATTGTGGATGTTATCGACGTGAAGGGCGATGCGCGGACCGCGTTCGACAAGGCGCAGGACCTTCTAGGCCAGACCGGGCCAAAAAGGATCGACGGCTTTGTGTGCCTGGATTCGGCCTCGGGGAAGATGGTTTCCGACGCCATTGCCCGCGCCCAGGACAAGAACCGCGTCCTCGTGGCCTGGGATGTGAACCCGGACACCTTGAACGGCATCAAGGCGGGCACCATCGACGCCACCATCGCCCAGAAGCCCTACACCATGGGCTACGTCGGCCTGAAAGCGCTCGACGAGGTCTTCCACTATCCGCCCAGGGAATGGGGTAAGGACTATTCCGTGGACTCGTTCTCGCCCTATCCGGTGTTTGTGGACACGGGCACATCGCTGGTGGACAAGAACAACGTGGACATTTACGTTGCCGCAGCGGCAGGTCAAAAATAAAGGGTCGGAAGAATGATGAAGGCCCGCGTCCCGAACGGATGCGGGCCTTCAGTATTTCATTGATCTGTGAGCCTCGGCGAGCCCTCGCAAGAACTCGCAACATCAAGGGACTTCGGGACACCACGCTGGAATGAGCCGCCGATTTGCAGGCTTGCTTCCGTCGCGAAGCGATGCTGCCCTGCTGTTTCTATCTCACTCCGGCTTCACGCCCAGCGCGTTCTCCTGCTTGGCCAGCTTCACCCGCGCGGTCTCCAGCTTGTGTTCCACCTTGGTCATGTCCCCAGGCTCCTGGTCGAGCGTGGGCGTCTTCTGGTATTCGGCCACCGAAAGCTCCCACTGCGCGGCGGCCAGGTGGAGGCGGCCCGTCTTCTCATACAGATCGCCCAGGTGATCATGGACGGCGGGATCGGTCTGGTCCCGCTCCACCGCCTGGCGCAGATTGTCCTCAGCCAGCTCGTACTGGCCCATCTTGAAGTACACCCAGCCGAGAGAATCGAGGTAGGCGCCGTTCATCGGCTCCTGGTCCACGGCTTTGCGGATGAGCTTGAGCGCCTCGGGCAGGCGCTCGCCCTTGTCCGCGAACATATACCCAAGGTAGTTGAGGGTCATGGCGTTGGCCGGATCAAGATCGAGCGCCTGGCGGAAGGAAGTCTCGGCCTGTTCCATGTGCTTCTGGCGGTCAGCCAGGGCCCCTTTCAGGAAGAGCAGGTAGAGCCGGTCTTCTTTTTTGGTGGCCAGCGGAGTGGCCTTGTCCAGCGCGTCTTCGGCGTCCTTCCAGCGGCGCAGGCGGGTATAAATGTTGCCCAGGGCGAAGTACACCGAGCGGTCGCCGTCGGTATTGGTCAGCATTCCGCGGGCCATGGCGAGGCCGTCCTCGGTCTTGCCCTGGTCCACCAGTTCGCCGGCGAGCATCAGCTTGAGGTCGGAATTCTTGGGGTTCGCGGCCACCGCCTGCTTAGAGATCAGGACTGCCTGATCGAACATCCTGGCGTCGTTGTAGGCGTCCACCATGAGCTGGTAGCCGCGGGAGGCCTGGTCGGCGCCCATATCCACCATCTTCTGGTAGGCGGCAATGGCCTGTTCGGTCTTGTTCTGCTCGTGATAGAGGGAGCCGAGCCTCTCCAGGAAGATGCCGCGGTTGTTCTTTTCCTCAGCGGTGTAAGCGCCATTGGCGTGCGAGGTCTGATCCACCATGGCCTGGTAGACAGCCGTGGCCTCGTCATAGCGGCCCAGGATATCGAGCAGCATGCCCTCCTGGTAGCCGGACTCCAGGTTTTCCGGATCCTTCTTGCGCGCCTTGCGGATGGTCGCCAGCGCGTCCTCGAACTTGCCCTGCCGGCGTTCGATCTCGGCGATCTTCACCAACGGGCCCGCATCCTCGCTGTCGGCCTGCTCCAGCGCACGGAAGGTCTTCAGCGCGGCGTCATATTGCTCATCGTTCAGTTGCGCCTGTCCCAGGGCCGTCAAAGTGGGAACGTCGTCCGGCTGCATGTCGGCCGCGCGCGCGTATGCCGCGATTGCATCCTTGGTGCGCTTCATCTGCTCGTAGGTTTGGCCGAGCGTGAATTCCATCCGCGCGGTGCGGTCGTTCTCCGGGACCGACTCGATCACCTTGGCCGCCTGGTCCAGGTTTCCGTTTTCTCCGTAAACCCGCGCCAGGTTCAGGATGACTTCTTCTGACTCCGGTTCAAGGTTCCGGGCGATGGTGAACTGCTTCTCCGCCTTGTCCGCCTGGTGCTTCACTGTGTAGAGCTGGCCCAGGATCATGTGATCTTCCACACTGCCGGGCTTGAGGACGACGATTTTTTCAAATTCGCCGATGGCCGCATCCAGCGTGGCGTCAGAAGGCGACGCGGCGGGCGCATTCTGCTGGTCGCCGAGCTGGCGCAGGTAAATGCGTCCCAGCAGCTTGTGCGCATCCACATCGTCGGGGTGCGCCTTGATGATCTCCCGCGCCGTGGATTCGGCGTCGCGCATGTGCCCAGGCATGCGGAAATACAGCTCAGCCAGGCCGTCCTGGAGCTGCGCCGATCCCGGATCCGCATTAATGGCCGCCTTGTACTCCTCAATCGCGTGCTGAATGTTCTCCGGCCGTCCGGAGTTGACCGCTTCCTCCTCATAGAGGTCGGCCATGGCCGAGTGGAAGTAAGCGGAGGCGCGATTCGCCGCCTGCGTTGTCTCGGGGCTCGCGTTCGCCGCTGGTTTTGCCGGCGTCGTTTGAGCGCTGACAGCGGTTGCGGCTAGTGACAGCAACAGAATGGGCAAAAAAAATTGGCTCTGGTTCTTCATAGGCACAGATGGGGATTCCTTGCCTTGCGGCCGGGGCGGGAGGAGCGACTCCGCTCGCTTGCTGGTCGAAAGGCTGCTCAGGCAGCCGGTGGAGATGGCGCCTGTTCTTAGAGACGATTCTACGCGGGTTTTGGTTCGCTGGCAGATTGATACGGCGGGATTTTGGGCTGGAAAGGTACCCGGCGCGAGATGCCAGGGCGCCACTTCTCGACCGGCGCCCCCTCCCGATCGAGAAAACGGCTCGGCAAAACCCCTCAGATTGTCTCAGACGGGTGGGACACTATGCCCTGATCTGTTCCATACGGGTGGGACACTTTGCGCGTTTTTGTCCCACGAATATCGGCTCGCTATGAAGTAAATGTGACCTGGCTCACGAAATGCCCCGAATCGGTCAGTGGCGGAAGTGGCGGATGCCCGTAAAAACCATGGCCACGCCCAACCGGTCGGCCGCGTCGATCACGTCCTGATCCTTCACGCTGCCTCCCGGTTGGATTACGGCCGTAGCTCCCGCGTTTGCAATGGTTTCCAGCCCGTCCGGAAACGGAAAGAACGCGTCTGAGGCAGCCACGGTGCCCGGGAGCGGCAGGATGGCCTTCATGGCTCCAAAGCGCGCGGCATCGACGCGGCTCATCTGCCCCGCTCCGATGCCCACGGTCTGGCCATCACGGGCGTAGACAACCGCGTTTGATTTCACGTGTTTACAGACGCGCCACGCGAAAATGAGGCTGCGCAATTCATCGGCGGTGGGCGGGCGCCAGGTGACCACCTTCAGCTCGGATTCGGCGATGCGCGCGGAATCGGCGTCCTGGAGGAGCAGGCCGCCGGAAACCTGCTTGAGCACGGGTCTGGGCGGCGCGGCGTGGATCTCAACCAGCCGGAGATTCCTTTTGCGGGCGAAGGCTTCGCGGGCTTCCGGCGTAAAGGCTGGCGCAGCAATGGCTTCCACGAACAGCTTGGCGATTTCCTCCGCCGCTTCCCCATCCACTGGCTGATTGATTCCGATAACGCCGCCGAAGGCCGAGACGGGGTCACACTCGAGGGCCTTTTTGTAGGCTTCCAGTACCGTGGCGCCGATGGCCGCGCCACAGGGATTGGTGTGCTTGATGATGGCCACAGCGGGCAAGTCGGCTTCGGTCGGCTTGAGTTCCTGCGCCAGGTCCCAGCAGGCGTCCAGGTCCACCAGGTTGTTGAAGCTCAATTCTTTGCCCTGCAATTGTTTGGCACCGGCGATGCCGAGGCCGGAGCCATCGGCGTAGAGGGCGGCTCTCTGGTGGGGGTTCTCGCCATAGCGAAGCGCCTGCGCCAGCAGAAAGTTGATGCGCACAGTCGGCGGAAAGTCCTTTGTCTCCTTGCAGATCGGCTCGCTGGATTGGGGCGCGTCGCCAATCTCATCCAGCGTGTTCGCGATGGCGGAATCGTAAGCGGCCGTGGTGGAGAAAGCCTGCTTGGCCAGGCGCCAGCGGGTCTCGCGGCTCAACATACCCTCGTGGCTCGTAAGCTCTTCAATCAAAACGGGATAATCGGAAACGCGGGTAACGATGGCCACGTCTTCAAAGTTCTTGGCCGCCGAGCGCACCATAGACGGACCGCCAATATCAATGTTTTCAACAAGATGACCGAATGCGACACCCGGCAGCGCCGCCGTTTTCTCAAAGGCGTAGAGATTGACGACCACCATGTCGATGGGCTGGATGCCGTGCTCGGAGACCGCGGCTTCGTGTTCGGCATTGCCGCGAATGTAGAGCAGGCCGCCGTGAACACGCGGATGGAGGGTCTTGACCCGCCCATCCAGCATTTCCGGGAAGCCGGTGAGGTCGCTGATGTCGCGCACCGCCAGGCCCGCTTCGCGGAGTGCGCGGGCGGTTCCGCCGGTGGAGATGAGGTCGACGCCGAAGCCGGCCAGCACCCGGGCAAACTCCACCAGGCCGGTTTTATCGGTTACGCTCAGCAGTGCCCGCCGTATCTTCTTTTCCGCGCTCACGTTGTCTCCCAGGCCGAAGCTTCCGGCGGACCGCGGAAGCACGGCGCCGAATGCCAAACAGGCCACATTCCAGAGTACAACCGGGGAGCGGGATAGTTGGCGAATGACCGACGGCGCATCGATTAGAGTTGAGGAATGGGAAGTGTTCCCCCCGATTACGGACGAGGGCGCGTCGAGGGCGAGCGAGTGCCGGAGATTCTGCCGCCGAACGGCTACACGCCGCAGGGGCCGCAGTATGGCTACGCGCCACCGGTGCCGCCCCCGCCACGGCGGCGCCGCCGCTGGGCGATGGCTCCAGGTACTTACACGCTGGTTGGGATCAACTGCGCCGTTTACCTGGCGATGGTCTTCACCGGGGTGAACCCCATTACGCCGAACACCGACAACCTCTACCTGTGGGGCGCGAATAATGCCGGCGCGGTGCTGCTGAACGGAGACTGGTGGCGGATTGTCACCGCGATGTTTGTGCACGGCGGCATCCTGCACCTGGCGCTCAATATGTGGTGCCTGTGGAACCTGGGCCTGCTGGCGGAGCCTCTGATGGGGACGTTCGGCGTGTTCGCGGTGTACATTCTGACCGGTGCGGCGGGGAACCTGCTGTCGACGTTCTGGAACTTTCTGCGGCCGATCCACGAAGGCGGCAATCTGGTGTATCCGGTGGGAGTGGGCGCATCGGGCGCGGTGTTCGGCATCGCGGGCGCGCTTATTGTGCTGCTGAAGACGACACGCCTCCCGGTGCCGCCGGATGAGCTGAAAAAGCTGCGGCGTTCCGTGATTTACTTTGCCGTGATCAACCTGGTCATCGGTCTTTCAATCAACGTGGGGACGGCCCACTTTGGATCTGGGATTGCTGTGGACAACTTTGCGCACCTTGGCGGATGCGCGTCGGGGCTATTGTTTGCGGCGCCGATGGTGCCGCGGATCGGCAGCCCGCGGCCGTCGTTCCTCTTGCGCCTGCGCATGGCGACCATCATGCTCACCGGGATCCTGGTGCTGTTCGCGTACTACTTGTCCAGGCTGCCGGCGCGGTAGCGATAGTTTTTCAGTTATCAGTTTTCAGTTCCAAGTAGACGTGGGCGAAGTTTCGGCTTCGCCCACGCGCGTATTCAGGGGTGCTTCCGAAGCTGCTTTAGCGGGGGCCGATCACCTGAAAGATCACGCCGTCCGGAGTGGCCAAGACGTACTGGCCATCGAGGTCGCGCCATTCATAGCCGCGCGGCGGATTGCGGAGGTGGTGGGCTCGCCAGTCTTGGACTCGCTGCCCGCGGTCCCAATCCTCATGACGCATATGTTGTCCTCTCTTCCATTCGTCATGGCGGACGTACTGGTCATGGTGCCGGTCGCGCTGGTCACCGTGGTGATCCTGATCCTGCGCGATCAGGGCCGGTCCACAGGCAAAGGATAGAGCTAAAGTACTCACGGCAAGGGTTTTGAAGAACGGTTTCATCTATATCCTCCTCCGAGTGTATGGAGGTTGGATGAAGGCCGTATGGGAATACGATGCTTTGAGGAATTCCGATTTGTAAGGCAGCGGCCGCTTAGTCAGCCTTCCGCCGATGTGCGGCCGATGGCGATGACAAAATAGGTTGCCGGCGTGTCGCCAATATTCTTCAGCCCATGCATGACGTTGGATGCGGTAAACACGACTCCTCCCGGGCCAACCGGCTCAGGTTTGCCGTCATTCAGAAACTCCAGCTTGCCTTCGCGAATGAAGAGGAGTTCAGAGTTCCTGTGTTTGTGCGGCGGGTGCGGCATCTTGCCCGGAGGCAGCATTGACTCGTGAACCTCGAAGAATTCGCCGGTGGCAAGAACGCCGGAGATGACTTTGCGCATGGCGCCGCCGTTGGGCAAATCGGTAACGGGAAGCTGATCGTAGGGGAACACCTGGGAACGGGAGAGAGTTGGCTCGTCTGCCGGATCGCCGGCGCTCTCGGCATTTGCCTGGAGACCGAGGCCGCCAAGCGCCGCCAGAGCGGAAAGAGCGACACATACTTCACGACGGTTCGTATTCATGATTCTCCTTGAGTGATTTCGGAGCTACTTTGTATTTCCGCCGATTTCGCACAGGGCTGGAGCCATCCTGCTCCGGATGAAAGCTGGCAACACGGATACCCGCAGGAGTTCCAGGACTTTATGGAGAGCGTACGTCACCACCGCGAGCCTCTGTCGGGGATGGCGCTGGCGCGGGATACGACCGCGGTGCTGTATGCGGGCTACGTCTCAGCCGAAGTGGGACCTGCATACCGGAGCCCGAGGAAGCCTGCTCCGGCGGCCCTTAATCGAGATCGAGGCGTTCCGGAAACGACGAGCGATCGGAACCGCGATAAGGTCCAAGTGGCCTATTGGTTGTGACTTCCGACGTGTGCTCAGCGGGATGGCGCGCGCGCATCAGTTCAAGAAAGATTCGGATTACGTCAGCCTGATCGCTGGGACGAAGAGGAAAGCTGGAATCGGGGTGTATCGCCATGTCTCGGACCTCGGATTTAAGTTCGTCCTGTACGATCGCGCTTCTTCCCTGGCGCGGGTCGGCAGGACACCGTGTAGCGTGCACGTCGTCTGCCAAATGTCGCACCTTAATGAAGATTTGCTTCCAGCATTGTCAATAAAGGACCTACGAGCGGCACCTCCTCGCGAATCTTGGACCGTCTGGTGACGAGTGACGGAGCGGTACTGCCGAGATTTCGTCTCGAAGACGACATTTCGTCCGCGAAGGCTCCTGTTCTGGATCCTGCAACCAATTCAGCATGGGAGCGCGCGGAAAGGCAATCACGCACCCTGCGAAACGCTGGTGTCCGGGTTGTGCCAGAATGATGCGGTAAGCGGTGTTCGAGCCTTTCTTGGCTTCAACTCAAATGCGGAGGGCGATTATGGAACGGCGCACGTTTCTCAAGCAGGCAGGGATGACGGCGGCTGCGGTGGCTTCGGCCGCGGCGCTGGATGCATCCACGAAAACTCCGGCCCAGCCCATTGCGCGGCGCACGCTGGGCCGCACCGGTGAGCAACTGTCGATTATCGGATTCGGCGGCATCGTGGTGATGGATGAGACGCCGGGCGCTTCGGCGAATATCGTGGCCGAGGCGGTGGACCGCGGGATCAACTACTTCGACGTGGCGCCAAGCTACGGCGATGCGCAGGAGCGGCTGGGGCCGGCGCTGGCGCCATACCGCAAGAACTGCTTCCTGGCGTGCAAGACCGAGGGTCGCAAGAAGGACAACTCGCGCAAGCAGCTCGAGGAGTCGTTGCGGCTGCTGAAAACCGACCATGTGGACCTGTACCAATTCCATGCATTGACCAAGATGACGGAGTTGGATACGGTGCTGGGGCCGGGCGGCGCCATGGAGACGATGGAAGCTGCGAAGAAAGAAGGCAAGATTCGCTACATCGGGTTCAGCGTGCACTCGGCGGAGACGGCGGTGGCCGCACTGGAACGCTATCCGTTCGACACGATCCTGTTTCCTGTGAACTGGGTGCTGTATACGCAGGCGGGGTTCGGGCCGCAGATCCTGAAGAAGGCGCAGGAGAAGCAAGTGGGAATCCTGGCGTTGAAGTCGATGGCGAAGACAGTGTGGCCGGCGGACGAGAAGCAGAACCATCCCGAGCCGAAGTGCTGGTACCAGCCGGCGGGATTTCCGGATGAGGCATCCCTGGGACTGCGCTGGACGTTGAGCCATCCCATCACTGCGGCCATTCCGCCGGGCGACGAACGGTATTTTCGGCTGGCGATGGACGTGGCGCAGAGTTACAAACCGCTGGAGGCGAATGAGGAGCAAGCGCTGCTCTCCGGCGGGAAGGGCGTGGAACCGCTCTTCCGGCTGGGGAACGACGTGTAGGGGCGCTCTCGATTGGAGACGCTGAAAAACCTCAGACACTGAAGCCCAGACTTTTTGCTCAGCGCTGGCGGCGGGACTGAAGTCCCGCCCTTACACGGTTCTCTTGTGCAAAATGCGCGAGCTACTTGGCTACGACCGATGCTTTGCCGTGCGTCAGCCAGAGCGCTTCCATCTGCTCCAGCGAGCGGCCCTTAGTTTCCGGCACAAATTTTGCCATGAACACCGCGGCGAGAACGCCCATGACGCCGTAAATCCAATAGGCGAAGCCATGGTTGAAGTGGCTCACCAGGTACGGGTTCTTGTCGAGGATGGGGAAGGTCCAACTGACAAGGTAGTTGGCAATCCACTGCATGGCAACGGCCAGCGCCATGGCCTTGCCGCGAATCTGGTTGGGAAAGATTTCGCTGAGGAGCACCCAGGTGACCGGGCCCCAGGACATCGCGAATCCGGCGGTATAGACGAGCATGGCGACCAGCGCGACCATGCCCTTGCCGCCGACCCAGAAGTCCGTGCCCAGGGCCACCATGCTGACGGCCATGATGAGCGCGCCGATGATCATAAGGGGACGGCGGCCAAAATGGTCTACGGTGACGATGGCAACTATGGTGAAGACCAGGTTGACGGCGCCCACAATGATGGTCTGGAACAGCGAGGCATTGGTGGTGAGACCCATGCCCTTGAAGATGTCGGTGGCGTAATAGAGCACGACGTTGATGCCGACGAATTGCTGGAAGATGGAGAGCATGAGGCCGATGAAGATGACCATTCCGCCGAAAGAGAGCATCTTGCCGGAGTGGTGCTGGCTGAGCGAAGCGCGGATCTCGCCGAGTTCCCTGTCGCCTTCTTCCTTGGTTACGAGTTTGGCCAGAACGGCGCGGGCGCCGCTTTCATCGCCCTTCAGCATCAGGTAGCGCGGGGTTTCCGGCACCAGGAACAGTAGAAGCAGAAAGAGGCCGGCGGGAATGGCGCCGGAGAGGAACATGTAACGCCAGCCGATGGTGTTGAGCCACGCATCGCCGCTGCCGGATTTGGAGATTCCGAAGTTGACGAAGTAAATGACCATCATGCCGAAGATGATGGCGAACTGGTTCCACGCCACCAGGTTGCCGCGGATTTTTGGAGGCGCGATCTCAGCGATATACATGGGCGAGAGCATGGAGGCCAGCCCCACGCCGATGCCGCCAAGGATGCGATAGAAAACGAAGTTCGCCATGTAGCCAGAGCCGCCGTGGCCGATGGGGGCAAAGGGGAACTCCGGCGCCGAGGCGCCCAGGGCGGAGATGAGGAAGAGCACTGCGGCGATGATGAGCCCGCGCTTGCGGCCAACATGCGTGCTGACCCAGCCGCCGAAGAGCCCGCCGATGATGCAACCGATGAGCGCGCTGGAAACCACAAAGCCGAGCAGCGAATTGGCGGCGTTGGCCTGGGCCGGGTTGGCCAGATTCGCAAATCGCGGGTCGATGAAATAAGCCTTCAGACTATCCACCGCGCCGTTGATGACGGCCGTGTCGTATCCAAAAAGCAATCCGCCCAGCGTGGCGATAAGGGTGAGCAGGGCAACGTAGGGATTCAGCCGCGACATAGTGTCCTTTTGAGGCGAAAAGACTTGGGCCAGTGTACTCCCGGCTTTTTGCCGGTGGCGAGATTGTGGGTTCCGGTACCTTCCGCTGGTAAATCGATATTGCAAAGACAGCCCATTGTAGACCCCTCTCGATCCCTGCTGCGACTGAATTCGCCCGCTGCTTTCGAAGGGTGTGCTGTCAATCCCTTTTGGCCCGGGGGGATCGCTGGTATCCTGTCCGCACATGACCTCCCCTGCAATCCAGTCGCATAACCTGACCCGGCGCTTCGGCGAGTTGACCGCTGTTGACGATGTAACGTTCAGCGTGGCTCCAGGCCAGTTTTTCGGGTTCCTCGGGCCGAACGGCGCCGGAAAATCGACCACCATCAAAATGCTTACCGGTCTGCTGGAGCCGACGTCGGGCGCTGTGGAGATCCTGGGGCAGCCGTTTACCGCGACCTCGCTGGATGTGAAGCGGCAGATCGGCGTGGTGCCGGAAGGCATGGCGCTACTGGGGCGGCTGACGGCGCCGGAGTACCTGAGGTTTGTTGGCCGCATGTACGGGCTGGATCGTGAGACGACGAATCGCCGCACAGACGAGCTGCTCGAGTTCATGCAACTGGCCAACGAGAGCCGCAAGCTGGTAACGGATTTTTCCCACGGCATGCAGAAGAAATTGGCGCTGGCTGCGGCGGTGATCCACGGGCCGAAGGTGCTGTTTCTGGATGAACCGTTCGAGGGCGTAGATGCGATTGCGGCGGGCATGCTGAAGACGATGCTGCAAGGCATGATCCAGCGCGGCGCAACGATCTTCCTGACCACGCACGTGCTGGAGATCGTGGAGCGGCTGTGCTCGCACGTGGCCATCATCAGCAAGGGGAGACTGGTGGCCAACGGGTCGCTGGAAGAATTGAGAGCCGGCGTGGCCAGTGCGCTGCCGGGCACCGAGGGCGGCCAGCGGCTGACGCTCGAAGAGATATTCCTTTCGATTGTGGGCGCGGGGGGTGCGGAGCCGGCACAGGAGCTGTCATGGCTGGCGTAGGGCAGAGCGTGACAGAGCCTATCGAGACCGGCTTCTTCAGCCGGCTCGCGCGGATTCAATACGCAGCCCTGGCGCGGATGCGCTGGAGCATGTTCCGGAACGGGATGCGCTCCAGTAAGGGCGCGTTTGAACTGGGCGCGCGCGTGAGCATGATCCTGCTGTACGGAGTCATGGGGCTGGGCATGGCCTTTGGGGCTGGCGCCGGGGCGTATTTCATGGTCAGCAATGGAGCCTGGAAGTTCCTTCCCATCCTCTTCTGGGCAGTGTGTTTCGTGTGGCAGATTGTCCCGGTTTCGATGGCCTCGTTCCAGCAGCAATTCGATCCCGACGTGTTGCTGCGCTTCCCCGTGAGTTTTGGCGCGTTCTATCTCCTGCACCTGGTCTTCGGGCTGGTCGACGCGTCGACAATCGTGGGCATGTTCTGCTGCACGGGCATGCTCGTGGGCGTCGGCCTGGCTCGGCCGGATCTGATTGGCTGGAGCGTGCTGGCGCTGCTTGCCTTCGCGGCATTTAATGTGTTCCTGGTGCGGGCTATTTTTGCCTGGATCGACCGGTGGCTGGCGCAGCGGCGCACACGGGAAATCCTGACGGCACTCTTCTTTCTGGCGCTCCTGTCGATGCAGCTTCTTAACCCGGCTCTGAGGGGCAACTCGCGCTTCGCGAAGATGACTCCGGAGGCACGCGCACATGCGCTGCGCTGGGTGCACCGCGCCGACATGGTGCAACGATGGATGCCGCCAGGGCTGGCTGCGGGCATGCTTCAGGACGCGCAGGGAAACAACCCGGCGCAGTCGTTGGAATCGCTGGGAGTGCTGTGCGTGTTCGTGCTGGCTACGGGGGGCGCGCTGGCGGTGCGTTTGCACGCGGAGTACCGCGGAGAGAACCTGGGTGAAGCGCCGGCACGCAAGCAGGCCGACCGCCGGCGCGGTGAGTGGCTGATCGACGGCTCCGGGCCGGTGGCGGCGGTGCTGGAAAAAGAGTTGCGAACGCTGTTGCGCGCCATGCCGCTGTTGTATGCCGTTGGCGCGCCGCTGCTGATGGTCTTTGTGTTCTCCAGCATGCCACACGCTCGCGGCAGCACTCATATTCATTTTCCGGTGGCGCTGCTTCTCTGCCTCGCCTACGGAATCGTGGGATTCACGCAGATGCTGTACAACAATCTCGGCGCGGAGGGCGCTGGGATCCAGATAGTGTTTCTTTCACCCACGCCAATCCGCACCATAATCATGGCTAAGAATCTGTTCCACTCCGCCCTGTTTGGGCTGGAGGCGCTGCTCATCTGCGTCATCGTCGCCTGGCGATTCGGCATGCCGCCGCTGGATGCCTTCGCGGCCACGCTGTGCTGGCTGCTGTTCGCGGTTCCCGCGCACCTTGCGGCGGGCAACATCTTCTCCATCAACATGGCCTATCGCATCAACCTCGGCCGCATCGGTCGCCAGCGTGGTTCGCAGGCCAACGCGCTGTTAAGCATCCTGATCCAGATGGGTGTGCTGGGCGCGGGTGCGGGCGTGCTGGCACTCTGCTCCTTCTTCGACGAAATCTGGCTGGCCATTCCCATCTTCTTGGTTATGGCCGCGGGAGCCATCTTTGCGTGGCTGCGGGTGCTCAGCAACGTAGACCGGCTGGCGAACCAACGGCGCGAAGATCTGGTGAGTGGGTTGGTGCGCGCGGAATGATTCGCTGCTTCGCGCCGATGCTGCTTCGGCCCGCAATGGACACCAGGCAAAGAAGTCGGGAAGGATGAAGCCGCGCCCGATGCAAACAAGGTTGCTCTCTTTCGTGTTTGCAGGCGTGACACTCATCGCCATCGCGGCACCCGCGCAGAGTTCCGATGCGCCGTCGCAGTTGATTCCGCGTACGCCGGAGCAACGCGAGCAGATGTATCGAGCCGAACATCGCATCCGCCTGAACGTAACAGTGACCGACGCGACGGGCGAGCCGCTGACTGGGCTGACAGCCGAAGACTTCGCTCTGATCGACAATGGAAGACCGCGTCCTATCGCCGAGTTTGCGGATGTGGGCGGCGTGGGACGCGCAGCGATGGTTCACGCGACGCTCGTGATTGACGGCATCAGTAGCCACGACGGGATGGGCCGCATGCGAAAGGATCTTGTAAAGTTCTTTTCGGCAGATTCCGCGCCGCTGTTCTTTCCTATCGAATTGGCAGTGCTCTCGGAGAATGGGGTCGCGACCAGTGCCTGGTTGACGGATCGAACTGCGTTGGCGGCGGAGTTGACGCGTTTAACCCAGCACGTCAAGGCACTCGGTTGCGACGCTGCCCAGCCGGATTCAGATTTGTCCGGGCGTTTAAGCGGCACCTTCGGGTCGTCATCGCCGAACGGCTCTCCCGCGCTGGACCGGGAGCGGTGTAACAATGACAAGTTTGTCGATTCCCTCAACTACATCCAGAAGCTATTGCAGGATTCACATGATGCAAAGGGTAGGGGGATTCTGATCTGGTTGGGCCCCGGATGGCCGATACCCGCGGCTCCCGATGCTGGGCAGATTCTACCCGGAGTGACGCACGACGATTTTGCTCAGCCCATTGCCATGCTGTTGACTGAGCTTCGCGAAGCCGACGTGACGCTGGACGCGGTCACATGGTCGGAATTGAGGCGGGCAAAAAACTTGCGCAGCACGACCGCGGATGCCGCACCTGGCCCCCGTTCCATTGCCGATCTCGCGCTTCCCATGCTGGTGAGCGATACCGGAGGATGGGCTACGGAAAAGAGCAAGAGGCTCGATGATGCGATTCGAGATTGTCTTGCCGAGGCACAGCGGTATTACATCCTGACGTTCGACGCGACGCCCTCGGACGCGCCGGATGAGTTCCATCGAATCGAAGTGAAAGTTGACAAGCCTGGAGCGACGGTGCGGACGGCCACGGTGTATTACGCTCAACCGTGAGGGTGCAGTTGGGCCGCGCCGCCGGGTCCGGAGCTAATCGGACCGCAGCAACTTCGCGGCGCGGAAAGCATCCCAATCGGCAATGGAGCAACTACTTTCCACTGTCCGCTTCTGCTTCGACCCGCACCGCGGCGCACGCCAATCCATCCTGGCACGCTGGGTCTTTCTGCGCGCGCTGGCGCTAATTTACTTCTCGGCGTTCTACTCGCTGCTCTTCCAGATCAAGGGCATGATCGGTCCGCAGGGTATTCTGCCGGCGAGAAATTTCCTGCGCGCGGCTGCGCAGTATTACGGTTCTGCGCGGATATGGCATGCGCCTACGCTGTTCTGGTTTTCGTCGAGCTCCGCAGCGATGATGACGGTGACGTGGATCGGGATTGCCGCGTCGCTAATCGCGTTCCTGAATTTTTGGCCGCGGCTCAGCCTTTTCGTCTGCTTCCTCTGCTTCCTCTCGTTCGTCACCTCGGCGCAGGACTTCTCCGGCTATCAGTCCGACGGCATGCTGCTCGAGGCGGGCTTTATCGCGCTGTTCTTCGCGCCGGGCGGCATGTGGCCGGGCCTTGCCGCCGCCGATCCGCCTTCGCGCGCCAGCCTGTGGCTCCTGCGCTGGGAGTGGTTTCGCATCTACTTCGAGTCAGGGCTGGTAAAGCTGCTCAGCGGCGATACGCAATGGCGCAACCTGACCGCAATGGACCAGTATTACCAGAACGGCCCGCTGCCCACGTGGATCGGGTGGTACGTGCAGCATCTGCCGCACTGGTTCCAGGCTGCCACGGTTGTGCTCACGCTGGGCATGGAGCTAGTGCTGGTATTCATGCTGTTCTTCCCGCAGCGCGTGCGGCTCATCTGCTTCCTCATTGTCACGCCGTGGGAAATCGTCGTCATCCTCACCGGCAATTACGCGTTCCTGAATTACATTGTGCTCGCGCTGGGATTCCTGCTGCTGGATGATGTTTACCTGCGGCGCGCGTTTCCATCGAAGTTCCGGCCCGGGTCGGATGCAGCCATGCATACCGAAACACAGGCCGGCTCAGGTTCGATCCGCCGAGCGCTACACGTCGCCGGAGTGTTTGTTTCAGCGCTGCCGCTCATGTGGGTGGGGTATGCGACAGTCGCTGAACTATCTCATCTTGTGGGATTGCCGGTCCTTCCGATGGGGCCCGCGACCGCGCTGGACCCGTTCCGCATCGCCAACCAGTACGGACTCTTTGCCGTGATGACACGTGGACGCTACGAGATCGAGTTCCAGGGATCGAACGATGGGCAAAACTGGCAGCCGTATCTTTTCGCGCATAAGCCGCAGCTTTTGAATCAAGCGCCAGGCATCTACGCGCCGTATCAACCGCGCTTCGACTGGAATCTTTGGTTCGCTTCGCTGGGTGATCGGCAGCAGAACGACATCGTGCCCATCACCGAGGAGAAGCTGCTCGAGAACGACCGCGACGTCATCGGGCTCTTCCGCAGCGATCCCTTCGGCAGCGCGCCGCCAAAGCAGGTCCGCGCCGTGCTGTGGGAATATTGGTTTACGAGCATGGCGGAGAAGCGGCAAACCGGCGACTGGTGGAAACGAAGGTTTCTTGGCCTCTATGCGCCGGCGCTGGAGCGCACTCCCGACGGGCACTTCGCGATCACAGCGCCGCCGGACCCGCTGCCGGAGCACGACTGATGGCGGCCCCGCGCGAACGCATCCGGCGCGCCATCATCATTGGCGCCGGACCCAACGGACTTGCCGCGGCGGTGGTGCTGGCCCAGGCGGGCCTCGCTGTCGAGGTGTACGAGGCGGAAGCGCAGCCGGGCGGCGCCGCGCGCACCATGGAGCTGACCATCCCCGGCTTTCATCATGATTTCGGTTCGTCCGTCTATCCGATGGGTGCGGGGTCGCCTTTTTTTCGCACGCTACCCCTGGCGGAGTTGGGCCTCGAATGGGTGCACGGCGATGCCTGCGCGGCGCATCCCCTGGATGATGGAACGGCGGTGACGCTGGAACGCACGCTGAAGGACCAGGCGCGCGCGCTGGCCGAGGATGGCGTGGCCTGGAACGAGTTGATGCGGAATGCCGCCCAGCACTGGTGGGATTTCGCCGACGATGCGCTGCGTCCGCCGCTGCATATTCCCACGCATCCGCTGCTGATGGCGCGATTCGGCTTGCATGCGATTCAGCCGGCGGAGACTCTGGTGAACCGGTTCCGCACGGAACGCGCAAAGGCGCTGTTCGCAGGCCTCGCGGGGCACTCGCTTCTGGCATTCGATCGCGCGATGAGCTCCGCAGTCGGACTTATCTTTGGAGCAACCGCGTTGGCTGTCGGCTGGCCGGTGGCGAAAGGCGGCGCACAGTCCATCTCCAATGCGCTCGTCCGCCGCCTGCAGCAGTTCAACGGCGTGGTGCACACCGGGCGGCGCATTCGATCTCTTGACGAGCTCGACACCCGCGGCGCCATCACGCTCTGCGACGTTACGGCTCGCCAGTTGCTTTCACTCGCGGGAACGCGTCTTACATCCGGGTATCGGCGTGCGCTGGAGCGATTCCGCTACGGCCCCGGAGCGTTCAAGGTAGACTATGCGCTCTCTGCACCGATTCCGTGGAAGGCGGCCGAATGCGGGCGCGCGATCACCGTGCACCTGGGCGGCGCATTCAGCGAAATTGCAGAGGCCGAGCACACCGTGAGCATCGGCAAACAAGCCGAGCGGCCATTCGTCCTGGTGACGCAACCATCGCTGTTCGATCCGTCGCGCGCTCCCGCCGGCAAGCACACCGCGTGGGCTTACTGCCACGTCCCGCACGGAGCATCGGAAGACCGTTCCCACGCAATTGAGCAGCAGATTGAGCGCTTCGCTCCGGGTTTCCGCGACTGCATCCTGGCGCGCCGCGTGTGGTCGCCCGCCGATCTCGAATCGATGGATGCGAACCTGATCGGCGGCGACGTCAATGGCGGCGCATTCAACATGAGGCAGGTAATGTTCCGGCCCACCCTGCGCAGCTACCGCACGGGAACGCCGGGCTTGTATCTCTGCTCCGCATCCACTCCTCCCGGCGGCGGCGTGCACGGAATGTGCGGATACAACGCGGCACGGACTGCGTTGCGCGATCTGCGGATGGATTAGCTCGCGAGCAATCGCAACACATGATTCACGATGATCAGGTCCTCGGCGGGCGGGATCACGCGCACTATGATGCGCGAGTCATCCGCCGAAATGGTCGCTTCGCCGCGCACGTTGTTGCGTTCCGCATCCACGCGCACGCCCAACGCGCCCAGCCCGGCGCATATCTCGGCCCGCGAGGCGATGTCGTTCTCGCCTATGCCGCCGGTGAGTACCAGCATGTCCAGACCGCCCAGCTCCACAAAGTAGCTGCCGATCCACTTCTGGATGGTCCACACAAACTTGTCCACCGCCAGGCGCGCCTTCGCGTTGCCATTCCCAATGGCTTCGCGCAAATCGCGCATGTCGTTGGATAGCTCGCTTACGCCCAGCAGGCCGGCCTTTTTGCTCGCCACCGTCTCCAGCTTGTCGGCAGCCTCCGCCGCGCCGGTCGCCGTTTTGGCAATCTCGCGCAGGATGAACAGCAGCACTCCCGGATCGATGTCTCCGGTCCGCGTGCCGCTGATGATGCCGCCTGTAGGCGTCAGCCCCATCGACGTATCCAGGCACTTGCCGTTGCGGATTGCCGTGATGGACGCGCCATTGCCGAGATGCGCCACAATCAACTTTTCCGGAACATTCGGCTCCAGCTGGTAGACGATGGACTCGTACGAGATGCCGTGCGCGCCGTAGCGCCTTACGCCCATCGCGGAGTATTCCTCGGGAATAGGCATGTGTTTGGCAACTTCGGGCATGGTGCGATGGAAATAGGTATCGAGGATGACAAAGTTGGGCGTGCCCGGAAACAGGCGCAGAGCCTCGCGCATGATGTAGATGGCGATGGGCGTGTGCAGCGGCGCAAACGCGGTGTAGCCTTCCATCTCATCGATCAGCTCTGGCGTGATGCGCTGGTTTTCGAGCACAGTGGGTCCGCCTGAAACCATGCGATGGCCGATCGCCGCGGGCGTGGGAAAGCCGTCCCCGCGCAGTGCATCAGCCACCAGCCCAAACGCAACCGCGCGCGTGGGCAAAGGCGGGGTCTGGTCCATCAGCTTGCGGCCCTCCGCATTCTTGATCCAGAACTTCCCCAGGTCAGTGCCGATGCCGTCCACCGCGCCTTCAAACAGGCGATCGCGCCGGCCATCGCCGGCCTCATAGATGGCGAACTTGATGGAGGACGAACCGCTATTCAAAACCAAAACAGGCAAAGAAGACATGAATAAAGCCTCACAAGTCGTACTGAGAAAAAATCAGATGTTGCAAACACAGCGGAATCCGGGGCACGTGCCACGCGTGCGGAACATGCTCGCATCTTTTGATTCGGCGCCTCACGGTCCTAGCTCGCATCCGTCCAGCGCCAGTCCTTCACATCGGGCAGATCGTCGCCGTTCTCGGCCACGTACAGCTTGTGACGCTGGATCTGCTCCGAATACCATTGCCGTGCCGCGTCCGCCTGCGCAGCCAGCCGCGGCACGCGCGTAATCGCATCCAGCGTCAACTGGAAGCGATCGATATTGTTGAGCACGCACATGTCGAACGGCGTGGTGGTCGTGCCCTCCTCCTTGTAGCCGCGCACATGAATGTTGTCGTGATTGCGCCGGCGATACGTGAGCCGGTGAATGGCGTAAGGGTACCCGTGAAACGCGAAAATCACCGGCTTGTCCCTGGTGAAAATCAGGTCGAACTCCTCGTCGCCCAGGCCATGCGGATGTTCCGATTGCGGCTGCAGCGTCATCAGGTCAACCACGTTGACCACGCGAATACGGATATCGGGAATGCGCTTGCGCAGCAGGGTCACGGCGGCCAGCGCCTCCATGGTGGGAACGTCGCCGCAGCAGGCCATCACCACGTCCGGCTCGCCGCCCTCATCGTTTGAAGCCCACTTCCACACGCTCACGCCGGTCGTGCAGTGGCTGATGGCTTCCTCCATCGTCAGCCATTGCGGCGCCGGTTGCTTGCCGGCCACAATCAGGTTGATATAGTTGCGGCTGCGCAGGCAGTGGTCCGCCACCGAGAGAAGCGTGTTTGCGTCGGGCGGCAGATAAATCCGCACCACGTCGGCCTTTTTGTTCAGCAGATGATCGATGAACCCCGGATCCTGGTGGCTGAAGCCGTTGTGATCCTGGCGCCACACCAGCGAGCTCAATAGGTAATTGAGGGAGGCGATCGGCTTGCGCCACGGAATCTGCCGCGTTACCTTCAACCATTTCGCGTGCTGGTTCGCCATCGAATCCACAATGTGAATGAACGCTTCGTAGCAGGAGAAGAATCCGTGCCGTCCGGTCAGCAGATAGCCTTCCAGCCAGCCCTGGCACATGTGCTCGCTCAGGATCTCCATCACGCGGCCCGTCGGCGACAGATTCTCGTCGACCGGCAGCATCTCTTCCATCCACCTTTTTCCCGTGCCGATGATCACTTCCCCGAGCCGGTTTGATGCCGTCTCGTCGGGCCCCACCACGCGGAAGTTCCGGTTCTCGCGGTTGGCTTCCATCACGCCGTGCAGCAAGCTGCCCAGGACGCGTGTCGACTCCGCATCCGTTTGTCCAGGCTTGTCCACTTTCACCGCATAATCGCGGAAGTTGGGCACCCTCAGCGGCTTCAGCAGCAGGCCGCCGTTGGCATGCGGATTCATGCCCATGCGACGGCGTCCCTTCGGCGCCAGCTCTGCCAGCTCATCGCGGAATCTGCCGTGCTCGTCGAATAGTTCCTCCGGCTTGTAGCTGCGCATCCACTCTTCCAGCAGGCGAAGGTGGTCGGGCTTCTCGCGCAGCTCAGCAAACGGAACCTGGTGCGCGCGCCACGTATTCTCCACCGGCTTGCCATCCACAAACTTTGGCCCCGTCCATCCCTTCGGCGTGCGCATGATCAACATGGGCCAGCGCGGCAGTTCCGTGTTGCCCTCCTCGCGCGCGGACTTCTGAATCGCGGCGATGCGGTCGAAGATGGTATCGAAAATGGCCGCAGCCTTCTGGTGCATCGTGGCCGGATCGTCGCCTTCCAGCGTGAATGGCTCGTATCCGTAGCCCCGCATCAGCTCTTCCAGCTCCGCATGCGGAATACGCGCCAGGATCGTCGGATTGGCAATCTTGTAGCCGTTCAGGTGCAGGATGGGCAGCACCGCGCCGTCCGTCGCCGGATTCAGGAACTTGTTGGAGTGCCAGCTCGTCGCCAGCGGCCCGGTCTCCGCCTCTCCATCGCCAACCACGCAACCCACGATCAGGTCGGGATTGTCGAACGCCGCGCCGAACGCGTGCACCAGCGAATAGCCCAGTTCACCGCCCTCGTGGATGGAGCCCGGCGTCTCCGGCGCCACATGGCTGGGTATCCCGTAGGGCCAGCTGAACTGGCGAAACAGCCGCTTGATCCCGTCACTGTTCTGCTCAATGTGCGGATAGATCTCGGTATAGGAGCCTTCCAGATAGGTATTGGCTACCAGCCCCGGGCCGCCGTGTCCCGGCCCAATGATGTACATCATGTTCAGGTCGCGCTCGCGGATCAGCCGGTTCCAGTGCACGTAAAGAAAGTTGAGTCCCGGCGTCGTTCCCCAATGTCCCAGCAGACGCGGCTTTACATCATCCAGCGTCAGCGGCCGCTCCAGCAGCGGATTGTCCTTCAGATAGATTTGTCCCACCGACAGATAATTCGCAGCGCGCCAGTAGGCATTCATGCGCTCGATGTTTTCTGAGCTCAGCGGGCCGTCGACATTGGGTTCGGTCCGCATGGTTTCGCTGGCATTGGAGTGTTTGCTCATTCGGCACCTCGCGATTGGGGGGATTTACGCGACTACTCAGCCTAACAGTGCGGCTGGCAAGCCTGCGTGATTGATGTCACAGGGCGGCTTGCATTTTCCCGCGAACCGGCTCATCCTAGGGAACACTTCGTGCACGCGCGGAACCGCAGATCGCCATGACTGACTGCTTTGGATCGCCCAACTCATTCTTGCAGCAGTCTTCCTGTTTGCGACCGCGGGAAAGCTGCTCGCGTATGAAAAGGTCGTGAACGTTATTTTCAGCCGCAAAGGACGCTCGGTCACTCTGACGTTGGAGAAGCCGTGTGGGTTGCTACCACCGAAAACATCGGCGCCGTCGGCGACCTGATTCCGGCTCACACGATGCGTCGCCACCCGTAAAAGCAGCAGCCGTGCGTGAAGCCGTCACCTGGCCGGCACTTCCAGCGGGATCTCGATTGATCCCACGCGCGCGCTAATCATGTCATGCACCGCAATCACCAGAAAATCATGGCCGCCGGGCATCTCCATCGCCAAACGGACGGGAAGTCCGGACGCCATTATCTGGCCGTATTGGCCGGCATTGAGCGTGAGATGCGTCGTCCGATCCACGTAGTTCACGCGCTTGCCTTCCGCGTCATATGCCACAAGCGTGAACTCGATGTTGCCGTCGCGCGCGCCGCCGGCTCCGGTTGTGAAGGAGAGTGTCCGCGGATCCACGGCGATATCCGCAATGTATCGCGAATACGGCTTCTTGAGCGTCTTCGCCATGGCCCCAATGGGCTGCTCGGGCAGATGGAAGTCCTTCAGCAACGGGTCGCTCTCCGGCAACACCCGAGCCTGGAACAGGACTTGCGTGGATGGCGGCGCGCCATGCAGTGTCGCGCTGGTCATGATGGCTGCCGGAGGAACACCGACCGGCGAGGGCTTGTCGGGCGGGTCGGAATAATACCCGCGCCGGTACGATAGCTGGCAATCGCAGCCTTCAACATTCGCTTTCAACTTGCGGAACTGGCCGTGAAAGTTCTTGTCCGCAGGCACGTAGCCGATGGTGTAGTAGCTTGAGCCATTGTCAATGGCATTGACGACGGCCTGCGCAAACCCATTGTTGTTGAAAAGCGCCATGCCGCCGGTCTGCTCGGCAATCTCCTCCATGGTGAAGCGGTTGTTCAGGCTGGGGTCTCGCGGAGCGGGGCCGATACCACCATAGCCGGCATCGAGCGCCGCCGACGTAGCCAGTCCCTGCGCGCTCATCGGGTACACGGCCACCCGAGCCGCTGCCAGCATTTCGCTCACATTGCGCACCTCGCCGCCATAGCTTTCCGCCGCGGAACCACGCGCGTCCGGAAATGCCAAAATGGGGAAAGATCCGGAGAACCAGATCAGGTTCTTGCGGCCCGGCACCGCGCTCAAATAGCGCGCCAGCATCCGGAGAGCCTCAATGGTCATATCGATACGCTGGTCCGTTTGCGAGGTCGTCACCTCGCTCTGGAACTGCTGGACCCCAGCGATGTCGGCGCCCGTGCCCGGTATCATTTGCAGGCCGCTGACGATCGCATCCATTCCCGAGTCCGTGACGCCGCCGTCCAACTGCGGCGACTTATACGGCGTCGTCCTGGCGCCCTTCAGCGCCGCGGCCAGCAACCCCGCATCGCTGGTAAATCCCTGCACCATCCTGAGCCGCGACGATAAGGTGAAGACTGCCATCGTAGTTCCCGGAGGGATCGTCTCCAGGAACTTGATCATCTGCTGCCGCACACGCAGTTGATCGCCCATCGGCGTGTTCAGCGCATCCAGAAGCAGCACGTTCACGGCGCTGCCCGGCGGCTCGACCGGAAGATTGTTGTAGGTGTGCGGCGGCAGCGCCCGGCGCTGGACAACCTGCTGGCGCGTCGCCGCCTTGTGCTCCTCAAAGAAGACGATGGCCTGCTCGTGTCCATCTTCCAGAATGTGAAACTGCTTCTGGTCCAGGTCAAGAACGGCATTTCCCTTTTTTGTCGCCACCACGTCCACGAGCACCGTATAAGCCTGTGTGCGCACCAGCGGTGGTTGGGTGTCCTGCGCGCTACTGACCGCATTCGCCGCGGCCTGGCCGCATGCAGCCGCGCAACCCATGCTCAACAATCCTCCCAGCGCCGCACAGGCACGATTGCGCAGAACCCTCATTGATTCCCTAACCCCCGATGGAATGTTCGACTGCTCCAGCGCTTCCATGGTTATCCTTTGCGCTGCCGGATTGTCATCAGAAAAATCGCTTGAGTTTCAGAATCCGCGACTCGAACCCGTACCACAGCACTGTCGCGGCCAGGGTCGCGGCAGCCAGCCGAATCGCCACCACCGCCAGGTTACCCGCAATCCCGTATTTATCCATCCGCAAATCAAACCAGCCGTAATAGATGAACACCATGATGTGGATCATGTAGAGGCCGTAGCTTATCTTTCCGTAATACGCCAGCGGGCCCCGGCTTAGCACGGAGTTCAGCGGGTTGCGTGCGCCGGTGGATGCAATCGCCGCCAGCACCGTTCCTCCGAATCCGCACGCCAGCGCCGTATCCAGAAAGGCCGTCCCGCCTGCGACCGTGCCCGCGAGCGCAAATCCGACAACGATGCCGCATCCCCCAATCGCCAGCCACGTTCGCCGCGCAAGGGGCAGCTTGTACAGACCCAACGCGATCAGGCTGCCCATCGCGATTCCATCCAGATGCGTCACCGTATCGGTCCGAGTGATCCAGCCGAAATGCGTCATGCGGAAAAGCGGCGATGCCACCAGCGCCGTCCCCAGAACGCCCACCATCATCCACGGCCTGCGCAGGAACCGCACCAGCGGCGCCCAGACGAAATAGTACTGCTCCTCAATGGCGAGCGACCACGTGGGCCCGATCCCCGGTGGCAGTGTGAGATGAAAAAGGTTCTGCACGAAAAAGATGTACGCCCACCACGGCGCAGTGCGAATCGCCAAGCCCGCCGGCTCGCCCACAAACCAATCAGCCTTCAGGTAACACAGGGCCAGTGTCAACACGTAAACCGGCCAGATCCTCAGCGCGCGCCGCCCGTAGAAATTGCGGAAGTAATGCGGCTTCTCGCGCGAGTCGAGCAGGATCGATGTGATCAGGAATCCTGACAGAACGAAGAATAGGTTGACACCCGTCCATCCCCACTCGGCCGGCGTATACAACGGCGTACCCACAAGCCGCGGCCTCGAGTGATAAAAGACCACTCCCAGCACGGCCAGCCCGCGCAGGCCCTGCAGTTCGGGAATGTACGGTCGCAGCCATGCGGGGCGCTGCGGCAAATGATGGGCTTCGGGAGTCAATCAGCGCGTCTTCATTCGTTGTGAAAACCATCCAGGATCCAGCCCCCCAGCCACAGGATGGTTCCCAGGCCGGTCGTCGTGGCGCAGATCCAGATCGCCGTCAGCAGCATCGGCAATACGATCCCGAACACCTCGGTCACGTGCAGGCTCGACGGCAGGAAGGCGTACACGCCGGCGGCAATGGCGCATAGGGCAAACGCGCTCAGCGAAAGGATCACCGTCGCGCGCCCCGCGCGCTGCATTCGCCGTGCTCCCTCCTTCATGTTCATGCTATGTTTCTACCCCGCCGCCAGCTGCTTTGCCCGCTCCGTCGCCCGCATCACCGCCTTGATCAGCGTCACGCGCAACCCGCCTTCCTCCAGCTCCAGGATGCCGTCCACCGTGCAGCCCGCCGGCGTGGTCACCGCGTCCTTCAGCAGCGCCGGATGGTACCCGGTCTCCAGCACCATCTTCCCTGCTCCATACACCGTCTGCGCGGCAAGCTGCGTCGCCGTGTCACGCGGCAGGCCAACCTTCACTCCCGCCTCCGCCAGCGCCTCAATGATGATGTAAATGTACGCCGGCCCTGACGCGGACAGGCCCGTTACCGCGTCCATGTGCTTCTCGTCCACCACAACCACGCGCCCCACCGTCTCGAAGATCCGCACCGCCAACTCCATCTGCTCCGCTTTCACAAACCGCCCGCGGCACAGTCCTGCCGCGCCCGCGCCCAGCGCCGATGGCGTATTCGGCATGGCCCGGATCACCCCGATCTCAATTCCCGCCGCTTCTTCAATCGTCCGCGTCTTCACGCTGGCGGCAAACGAAACCAGCGTCTTGGCCTGCGTCAGTGCGGGCTTGATCTCCTCCATCAGCTCCGGCACCTGAAACGGCTTCACCCCCAGCAGGATCAGGTCTGCCTGCCGCGCCGCCTCCAGGTTGTTAGTGCTCACGTCCACACCCCACTGCGTGCTCAGGGCCACCGCCCGCTCCGCATGCGCCACCGTGGCGTGGATCTGCCCCGCCGCAAACAGGTTCTGCTTCAGAAATGCCTGCAGCAGAATGCCGCCCATCTTTCCCGCGCCCAGCACTGCCACGGTCACGTGCGGCAGTTGCGCGGGTATCTCCGTCGCCTCAACGGCTATATCGGCCATGTTGTTCCTTATTACAGACAAGATGATTGCTGCTGCCATCAGGATACGCGCCTTCCACGCGGCGCGTCCGCATCGCTGCCTTCAGCCTTCCGCCGGCTCCTGCAACAGCAGGTACTCGATGCGATTCCGCCCATTCTGCTTCGCCTGGTAGAGCGCGCGGTCCGCAACTTCCACCATCTGTTCTGCCGTGGAGGCCGGCGTCGACTCCCATGTCGTCGCGCCGATGCTCACCGTAATCCGGTCGACCAGCGCGGGATGCAGATCCATCCGCCGCAGCGCCGCGTGCAGTCGCGCTGCCACGGTTCGCGCCCCGTTTTCGTCGGTGTTCGGCAGCAGCGCCACAAACTCCTCGCCGCCATATCGCGCCAGCAGGTCCCCCGGCCGGTTCAGTTCCGCGCACAGCGTCCGCGCCACCTCGATCAGGCACTCGTCTCCCACCAGGTGCCCGTACGTGTCATTCAGCTTCTTAAAGTGGTCGATATCGATCATCAGCAGCGAAAGCGCAAGCCGCGTGCGCTGTGCCCGCTTCCACTCCGACGCAAGCCGTTGATCGAAGCACCGCCGGTTGGCTACCCCGGTCAGCCCATCCAGAAGCGCAAGTTGCTCCAGCCGGTCCCGCGCTTTCTCCAGCTCCGTCTGCGACTGTACAAATCGGCTCTGCAGCACTGCCGACCGCACCCCGTATACCAGGAATGATCCCACGATGATTCCAGTGGCCAGCTCAAAGTGCTGCCGGATCGCCATCGCGCTCAACGCCACCAGCGACAGGCCCAGCAGAACGGGACGTGCATGATCCACCACCACCAGGACCGGCTGGCGGGAGGGACGTGAAGATGGATCCTCCGGCCCGGCAAACGCCGCGGCAAACGCGAACAGAACAAACGGAAGGTCCGTCAGGATATCCCACGCCCCGGCGTCGTTGTACTTCACCACCAGGTAGTTGTATTCCGTCTGGCAGATCGCGGATGCCGCCAGGTAGATCGCCAGCACCAGGAAGAATCGACGCTCCCGCGTTCCCAGCGGGCTCGCTACCCATCGCGCCACGCTTAGGATTGCCAGCGTAAACGCCTCAACGCCAAATAGCCAGATGAGCTTGCTTACTGAGATAGGCAGCGCCGTCCCCCGCGAAAAGGGAAGGATACTGAATACCGAAAGGTAGGCCAGGCAGCCCACCACCGCCGCCTGTGCCACATCGATCCAGAAAAAAAGCGAGAAGATCCGGTCGTCGTCCGGCGACGATATGGCCAGCAGGAATGGCACTCCGGAGAAAAAGAAGAAGAAGTCGTCCCACGAAGCTATCGTCGAGGATCCATGCACGATTACGTCGATGTAGGTGGCAAATACATTGCCCACCGCCCACAAAAGGAAGCCTGAGGCCAGTAGCGCCCAGCTTCGCCGTTTCCGCAATGGACCGCTTCTCGCCCGGAGCGCGCACAGCATCGCGGCCCACGTCGAGACAACCAGAAAGAATCCATACGAGATGGGATCGCTTGCCTTCGGAAACGCAGCATTCAGGCAGGCGTGTGCACACACCAAAACGACGGCGGCAATCGCCGTCACGGCCGGACTGGATCGAGTCCATTTCACACGCAGTTTCCCGGGGTTCCAAAGTACAGCAGAGCAGAACCGGCAAGCGGCAGTATTTCCTGCCTGCTGCGGATCCTGGCTGCGATCCGCGGGTACAGCATACCAAGCGTGATCGCACACGCAAATACGATCCCGCGTGGAAGACCTGCTACTTTCGTTGTACCGCCGCGCCTACCTCTGGCTCGCAATCCACGCGGTGATCCGCGCGTCCAGCATCTCCAGCGGCATCGACCCGGCATCCAGCACCTGGTCGTGAAAAGCGCGGATATCGAACTTGTCGCCCAGCTCTTTCTTCGCCCGGTCCCGCAGCTCCAGAATCTTCAGCTGGCCGATCTTGTACGCCAGCGCCTGGCTGGGCCACGCGATGTAGCGGTCCACTTCCGCGTTGATGCTCGCGTCGTCAATGTTGGAGTGATCATGGAAGTAATCCACCATCTGCTGCCGCGTCCAGCCGCCAGAGTGCACGCCCGTATCCACCACCAGCCGGATCGCCCGCCAGATATCTCCCTCCAGCCGCCCGTAATCCGAGTACGGATCCTGGTAGAACCCCACGTCCTTGCCCAGCCGCTCCGCGTACAGTCCCCACCCTTCCGTATACGCCGTGAAATGCCCGTATTTGCGGAACGTGGGAATGTCCGTCAACTCCTGCGCAATCGAGATCTGCAGATGATGCCCCGGCAGCCCCTCGTGATACGCCACATCCTCTACCTGGTACAGGTTCCGCTGCGTGGCCATGTAGGTATCCACATTGAGCCGTCCCGGCCTGCTGCCATCCGGTGTCCCCGCCTCGTAGTACGCCGGCGCCGACGTCTTCTCCAGGTAATCCGGCACCGCCACTACCTCAAACGGCGCCTTCGGCAGCCTCCCGAACAGTTGCGGCAGCTTCGCCTGCATCGGCCCCAGGTAGCCCCGATACGCATCCAGCAATGCCTCGCGCGATGCCGGGTGCATCTTCGGATTGGTCTTCAGGCTCGCCTCAAAGCTCTTCAGGTCCTTGAACCCCAGCTTCTCGGCGATGGTCAGCATCTCGGCCTCGTCCTTCTTCACTTCCTCCAGACCCAGCTGGTGAATCTGGTCCGGCGTCAGGTTCGTCGTTGTCGTCCGGTGGATGAGGAACTGGTAATACTTCACCCCGTCCGGCAGAGCCGAAATCCCCGGCTCCTCCCGCCCCGCCGGCACGTAGCTCACCTCCATAAAGCGCGCGAACCGCACATACGCCGGAAGCACCTTCTTCGCGATTACATCCAGCATCTCCGTGCGGATCCGCTCCTGCTCAGCCTGCGGAATCGATGCCGGGAACTTCTTCAGCGGCATTGCCAGAGGCGAGTCCTCCGGCTTCTGGTTAGCCAGTTGCTTCACCTGCTCCAGCGCCTTTTCCAGCAGGTACTTTGGAGGAACGCGATGATCCTCCATTCCGATCGACATGTTCCCCGTCACCTGGTCGAACGCCGTGGGAATCTGCTTCAGCCGCGCAATCCAGTCGTCGTAGTCCTTCACTTCCTTGAAGCTGAGCTGGGCCACCAGTTGCGGATACGTGGAGTAGATGCCGCCCATCTGGTTCACCGGCATCTCCCATGGCTTGAACTGCGACCCTTCGAAATCGTCGGCCAGCTCCGTCAGCAGGATGTCGCGGCTCATCTTTTCCGAGTCGGTAAACCCCTTGGTGTCGATCGCGCCCAGCTTCATCAGATAGTTCTGCTCCTGCTCCAGCCAGTCGTTCACCGCCTTCACGGAGCGGTCCGAGATCTTGTCATTGAAGCGCCTATCGCCGATCGTCGACGCGAACTCCGGGTCATGCTCAAGGTACGCATCCCAATACTGCTGGAAATACGCGTTCATCGCCTCGCGCCGTTCGGTCACGGGCGCATTGGCCGGCGGCGGCCCTTCAGTCAGTTTCAACTTCTGCGCGGGCGCGGCAGAGAAACAGGCAGCAATCAGCACGATCGTCAAAATGGGGAAGCGAAACTGGCGCACAGAGAAGGCCTCACGGGTGGAATGGCTCATCCCGTCGAGTGTAGTGGATGGAGTCGCGTCAATACACCTGGCTCATCGCCAAGCCGCAAACAACCAACTCAAAGTTTCCCGACGACCTCTTTCGCCACGGTCTGCTCCACTTGCGTGGCCTGGGCAAGTGGAACTCCGTGCACACTCACCACAAACCACCCATTCCCCTTCCGCACGTGAAGCACCGTACCGTTCCCTACCACAGTCTGGATCGCCTCATCGCCTATTCCGCTCACGGCAGTCCCCCGTCCCAACAGCTTCGCCCCGTCGTTCGCGCCTTCAAGCAACACCGTAAGCTGATCCGCACCCTGTGCATATTTCTTGGGAGTCCAAATGCATCTGTTCGCGCCCGCTCCCGCGTTGACATCCGGCACGCCCAGCGCCGCCGAAGCCTGCTCCGTCGTCAGCAGCGAACACGGATCAACTGCCCACGCTGCCCGTCCACTCAACATCACCGAAGCAAAAAAGAGGCACCCTGCCAATGTCATCCTGCGTCTCAGCGCCATACAGCCTCCTCATCATCAAGATCACTTCTGCACAACAGGCCTAATCTCGAAACATGGTAACGCCAGCGAGTGTATTGATGATCGCAACGCTTTCGACTGACCGCATGTGGGTCCCTGGGAGCTTTACACGAGAGACTAGAAAGGGCCTGCCAGCTGTGTAGTGGCTACTCTTCCCTTATCCCGATCCTTTGCCCCCGAAAACACACCGACTGCCTGAATAACAAATAAGATGAGGGCTCGCAGTCACATGTCCAGGACTCTCTGATCGGGTGAGCCAGACCCCAGGCGAAGAGAGGGAGGGTCAATGCCAGGTGTTGACAACTGAAAACTGTAACTGCCCAGCTACCTCGCCAGCACCGCCTCATTGCCCAGTATGCGATAGAGCGTCGACCGGCTGATGCCGAGTTGCATCGCCGTACGCAGCTTGTTGTTATGGTTCAGATCCAACACGTGCTGCACATGACGATGGATCACATCGTCCAGCGCCAGGCTGCCGCCATATCCCGAAACCGGCGGCGGCTCCGGCATCGCGAATTCGCCTGCGGCCGGCAGCGCCAGGTCGCTCGGGCGGATCACGTCGTTAGCCGCCTCCAACAGCGCCGACTCCAGCACGCTGGCGAGCTCGCGCACGTTGCCCGGCCACGAGTGCTGCAACAAACGTGCCAGCGCTCCCGGCCCCAACTCCACCTGCCGATGCTGATAGCGCGCGCAAATGCTGTCCAGAAGCGCCTGCGAGAGCGGCGAAATGTCTTCCTTGCGCATGCGCAGCGGCGGAACGGCAAAACGCACCGCGGTCAGCCGGAAAGCCAGGTCGGGCATCAGTAACCCTTGCCCCGCCATCTGGCGTAACGGCGCCTGCGACGATGCCACTAGCAACACTCGCCCGACGGGCCGGTCCTGCAGTGCCTTAAGAATTCCCAGCAGCAGCCCTTGCCCCGGCGGCGCCAGCAGGTCTACCCGATCAAGATAGGTGAATCCCGCCAGCCCCGAAGGATCAGCCTCTCCGAGCAGCCACTCCCGCGCATCCCTGCGCTCAAATGGAGCACCCGCCAGCGGTGAACGGCTGAGAAGATAGCGCGCCAGCGTCTGCTTTCCCGTTCCGGGCTCGCCCTCGATCGAGGCCAACTGTACATGCGGCGCTGCCATCTCCGCCTGCAACAACAGCTTTCGCCATGGAGCGCTTACCCCGGCGATCGCGCCCTCGCAGACCGGTTCCATCTCCACCAGCAGCGGGCCCGGTGAAAACAGGCGCGATGAGTTTTGTGCAGCATATTGGGTCGCCATCTCCGCTGCCTCTCCTCCGTGGCCTGAATCAGTCCAATCTGGCCCGACACCTGTTTCATCGGCGGGCAGCCCAAAAACATGAAGCCCCGCCCGGAAAATGCAGGCAGGGTTTCTTCCCTTCGTCCGTATCGTTCTGACACCTGAAACCTGTCGCCCGCGCCTACCACGCCCCTTCGATCCGGAATGCTTTCAGGTCAGAGGCCTCGGACTCATCGAGAGAGTGCTCGATCAAGTTGTCGACCCGGCTGCCCCGCGGACCCCGGCGAAGGCTTGAACGCAGTTCGTTCAGATCCTCAATATCCCCGGCAGCCATCACTTCCACATCACCCTCTTCGGTGTTGCGCACCCATCCGTGCAGGCTCAGCTCGCCGGCCTCCCGCTGAACAAACCACCGGAACCCGACTCCCTGCACACGCCCGCGGATCAGAAAGTGAATGACCATCCTGACGCCAGTTTGCCAGATGAGGCCCACAAACCGGAAAGTCAGCCTCCGGCCCGTCAGTCCTATGTCCTTATGGCCCTATGTCTCTATGTCCCTGCCTTTCTCATCCTTTCGATGGACGGCCGGGTCACCCATTGGGCTCAAGACACAGGCGCAAGAGGCCGATAGCCTGTCTATGTCTCTTGAGTAGCCTGTTCATCACTGGTTATGTGACTTTTCAGGGTGGCGCCGAACACATCGGCCGCCACCCTTTGTTTTTTGGGCTCTCCTCTGGCTACTGGTCGCGCAGCAGAACCAGAGGGTCGACCGCGAGCGCGCGGCGGGCTGGAATGAGCGCGGCCAGCATGCCCAGCAGGAGCATGGTAAGGGTGACTCCAATCAGCACCAGCGGGTCTTTGGGCGTGGCCTGATAGACGATGTGGGCGAGGACCTTGGTGGCCAGCAGTCCGAGGCCAAGGCCGACGATGGAGCCGATGGCGAGAAGGCGGAAGGCTCGGCCAAGCGAGGTCCAGAGGATCTGCCGCCGGCTGGCGCCAAGGGCGAGACGGATCCCAAGCTCCCGCATCCGCTTGCTCACCACATACGAAGCCATGCCGAATATGCCCGTGACGGCGAGCATGCCGCCCAGCAGTCCGAGGATGCCGAGCGCGATGCTGGCCACCCGGGCGGGAAAGAGCGCCCAGTCCAGTTCCATGTTCCAGGGGTGGATGGTGAGAGGCAGCGAGGGATCGAGCGCGCTGAGAGTGCGCTGGAGAACAGGCGCCAGGTCCTGCGGCTCGCGCGTGGAGCGGACCACGAAAGTGGCGTCGTTCTGGGTCTGCTGAAGAAAGCTGAAGAACATGGCCGGCATCTGGTCCTCGGTGAGCGCGCGGTACTTGCCGTCTTCCACCACGCCGACGGCTTGAGCGCGTTTGCCGTCCCAGAATTTGAAGTGGCCGCCGACAGCATTCTTCACGGAGCCGAACACCTTGATGGCGAAGGTGCGGTTGACCAGGGCGACGGTGGGGGAGTTCTTGTCGTCGCTGAAGGCAATGTCGCGCCCGGCGAGCAGGCGTGTGTCCGCCGCCTGTACCCGGGTGAGACGTTGTAATCCATGGCGTCGGCGGCGGCGTTGGTGGGGCGGAAGTCGGTGGTGGTGTCGTTGAACACGGCGGAGTCACCGGCGCCGACGGTGAGCGGGGGCCGCGTGACGTATCCGGCGGCGGTAACGCCGGGGACGGCGGAGATGGCGTCGAGCATCCGGCGTTGCATCTGAAGGATGCGGTCGCCCTCGTAACCGCCCATGTGCAGATCGGACTCCGCGATCAAAGCGTTCCGTGGGTTGAATCCGAATTGGGAGTGGAGAGAGCGGGACATTCCGCGTATGGCGACCAGCGAAGAGGTGACGAGAACGGCGCAGATGGCGATCTGGGTCACGAGAAGCACGTCGCGCACTCCGAAGCGCTTGAGCCCGTCCTGGGCCATGCCGGTGCGTATGGTTTGCCACGGATCGGCGCGAAGGACCTGGCGTACGGGCACCATGCCGAAGAAGAGTCCGCTGACGAGGGAGAGCAGGAGGGCGACCCAGCAGGTCCGCAGGTCAGGATTGACCGGGATATTGATGGGTACGCCGGGGATGGGCTGCCAGGCGCTGAGCAGGCGGAGAATAAGAACTCCACCGGCCAGGCCGATCGCGCCGCCGGCAAGCGATACGAGGATGGCTTCAGTAAGAAGCTGGCGGAGAATGAGCGAGCGGCGGGAGCCGAGGGCGAGGCGAAGGGCGACTTCCTTGGCGCGGTCAGAGGCGCGGGCGGCAAAGAGGCTGCCGAGGTTGGCGCAGGCGGCCAGCAGGATGAGAGCGGCGAGGAGCATGAGGCCGGCCATGAAGGCGCGGGCCGCACCGGCGAGCATGTCGCCCATCAGGCCCGGACGGGCAAGAGAGAATTTGATGCCGTCATCGTCGCTGGGATAGGTCTTGGCGAGCCAGGTGCCGATGGCATTGACATCGGCAGTGGCCATGGCGGGAGTGACACCGGGACGGAGTCGGCCGATCACCACGGGAGAGTGATCGCCGCGGTTCTTCAGGAAATTGCCGATAAAGGTCGGGTCTTCGACGATGGGGATCCACAGGTCTGGAGCGAAGAAAAGCTCGGTTCCGCGGAAGGCGGGCGGAGCAACACCCAGGATAGTGAACGGGTGCCTGTTGACGGCAAGCGTCCGGCCCACGACCGAGGGGTCGCCGTGAAAGTAGCTATGCCAGTAGGCGTAGCCAAGGACGACGTAGGGTGCGCTGTTTTCGCCTTTTTCGTCAGAGGCGTGAAAAAAACGGCCGAGATAGGGCTGGACCTTGAGCGCGTCAAAGTAGTTGCCGCTGGACATGTAAGGCCAGGCGACGGACGGGTGCGCGCCGGTGTCGATGCCGACCGGGCCGAGGATCTGGAACGCAATCATGCTCTCAAAGGTGCGATTGCGGTCGCGCAGATCAACGTAATCCAGGTACGACTGCGAGGGAATGGAGGTGGAGCGCTGCACGATGTAGAGATTCTCCGAGCCGGGCAGGTTCAGCGGCTTCAGCACCACCGCGTTCAGGACGCTGAAGACGACAGCGTTGGCGCCGATCCCCAGCGCTAGGGTAAGAACCGCGGTGAGAGCGAACCCCGGGGATTTGGCCAACTGCCTAAATGCGAGTTTCAGGGCGCTGAGCATGATGCCAATTAGTACGCCCGCTAGCCGCTATGGTTCCGTGTTCCCCGGCACAGTTCTAACTGGAAGTGATTGAGATCACATAAGTTGGCGAGATATGGCGCTTCCGAGCGGGGCCAAGGGGCGCAGAACCAATTACGGCGGACTTGGTTTTTCTCCCGCCATCCCCATCCCCGCCAACTCCACCGTCGTCGTTTGCGAAAACCTGTCAGCATGAGACGGTTTTGTCTTGCACTGAATGACGAAACTTGCTATTGTTTGTCAAAACCTGTCGCGCGGCGACGGTTTTCGATGAGTTCTAGGGCCCTTGTTCCAATCGAAGCGTCAAAAGGAGAGTCTATGCGCGAGTTGGGCGGAGTCATGCTGGACGCGGCCGGAGCTACTGCAGAAGCGCCGGCAATTGTGGCGGCGAACCAGGTCGCAACCGGAGAGGCGCGGAGAACAGCGGCCAGGGCGGCCGCCAGGCTGCTCGAAATCCAGCATCCGGAGGGCTACTGGGTCGGCGATCTGACCGCCGACTCCACCCTGGAATCGGACTACATCCTGCTGCAGATGTGGCTCTATCCGGCAGCCGAAGACGGAACCTGGAATCCGCCGACCATGGCCAGGATCCGCAAAGCATCCCGCGCCATCCTCGACCGGCAGCGGCCAGACGGCGGCTGGAGCATCTACGAACCCGGCCCCTCCGAAGTCAACGCAACGGTTCGCGCCTACGCCATGCTCAAGATGACCGGCCTCAGCCCGGACGACGAGCGCATGCAGCGAGCCCGGGCACTGATCCTGCGAATGGGCGGCATCCAGGCCTGCAACAGCTACACCCGTATCAACTACGGCTTCTTCGACCTGTTCCCGCGCAAATACTGCCCCACCATTCCGCCGGAAATCATGATCATCCCCGGCAGCGTGCTCTACGAGATGTCGAGCTGGACCCGGACCATCATCGTGCCGCTCTCGATCGTGCAGGCCGTGGGATCGCCCAAGCCGACGCCCGGCCGCATGCGCATCGATGAGCTGTTCCACCCCAGCAAGCGCCTCGCCCTGCACCGGCGCGATCGCATCGCCAACCTCTTCGTCCACGCCGACAAGCTCTTCAAGCGCTGGGAGCGGCAGAGCGTGCGCAAAATTCGCAGCCACGCCGTGCGCGAGGCCGAGAAATGGATGCTCACCCGCATGCAGCACAGCGACGGCCTGGGCGCCATCTACCCGAGCATCATGTATTCGATCATGGCCATGGACGCCCTCGGCTACGAGCGCGACCATCCGGACCTGGAACAAGCCATTCGCCACCTCGACGGCCTGATGCTGGAGAGCGAGAACAGCCTCATCTTCCAGCCCTCCAAGTCCCCCGTCTGGGATACGGCGATCGCGGCATTTGCCCTCGGCCAGATGGACGGCCCCGGCGACGAGCTGACGGCCGCGGCAGACTGGCTGCTGGGCAAGGAAATCCGCCGGCGCGGCGACTGGGCCGCCAAGCGCCCCGACCTCACCCCATCCGGCTGGGTCTTCGAGTTTGCCAACGAATACTATCCCGACATTGACGACACCGCCATGGTGCTCCTGACCCTGCTGCACGCCAAGGCAAGCGATCCCGAGCGGCAGGAACGCGCCGAACAACGCGCCCTCAACTGGATCCTGGGCATGCAGGGCTGCGACGGAGGATGGGCCGCCTTCGACGTGGACAACAACTGGCAGATTCTCAACAAGGTTCCCTTTGCCGACCACAATGCGATGCTCGACCCCACTTGTCCCGACATCACCGGGCGCGTGCTGGAATCGCTCTGCCGCAGAGGTTTTGACACGTCCAATCCGGCCGTGGCTCGCGGCGTTGATTACCTGCTCAAGAAGCAGGAGGAGAACGGAAGCTGGTACGGCCGCTGGGGTGTGGCTTACATCTACGGAACGTTCCTCGCGCTGCGCGGCCTCAGCGCAGCAGGCGCGCAGGAAGCCGTGGATGCCATGGCGCGCGGCGCGCACTGGTTGCGCGAGGTGCAGAACCCCGACGGCGGCTGGGGCGAGAGCTGCCTGGGCTACTCCACCGGCCGATTCGAGCGCACCGTCAGCACACCTTCGCAAACCGCGTGGGCCGTTCTGGGCCTCATCGCCGCGGGAGCCGGCCGCAGCAATGCCGTAGCCGACGGCGTGCGCTGGCTGGTGGAAAAGCAGAATGCAGACGGCACATGGGATGAGACAGTGACCACGGGAACCGGCTTCCCCGGCGTCTTCTACATCCGCTACGACCTCTACCGGAATTACTTCCCGCTGCTGGCGCTCACGGCGTACGCGAGTTCTTAGTTCAGTTGTCTGTTGTCAGTTTTCGCAGATCGTGATGGCCGGATGCGAGTGCCGCGGGAAGGAAAGAGTAATGAGGTATTTTGAATCTCTGATCTTCTTCATGATGTGCCGCCGTCATCCTTCGACTGCGTTTGCCCCGTTTTGTGCGGCAAACGCAGTCGAAGGACCTGCATTTCAAGCCATCGCCTGGGACCACGAACTTCAGGGACGCCCCCGCCCCGGCCGCGTGCATTCTTGACAACTGCGAATCCCGGCGAGTATCGTCTGGCAAAATTCGATGGCTGGCAGCCAATCACTCGGAGGTCCTCCCCCCCATGACACTCCTCCTGAACGCCGCCCCAACCCACAAACATGCTGATTTTAGTCGGCAGGTTGCAACGCATCGCCCCGCCGTCCACCGTTGGCAAATCATCGCCTTCGCCGCTCTGATGATGTTTTTTGCGGCGCCATCATTCGGCCAGTTGACTCGCAGCCTGAGTCTGCCGGTCGTCTCCACTCCGCCGATCCCGGCCTCCCAACGCATGGAGCTGATGCGCATCGCGCGCGATACCTGGGGCTTCTATGCCAAGGATGTTGACCCCAATACGCACCTTCCCATGGATAACTTCGGCGCCAACGGCACAGGTACCTATACGTCCGCCTCTAACATCGGCGTCTATCTGTGGGCTGTCGTCGCGGCCAACGACCTCGAACTCGTCAGCAAACCGCAGGCGCGTTCGCTCATTCAGGCAACGCTGACTGAGTTGCAGGGCATGAAAAGGTTCGACGGCTTCCTCTACCAGTGGTACGACACCACCACAGGCACCACCATCAGGAATCCGGGAGACATTAACTGCTCCGAGGAAACGACTCCAACCACGGATAACTGCTTCTTCGTTTCCGCAGTTGACAACGGCTGGTATGCGTCAGGGCTCGTCGTCGTCCGTCAGGCGTTTCCAGAGCTTGCTGGTCTGGTCAACAGCCTGATGGCGCCCATGAATTTCAGCATTTTCTACGACAACGGCGTGGAAACCGCGTGCAACGTGAACGCTGCGGGACAACCCACCGGGCAAATGTTCGGCGGTTACTACGCCGGCATTGGACCAGCGGGCTATCACAACGGCGCCTTCTACAGCGATCCCCGCATCGCCGTCTATATCGGCATGGGCCTGGGCCAGATGCCGGGCAACGTCTGGTGGCGTAGCTGGCGAGCTCTCCCGCCGCCCGCACCATACGACGACTGCGCGGCCACCGACCCCGACTTCTCATGGCAGGGGCAGTGGCCCATGGGTGGCTATTGGCAGGATTACGCCGACCCTCAGTCGCACCAGGTCTTCCACGTTTGGGAAGGCCACTACACCTACCCGGACACCACCCTCTCGTTTGTGCCAACCTGGGCGGGCGGAATGTTTGAAGGGCTGATGGCCAATGAGGTCGTACCCGAAACATCCTGGGGAACCAGAAGCTTCGGCCTCAACGACCTGCGCAACGCGCAAGTGCAGATCAAATACGCCACTGAGATGCTTCACTACCCCGTCTGGGGAATGTCTCCCTCCAGCACCGCGGATGACACCGGCAACTACTCCGGCTACGGCGTGGAAGGATTGCTGTTCCCCTATTTTGGGTTCGGTGCCAACTCCACAACTCCAAACGACGGATTGTCGCAGTGCTGGGCTTGCGCAACGGAGGATGTGGTCAGCCCCCATACGTCCTTCCTGGCGCTCGATGTGCTTCCCCAGCAGGCATACGACAATATCCAATCGCTTCTCTCGCGATACCCCGACGTCTACGGCGCGTATGGGTTTTACGATGCGGTAAGTCCCACCACGGGGTCGGTTGGGCATCGCTACCTGGTCCTCGATCAGTCCATGATCATGGCCTCGCTTGATAATGCTCTGAACGATCGCGCAATGCAGCGGCATTTTGCGGGTGATCCGGTTGCACGTGCCGCTCAAACGTACTTGTCGGTTGAGACGCTCTCAATCCATTAACCTCGCCCGTTGGCGGCAGCCCCGCCAAACACGCAATCCGGAGACTCCGGATTGCGTGTTCGGCTGCTCTGCCGCCGATACCGTCCAGTCGGTGTCTTCTTTGTCGTGTTCGCCCGGTGGTTAGCTCATGCCCGCCGCTGGCGCGATGCTATTCCGTCAGGGCCGCTGGAAGATAAAAGAAACCGCAACCTCCGAGGCTTTGTAACAGGGCACGACTTCAGTCGTGCCGGGAACGCGCCGTAGGCGCAAAGGTTGTTAGCCCCGCGCTTCAGCGTGGGGTGAGCGATTCACCCACCTCCCCGGAGTCCCGTAGGGACGGTGGCAGGGCTTTGTAACAGGGCGTGACTTCAGTCGTGCCGCAAATCGCTGAAATGAAGTCCCTGGGCTTTACAGGTTGCGGAAAAGCTCCGCGCCAGCGCAGGTTTTGACAGGTTGCGGAAAACTCCCCGCCAGCGCAGGTTTTGAAGGGGCACGACTTCAGTCGTGCCGCTGAAGCCAATTAAGTGGGACCGGCTTTAGCCGCTGAGGGATGGTTTGCCGCCTTCGTGAGCGCAATATTGAGTTTTTCCGCACCTGTTCAGCCCCTGCACAGTCCGCCACGCGAATCAAGCGCTCTGCCGGCACCTAAGACCGCCCATCTCCCGAGCTGTCATTCTGATCCTGAGCACCGCGAAGGAGAAGAATCCGCGGTTGCATTTACCCGCTTTTCCAACTAACCAGAAGTCGGCCCTAGGACTTCGACGAGTGCATTGGCGATAAAGCGCCACTTGACTTTCTGGATAGCCGAGAGTTCCGGTTTGCCGGATCACACGTCCGCAATCCTGGAGCGTGTTGCTCGCGTCGCACGGCAGACGATACCCATTCACATCTGCGTTGCGGCACGAGCTTTCTTACCCTTCGCGGATGAGTGCGCCGCGAATTGGTGGAGGACCTCTGCTAACTTCTCCGTCATGGATAAGTGGGGTGTATGGTCTGTATCGAGTTCAACAACATGGTCGCACATGTTCTCCGCGATCATTCGCCGCTGCAATGGCAAGGGAATCGCCCGATCGCGGGTACAGATGACGAAATACCGGTTGATTCCGTCGAGCGCCCTGGCCGGGATTGATACTGGTGTCACGAAGGGTCCGATTGGCTGCGGGCGATGCCGTGCGATGGCCCATGCCGCGACCTCGTCTGCACAGGAGCCGTACAATGCCTGACGCGCCGCCGCAGCCGGCATAGTGGCAACCGGAGGATCACCTTCGATGGTGATATTGGCCTGCACCTGATCGCCGGCCCCCTCTGGAAGCTTTGTCAGATCGAGAAGACTCTGACCGTTCTTTGGCAGGAAGGCGGTTGCGTAAACAAGCGCTGCGACCCGTTCCGGACAGCGTGCCGCCGCCTCGGTCGCGATTACGCCGCCCATGCTGTTACCGACTACAATCGCTGGCCCGGAGCCGGCAGCCAGCACCTCACAGAGGCGGGCCGCGCAGCGATCCAGTGTGACTTCGCTGGCTGGCGTTTTATCGTCTCCGAGCCCCGGCAAATCAAACGCAGCCACCTCATGGCCGCCGGCCTTCAGACGGCCCGCCAGTGGTCCCCAGATCCATGCGCCGGAAAACGCGCCGTGTACAAGGACAAATCTTGCCATTTGATCTCCGTTATGGCGGCAGGTTCTCGTTTGGTGAGCAGCCCGGCGACGCCATCACTATACAGCAGACCGGCGCTTAGCGCTGAAACGACGTATAGCATTCTGTCAAAGCTGAATGATTGAAGTGTTGCCAACAGTCAGTATGGAGTGACCGGCACCGATGCGCTGACCGTGGGTTAGGCTGTGAGTTCAGAAGGACGCACAGTTCAGAGCCACAAGCGGAAGGGAGCCGGTCATGAAGGAAAAGTTACGATTTTTAGGTTTGGATGTCC
>DASZLE010000039.1:0-53653 GCA_035552475.1 Occallatibacter sp.
GGACGCGGCGGTTGAGGGCGTTACCGACCATGGAGGGTTCCTGGGTCACGGATCGCGGTTCTGAAGTTCATTGTCGCCTTGACCTGGCGTTGAGGCAAAGGGAAAGTGCGGAGCAGGCCTGCGTCCGTCCCGGGTCCCCAACTGCGAGGGACCCGGGGCACCCCAGTCATAGTTCAGTTCTCCGGAAGGGGACCCGGGCCACCCGCCCATCCATCCCTGGTCCCCAGGTGCGAGGGATGCCCGTCCCCGGCGACGAAGATCTGTCGCCGGGGACTCGGGGCCAGGGGCGCCGGTTCATTTGACTCACTTGATGCCGTAGGCGGCGGCGACAAGTGGGCTGTTGGCATAGCCCGTTGCTGTTGCGATGGCGATGATCTTTTCTTTGCTGCTCACCGTGATGCTGCCTGTGTACGGAGTTGAACTAGACGTTGGTGTGGTTCCGTCGGTGGTGTAGTAGATGGCCGCTCCTGTCATGCTGTCGGAGATGGTGACCTGCTGCGCAGCCGGGTATATGCCGCTGGGCAGCGAGAAGGTGGGCGCGGGCGCCTTGATGGCGTATGCGGCACCGGCGTACTGGCTGTTGGCGTTGCCCGGGATCACGGCGGTGGCCCGGATCCTGACATTCTTGTTGATCGGGATTGCGCCTGTGTACGGCGTGGAGCCGGCGGTCGGGCTGCTTCCGTCGGTGGTGTAGTAGATCGTCGCGCCCGGGGCAGAGATCGTCAGTGACTGTGGCGTCAGGTATTCACCACCCGCCAGCGAAAAAGTGGGCGTGGGCGCTCTAATGCCGTACGCGGCCGAAGCGTACGGGCTGCCGAAGTAGCCCGAAAGCACAGCGGTCGCCCGGATGGTCATATTCTTGTCGATCGTGATCGCGCCCGTGTAGGGGGTGGCGTTGCGCGACGGTGCGCTTCCGTCCGTCGTGTAGTAAATCGTCGCGCCCGCGAAAGTATTAGAGATTGTCACGGACTGCGGCGTGAGGTATTCGCCGCTGGGCAGCGAGAAGGTGGGAGCAGCCGGCCGAATCGTGTACAAGGCACCGGCAATCGCGCTGTTGTTGTAGTTGTAGGCCACGCTGATGGCATTGATGACGGTGGTCATCTTGCTTACCGTCAGCGCGGTCGAGTACGTGGCCGAGCTGGTGTTCGGGGTCGAGCCGTCCAGCGTGTAGTAGATGACGGCGCCCGGGGTGACGCTGGAGATTTGGACGGACTGGATGGAGGTGTAAGCGCCCGCGGGGGGAGTGAAGACCGGCGCGGCGGCGACGGGCAGGTTGATGGTGTAGGTTGCGGACTGCGCGGATTTGGCGTAGTCATAGGCCACCGCGATGGCCTTGACGGTGGCTGTCTGGCCAATTGTCAGGGCGGTCGAGTACCTGGCCGACCCCGTGGTCGGGGTCGAGCCATCCAGCGTGTAGTAAATGGCGGCGCCTGGCGTGGTGCTGGAGATTTGGACGGATTGGATGGAGGTGTAAGTGCCAGCGGCGGGAGTGAAGACCGGCGTGGCGGCGGAGGGGAGGTTGAGCGTGTAGGTGGCCGATGCAGCGGAGCCGCTGGTGTAGCCATAGGCCCAGGCGATGGCCTTGACGGTGGTGGTCTGGCTTATGGTCAGAGCCGTCGAATACCTGGCCGACCCGATGGTCGGGGCCGTGCCGTCCAGCGTGTAATAGACGAATGCGCCTGGCGTGGTATCCGTGATGCTCACTGTCTGCCACGAAGTGTAGGTTCCGGATGGCTCGCTGATCGTTGGCGTGGCGGCCGGAGGAGGGGTTCCGGACGGCAGAAATTCCCAAAGATCGTTCACCATACCCCAGGCTCCCCAGGTAACGCCCCCAAAGAGCCAGAGATTGCCGTTGCTGTCGGTCCAGTTCGCAACGCCATCTCGGTATCCAGGATCGTTTTCGACAGCGGGAACTCCCAACGTTCCGTACACGCCGACCTGGTCGAGCGCGCTGTTTCCTGCCATCCAAGCCCATTCATTGGTGGAAGGATCGAACTCCCAAAGATCGTTAAAGTAGTAATAGTAGTAGCCCCCAAAGAGCCAGAAATGGCCGTTGCTATCGGTCCAACTCGAAGAGCTTGCGCGGCCTCCTGGAGTGTTTCCCGGAGCGGGCGTTCCCAACGTGCCGTACACGCCAGCAACCTGCCAGGGCGTAGCGCTTCCGTTCATCCAGGTCCACTCGTTCGTGGAAGGATTGAACTCCCAGAGGTCGTTGAGCCATTCAGTTTCGCCCTCGCCGCCAAAGAGCCAGAAATTTCCGTTGCTATCGGTCCAACTCGAAGAGTTAACGCGGCCTTCAGGGATGTTTCCGGCAGCGGGCGTTCCCAGCGTTCCGTACACGCCGGGGCGGCCACAGAAATTTCTCCCGCAGATCGCCCAGGTGCTGCTTCCGCCCATCCAGGCCCATTCGCTGCTGGAAGGATTGAACTCCCAAAGATCATTGAGTCCGACAAGTTTAACCCCGGGGGTAACATTACCCGCCGAATCAATGCCCACGCCCCCAAGGAGCCATAAATTGCCGCTGCCGTCGATCCAGGTGGATGCTTTGTTGCGCGCTCCTGGAACGTTTCCGGCGGCGGGCGTTTCCAGCGTGCCGTACACGCCAGGCTGGTTGGCCGTGCTGCTTCCGCTTATCCAGGTCCACTCGTTGGTGGAAGGATTGAACTTCCAAAGGTCGCTGAGGTAGCCCTCATTACCCACCGAGTCAAAGCCGCTGCCCCCAAAGAGCCAGAAATTGCCGCTGCCGTCGATCCATGTGGCAGCGCGATAGCGGCTACCAGGGATGTTTCCCGGAGCGGGCGTTCCCAACGTGCCGTACACGCCAGGCTGGTTGCTCGTGCTGCTTCCGCCCATCCAGGTCCACTCGTTGGTGGAAGGATTGAACTTCCAAAGATCGTTGAGGAGGGAATTGGCAATGTTCCACGCAAACCCCTCCTCACCTCCAAAGAGCCAGAGATTACCTCCGCTGTCGGTCCAGGTGGATACGAAGGCGCGTCCTCCCGGATTATTTCCCGGGTCTGGCGTTCCCAGCGTGCCATACACGCCGGGCTGGCAAATGGATGCGCTTCCGCCCATCCAGACCCATTCGCCTGTCTGGGCGTGGGCGGGGAGGCAAAAGCTAGCCAGCAGAAGAAGCATGCCCAGCCAAACGAGCCGATTGAGGAATGGCGTTGCGGCGCGGCGGCTCTCGGAAGAACCACCCAGGATGGAAACCGGAGCGATGGGAGTTTGCATTGGACCGAGGCCTTGCACGCCCAGCGGTGCGGGTGAGAGGTCGGTCGGGGGAAGGGTCGATCGGAGCCCTGGGCAGGCACGATTATAGGCGTTTCTATACTCGCTGAGAGCATGTTGGCCCATGTTGTGTGACAGGGATCACAAAGCGCTCTGCAAACACAACAGAGAGCTGGGGAATTTCATGTGGGAGCGCCTGCAACGGAGAGAAGCTTTCCAGCTAAGAGAATAGCCCATGCTAACTGGGAACCGGGGGAGGCAAGAAGGAATGGGCCGGGGCCGTCCGACTAGTGTTGACTCTGCACCACGATGACAAGCGTAATGGCTGTAAGGAAAATTAACGACGGCGTCGGGACTGGCATTCGCTACGACTCCCGCCGGGAAACCCCAAAAGTATGTGCCGGATACCACCTTCGTGACTTGCGATTGTTGGTGAAACGGCAATACTTAAGACTTATGGCTACACCTACCAGGGAGTTTGCTCACGGGTTGGAGTCGGGGCAGTTTGTTCCGTGTTTTCAGCCGGTGGTTTTGCTGCGCACCGGCGAGCTGACCAGTTTCGAAGTTCTGGCACGCTGGCGGCATCCGCAATTGGGGACGATTCCGCCGGATACATTTGTGCCGCTGGCGGAAGCGGAGGAATGGATCGGAGATCTCATGGTGGTGGTCGCGAGGCAGGCGTTCCAGGCCGCATCCGCGCTTCCCTATTCGATCCGGCTTTCGCTGAATATCTCGGCTGTGCAATTGCGGGACGACTCGCTGCCGGAGCAGATTGAACGAGTGGCAAACCGGGTGGGATTTCCACTGGAACAGGTTTCCATTGAGATTGCGGAGTCGGCACTGCGGACGGACCTGGGACGGGTGCGGACGATTGCGGCACGGCTGAAGGCCATGGGGTGCTGGATTGAGCTGGATGACTTCGGGGCCGGTGACTCGACCCTGCGGCATGTCCAGTCGCTTCCGCTGGACGCGCTGAAGCTGGACCGGAGCTATGTGCAGTCCATGATGGGACATCGGGAGAGCCGGAGGATGGTGGAGGCCGCGCTGGGGGTGGGACAAAGCCTTCGCATCAGGACGGTCGCCAAGGGCGTGGAGACTGCTGAACTGGCCGAGATGCTGTTTCAAATGGGCTGCGACATGGGACAGGGGTCGCTGTATGGAGAGCCCGTACCTTTGGAGGAACTGGCTGAAGTGTCGCGGATGCCAGGACCGGCCATTGCAGGTCAATCCTGGTTGACGAATCTTTTGCCTGCCGGCATGTCCCCGGGGAAGCGGCTGGCACAGTTTCAAGCGATCTACGATGGGGCGCCGGTGGGGCTTGGATTCCTTGACCGGCAATTGCGGTTTGTGCGGGTGAACCGCGGATTCGCGGAGATGCATGGTATTGCTGTTGAGGCTCACATTGGCCGCGCCGTGGCGGAGGTGGTTCCTGAATTCTGGGCGCTGGTTGAACGGGACGTGAAGCGCGCGCTGGAGGGTGAAGGTACCGGCGATGTGGAGATCACGGGGCCGCGAGGCGGAAGTTTTCTGCTTTCGTTTGAGCCGGCGCTGGATGAGGCAGGCGAAGTCGTTGGAGTATCCCTGGCTGTCATGGGCGTTACAGGACGAGGGAGGGCGGAGCTGGCCGGAGCGGGAAAGCAGCGAGTTAGCGCGGCTTCGCCGGGTGGCGAGTTAGCAAGTTAGCGGGAGTTCTGGCGCGGACACCAGCTATCATGTCTCAAGACGTTGTTGACATCGAGGCAGCCCTTTCAGAAATGCAGGGTTATGGAAAAGATGGAAAGCTGAAGAACGCTTTCTACTTTCCCACAACCCCGGCTACGGCTTCGGGTATAGATCTTATGAGATCTGAATGAGTTGTGGCTGGATGCAAATATCCCTCCGGACAGAGTGGAGTTTACCCGCGGCCTTCGGCGTCTCCTAGAATGTCTGGATCTGGCCGACCTTGCCATTGACGAAGTGGAGGACCCAGCGATGGCCGTCCTTCAGGTAATACCAAGTTTCATGGAACGATCCATCGGCCGAGTCTTCCACTTTTTTCTGCTCCGGATCGCCAAAGCTCAGCAACACCATCTGATAGGTCATATCCTTGACGACGGTGTGGGCATCGATTGCGTCCCTGTCCTCCGGGGCCATCTGCTGGGCATCGATCTGTCCCTCGATTTCACTCACATCCAAAACGCGTGACATGAACTTGAGAAACATTTCCGGTTTCAGGTCCAGATCGGAAACGTCGGTCCGGTAGCGGAAGTTGATGCGCGAGCCGCCTGCGCGTTTGAAAGCGGCGCCAACTTTGTTGGCATGGTTGCTGCCGCGCCGGCCCTCTCCTCCTCCGCCGAGGTGCACTTCGATCCGGTCGCTATCCACCTTGATGTCGGTGATGATGACGTCCTCTGCTTTCTCCACCCCGACGCCTTTCGCTTTGAGCCACTTCGACAATTCCTTCAAGTCGATGCCGCGATCGTCTTCGCGCTTGTCTTCGCGCGGGGTGTAGTAGATGTCGATGCCGTCCTTGTAGGCGGGCATATCCATCAGGGGTTTGACATCCCTTCCGAGCAGGACCTTATTAAGGGCATCCTCGGCTCCTTTGGATGTAGCCGCTTCCAGCGGGCTGGAAAATGCAAACGAAAGAGTGACAACACTAAGGCAATAAAGCGCTATTCCGCAAAGTTTCATACGATCCCCCTTGTTCGATCCTTTCGGGTGTTCTCAAGCGATCCGAGTAAGAAACACAAATCGTGTGCCAGTTCGAGGTGCTGTCCTCGCTTCATGGAAACGATCCCTTTGGCCGCAGCCGGATGGAGCCCGCACACGTTTATAGCCTCGATTCGCGTTCGAATCGAGTCGGAAGGGCCCATCAGGCCAGAGCCTAAAGGTTTTATTCGGATCTGTTGCGAGAATGGTAGGCAGGCAGAAATGGCCCGTCAAGGAATATCTTGACCGCGCCGTTGCGACTGAGAGTGTTTGGTAACGGGTTTGGGAAACCGGACTTCAGCTTCTGATTTGGGAGTTGGGGTTGTGGCCGGCTGCGGCGGGCGGGAAGAGCGCGGCGATTTTTGTGCCGATGGGGGAACCGATGCCGCTGCAGGGGTCGGGGCCGGGGGTGGCGTTGTAGAGGCCGTTGCCGCCCTGGGTGATGTCGTTGAAAGCGGACTGATTCTGCCAGAGGGTGGGAGTGACGAAGCCGAGTTCTGTGCCGAAGCTGGCGAAGAGGCCGGCGTAGAGGGGGGCGACGGCGCTGGTGCCGCCGACGACGGTGGTTGCGCCGTGGACGTAGATCTCATAGCCGGTGTTGGGGTCGGCGTCGGCGGAGACGTCGGGGACCATGCGGCCGGTTCCGGCGGCGGTTCCTGTGGGCGGGGCCGGGGCGCCGATTTGCCATGATTGCGCCGGGAAGACGGTGGAGTAGCCGCCGCCGGTGCCTTCGCCATCGGTTTCGCCGGGATTATCGTTCCAGACTGTTTCTTCGGCAGTGGTTTTGAAAGTGCCGCCGCAGCCGGTGACGTGGGGACAACTGGAGGGGACGTCGACGTTGGCTGGGGTTGAGCCGCCGTCGGAGGAGTCGTTGTCGCCGGAGGCCGCGACGACAATCATGCCTTCGCTGGTGGCGTCGGCAGCGGCGGATTCCATTTCATCGGCGGCCTGGGCGCCCCAGATGGCTTCGTCAGCGCCCCAGGAGATGGAGCAAACGGCGCACTGATCCTGCGCGGCCTGGGTGACGGCGGAGGCAATGTCCTGCGACCAGTAGACGCGGATGGTGGCGGGCTGGCCGGTGGCGGCGAAGTAGGCGGCGGCGGAGACCTGGATGTCGAGGGCAACTTCGATGTCGGCATCGTTGGAGGAGCCGACGGACTGGTTGGGAGAGTTCAGGGTGCCGTCTACGGAGACGTCAGTGATGGAGGGGGACGGCTGGTTGAGGGACTGGAAGTAGGCGTCCATGTCGGACTGGACCCATCCGCCGCCGAGCTCGACGATGGCGATGATGCCGCCGCCGGGCTGGCTGGAGGGCCAGTTGTAAGCGGAACAGAGCGAGGGAACGGACCAGGGTTGGGGTTGCGTGGGTTGGGCCTGCGCACCCGCTGCGATGCGCGCGGAGATGCGGCGAACCTGCGAACGCAGCTTGAAATAAGGCTTGCACCTGACCTTGGGGGAGGGGGCCATGGCGAGCTCCTTCGGATTGTGGGGTCGAAATGACTGCTTCTGGGCGGGAGTATAGCAGGAAGACAGGGAACAGGGACCGAGGGAACAGGGAACAGGGAACAGGGAACAGGGACAAGGGAACAGGGAACAGGGACAAGGGAACAGGGACAAGACGCCGGTCCCGGGTCTCTGAAGCAAGACCCGGGGCGCCGATGCGCGATGGTACGAAGCCGGACTACTTGATGGTGCGCATGTACTTGACTACGCTGCTGATCTGGTCGGAGGTGAGTTTGCCGTCATAGGCCGGCATCTTGTTCTTGCCCTTGGTGGTGATGGTGATCCACTCGCTATCAGACTCGGTGGAGGCGGGAGGGGCGGTAAGGTCACGGGCGCCCATATTCTTGCCCATGCCGGAGGGCTTGCCGTCGGCGCCGTGGCACATTTTGCATTTTGCGGCGTAGGTGGCGGCGGCGTCCTGCGCGGAAGCGGCGGCAAACGAGGCGGTGAGGATGAAAAGGGCTGCAAGGATGGTACGAGTTTTCACGGATTCTCCTTCGTGCGGTCCCAAGGCGGGACCCTTCAAATGTGACGAAGTGTACAGAGGCTGGGGATGGTCGCGACATGATGGCGCTCACATATGTGAGGTGGGGCACGGAAGGTGGTTTGGCGGGGAGGCGGGGGTGTGATTTGGATCGCTAGAGTGCTGGGAACGAGGGACAAGGGACTAAGGGACATAGGGACTGAGGGACATAGCAACTAAGGGACTGTAAGCTGGAGGGTTGGCTGGAATTGTGGGGGGGGTGGACGTGGCTTACGACGATTTGCGCGACTGGATCAAGGCGCTGGAAAAGGCTGGGGAGCTGAAACGGGTGACGGTGGAGGTGTCGCCGGAGCTGGAGATGACGGAGATTGCGGACCGAGTGGCGAAGGTGGGTGCCAGGTGTCAGGTGTCAGGGGACAGGACGTCCCCGACGGATGGGAAATATGCTCCCGGTGGCCCGGCGCTGCTGTTTGAGAACGTGAAGGGGCATCCGGGGCACAAGGTGCTGATGAACCAGTTCGGGAGCGAGCGGCGGATGGCGATGGCGCTGGGGGTGGAGCGGCTGGACGAGATTGCGAATCGGATCAGCGGGCTGATGAATGTGAAGGCGCCGGAGGGGTTCCTGGACAAGCTGAAGATGCTGCCGCAACTGGGGGCGCTGGCCAGCGCGTTTCCCAAGACGGTGAGCGCGAAGGACGCGGCATGCAAGGAAGTGGTGCGGAAATCGAAGGACAACGGCGGCGAGGGGTTGGATCTGAATTACTTCCCGATTCTGAAGTGCTGGCCGCTGGATGGAGGGCGGTTCATCACGCTGCCATGCGTATGCACGCGGAACCCGGTAACGGGGAAGCGGAATATCGGCATGTACCGGATGCAGGTGTACGACGGGCAGACGACGGGGATGCACTGGCAGCGGCAGAAGGTGGCGGCGGAGCATTATCGGGAAGCGTTGCGGGCGGCGGCTGCGGCTGGCGGGGGGATGAGCGAGAGCGCGGCGCGGGTGGCGATGATGGCGGAGAGCGCCGGCGGGGCGGTGATGGTGCCGGACGGGCCGGGGGGGGGGATGCCGCAGGTTTCGCTTGGAAAGATGAAGGGAAGCCGGATGGAGGTGGCTGTTGCCATCGGGACCGATCCGGCGACGACGTTTGCGGCGATTGTGCCGGCGCCGCCGGAGGTGGAGGAGTTTCTGATTGCGGGCTTCCTGCGCGGCAAGCCGGTGGAGATTGTGAAGTGCGAGACAGTGGACCTGGAAGTGCCGGCGCATGCGGAAATTGTGCTGGAAGGGTACGTGGAGCTGGGCGAGCTGCGGGCGGAGGGGCCGTTCGGCGATCACACCGGCTTTTACACGCTGCAGGATGAGTACCCGGTGTTTCACCTGACGTGCATCACGCATCGCAAGGACCCGATCTACGCGGCGACGATTGTGGGCAAGCCGCCGATGGAAGATGCATGGATGGGCAAGGCGGTGGAGCGGATCTTCCTGCCGGCGATGAAGATGACGATTCCGGAGATCGTGGACATCAATTTGCCGGTGGAGGGGGTGTTCCACAACCTGATGCTGGTATCGATCAAGAAGAGCTACCCGGGGCAGGCGCGCAAGGTGATGAACGCGATCTGGTCGCTGGGACAGGCCATGTTTACCAAGTGCATTGTGGTGGTGGACGAAGACTGCGATGTGCAGGACATCGGCGAGGTGGTGCTGCGAGTGACGAACAACATCGATCCGGAGCGGGATATTCAATTCATGCTGGGGCCGGTGGACTCGCTGGATCACTCAAGCCGGCTGCCGAATTACGGGTCGAAGATGGGGATTGATGCGACGCGGAAGTGGAAGGCGGAGGGGTTCGAGCGGCCGTGGCCGGCGATGATCGAGATGGATGGGGAGACGAAGGCGCGGGTGGATGCGATGTGGGGGAAGTTGGGGCTGTAAAGGCAGGGACAAGGGAATAGGGAATAGGGAATAGGCTGGTTTAATCTTTAGGCATGCGCGGTACCTTCCCCCGGCATTGGCTTCTGGCAGGAGTCCTGGCCGTCCTCGTCGCGAGCGCACGGGCGCAGGACCAGGCAGGCCTGTTTCACTGGGTGGATTTTCACTCGGAGAAGGACCAGCCGTACGTTATCTGGGTCAACCGGGCGATGGAGACGGAGAAGTGGACGGCGATCCGGGAGATCGGCGTTGAGTACGATGCGGCGCTGGTGGTGACCGCGGAGCGGGGGGCGCCGGACGCCTCGCCGGCGAACGATACCTTCCGCGTGTGGAGCGTGAACCTGACAACTCATGCGAAGACTCCTCTGCTGAAGGGCGTGAACCTGCGCTGGATGGGATGGATGCAGTTGCGGGAGGGCGCGCCGCGGGAACTGGCGGTGCTTTACGACGATTGCCGCGAGTGCGCGGCGACCACGTACTTCACAACATTGCAATACGACGTGAAGCAGCATGCGTTTGTGCCGCGATGGCTGCGCGGCGAACAGACCGTTCCGCTATGGACGGGGACAGCGCCGGAAGGCGTGAAGCTGAGCCAGGTGTACGCCGCGCTGACAGAACCGAGCGGGATGGACCTGATGGGGACCTGGAGCCACTACGATTATGGAAAACAGAAGGATCCGGAGGACTACGTTTACCGGTACGACGTGGATCCGTTCAGCGGACTGGAGCGGGCGCTTCTGTTGAGTGGCAAGGACGCGGACGCGATGAAACAGCGGTTGTGTGCGGCAGCGAGCGGAAGCGAGGGCAGGACGCGGGGCCAGGATTCCGAGCTGTGCCAGGTGCTGCTGCACGGCAGGTCAGAGCGCAAGCCAACGCTGACGCCGCCGGCGAACAACCGGGGGCAGTCCGTGCCGCCGGGTTCGCCGCACAAGAAGTAACGAACCGGGTGAATTTGCGCAACGTCCGTAGCGATTCGGGGTTAAAAAGCTCAGCAGGTCCTGAGGCGACTGGATCATCGCAGGCGCTGGCGGCAAGAAGAGCGCCGGCGATTAACCCTCGTGTACTACCATGGTGGACTGCGGCGGATTCGCGCCAGAGGTGAATGATGGCGCGAGTCTGGGTTCGCTTGCAGACCGCAATCCGACATCGATTGGAGGAAAAGGAAATGAAAGGCTTCCCCCGTACGGGCACGATGGTTGTGTGCCTCATGCTCTCGCTTGGAATGATGGTGTCGGGCTGCAAATCGGCCACGACCGCTACTACTGCAGATGCCGCAACAGATCCGAATAACCCGGCGAACGCGAATGTGGTGCCGATTTCGGATAGCACGAGCGGGACGACTTCGACAGCGTCGACCAATTCAGCAGCGCCAGCCCCTTCAGCAGCACCAGCCGCTTCAGCAGCGCCAGCCCAGTATTCGACGGCGCAATACAACCAGGACAACGGATATGGACAGGAGCCGGAGACCTATACCCAGCAGCCGCCGCCGGAACTGCCGCAGTATGAGCAGCCGCCGTGCCCGCAGCCGGGGGACATCTGGACGCCTGGCTACTGGGCGTATGCGCAGCCGACGGGGTACTACTGGGTGCCGGGTGCGTGGGTCCAGGCGCCTTACGTGGGAGCCTTGTGGACGCCGGGATACTGGGGATCGCGCGGCGGCCGGTATGCGTTCTACCGCGGGTATTGGGGCCGGCACATCGGGTACTACGGCGGGGTCAACTATGGGTTCGGGTACGTGGGATTCGGGTACCAGGGCGGCTACTGGCGCGGCAATGAGTTTGCGTACAACACCGCGGTGAACCGGGTGAATACGTCGGTAGTGCGCAACGTGTACGACTACCGGATCAACAACGTCTCGGTGAATCGGATCAGCTACAACGGTCCCGGCGGAGTGCAGTACCGGCCGCGGACATCGGAGGTTTTTGCGATCCGCGAAGAGCACACGGCGCCGATGGCTGCACAGGTGGAATTGCGGCAAACGGCAGTGTCGAACCGGCAGATGTTCTACAACGTGAACCAGGGGCGTCCGGCAACAGTGGTGGAGACGCGCGCAGTGATAGCGGACCGTGACATAAGGCCGCCGGCGGAGATCCACTACGAGCGCGGCGAGCGGCCGGCGGAGGTGCAGCATCCGATGCCGGAGCAACGCGGGGGATCCGATCTGCAGCACATGGTGCCCGAGAGGGGCCAGCGTGATGTGGCTCATGGAAACGGGCGGTCGCAAGAGCGGCCAGAGCCGCGAGGCGAGCCGCAACGGCCGCCGCAGAATCGACAGGGGCAAAAAGGGGAGCAACGACCGGAACAACGGCCGGATAAGCGAGAGCCGCGATAGGCTCAGGCTGTCCGACGCTGAGCGGCAAGAGTATGTTTCCGATACTTTGGGCGCGGGCCATGCCTGCGCCCAAGTTGCCATATGACGGGTCACTTTGACGGCTGGATGGAACCATACCGGCTGCAATCGAGAGCGCTGAGCGAGCCAACAGCGGAGGAGCCTATGGCGCCGCGCCAGGAAAACTGCGCGTAAAGACAAATGGACCGGAAGAACTGCATCCAAACAGGTTGAGGTGACGGGATGAAAGAGTTCGACCGGACCGGTTGCTTTTGTACATATCTGATTCTTGCAGCGGCGCTTACGGTATTCGGCTGCAAGAGTAACCCAAGCAGTCAGAATTCCCAGACCAACCCAAGCGACCAGAGCAGCACCCAACCGGCGGCGGATCAGACCCAGAATCCCGGCGATCCGGCGAACGCGAACGTGGTGCCGATTTCGAACACCACGACGGGAACGCCAGCCCCGAGCGGACAAGCAGCTCCGAGTGGGGAAGCAGCGCCGAGCGGGCAAGCCGCTCCCAGCGGTGAAGCAGCGCCGAGCGGGGAGGCAGCATCGAGCGGAGAATCGGACCAGTACACTCCGGACCAGTACAACCAGGACAACGGGTACGGCGAGGAGCCGGAGACCTATGCGCAGGAGCCACCGCCGCAACTGCCGGATTATGAGCAGCCGCCGTGTCCCGAAGAGGGCGACATCTGGACGCCGGGACATTGGGCGTGGGCGCCCGCGGGCTACTACTGGGTGCCGGGCGCGTGGGTGCGTGCTCCGTACGAGGGTGCGCTGTGGACGCCTCCTTATTGGGGCTATCGCGACGGTCGTTACGCGTACTATCGCGGGTACTGGGGCCGGCACATCGGGTACTACGGCGGAGTCAACTACGGGTTCGGATACGTGGGCTTCGGATACCAGGGCGGCTACTGGCGTGGAAATCAATTTGAGTACAACACGTCAGTGAACCGGGTGAACACGACGGTGATCCGCAACGTGTACAACTACCACATCCCCAACGTGACGGTGACGCGGGTCAGCTATAACGGTCCCGGAGGAGTGCAGTACCGTCCGCGGCCAGCGGAGGTGATGGCTATCCGCGAGCAGCATACGCCGCCGATGGCGACGCAGGTCCAGTTGCGGCAGCAGGCGCAGACGAACCGGGCGATGTTCTACAACACCAACCGCGGCCGGCCGGCAACGGTGGTGGCGCCGCGGCCGTTGCCCGCGGATCGCAACGTGCGGCCGCCGGCTCAAGTGAACTATGCGCGCGGGGAGCGGCCGCCGGTGCCGCGAGCGATCCAGCAACAGCAGCACGCGGCAGCGCCGGGGCGGCCTGAAGCGCATCCAGCGCCGGAGCGTCCGCAGGCGCAAGGGCCGGGGAGCAGACCAGCCGGGCAGCGCCCGCAGGCAGGACAGCCGCAGCACCCGGCGAGCAGACCAGCTGAGCGGCCCCAGGGGGGACAGCCGCAGAGGCCGGAGGCACAACACGCTACGCCACAAAGGCCGGAGGCACCACACGCTACGCCGCAAAGGCCGGAGCCGCAGCACGCTACGCCGCAAAGGCCGGAGCCACAGCACGCTACGCCGCAAAGGCCGGAGCCGCAGCACGCTACGCCGCAAAGGCCGGAGCCGCAGCGCGCTACGCCGCAAAGGCCGGCTCCGCAGCAGGAACACAGCCGGGCTCCGGAGCACCAGGCCACACCGGAACATACGGCGCCGAAGCAGCAGACGCGCCCGGCCGAGACACACAAGCCCGAGCCTCAGACGAAGAAGCCCGAGGCAGAGAAGAAGAAGCCGGAGGACCGGAAACCGCAGTAGCGGGCAGAGACTTTCGCTGGGTTCCGATTGAACGACTCAGTTGCCTTTCCAAGAGACACGGGGAACCGTTGCGCCGTGGTGCGCGGGGGTTCCCCGCAACAGTTTGAGGGAGGATGAAGCATGAGGCAGGTGCGGCAGCGCGCTTTTGCGGTTTGGATGGGTCTCCTGCTCACGCTGGCCTTGGTGTGTGCTGCCCAGGCAGGGTGCGGCGGCGGGAGCGGAATGAACAGCACGCCCGGGCCTCCCAGCACGCCGCCCACTCCGAACGGTGTGACGGTGAGCTGTACACCGGCGGCGATTGTGCCGGATACAACTGCGCAGTGTGCGGCGAAGCTTCAGAGCGGCGCGAGCGCCACGGTGACCTGGAGCGCAAGCGGGGGAACGATCAATGCGAGCGGGGTGTTTACGGCGCCGGGAACCGTGGGGAAAGTAACGATTACGGCGACAGAAACCCAGAACACTGCACAGACCGGAACAGCGACGGTATCCGTGCAGTTGCAACTGCCGGCCAGCAAGCATGTAGTGATGGTGATGGAGGAGAACCAGGCGTACTCGACCGTGGTGGGGAACACCGGTGAGTGGCCGCACTTGAACACGCTGATTGGCAACGGCGCGCTGGCGACGAATTACTATGCCGACTCACATCCCTCGATCGGCAACTACTTCATGCTGACCACGGGGCAACTGCTGACGACGAATGACAACTCAACAATGGTCTTCAACGTGGATAGCATTGCGCGGCGCATGCTGGCGGCGAATGTCTCGTTCAAGGTGTACGCGGAGGGGATCGCGCAAGGCTATGTGGGCGGAAACACGGGCCTGTACCTGATCCGGCATGATCCGTTCGCGATGCTCTCCGACGTGGCCGGGAGCCAGACGGTGGCGGATGAGGTGATCCAGCCGTTTGCGCAGTTCCAGGTGGACGCGGCGAACGGTGCGCTACCGGAGTTCTCGTTTATTGTGCCGGACGTGGATGATGACGCGCACAACGGAACCCCCATCCAGGCCGATGACTGGCTGCAGGCGAACGTGGTGGGCCCGCTCGGGGGGACGAAAGATTTTCAGCAGGGCGGGGACGGGATTCTCATTGTGGATTTCGACGAGAGTCTGGACTCCGACACGGCGCATGGCGGCGGCCATGTAGCGGCGATGTTCTGGGGGCCGAATGTGCAGACGGGATACACGCAGAAGTCGAGTGTGCTGTACCAGCACGAGAACACGCTGGCGACAGTGATGGGGCTGCTGGGATTGGAGAATCCGCCGGGGAACGCCGCCACCGCGCAGACGATGGCGGAGTTTTTTGTCCAGTAGCGGCGGAATTCTCCTGCGGAAGAGCGAGTCTTATTCGGCGGAGAGCACCCGGATGGCGACGAGGTTTCGCACCCAGCGCGCGGGACGCTTTTCGCCGGTTGCCACCAACTGCAGGGGACCGTTGTCGCCGAGGGGTTTTCCATCCATGGAGTCCGCGACGAGGATGGTGGCGTCGTGGACGTCCTGATTAACTTCCGCGACAGAATAGACCACCTGATAGCCGTCAGAGCCCTCGGCGACAAGGTATAGGCGGAAGTCCTTGCCGTGTGGCTTGTCGGGGACGCCAAGAGGCTGGAGCAGAGCCATGACGGGAACGCCGGAGTAGGTCTGGTTTGCTTTGGCGTGCTCGTTGTAGACATTGATGGTGACGTGGGGAAGCGCGGCGAGCGATTGCGGAGTCCATTCCGCGTGCTTTTTCCCGAATGCGATTTTGAGCGCACCGGCAGCTTTGTTGAGTTGCATCTGCTGCTGGATGCCGGAGACGTCCGTGGTCGGCGGCGGTCCCATGGGCTGTCCTGTACTCGCATTGGTTCCGGGATTCTGCGCGCAGGCAGTGGAAGAGGCGAGGCCGGCGAGGAGCAGGATCGCTTGAAGAGTGCTTAATCGCATGAAGAAGGACCTCTCCGGCTCCAGCGTATACTAACGCTATGTCGATCGTGCGCAACATTGCGGCCATCGCCAAGGGCATGAGCATCACCTTCGGGGAGATGCTGCAGCCCACGCAGGTGGAGAATTACCCGGACGGGCCGGGGCCGCTCAAGGGCGCGAAGTTCGAACAGCGCTACCGCGGTGCGCACGTGCTGCAGCGGGATGAGAACGGGCTGGAGAAGTGCGTAGCGTGCTTTCTGTGCGCGGCGGCATGCCCGGCAAACTGCATTTACATTGAAGCGGCGGAGAACACCGAAGAGCAGCGCATCTCGTCGTCGGAGCGTTACGCAAAGGTGTACAACATCGACTACAACCGGTGCATCTTCTGCGGCTACTGCGTGGAGGCGTGTCCCACGGACGCGATCACGCACGGGCATGGGTTCGAGCTGGCCAGCCTGAACGCGACCAACATGGTGATGCGCAAGGAAGACATGCTGACGCCGCATCAGGGGCTGGTGGAGACGAAGTAGTCAGCGGGCCCCACGCGATAATCCAAATGCTATTGTGTGATGCAGCACACAGATTCCGTCGCAATCCATCTATAGTCTCGAAGCTGTAGATGAAACGGGTCCTCCAATTCGCCGCGACGCTTGTGATTCTGCTGCTGGCTGGGCAGCCTGCCTTTGCCGGGTTGGCCTGCGCCATGAGCGGCACGATGCAGGCATCTTCGTGTCCGATGAGCATGAGCGCGATGAGCGCGGATTGCCCCATGATGCATGGGGTGGCACCGGAGTGCACCCAGGACTGCTGCAATGGAACTGCCCCGAAGCCGGCCTTGCTGCTGGCGGTTCCGGCCAAGCCGAATCTCGTTGCTGGAAGCGCGGCGGTCTCCCCTGTGGTTGAGGCACGCCTCTCGGCGGCTCCGCGGCAGGATTGGTTGCCGGCGATGGTCGAATCAAGCCCTCCCCCACATTACATACTCAACCGGGTGTTCCGGATTTAACCCGCTCCTGACGTGAAGCGCACCAAGCGGCCTGAGGGCGTAGCCCAAGGCCCGGATGTTCACGGCAAGAAAACGTCAAGGAGACAGGAAATGAAAAAGACATTTGCATTGTTTTCACTCGCGGTAGTTCTGGGCGCGACAGCTCTCGCGCAGACCTCGGCTTTTTCGAAGGCCGCTTATTGCAAGGCATGCTGCCACGACAAGTGCGGGCAGACTTGCTGCAAGGATGGCTGCACCGACGGGTGCTGCCAGAGCAAGTAAGCGGCGGTAGAAAAGCGGCCCGGATCGCGATTGCGGTCCGGGCCGTTTCTTATGGGAGTCAGAGAGCGCGTTAAGCGGTCACGGCTACCGGCTCGGCGGCGGCATCGTAATTGAGGTTGGGGCTGAGCCAGCGTTCCACTTCGGCGACGGTCATGCCCTTGCGCGCGGCGTAGTCGCCCACCTGGTCCCGGCCAATCTTGCCCAGGGTAAAGTAACGCGATTCAGGATGAGCGAAGTAGAGGCCGCTGATGCTGGAGCCGGGCCACATGGCGAACGATTCCGTGATTTGAATGCCGGTGTTTGCTTCCACATCGAGCAGGCGCCAGATGGCGGCCTTTTCCGTGTGATCGGGGCAAGCAGGGTATCCGGGTGCGGGGCGGATGCCGCGATACTTTTCGTGAATGAGTTCGTCAGCGGTCAGATTTTCAGTGCAGCCGTAGCCCCACTCCTCGCGAACACGCTTATGCAGGCACTCGGCAAAAGCTTCGGCGAGGCGGTCGGCGAGGGCCTCGGCCATAATGGCGTTGTAGTCGTCGTGCGCGGCGCGGAACCCGGCGGTGAGCTCGCGCAGGCCGATGCCGCTGGTGACGGCGAAGGCGCCGATGTGGTCGCGCAGGCCGGTCTCTTCGGGAGCGATGAAGTCACCGAGCGAGCGGCAGGGCTCGTTGCCTTCGCGGTCGGCTTGCTGGCGGAGGAAGTGAAAGCGCGCGAGGACTTGTGCGCGCGACTCGTCCGTGTAGAGCTCGACGTCGTCGCCGATGGCGGCGGCAGGGAACAAGCCGTAGACGGCGCGCGCGGTAAGCAGGTTCTCCTTCACGATGCGGTCCAGCAGAGCATTCGCTTCAGTGAAGAGCAGGCGTGCCTGTTCCCCTTGTCTTGCATCGTCCAGGATGCGCGGGTAGACGCCCTTCAGCTCCCAGGTGTGGAAGAAGGGCGTCCAGTCGATGAATTCGCGCAGCCTGGCCAGAGGGAAGCCGGAGAGGACGCGCACGCCGGTGAACTCCGGAGCGGGAATGTCTTCAGCGCGCCATTCGATGGGCGCTCGACGGACGCGCGCGGTTTCGATCGGAACGAGCTGCTGGCGCGGCGAAGCGTAGGCGCGGCGTACCGACTCATATTCTGCGCGATGCTGCGCGATGAACTCGTCCCTGCCCTCGCTGAGCAAGCTGGTAGTGACGGGCACGGCGCGGCTGGCATCGAGCACGTGCACCACGGGCTGGCTGTAGTGCGGGGCGATCTTGATGGCGGTATGCGCACGGCTGGTGGTAGCTCCGCCGATGAGCAGCGGCAGCTTGAACTCCTGGCGCTCCATCTCGCGCGCGACGTGGATCATTTCATCGAGCGACGGCGTAATGAGGCCGCTGAGGCCGATCAGATCGGCGTGCTCGTCGCGGGCGCGTTGCAGGATGCGCTCCGACGGGACCATGACGCCCATATCGATGACCTCGTAGTTATTGCACGCCAGCACCACTCCGACGATGTTCTTGCCGATGTCGTGCACGTCGCCTTTGACGGTAGCGAGGACGATCTTGCCCTGGGTGCGCACCACTTGTCCGGCGGCGGCCATGGCGGCCTTTTCGGCTTCCATGAACGGGGTCAGGTAGGCGACGGCTTTCTTCATCACGCGCGCGGACTTGACCACCTGGGGCAGGAACATCTTACCCGCGCCGAAGAGGTCTCCGACCACGCTCATGCCGGCCATCAGCGGGCCTTCAATCACCAGGAGCGGGCGGCCGAGCTTGGCGCGCGCTTCCTCGGTGTCTTTTTCGATGAAGTCGTCGATGCCCTTGACCAGCGCGTGCGTGAGCCGCTCCTCCACGGTGCCGTTGCGCCATTCTTCGGTCTTTTTCTCGACGGCGCCGGGTGCAAGCGCCTTGAGCTTCTCGCCGTACTGGACGAGGCGCTCTGTTGCGTCAGAGCGGCGGTTGAGGAGCACGTCCTCCACCATCTCTTTCAGCTCGGGGTCAATCTCTTCGTAGACCTCGAGCATGCCGGCGTTAACGATGCCCATGTCCATGCCCGCGGCGATGGCGTGATAGAGGAACGCGGAGTGCATGGCTTCGCGGACCTTGTTGTTGCCGCGGAAACTGAAGGAGATGTTGGAGACTCCGCCGGATACCTTGGCATGCGGCAGATTGTGCTTGATCCAGCGCGTGGCGCGGATATAGTCGACCGCGTAGTTGTTGTGTTCCTCCATCCCGGTGGCGACGGTGAGGATGTTGGGATCGAAGATGATGTCCTGGGGCGGAAAGCCGACTTCGTCGACGAGCATGCGGTAGGCGCGCTCGCAGATTCGGATGCGATCTTCGAACGTGGCGGCCTGGCCCTGTTCGTCGAAGGCCATGACGACTGCGGCGGCGCCGTATTTGAGCACATGCGCAGCGCGCTCGCGGAACGCGGCTTCGCCTTCTTTGAGCGAAATGGAGTTGACGATGCCCTTGCCCTGAAGGCACTTCAGGCCGGCCTCGATGACCTCCCATTTGGAGGAGTCGATCATGAAGGGGACCTTGGCGACTTCAGGCTCGGAGGCGAGCAGCTTGAGGAAGCGGGGCATGGCGGCAACTCCGTCAATCATGCCCTCGTCCATGCAGATGTCGATAACGTTGGCGCCGTTTTCCACCTGCTGGCGCGCCACGCTGACGGCTTCTTCGTATTTGCCTTCCTTGATGAGCTTGGCGAACTTTGGCGAGCCGGCCACGTTGGTGCGCTCGCCGATCATGATGAACGTGCCTTGCTGCTGCGTGAAGGGCTGCGAACCCGACAGGCAAAGCGGCTGGAAGTCCGAGGGCACTTCAGCGGGGATGCTGACGCTTCCGGCGAGCTCAGGATCGGGCGACCTGCCGAGATGCCGCGGCGGCATGCCTTCGAGCGCCCTGGCGATCGCCGCGATGTGTTCCGGCGTGTTACCGCAGCAGCCGCCCGCGATGTTGATGAGGCCGCCCTTGGCGAAGTTCGAGAGATAGCGCGCCATGTCCGCCGGCTGAAGATCGAAGCCGGTAGGCGAAAGCGGATTGGGAAGGCCCGCGTTGGGATAGCACGAGATGGGCACGTGCGCCTTCTCCGAGAGATCGGAGAGGAACGGATACATCAGGTCGGGCCCCAGCGAGCAATTGAGGCCGATGGAGAACGGCCGCGCATGCTCGACGGCCGTCCAGAATGCCTCCACAGTCTGCGCGGAAATCATGGTTTCGCCGCCACGGCCTACGGCGGCGGAGATCATGATGGGAAGCTCCTTGCCTTGCGCGGTCAGGCCGTCCTCATCGAAGACTTCGCGGATAGCAACCAGCGCCGCCTTGGCATTGAGCGAGTCGAAGATGGTCTCGACAAGCAGAAGATCGGCGCCGCCGGCGATGAGCGCCCGGGTCTGGTGGGCGTATGCGGCCTTGACCTGGTCGAAGGTAACGACACGGAATCCTGAGTCGTCGGCATCGGGCGAGTTGGAGAGCGAGACAGTGAGCGGGCCGAGGGCTCCGGCGACGAAGCGCTGGCGGCCGGTGGCGTTGGCGATGCGGTCGGCCCATTCGCGGCACTGCCGCGCGGACTGCTCGTTGATGTCCCAGGCAAGCTGGTTGAGGAACTTGTCCTGAATGATCTCGTCGTAAAACGCAGGATCCTTGCGGCCGCCGCGCTCGCGGGGATCTTCGCGGAAAAACTCGCTCTGCGCGATGCCGGTGGCGCCAAAGGTGTTGGTCTCAATGATGTCCGCGCCGGCGTCGAGGAACCGGCGATGGATGTCGCCGATCATGGCAGGCTGCGTGAGCGAAAAAATGTCGCCGTTGTTCAGCAGGTCCTTAGGCGCGTCTTTGAAACGCGCACCGCGGATATCGTCTTCCTTCATGCCATACGTGCGGATGGTGGTTCCCATCGCGCCGTCGATGATGGCAATGCGGCTCTCGAGGATCTCTTGCAGCGGGTGTTTCGGTGCAGCGGTCATGGATATCCTGTTAGCCGTCGGAATCGGGGAAGTCCCCGTGGGAATGGCAGCTTGGGGACAGACCTGGGTCTATTTTACCGAAGAATGGCGAAAGTCCTTTGGCCCGAAGCCGCTGCCCAACCCTCCAAACGCAGATACAGCCGCCTTGTCCAGGCGGGCGGCCGTATCTGCGTTTGCATCTTCCTCAGAGACCAGGCTGGTCATCCAGTGACCGACCGGATGGTCCAGAAGTCGCTGGAGAGCTGCGAGTCCTGCAAGTATTCGAAGGGCATGGTGAAGTAGCCGTTCTTCCCCCAGGAGGCGCCCCAGGAATTGCGGATAAGGAAGGTGCGGGCGATGCTGTTATAGCCCACAGCGAGCACACAATGGCCACCCACCACGCCTTCGCCGGATGCGGGCATGCTCAGCACTCCAGTCTTCGCAACTTCGTCGCTCTCAAAGCTGTCGTACGCAGTGAATCCCAGGACAAAGGGGAAACCCGCTGCCAGGCAGCCCTGCATCTGCGTTAGGTTCTGCAACACTCTGGAGTACGACGAGACAAGGTCCTTCTTGGCGTCCGCGTACGCGGTGGCCGGCGGCTTGTCAGCAAATTTGGCCACTTTGTAGGGCCAATCTGTCTCCGGAGGTGCGCCAAGTTTGGCTACGGACTTGATGCCGTCGCGAACCTGCGCGCCGGAGTCCTGAGCGACTGCGTGTTCGATGACGCGCTCGTTGTAGTAGATGAACAGTCGCGATGGAGCGAAGGCTTTGTTGCCCTGCTTCATCTGGTCGAACTGGATGGCCCCCGCGATGGCATTGCCGGTGCAGGAGCCAAGCTGTCCCTGGTCATAGACGGGCGGGCACTTGGAGCTGAGATCGACTGAAGTGGGCAGCCCCTGCTGGAACCTGAGCAGCGGCGCCGCAAAGAGGAAATCGCGCGCGTCGGGCAGATCGCGCACCCAGCCGTAAGCGCCGTGCCGCGAGGGCCCGCGCACGGTCAGCTTCAGGAGTGGATCGGCGGTTTCGGTTTTGCGCGCAGCGCGGCGCGCGGGGACGGCGTTCTTGCGTTTGGAAGTTGCCATGGAGATGCTCCTTTGGAACATGGGATCGGCTGGCTGAGGCCGCTCAACGCATGTCGCGCGGACGGGCCGGATCGAATGGAGCGGAGGGAGGGTCCGGCTAAGCGCACGCGTAGTTCTTGCTGAAGAACATCCGGGGCAATGACTGCAAAGTTAGTGGATACGCTAAGGCCGGCGCGGAGGGATGTCAACCGCGGAGGGCGCACTTGTTGCGAATGCACCGCAAAGCAACGCTCCTTCTGCCGCCTGGCTTCCAACTTCCCAGCCGCACGTCGGCGGAGGCGCACGCCAATGCATACCCTGGAGACCGCACCACATCCGCCTGTGCCCACCGTGCGGCGCGGCCGGTTCCGTTTGTCGCCGCGGGCACGCCGCTGGCTGGCTGCGGCAGGGTTCGTGCTCCTGGCCGGCGTCATGATCGGCATCTGGTTCGTCGGCCAGAACTGGCCCTTCCGCTACCGCAAAATTCATCCCCTGCTGGAGGACGTCTTTGGCAGCCAGGTCATCATTTCCCATTACCACCGCACCTACTTTCCGCATCCCGGTTTCATCGCCACGGGTCTCACCATTCGTCGCAAATCCGCACCGGACCAGCCGCCCATCGGCACCGTGACCACATTCTTTGTTCAGGGAAAGTGGACCGACCTTTTCATGCTGCGCGACCGCGTTCTGCTGGTGGACATGACCGGGGTGCATCTGGTGCTGCCGCCCCCGGGCAGCCGCGCCGCCGAGGAGGATTTCCCCGCCGGCAGCAGCAGCAACTTCACCGGGCCCGAGACGGCCATTGCCTCGCTCCAGGTGCATGACTCCGTGCTGGATGTGCTGCGCGGCAACGGAAAACGGTTCAAGTTCCCGATACGCTGGCTGCGGCTCGAGCACATGCACCGCGGCCAGGCCATGGCCTTCGCGGTCGACATGGACAATGCCATTCCCTGGGGACGTATTCTTGCCGCTGGCAGCTTTGGCCCGCTCAATGCTTCCTCGCTGGGGGAAACGCCGGTCTCCGGCTCGTTCACCTTTGATCACGTCAACCTATCTGATGTGGGCGAGCTGCATGGCACGCTGGCGTCCTCGGGCCGGTTCAATGGAAAGCTGGATGCCCTCGACGCACAGGCGCAAACGGAAACGCCGGATTTCGCGGTGAAAGATGGCCATGCCACCTCTGTTTCCGGAGCCATCGAGTGCACCGTGAACGGCACCAACGGCGATGTTGCTTATCGCTCGCTGGAAGCGCGCACGGGAGGTACCGTAGTGCGCGCATCCGGCAGCACAGCGGGCAATCGCGGGAAGTCTACGCATCTTGACATCGCAGTCCAACAGGGCCGCGCTGAGGACGTGATGCGCCCGTTCCTCAAGCGCCCTGTCCCCATCGCCGGGCCCGTCATGCTGCATGCCCGCGCGTACCTGGAGCCTATGCGTCCGGATCGGGGCTTCCTCGATCGCCTGCACCTGGACGGCGCATTCGATGTGCCGGCGGAACGGCTCGCAAATGCCGATATGCGCAATAAACTCTCCACGTTCAGCCGGCGCGCGCAGGGCCACAAGGTTCCCGATCCGCCCAAAGGATCGTCGGAACCCGGGGTGGACGCCATCTCATCGGTGGAGGGGCCGGCGACGATTGAGAAGGGAATCGTGCACACTTCGAATCTAAGGTTTCAGGTGGCCGGCGCCAGCGCGCGCTTGAGCGGCACGTTCAACTTCCATACCAGCGCCGTTCACCTCACCGGTAAGATGACCACGAATGCCGATCTCTCCGACGTCACTACCGGTTTCAAATCGTTTCTGCTGGAGGCTATCGATCCGCTCTTCAGGCACCATCGCAAACACGGCGCCGTGGTCCCCATCGCCGTCACGGGTACGCCCGGCCGCTACAGCGTCACCCAGAACTTCAGGCACTCCAAATAGTACCGCCGGTCTCCGGACCGGCTGTCGTGCGTGTCTCCCGACCCGCACAACGGGAGCGATTTCCGATTCGGTGTCAGCCCGCTTCCACCAGCCCATAACGCCGCTGCCAGGTATCCTTCAGCCGGCTTCTCACCGTCGCTCTTTCCGCTTCGGTGCCTTCCGGATTTTCCGTGAAGCGTGCCGCCTCCCCCTTGGCCAGCTCCAGCAACTGGCGGTCGCGGAGCAGATTAGCCACGCGGAACTCCGGCAGACCCGCCTGGCGCGTGCCAAAGAACTCGCCCGGGCCGCGCATGTTCAGGTCAAGCTCAGCCAACTCGAAGCCGTCCTGCGTGCGCGCCATCGCGCTCAGGCGCACTTCAGCCTCCTCGGACACGCGCGCGCCGGTCATCAGGATGCAGTAACTCTTCGCCGCGCCGCGGCCCACGCGCCCGCGCAGTTGGTGAAGCTGCGCCAGCCCAAAGCGCTCCGCGTGCTCCACCACCATCACCGACGCGTTGGGAACATCCACGCCAACTTCGATCACGGTCGTCGCCACCAGCACGTCGATCTCGCCGCGCTGGAAACGCCGCATCATCACTTCTTTTTCGTCCGCGTCAAGGCGCCCGTGCAGCAGGCCTACGCGCAATCCGGCCAGGGGCCCGGTGCGCAGCTTCTCGTGCATTTCCACCGCGGACTTGAGTCCCGAACGCGCCTGAGGGTTCGCTTCCTTGGCAGCCTTCGGGAAGAGCTCCCCGGTTTTACCTTTCCTGACTGCGGGTGCCCCAGGTCCCTCGCTTTTGGGGACCTGGGAGGGAATCTCGTTGCCAGCCCGGTCGAACAACGGTCCATCGTGCGCGAAATCAAACTCCGGCTGGTCGTCCTTCGCTCCCTCAATCACCGGATACACCACGTACGCCTGCCGGCCCAGCTTCACCTGTTTGCGCACAAAGTCCCAAACCTCGGCGCCGCGCTCGTCCGGCACTCTTCGCGTCACAATCGGCGTGCGCCCCGGCGGCAGCTCGTCCAGCACGCTCACGTCCAGGTCGCCGTAGAGCGAGAGCGCCAGCGTGCGCGGAATCGGCGTGGCCGTCATCACCAGCACGTCGGGCTCAGCCTGATGTGGCTTCTTCATCAGCTTGAATCGCTGCAACACCCCGAATCGATGCTGCTCGTCCACCACGACGAGCCCCAGCTTATCGAACTCTACCTTCTCCTCAATCAGCGCGTGCGTCCCGATCACCAGCTGCGCATCGCCGCGGTTGATAAGCCCGCGGTTGGTTCGCTTGCGGTCCTCATCGAGCGAGCCCGTGAGCAACACGATGCGATACTTTCGCGACGAGCGTTCCAGAAGCTTGCGCGCGGCCAGGTAATGCTGCGTGGCCAGAATCTCCGTGGGCGCCATCAGCGCCGCCTGGTAGCCGTTCTCGATCGCCACCAGCATCGCCTGGAACGCGACGATGGTCTTGCCGGAACCCACATCGCCCTGCAACAGCCGGCGCATCGGACTGGGCGCCCGCATGTCCGTCACAATCTCGCCCAGCGTCCGCTTCTGCGCCGCCGTGGGATGAAACGGCAGCACCTCGCGGATGGCCTCGCGCACCTTGTCCGTGGTCGCAAAGGCGATGCCTGCGCGCTCGCGCATGCGCCGCCGCTTCAGCTCGAGTCCCAGCTCCAGAAAGAACAACTCCTCGAAGATCAGCCGTCGATGCGCCGGCGTAGCCCACGCCTGCAAATGAGCCATCGGCGTGCCTTCCGGCGGGAAATGCACTGCGGCGAGCGCGTCTCCGCGCGCCGGCAGCGTCAGCCGTTCCAGCATCGCCCGCGGCAAGCACTCGGGCATCGCCCCGCGCAGACTCTCCAGCAGATGGAAGATCACCTTCCGCTGCCAGCGCGACGCCAGCCGCGCCCCGCCCAGCGACTCGTACACCGGCGTGATCCGTCCTACCTCCAGCATGCGCGCCTCGGCATCCTCGCTCGCGTCCGGCAGAATCTCAAACTGCGGCTGGATCATTTTGAAATTGCTGCTGGAGCGCGACGCCTCCACTTTGCCGAAGACGGCCACGGTTTGCCCGGCGTGGAACGTGTCCTTCAGGTAGCTGCCGTGGAACCACAGGCACTTCATGGCCAGTCGTCCCTGCCCCAGCGTCAGCTCGAATAGCGGCATCTTTCGCGTGCGCAGCAGCGCCGCCCCCCGCACTTCGGCAATCACGCTGGCCGTCTCGCCCGGCTTCAGCTCGTCCAGGCTGCGCGGATTCTGCCGGTCCTCATAGCGGAAGGGAAGATGGTAAAGCAGATCCTCGGCGGTATGGATGCCCTTGGCGGCCAACAACTCCGCTACCCGCGGCCCCACGCCGCGCACCCACTTCACTTCATCATCGAGTCCGGGCACATCAAGAATGCTAATGCAGGGAGGCGGCGCAAGGGGCTGGTCCCCGATGGAATCAGGAGGCTACCGGCCAGACACTGACCACTGACAACTGACAACTGACAACTGACCACTGACCACTGCCTTACCCCTTCGACGCCGCGATCCGCGCCGTCCGCACTTCGGCCGCCAGCACGCGCAGAATCATCACCGCGATTGTCGGCTCCTGCAGCATCACGCGCGAGAACTCATCGCGGCCCACAAAGCTCACATGCGCGCCTCGCTGCGCCCTGGCGGAAAGCGAATAGGCCTCGCCGCCGACCAGCGCCGGAAGCCCCAGCAGGGAGCCGGGGCGCGCCGGAATGTCCATCACCAGATCGCCGCCCGGCGAGCGCATCGTCAGGCTCACCTCGCCATCGTGAACAATGTACAGCCCCTCAGGCCGCTCGTTCTGGCGGAACAGCACCCGGTCGTCGCCGCAATCCACAGCAGTTGAACGATCCTTCAGCGCTGACACCAGCGTTTGTTCGCCCACAAAAGCAGTCGCATCGAGTTTCATTCAACTATTTTGAGACGGAGCTTATCCGTAAGGATGTGAGCCCGATCACAAATCGCTGTTCACGCCCGAACCTGCCCCTAATCGCACACCAGCGCGCCGTCGGGATACGCCGCAGGCTCGACCGTTTCCTCCTCCGCGGGCGCTCCGGGGGCAAGCTGCGCGGTGAAGAACGTATCCACCTGCTCCAGCACCGCCGCGCCGGTCTTCGCCTGGAAAATGGAGGCGCGCAGCCTGGCCCCGCCGGGCACCCCATGCGTGAACCAGGACGCAAACTGCTTCATTTTGCCGGCGGTTTCGCGTATCGCCGCATTACGGTCATCGGCGCCCACCTCGGCCTCCTCCAGCAGCATCTGGAAGTACGCCCGTATCATCCGGTAGCGGTCCTCCACCCCGGGCCGCTCATAGCTTCCGGTAGCCGTATACTGCGCAATCTGGCGGAAGATCCACGGGTTCGCCGGCGCCGCCCGGCCAATCATCACCGCATCGCAGCCCGTCTTCGCAACCATCGCCGCAGCCGCCTCCGGAGTGGTAATGTCACCGTTGCCGATCACCGGAATGCCGACCGCCTGCTTGATGGCCGCAATCCACTCCCAGCGCGCCTGGCCGGTATAACCCTGCTCGCGCGTGCGGGCGTGCAGCGCCACCGCGTTCAGGCCCTCGGCCTCCGCCATCCGCGCCAGCTCCACGCACACAATCTGCTCATCGTTCCATCCCAGCCGGTACTTCACGGTAAAAGGAATCGAAACCGCGCTGCGGATGGCGCGGAAAATCTCGCCGATCTTCGGCAAATCGCGCAGCAGCCCGGAGCCGCCATTGCACCCCACCACGCGTTTGGCCGGGCAGCCCAGGTTCAGATCCACGGTGTCGAACCCCGTATCCTCCACAATCCGCGCCGCCTCCGACAGCGTCTCCGGATTCGACCCGAACAACTGCGCCCCGATGGGGTGCTCGTCGTCGTAGAAGGTCAGGTAGCGCTTGCGTTTTGACTCGCGCATCCGCGCCAGCCCGTCCGCCGAAGTGAACTCCGTCATCAGCAGCCCGCACCCCGACTGCTGATTGCTGACCTCGGCATCAATATCCAAAGATGGGGGTGCCCCAGGTCCCTCGCATTTGGGGACCTGGGATGGATGCTGACGAAAGGACGCGTCTGCGGCCGTAAACAAACTCGCATGGCGAATAAACCGCCGGAACACCGTATCCGTGACGCCAGCCATCGGCGCCAGCACCGTTGCCGGCTGCACCAGCACTGTGCCGAGGCGCACCTCCGCCGGCACCCGCACCCCCTCGGGCATGGCGTGCTCCACCGGATTGTCCCAGTGCTTCTTCACCGTGAATCCCCGTTGCGTCATCGCCGGTTTTCAGTCCTCAGTTGTCAGTAGTCAGCATTGTCAAAGAGAAGTGGGCGCGCGGGAAACTGAAAACTGAAAACTGGCCACTGACAACTGCTGTAAACACGCCAAGGCCCCCGCCGCGGCGGAGGCCTCTAGCTGTAAAACCTTGCCGCAGCAACTACTTGGCAGCAGTCTTAGCCGTCTGCGAGTCTGCCTTGGCATACTTCCGGCGGAACCGCTCCACCCGGCCCGCCGTGTCTACCAGGCGCTGCTTGCCGGTAAAGAACGGATGGCACACCGAGCAGATTTCCACGTGGATGTCGCCCTTGTGGGTCGAGCGCGTCTCAAAGTTGCTCCCGCAGGCGCACATAACCCGCACCGCGGCATAGTTCGGATGGATCTTTTCCTTGGGCATCGCTTCTCTTGAAAACACCTTTCCTGCAATCTCTCCATTTTAGGCTACCGCTCTCCCATTGGCAATTCCACCCATCACTCCCCAACCTGAGGAACTCGGCCTATAATGGCTGGCGAATTGGAAAACCAGTTGCACGATGCCGCTTGCCGCGACACCGGCAACTGAGGAGACCCACCATGTTGAAGCCCCTACTCCTCTCGCCCGCTATTCTCCTGTTGGCATTCTTGCCCGCAGCCAACTCGCAGAAACCCACGCACAAGACCGCCGCCGCCGAGCCTGCCACCATCACTGTCGAGCCTCCCAGGCCCGCCGTTAAACAAATCTACAAGGTCGACTGCGCCATCTGCCATGGCGACACCGGCGACGGCAAGACCGATCTGTCCAAGAGCATGAACCTCACCATTCCCGACTGGACCAGCCCCGCAACGCTCACCGCCAAGTCGGACCAGCAGCTCTATGACATGATCCGCAAGGGCAACGACAAGATGCCGCCCGAGGATAGCTCGCGCGCCAAGGACGATGAGATCAAGGGCCTGGTGAAGTACATTCGCAGCTTTGCCTCCCAGGCTCCGGCCACCGCGGCCCCGGCTGCGGAGCCCGCCGCCGCTCCAGCAACGGCGCCGGCGCCGGCCACGACGCCCTCCACGTCGCCGAGCACAATATAAGCCTCGGATGTCCCAGGTCTCCGTCTCTCGGAGACCTGGGACGTGGCAGATCGCGCCGCTACTCCATGACCTCCAGCGCCATGTGCCCCAGTGCACCACCCAGCTCCGCCAACACCGCTAACCCCGCCAGCTCCGCTGACCCCGCTACCTCAGCGCCTTCTCAATCCCCGCCTCCGCCAGCGGCGCCATGATCGTATACGCCGCCGCGTTCGGGTGCACCCCGTCGTGGCTCAGGTTCGCCGGCAGCCCATCGCGCGCATCCTTCATCGCCGAGTGGTAATCCACGTAGATATAGTGCTTCTCCGCCGCGTAGTTCTTCATCCATGCGTTGATCGAGTCGATCTTCGGCGCAGGCTCCAGGCCGGGCTGCCACGGATAGTCGTACGCCGGCGTCACCGAGCACAGCACCACCTTGATATGGTTCGCTGCGGCCAGGTCCGCCATGTCCTTCAGGTTGGCCTCAGTCTCCTCCAGCGTCATCGGCCCGGTGTTTCCGGCAATGTCATTGGTCCCCGCCAGGATCACCACTACCTTGGGCTCCAGGTCGATCACGTCCTGCCGGAAGCGCACCACCATCTGCGGCGTCGTCTGCCCGCTGATGCCGCGGTTGATGTAGCCCTTGCCCGGAAAGCCGCTTGGCTCGTCGAAGTGCCATCCCTCGGTGATTGAATCGCCCATGAACACCACGCGCTTCTCGCCCTTTGCCGGCGCGCCCAGCTTCATGTCCGCCTCCTTGAACCGCGCCAGCCATCCAAAATCGGTCAGCAACTGTTTGTCATGCTCCGTCCAGAACGCATTCGCTGGATGCCCTGACGCCGTGGTTTGCGGCGCCGTCTGCGTGGGAGCCGGCGCCTGCGTCTCCGGCTTGCTCGCCGGCTCCTGCGCCGCCATCAACCCCGCCGCCATCCCCATCACCAGGAAAAGAAGAATCCGTTTCACTCCCACCCCCAGAAAGACGCGCCGCATTTTTTGGGAACCGGCAAAAGCCTCCCCGCGCATCACCAAAGATTGTAAGCAACGACCCGCCGAATGCTGCCAGCTGACGACTGAGCAGGCTCGTTTTGGAAGGGCACGGCTTTGCAGTTTGCGGATGTTGCATTTCGGCGAAATGTTTTGAAAGGGCACGGATTTATCCGTCCCGCAAAGATGACAAAATCAGCGCGGGCTTTAGCCCCTGAGGGATGTCTTTCTTCACACCCTCACCGCAACTTCGATCAGTCAAAAGTCGCTAGTCCCTGCTTTTCCACACTCCGCCCCGGATACCCACCGCGCCCACAACCGCCCTCTGCGCTACGCTGGACAAGAGCCATGAGCATCTGTCCCATCTGCGGCGGCGTCGGCCTGGTCCGCGTAGTTTCTGCCTCCGGCCTATGGGTTTCGCGCGCCTGCGAGTGCCAGGAATTCCAGCGCGAGGAGCGACGCATCAACGCTGCCCGCATCCCAGAGCGCTACAAAGACTACGATCTCGACGGCTTTCACGTGCTGCTCGAATCCGACGAGACCGTCAGCCGGGCCTACCAGTACGCCCGGAAATTTGTTGAGGCTTACCCGGTCGACACTGCCGGCAAGGGCCTGCTCTTTACGGGCTCCATCGGCGTGGGCAAAACGCACCTGGCCGTCGGCGTCCTTCGCCGCCTCATCCGCGACCGCGGCGCCAAGGGTCTCTTTTGCGACTACCGCGAGCTGCTCAAAAGCATCCAGAACAGCTACAACCCGCAGGTGGCCACCACGGAACTGGAGCTGCTCCAGCCCGTCTTCAATGCGGAAGTCCTCGTCCTTGACGACCTGGGCGCGCAAAAGCCCAACGAGTGGGTCTGGGACACGGTGGCGCTCATCCTCAATACCCGCTACAACAACAAGCAGACCACCATCATCACCACCAACTACGCTGACCTCGCCGCCGGCAGCGGCGCCCAATCCGACGCTGAGCGCGCGGCCCGCGAGCAGACCCTCGGCGACCGTATCGGCGATCGCATGCGCTCGCGCCTGGCCGAGATGTGCATCACCGTGGAAATGAAGGGCAGGGACTTCCGCCAGACCCCGGTCAAGCGCGCCCGCTTCGGCTGACTTGCCCGGCAGCAAGCCTCACGTCAGAATCACCTCAGGCCACGTCAGATTCGTCATCCTGAAGCCAGATCAGATTCGTCATCCTGAGGCCAGATCAGATTCGTCATCCTGAGGCCACGTCGGATTTGTCATCCTGAGCGGAGCCGGTCGGCCTTTTCGACCGGCGGAGTCGAAGGATCTGCGGCTGCCTTTGCATTGGGTGTTGTTCTTGCTTTTGTCTCCTCAATCCATCAGCTTCATCGTCAGATAAGTGCAGAACTCAGCCCACGTGTGCGCCTCCTGCACATTGTCGGCGCCCACGCTGTGGCCGCCCTCGATGGTCTCGTCATAGAAGAACGGTTCGTGGAACTCCTCAAGGCGCGCCGCGAATTTGCGTGCCTGCACCGGCCCCACCCGGTCGTCATTCGTTGAGGCGTTGATCAGCGGCTCGGGATAATGCACCCCGGGTTTCAGTTGGTTATAGGGCGAAATCGACGCCAGGAATGTTCGCTCTTCCGGTACCGAAACCGATCCGTATTCCCCCACCCACGAAGCCCCTGCCGACAGGTGCTCGTACGACAGCATATCCAACAACGGCCTGGCGATAATCACGGCATTCCACATCTCCGGATGCTGGGTAAATTCCACCCCCACAAGCAGTCCGCCGTTCGATCCGCCCAGGATCCCCAGCCTCCGCGATGAGGTGATCTTGCGCGCGACAAGGTCCTGCGCCACTGCGTAGAAATCGTCGTAGATGCGCTGCCGGTGCGTCTTCAATCCCGCCTCGTGCCACGCCGGGCCAAACTCGCCGCCCCCGCGGATATTCGCCGACACGTACACGCCGCCGCGCTCCAGCCACAGCTTTCCGATCGTCGGCTTATACTCGGGCGTCTCCGAAACCTGGAATCCGCCATAGGCGGTCAACAGCGCAGGGTTGTTGCCGTCATACCGCATCGACTTGCGGTGCACAACAAAATATGGAACCCGCGTACCGTCCTTCGAAGTCGCTTGCAACTGCTCCACCGTCAAGTCACCTGCGTCGAACAGCGGCTTCTGCTCTTTCACTTTCGCGAAGGCGCCCGTAGCCCCATCGCCGAGCCAAAACGAGGGTGGCGTCAGGAAGCCCTCAACGCTCAGGAAGAAGTGGTCGTCCGTATCGCCCAGGTCCGCGACATCTACCGCCTGGTTGGCGGGGACCGGAAGCTGCGTCCTGGTCCACTTCCCATCCGTTCCGCGCGCGGAAACGTAGGCACGCCCCTGCACGTTCGCGAGCGTTGTCAGGATGATTCGGTTCGGTGTGGTTGCAACTTCCTGGGCGAATTCAGTCGCCGTGGGCGCGAACACGACAGAGGGCTCCAGGTTTTCGGCATCCCGACTCACAGCCTTCAGGTCGAGCGAGATCACCGTACCCCCCTTGTAACTCGTTTTGCTTCCCTTCGGGGTCCAGCCCTCATCCACCGTAACGATGAGCTGCCCATCCACCAGCCCGTCGATCTCGGAGCGTGTGGGCAAGCCAAGTTGTTTTGGCCCCTCGGCCAGAAGAATGTACCAGCGATGGTTGTCGATGTCGGGCCCGGCCTCCAGAATCACGGCTCGATTGCCTTCGCCATCGTGAAGTTCGCCACCAAACGCGCCTCCGTTATCGTCATGTCCTGCGCGAAACAACTCCTTTGCGCTTTCCAGCGGCTGGCCGCGTTTCCATATCCGGATCGTGATGGGATACGCTGAGTCGCTCATCGTGCCCGGGCCCCAGTCGCGCCCCACCAGCACCGTGTCCTTGTCGAGCCAGCTGAATCGATTCTTGCCTCGCGGTAGAACGAATCCGCCCTCGACGAACTTCCCCGTCTTCAGATTGATTTCGCGAGAAGTGGCGGCATCCTCGCCCCCCTCGGACAGATCGGCCATGCAATACTCGTCGCTCCCTGTCAGACAACTGACTCCCTGCCAGATCCAGCTCTTGTTTTCAGCCTTGGAGAGCTGGTCGATATCAAGGACCGTCTGCCACCCCGGGTCTGCCTTCGCATAGCTCTCCAGCGTGGTCCGGCGCAAAATGCCGCGGACGTGAGATGCATCCCGCCACAGGTTGTAAACGGAGGTCCCATGCTCCATCGGGTTGGGCAACCGCTCCGGCGAGTTGAGGGCCGCGAGCGCATCGGCCTGAAACCGGGCGAATCGCGGGTCTTTCTCGATCACCGCCGCCGTGCGCGCGTTCTCGGCCTTTACCCAGGCGATCGGCTTGTCGCCGTGAATGTCTTCGAGCCACGTGTACTTGTCAAGCTGCTCGGTTGCAGCCGTTTGGGCCAAGACAGGCAGGGCCACGCCGAGGGCTACGGCGGCGAGCGCAGATAAAGCAGAAACGGAGGTCCTCACAAACATTCTCCTTGGAGTAGGGTCGCCTCGCGGACTTGCGGAGCTTTGGGAGAAATGGATTATTGCACAACCAGGCCGGCGATGTAAGGTGGCGATAGCACCCTGGATCAGCACCCTGGACCGAAGCCCTTGCGCGCCACACTGCAACTCGCTGCTCTCGCCGCCCTCGTGGCCATGTGGGCTCTCACTGCCTGGGCGGTCGCCGGCTCGCATCCGCTCCCTGCGCGCATCCCTACCCACTTTGATCTGGCCGGCAATCCCAACGGCTGGGGCACGCCGGGCATGCTGTGGCTATTGCCGGTCATTGCTACCGTTATTGTCGGCTTGATGTCGCTGGTGGCGCGGTATCCGCGATCGTTCAACTATCCGGTGCGCGTGACGCCGGTAACGCGGCCGCGCCTCGAGGCCATCTCGCTCGACATGATTGCGCGGCTGTGCATGGAGCTTGCCGGGCTCATGCTGTGGATTCAGTACGCGATCATCCAGGCGGCGCGCTCCGGCCGCAACAGCCTGTCGCCGCTGATTGTCCCGATTGCAATTCTGGTGGTGCTGGCAACTGTCGGCTGGCACATCCGGGCGATGATTGTGGCCGCCCGCAGGCCAGCTGTTTAGAAGACCCAGAGGCTCCCGAGAACCAGCAGGATGGCGCCGACAGTGACTACCTGGTAGACCACATCTTCCACCGGATAGGCTCGCCGGCCGCTCCGGGCAGACGGAGAAATGGACGCGTTCGGGTTGGGGGAGTACATCGTGCGCCTGCCTTTCTTTGTCCTTTGGCTGGACTGCGAACGGATGGTCCTGGTGGAACCGTTGAGACTCTGTTGAACCAGTGCAACGGATACGATTGAAGTCCTGCTCACCCCGTTAGACGCTGCGCCGAGGCGCGGGATGCCGGAAGTTTTTGTGAAGTTTCCGACATCTTCCCACGCTCCTTTCATCGGCATCGTCCGAAGCATTCTGCACCGGACTGTGCACGAAAGGGAAGGCCTGTGCGCAAACGGGAACGCTGAAGGTAACTGTGCGATAACGGGTGTAAAATTCGGCTCGTGAGCACTGGTCCCGAACTGATCGGCCCGGCTGAGACGCGCGAGCGCAACTGGCTTCCACTGGCGATCGCCGCAGCCGTCGTCATTATTGCGGTGGCGGTGGTGGCGGTGGTGGTGAACCGCGGCCAGCATGGCGCCACCATTGCGCCGGTTGCGGCCGCGGCCGACCCGTACGCGGTGAACCTGCCCATCACCAACGTGGCCATGAGCGAAGCCGGCAACCTGGCCGGCGGCAAGGTGACGTATCTTGACGGGCACATTGCCAACAAGGGCAACCGGACTGTGACTGCAATCACAGTGCAGACGCTCTACCGCAATGCGGCCGAAGAGGTGGCGCAGAACGAGACCCAGCCGATGCAACTGATCCGGACCCGCGATCCCTACGTGGACCTGGAGCCGGTGTCGGCGGCGCCGCTGAAGCCGGGCGACGAGCGCGATTTCCGGCTGATTTTCGATGCGGTAACGCCGGACTGGAACGGCGCCTATCCTCAGCTGCGGATCCTGCGGGTGCAGACGCAATAAAAGCGTGAAAATAAAAAACGGCGATGTCTTGCAGATTCAGTGGATTACGTGCTGAAACTGCAGTGATTCTGCGCTTGTTCCCGCCCGGCCCCGTGGCTGAAGAAGGACCTCAATGAAAAGCCCGGCGGAGGAAGACGCTCAGCCGGAGCGCATTTTTCCGTCCACGAGGATTATCTCACAGATGACAATTCATTGCGCAGATTCGTCCAGAAACTTTTTCTTAATTGTTTTCTGATGCATACAACGTTTTCAACAGGTGTTGCTCCTGACTCCAGAAGCTGGGAAAGGGCCGAGCTTGTGGTGAGGCCGAACGTCAGGGGCTAAAGAGGCTGCGGAAAAACTCGATACTGCACTCGCGACGGCGGCAAACCATCCCCCAGGGGCTAAAGCCCTATTGATTTTAGGCCACTTAGCGGCACGACTGAAGTCGTGCCCTTTCAAAACGCCTCCAGACGGGAGTTTTTCCACGGGGGTTTTTCCGCAGCCTGTAAAGCCCACGGCTTTTGTTGGGGCAGCAGGCGGCGGTACTGAAGTACCGCCCTTACGCGCTTTCAGGGTTGGCGTCGAGTCTTTTACAAGCTGTAAAGCCCTGCTGATTTCAGGCCCTTTGCTGCTTTGTTCCCCTAGATGCCTAGTTCCCTTAGGATCCCCCTGTTCCTTCGTGAGAGAAATTCTCCTTGACTGTCTAGGAGAGTCCGGGCTATTCTCCCAGTCATTCTAGGAGAGTGGGCCGATGGGTTCGGATGTCGATCTGTTGCAGGGAACGCTGGACATGCTGGTGCTGAAAGCGGTGTCGCTGGGACCGCTGCACGGGTACGGGGTGCTGCTGCGGATTCAGCAGATATCGGGCGGGAGGCTGGAGATCCAGCAGGGATCGTTGTATCCGGCGCTGTACCGGCTGGAGCACGAGGGCTGGATTGCCGGGGAATGGGGCATGAGCGAAAACAAGCGGCGGGCGCGGTACTACCAGTTAACGGACGCGGGGCGTAAGCGGCTGGACACCGAGGCGCGGAAGTGGAATGAGTTTGCCGCGGTGGTTGGGTCGATTATGAGCAGCGAGGCGGCGGGGTAGCGGAGGAGTTCGTAGTTCACAGGTCACAGTTCGTCGTTCCAGATCTCGGGAAAAGGCGATGATCAGGCGAAGATGGGGCCCTGGATTCGAAAAAAATAGCCATTATAGCCATATTTTCAGCTAAACAACAGAAACTACGCAGTTTATCTGGGGTAAACGCATGAGATTCGGCAGCAAGGTACGGACTTGGGGACGGGCGGTCTTTCATGGCAGCGAGATGAGCCGGCAGGTTCAGGAAGAACTCTCGTTTCATATCGAGAGCTATGCGGCGGAGCTGGAGCGGCGCGGGATGGCGCGCGAAGAGACGATGCGAAGGGCGCGCGCGGAACTGGGAAGTCTGGCGGCGCGGAGCGAGGATTGCCGGCGGGCGTGGGGCGCGCAGTTTTTGGATGAGTTGATTGCCGATCTTCGCTATGCGCTGCGCATGCTCAGGAAGGACGCGGGATTTACGCTTATCGCCGCGGGCTCACTGGCTCTCGCCATCGGCGCTAACTCCACCATCTTTGCTGTGGGCAGGCAAATCCTCTTCGGCCGTGTATCGGTTCCGCATCCGGAACAGTTACGCATTCTGCAATGGGTCGGCGACGGCAACACAGTCGCCAAAAGCATGTGGGGCGAGTTTATGCCCGGTCCCGGCGGCAGCGGAACGCTTGCGCCCATTTTCTCCTATCCCATGTATCAGCATTTGCGCGCCGGGAACCGCGAGCTCGATGACCTTGTGGCTTACGCGGAAGACAGCATGAATGCCACGGTACACGGTGACGCGCAACGGGCTGTGGTGGAAATGGTCTCCGGCAATTTTTATCAGCAGATGCAGGTCCGGGTGCAGATCGGCCGGCCGATACAGCCGTCTGACGATCAGCAGTCCGGTACTGGCGTGGTTGCCGTCATCAGCGACGGACTTTGGCAGCGGGAGTTTGGCCGTTCGCCGGCCGTGCTTGGACAAGTCATCCGCGTGAACCAGCAAGGCATCACGATCATAGGGGTCAATCCACGCGGATTCACCGGGGTGAAAGGCGCGCAGGAATCGCCGGACCTGGTTGTCCCCATCACCATGCAGCCCACCCTCGACCCCAAGGGCAAAAGCGCGATGCTCACCGACCCCGGCTTCTGGTGGGTCCACATTGTGGCGCGCGCCAAGCCTGGGGTCACGTTACAGGCCGCGCAATCGGCGCTGGGTGCCCGGCTTGAGGCTGCGATTCGCGCAACCATGACGGTGAAACCGGGCCAGACGCTGCCGAGGCTTTTGCTGGAAGACGGAAGCCGCGGGCTGCATATGAGCGACAACTTCCTGAGCAAACCGTTCTATGTGCTCTTTGTGCTTACCACTCTGCTGCTACTGCTGGCTTGCGCGAATGTTGCCAACCTTCTGCTGGCGCGCGGGGCGCAGCGGCAACGGGAGATCAGCGTGCGCATGGCGCTGGGTGCGGGACGTGGGCGCGTGGTGCGGCAGCTTCTTACGGAAAGCCTGATGCTGGCCACGCTTGGTGGAGCAGGGGGACTGGCTCTGAGCGCGGCGGGCCGCAATCTTATGCCTCGGCTGTTAATCGATTCGTGGGAGCGCTCAGAGGCGCCGATTCCGTTTGACTGGCGCGTTTTTGCATTCACCGTTCTGGTTACCCTGGCCACCGCATTACTTTTTGGATTGCTGCCGGCGTGGCTGGCGGCGCGGAATGAGGTGAGCGGCCAGTTGAAGGAGAGCAGTCACCAGGCCACGCGCCGCCGCAAGGCATGGAGCGGCAAAGGCCTGGTGGTCTTTCAGATTGCGCTATCCACCGTGCTGGTGATTGGCGCGGGCGTGTTTCTCCGCACGGTAATGCAGTTGAGTTCAGTTGATCTTGGTTTTCAGCCGGACCACGTGCTGATGTTTGACATCAATCCGCCACAGAAGCGTTATGAAGGCGGCAAAGATGTGCTCCTGCACGCACTGCTGGAGCAGAGGATTGCGGCGCTGCCTGGCGTGGAGTCGGTGGCGCCTGCATGGATGCCACTCGCGGCGGGCAGCATGTCGAACAGCGATTTCTTTCCCCAGGGAGAGCAGGCAAGCACGAAGGGCAAGACGGCGGAAGACATGAATGCCGTTGGACGCGACTATTTCAGAACCATGCGGATTCCCATGATTGCCGGGCGCACATTCAACGCGCAGGATACGGCGACGTCTCCCAAGGTTGCCGTAATCAATGAGGCGCTGGCGCGCAAGCGCTTTTCCGACGCCAATCCCATCGGTAAGCGCTTCCGCGTGGATGACAGCCAGAAGGGCGACTGGATCCAGATTGTGGGTATCTGTGCGGATACGCGCTATTCGCAGCTTCGCGACGATCCTCCGCCGGTGTTTTACCTGCCCTACGTTCAGCAGGCCGAAGTGGGAGGCATGACCTACCAGATTCGTACGCATCTGACGGAGGCAGGGCTTGTGCCCAGGCTGCGGCAAATCGTACAACAGGCCGACCCGGATTTGCCGATGATCGACATCCGCACAGAGCGCGAGCAGATGAACGCCAACATGCAGATGGAACTGGCGCTGGCGACCATGACTTCAGCCTTCGGAGTGCTCGCGCTGGTGCTGGCTTCAGTGGGGATCTACGGGATTATGGCGTACACGGTGGCGCAGCGGACCAATGAGATCGGGATTCGGTTGGCGCTGGGAGCGTTGCCGAGGCAGGTGCGCCGGATGATTTTGCGAGAGAGCTCGTGGCTGACCGGAGCGGGTGTAGTTGCTGGGCTTGCTGGCGCGCTGATGCTGACGCGGCTGGTGCAGTCGATGCTGTTTGGGATTGCAGCATACGACCCGGTAACACTGGGCGCGGCGGTTCTGCTGCTACTGGCAGTGGCGATGGGTGCGAGCTGGATTCCGGCGCGTCGCGCGGCGGGAGTGGATCCGATGCGGGCGTTGAGGCACGAATGAGGCAGGGAACGAGGGAACAGGGAACGAGGGGCCGGTAGCCAGTAGCCAGTAGCTGGTTGCCGATGCCCTGCCAGCTACAGGCTACTGGCTAGCTAGTGAACTATCAACTCGTTTCACTGGTCGTCATCATCGTCGGACGGCGGCGTGGCTCCGGCGGGCAGGCCGCGCGGATCGGGCTTGATGGTGACGGGCTGCGTTAGCGTCTGACCGTCGACGGTGAGGCGGACTGTGTAGTTGCCGGGCTCAAGCGCGGGCGCGGTGCGGCCAAAGCCCGCAGGCGGGGCGGCGGGCGGCGGAGTGCCAGCGGGATGGCAGGCATCTACGGGCGGCGGCGCCGGACGCCGGCCGAAGCCAAAGCGCGGCGCGATGATGTTAAGCGCAGCGCGATGCATGCCTGCTGCCGCGGAGGGCGGCGCGGACGGCTGCATCCAATAAGCCTGCACGTTGATGGCTTCTGTATCGACTGACTTCATGGGCGTGTCACTGGCGAGACACGCGGCGACCTTGCCGGTTGAATCGACGAGCTCCAGTTTGACCGGCGAAGTGGATGCGGCCTTGAGCCAGTAATACGTAACCACGCCGGGGGGAGGGTTCTTCTCCTGCGGCTCCTCATGCGGCAGCGGCGTGCCGTTCTGGCCGCCCTGGCGAATGGCAAACGTTGTGTCGGGCGCGAAGAGATACGCGTTGGCTGACTCAATCTCGCTGCCGTGCGCGGCAACCTGGCGCAGCGCGGACATCTTGTCGAGGACCCAGAAGCCGCGGCCAAACGTAGCAATCGCAAGATCGTCGCCGTGGACAACGAGGTCGCGCACTGAAGTGACCGGCATGTTGAGCTGAAGCGGCTGCCAGTGGTCGCCGTCATCGAACGAAACGTAGACGCGCAGTTCGGTGGCGGCGTAGAGCAGCCCCTTCTGCTCCGGGTCTTCCTTGATGGCGTTGACGAAGGCGCCCTCGGGGATGCCGCTGACCACGTTGGTCCACGTCTTGCCGCCGTCGTGCGTGCGGTAGATGTAAGGTTGGTCGTCGCCGAGGCGATGACGATCAACGGAGGCGTATGCGGTGCCGGCGTCGACGTGGCCGGCCTCAATGCCGGAGACCTTGCTCCACGGAGTCATCGCGGGAGGAGTTACGTCATTCCAGTGCGCGCCGTCATCACTGGTGACGTAGATGAGGCCGTCGTCGGTGCCGGCCCAGACCGTCTTTGCATCGAGTGGCGAGGGGCCGAGCGAGTAGACCACGCCGAAGCGATCGGTCATGGGCTGGTCGATGTCCCTTGCGGTGACGGGATCCAGGCTGGCAGGCGCGGGCGGATTCGCGCGCGTGAGGTCGGGACTGATCTTCTGCCACGTCTTGCCGCGGTCGCGGGTGCGGAAGATGAACTGGTTGGCGTAGTATAGCGCCTGGTCGGCCGCGGAGAAGACCTGGGGCAGCGTCCATGTGCGGCGGTAGGGATCAGCCGTGTCGGCGGCCGGAAGGTGACCGCCCTCCGGCGCGGCCACGTTGAGCGCAAGGTTGCAGCGTTGGTCGCCGTTGCCGTAGAGGAGATCGGGGTCCTTGGGATCGGGCACGACCGTGGAGCTCTCGCCAGCCTCGCAAATGGGTTCCCAGTTGCGGTAGTCGAGCACGTCCATACGCGACCAGGTGGTGACGGCTACGGCGCCGGAGTCCTGCTGCGCGCCGTAGAGCCAGTAGGGGAAGCGGTTGTCGGCGGCGACGTGGTAAATCTGCGCGGTGGGCTGGTTGTACCAGGTGCTCCATGTGTGCGCGCCATCCACGGAGACCACGGTGCCCTGGTCGCTGGAAAGGACGATGCGATTGCCGTCGCGCGGATTGATCCAGAGCTGGTGATAGTCATCGCCACCGGGCGCGCCTTTGACGGGAACCCAGGTTTTACCTGCGTCGAGCGTCATGTAAGTCGCGGTGTTGATGTCGTAGGCGCGGTCGGGGTTGGCGGGATCGACGGCCACCTGGCCGAAGTACCAGCCGCGGCCCCAGAGGCGCTGTTCGTCGTTGACCCGATGCCACGATGCGCCGGCGTCATCGGAGATGTAAATGCCGCCGGAAGGCTTGGGCGCGTTCTTCGCGGGGGCCATGCGAAATGAAGGAGCGATGGCGGTGCCCAGGTCGTCAACGACGGCGTAGATGCGATTAGGATTCGAGGGCGCGATGGCGATGCCGATTTTGCCGACGAAGCCGTCGTTGGGCAGGCCATTGGTGAGCTGGCGCCAGGTATCGCCGCCGTCAGTGGATTTCCAAAGGCCGCCGCCGGGCATGTTGGAGGGTGCGTAGACGGCCCACGGCGGACGGCGCGTGGCCCACAGCGATGCATACATGGTGCGCGGGTGCCGGGAATCGAGCGCGAGATCGAATGCGCCCACGTTATCGGGATCCTTCTGGTTGGCGAGGATTTTCTTCCAATGCGCGCCGCCATCGGTGGAGCGGTAGACGCCGCGCTCGGGGTTGGCCTTGTAGACATGTCCTTGGGCGGCGACGTAAACGCGGTTGGGGTCGGCGGGATCGATGACGATGCGGCCGATCTGGCGGGTTGCGGCGAGGCCGATGGAATGCCAGGTCTTGCCTGCGTCAGTGGACTTGAAAACGCCGACGCCGTAGTTGTGCTGGCTGCGGATGTCGGGCTCGCCCGTGCCGACGTAAACGATGTTGGGGTCAGAGGGAGCCACGGCGATGGCGCCTATGGAACTGCAGGGAATGCCGGTGATGGGATCGTCGGCAATGGGAACCCAGGTGCGGCCGGAGTTTTCCGTCTTCCACAAACCGCCGCCGGCCGCGCCCATATAGAACGTGTCAGGCTGCGCGGCGTTGCCAGCGACCGCGTAGGTTCGACCGCCGCGCATGGGACCGACGTCGCGCCACTCGAGGCCGGCGAGAAGCGGGGCGGGATATTGCTGCGCGGCGAGCGATGCGGCCATGAGCAGAATGGGAAGCAGAAACAAGATGCGGCGAGTAGCGGCCATGCAAGGGCTCCGATGCGATGAGGATTCCCGGGGAACGGCGGACCAAGTCAGGGAATGATTGTAATGGACGGAAATCGGGTCGGTGTCAGAACGTCACGCGTGCGCCGAGCTGAGCGGCGAATGGAATTCCGACGGTTGTGCCGGGGCCGAAAAAATCTCCGAGTGCGCCCTCGGGGATCTCAAGCTGCTTCAGGCTGGTGAGGGGTGCGGTGGCGGAGCAATCGGCGACCGTACAGATGAGGCTTACGTTGGTGATGCCGTTTTGATTCGGCTGCATCTGAGACGCGGGAACCGGAAGCTGCGTGACGTTGACGGCGAAATTTGCGCCGGGATTGTTGTGATTGAAGAGATTGAAAAACTCCGCGAATGGGTCGATATGCCAGCGATCATGGATCTTGAAGGTGCGAGTGACGCGCAGGTCGGCTTGCATGTAAGGGGTTCCACGAAACTCATCAAGGCTGGTATGGGTCCCATTCACCCAGATGCGCCCGGTGTTGTCTGCATCGGTGATGGTAAGCGGGCGAGCGCTCTCGAGCTGGGTGACGTTGGTTAATTCGAAACCGCCCGGGACATGAACCGTAGCGGCGAGCACAAAGCGATGGCGCACGTCCTCGCCGGAAGGGCCGTAGTCGCCGGGTCCGAAGGCATCCAGTTGTCCGGATCGCGGTCCGCTCTGCAACTCGCAAACGCCGTCGACATAGTCAAAGAGTTCGCCGAGCAGACATCCCCAGGTTTGCGCCTCTGCAAGCTGATAGTTCGCGACCAGGCTGAAACGGCGCATGTTGCCTTGCAGATGCAACATAAGTGCGTTGTAACTGGACCGGTTGTCGGACTGGAATACATTCACATTCGGCACTACATTCGCCTGGTCCGCGGCATAACTCGGGTCCGTCGCAGAAATGAGCGGCGTGAACAGGTTCGTACTGCTCGTATAGGAGAAGGCGCGGTAACCGTGATTCCCTTGCTCATGCGTATAGTCGGCGCTGGCCAGCCAGCGATCGTTGAAGGCGTGCTGCGCTCCGGCCGTAATGTGAATGGCGTAGGGGGTTTTGTAACTGGAACCGGCGAGATTGCCGGTGCTGCCGGCGCCGCCTTGCAGGCATCCAGCGCCAGCGAGTGCGTATGTGCCGGGTCCGCCGGTGAGGGCGCACCTGCCGGTGGTCGCATTGGTGTTATTGACGCCTTGAAACGCAGTCGCCCATCCATTTTGAGCGAGATCGTCGTAGAACAGGCCAAATCCCGTGCGCAGTACAGTCTTCTGGCTGCCGCGCGGGGAATAGGCAATTCCCAAACGGGGCGCAATCTGCTTGCGGTCATCGTGGGGAATGCCGGGCACAATTGGAATCTGCAAGGCCTGCAATGTAATGAATGCGCTGTTTTCAAGCTGGGACCGGCCAGAGCCTTCGAACAGCCCCCGGGTGGTTTGGTAACGCAGGCCGTAATTAATTGTGAGGCGATGCAAAGCGCGCCAGGAATCCTCTGCGTACAGTCCGAACCGTTGAACGTTCTGCGAGAAGGCGCCGTCGCTGGCGGGAGTGTAAGTGCAGGTGATGCCGGATGCGGCGCTGGGTTCGGGATTGCACTGCGAGGCTGGCGCAACATAGTAAAACGGCAAGGCGCTGGTGATGCCGCCGCAGTCGGCTCCGGGCGGATTTACATAGCAGTCGGGGTTTGCCGAATACCTGATGGCCTGTTCGGCATTGGATGCAAACGCGCCGCTGAGCACCGGTTCGTGTATAAAGTCGACGCCGAACTTGAGAGCGTGACTTCCCGCAACATGGGTGAGGTCGTAGCGCAATTGGTACTTGTCTTGACTGCGCAGATCGGGGAAAAGGGTGATGGGAGTGGCGAACTGGTTGTCGCCGAAAGTCTCGAATCCGGAAATGGTTAACGCCGTCGAGCTGAAGGGAAACGCCAGCGCGAAACCAAGGTCCGAGTTACGCGTCTGGGTAAGGTGCAAGAGGCTGGCGCCGAGAACCAGGTTGCCGAGCCAGGTGGGGCTGAAGGTATAAGTATTGCTAATTACCGCGTTCCAGTAGTTGTTGTGCGTGATCAGTCCCGTGGATGGCAGCGTGCCTTGCTCTACGAGCGCATTGTGGGTGAGGTAAGTATCTTCAGACGTGCGCAGAAACCACAGCGACTTGCGTGACTGGGCCCAGTCAAAACGCACTGAGCCGAGATAGTCGCGGAAAGGAATGGGAACCGTGGCAGGAACGGCGATGGAAGGTATGCCGGGGGTGAGGCCTTGCGAAGCGAGCGCACTGAGCGCGTCGAATTGTTGAATGCTTGCGGGGCTATAGGCGATGCTTGCGTCTTCGTGGACGTGCTCGAAAGACGTAAAGAACCACACTTTGTCCGGTGCGATGGGGCCGCCGAGAGCGGCAACATAGTTCTGCCGTGAAAACGGCTGTTTGGGATTGTGCACGCAGGTCCCGCTGGTGCAGGATTCTGCCGGATTCTCGATGGGGAATCGAGCATTGAGCGCCGCTGCGCGCTCGTAAAAAGCTGCGTCACCATGCCAATCGCTGGTGCCGCGCCTGGTGGTAATCACCACAGATCCAGCGGTGGTCCAGCCAGTGTCGGCATCCTCATTCGAGGTGCGTACGGCGAATTCCTGAATGCCATCGGGCGAAAAACTCTGGAGAAAGCCGCCGATCCAGTCGTCTGAGTTGTCGGCGCCGTCGACCGACATTTCATTATTCAAGCCCGAGCTTCCTCCGGTGGAGACGGCGGTGATGCGCGCCTTGGTGGGATCGGAAGGCTCGACGGGTTCGGTTCCCGGCACGAGATAGGCGATATTGGCGAAGCTGCGCGCGGGGAGCGGAAGGGATTCGAGGTCCTGTCTGCCAACGATACCCCCAAGCACGGCGCTCGAAGTGTCAATGGTTTCAGCCGTGATCGAAGAGGAAATTCCCCGCACATTCACCGTCTCCTGTGCGTTTTCCAGTCTTAGCGTGACGTTAATAGCGCGCACAATGCTGACGGCGATATCGACATCGGCCGTGGCTTGCGCGAAACCTTTGGCCGCTATGAGGACACGATAACGTCCGGGAAGCAGTCCCTCAATGCGAAAGTCTCCCTGCCCGTTTGTCGCCGCTGTGCGGCTGATGGAGGAGCCGGCGGCTTGCGCCACGACCCGGGCGCCTGCCACTCGCGCGCCGCTCAAGTCCTGAACCGTTCCCCGAAGCGCTCCGTTCGGATTCTGCGCGCGCAAGGGCCAGGGAACCCAAACCAACGTCAGCAGGAGAACCGGCAGTAGAAAGCGTCCGGCTTTTTGCTCGAAAAGCCGGGCGAAAGGATGCGGCACCCGCGGGGTTGCAATGAACTCGTTCACTGGTTGAATGATTTACTTCTTCGTTTATTCTTCGTCGCCCAGATCAATCGGCTCGGCCGGTTGATTGAGCTTGCCTTTATCGACGTCGATGATGGCCAGATGGTTTCGGCGAAGCTGCTCATTGAGCGAATGCAAGTCGGTCTGCTTGAGCTTTTGCCATTGCTCGATCAAGTCCGGCATAGGCTTGGACACGAGCTCAACCGCATCGCGCTGAGCCGCCGTGGGCGCTTCATCGGCGTTCTCAATGGAGTGCAGCAGGCGCGCAAGCTGCATCCGCACGGACCCCAGGGTTGGCGGCCCCATGGGTCCGCGGCCAAAGCCGCTGCGATGCTCAGGTCCGGCGATGGCGTCGAGTTTCGAATCGAGCGAGGGCCCCGCCTGGCCCACCATCGGCTGGCCGGAGCGCGCCTTCAACTGCTCGCGCAGCACGCCGATTTCCTTGAGCGCGGCAGTCGAGCTCATCAGGTCGTCGTAGATCGACTTGGCCAACGCGAACTGGTTCTCCAGGCTGCCAATGGGCGTCTTCACGCGCGGATCCATGACGACTTTGAGTGGCTCGTTGTAGGTCTTGCCATTGGCGATGAGCCGCACCGTGTAGTCGCCCGGCATCACCCACGGCGCGGTGGAAACGCTGGGCGTATCGTGCGGAATGGCAAGGTCGTCATCAGGCCCGGTGGCCATGCCCGGCACTTGCGGATACTGCAAGTCCCACAGGAAGCGATGATGCCCCGGCGCTGCCGAGAGAATGCGCGGCGCCCGCGCCCACAGCGTGGGATCGGGATAGCGCGGATCGGGCGGCGGCACGGGATCGTTGCTGTTGAAGCGAGCAATCACCTTGCCATCGCTGCCGGCAATCTCCAGCGACACCACCCCGGACGCGTTCGCCCCAAGGTAGTAATCGACGATCGCGCCATCCGGTGGATTCTTGCCGGTGGCCATGTCGGCCGGCCACGGCGTGGGCGGATTCATGTCGTTGCGAATGCGCAGCGCGGTCTGCGGCGCATAAAGGTGAGCGCTCTCCTGCGCGTTGGCGGCAGCAAGCTCCCGCAGCGGCGTCACATCGTCAAGGATGAGAAACCCGCGCCCATGCGTCGCCGCGATCAGGTCATCGCCTTTCACCTCAAGATCGCGCACGGAACTGGCCGGCATGTGCAGCCGCAGCGATTGCCAATGATCGCCATCGTCAAACGAAACGTAGACCTGCGTCTCCGAGCCCGCGTACAGCAACCCCTTGCGCTTGGGATCCTCGCGGATTGCGCTCGTCGCAGCGCCGGCTGGAATTCCATTATCAATTTCAGTCCACGTCTTGCCGCCATCGTGGGTGCGGAAGAGATGCGGGCGCATGTCGTCCAGCCGCAGCGTGTTCACCGCGGCGTAGGCCGTTTCCTTGTCAAAGTGGCCCGCGTCCATGTTGAACACTTTCCACCAGGGCTGCAACTCCGGCGGAGTCACGTTGTTCCAGTGCGCGCCGCCGTCGGCCGTCGTCCAGATCAGCCCGTCGTCGGTGCCCGCCCATATGCGGTTGCCGTCGAGCGGCGAAAGCCCCAGCGCGTAAATCACGCCGCGCCGCGTCACCTTGGCAGCCGGCGAATCCTTGTAGTTATCCAGCACCGCGGGAAGCTGCCAAGTCTCGCGGCTCAGGTCGGGACTCACTTCGCGCCAGTTCTTGCCGCCATCTTCAGTGAGCCACAGTGTATTGGTTGCGAAGTAAAGCTTGTGCGGATCGACAGGCGAGAATTGCAGCGGCTCCGTGCGCAACGCCCGGTAACTGCGCAGCGGCTTGGGCTCCACGTCCTGGACCTGTCCGGTGCGGCGATCGTAGCGCGTCACCTTGCCGCCGTACACAATGTCGGGATCGAGCGGATCGGGCGCGGCGTAGCCGTACTCCTCAATGCCCGCGGGATGCCAATCATGAAACGTGATGCGGCCATCGTTGCTGCGGCTGGAGACGCACGCCGAGCCCGAGTCCTGCTGGCCGCCACACACGCGATACGGAAACGCATTGTCCGCCGTGGCGTGGTACATCTGCGCGGTGGCCTGGTTGTACCACGACGTCCAGCTCCTGCCGCCGTTCTCTGAGATGATCACGCCCTGGTCGCTCGCCAGCGCAACAACCTTCGTGTTGTTCGGATTGATCCAGACGTTTTGGTAATCGTCGCCGCCCGGCGAGCCTCTAAGGCCGGTCCAGGTCTTGCCCGCGTCGGTCGACTTCCACGTCACAATGCTGGCCACGTAAATCGTATCCGGGTCCTTCGGGTCCACCAGCGGAACCGGCACATCGCCGCCGCCAATGCGCTCTTCGGGGCGGGAGTCATCCTCGGGTGTGTGCACCCAGTGGTCGCCGCCGTCATCGGAGCGAAGCAACTGCACGGTGCCCGGATATGGGCCAACCTCGGCATAGATGCGCTTCGGGTTGCTGGGCGAAATCGTCATCTGTAGCTGCAGAATCTTGTCCGGCAGACCGTTGCCTGTAAGTTTTGTCCAGTGGTCGCCCCCGTCGGTCGAGCGATAGAGGCCGCCATCACCGCCGCCAAACGAGCCGTTCTCCCACGGGGCTTCCTGCCGCTGCCACATGCCGGCAAAGACGATGTTCGGATCCTGCGGATCGATCTGGACCTCGGAGGCGCCCGTTCGATCGTTGACGAAGAGCACGCGGTCGAAAGTCTTGCCGCCGTCAGTGGTGCGATAAAGCCCGCGCTCATTGTTCGGCCCGTAGGGATGGCCCTCAACGGCGACAAATACGCGATTGGGATCGCGCGGATCGATCGCAATCTGCCCGATCTGTTGCCCTTCGCGCAGCGCATCCAGATGCATCCATGTTTTGCCCGCATCGGTGGATTTGTACACACCATCGCCGGTCGAGAGGTCGGGCCGTTGCAGGCCCTCGCCGCTGCCCACATAAATTGTGTTGGGGTCGCTCAATGAAACAGCGATGGAGCCGATGGATCCCGAAGACTCTTTATCCCAGATGCTGTGCCAGGTGGCGCCGGCGTCGGTGGTCTTCCACACGCCGCCATTGACCGCGCCAAAGTAAAACGTGGCCGGCTCCGAGGGCACGCCGGCCAGGGCGCGCGTGCGTCCGGCGCGCATGGGGCCAATTTCGCGCCAGCGCATGTCAGAGAAGAGCGCGGGATCAACCTGCGCGGAAACAAGGGAAGCGGCTGACAAAACGGAAGCGGCAACCAGGAACATGCGGGCGCAAGTATTCATTTGTGTCTCCGAAAGGGAACGGTTCACTCGCGCCTCACATCAGTCGGGAGCAGGCGGAGGGACCGCCGATAAGGTTACAAGATTGGGCCGGGGGATTGCAGCCGCAATGCGGGACGAGGCAACGAACGCCCAGCGATCCGCAAGCAGAAAGTTGAGGATGGAGCAGCATAAGATGGCGATGCCATTGGCGGCCAGCACCGGCATGTGCGCGCCCTGAACCAGGAGGCGCATCAGCGCCAGATTGCCAATGAGCGATACCAGCCCATTGGTGAGATGAAAGCGCACCAGCCGGCTGGCAATCGCCGAGCGGTCGGGACGGTCGCGCCAGGTGTAAACTAGGTGCCACGCGAAGTTGTGCAGCAGCGTGATTTCGAGCGCTACCGCAGTGGCGATCAGGTAGTGACCGGCCATCCAGCCATTCAGCACGGCAAGCGCGCCAAGCTGTACGCCCATGCCGACAGCGCCGACAAGATTGAAACGCCACCAGCGCGTCACTGGGTTCATTGGATCGGTTCCTGCCGGTAGAGCCGCGCGGTGTGCCGGATGGCGACGGCGATGACCATCGCCAGCATTCCCACAGATGCGACGGTACCCCCGACATCGAAGAGCAGGAAGCGGTGGCCGAAGATGGTCGAATATGGACTGCGTAGCAGCGCCAGGTTCCCGGCGATGAGCAGCAGGCGAATCTCCGTGGGGCCGAACAGCCCCTGCGACATCTCGAACCGCGAAAGTGTGTACGCGGCCAGGTAGCTTTCGCCGGAGAGCAGCAGAAACGCGATCAGCATGGCCATGCAGATCTGCCAGTGCAGTAAACCGGAGCAGGCAAGGCCAAGCATGAGGGCGGCGGAGCCGAAGATATCCACCACATGATCCACGTAAAAGCCGTAGCGTGGGCGCTCCTGGCCGCGCACGCGCGCCAGGGTGCCGTCCAGGCTGTCGCCCAGCCAGTTGAGGGCGATGAAAAGGATCACCAGCGCCAGCGCGCGACGATCGAAGCGTGCGAGTGCGTAGGAGACGCCGGCGCCGATCTGCGCCGCCAGGCCAAGCGCAGTGAGTTGATCGGACGTGAGCCATGCCGGAGCACGATCCGCCATCCATGTCAGAGCGCGTTTCTCCAGCGGCGCGGTAAGGGAGCAGTTGATGCGGCGCGCGGCGGCAAAACCCAAGTGCTGAAGCGAAACTGCTTGTCGGTTGCTCATGGCTTCTTCCTTTCGTCCGCAGCGTCGACGTCCGCGGGTGCGCCCGCTGCCTTTCGCAGCGCATCGCACACGGAGCGCAGCGTGAATTCGAGCGATTCGCGCGGCACGCTTTCCACGAACGGCCCGATCGCCCATCCCAGCCCCGGCGGAATGGCTCGCGTCAGCGACACTGACTCAATCTGCAGGTAGAGTCCTCCGTCGCGTTCCTCATAGGACCAGTAGGTATTCAGCCGCCATAGGAAGCCATGATCCTGGGCCGCAGTCAGGGCATGCTCATTTTGCGTGCCGGGCGAGGCAATCTCAGAGATCTGCGTGCTGCGCGAGATGCTGTACCCATGCGCCGGGTCAAGACGGCCGAAGCCGACGTCATAGGCCGTGTCCAGCACTACCGTGAGCACGTGCTTCTGCTGCACGCGCATGGTCACCTGGTAATGGTTGCCGGCATGGCTCAGAACATGCGCCGAGAGCACCTGAGGCGAAAAATACTTTGGGTAGCCGGCGTAATCGCTCATCAGGCGTTCGAAATCCGCTGCGTGCGCGCCGGGCGCAAAGGCCGTGCCGCGCCAATGATGCAACATGGCGCCGCGCAGCCCGAGCGCCGGGTCGGGCGTAACGCGCTCAATCACCAGATCCCCCTGGCGGAGTTTCGCCTCGTCTGCCGGGACCAGGAAGCCAGCCACTGCCTGATGCCGGCCAGTCAGCCGGGCCTCAATCTGGCCAATATAGGAGTCGTAGTTTCTCATGGCTGCGGGTGTGGGCTGATCGGCCCGGCAGGGTTGTGCGGCCAGCGTAAGAAGCACGACAGGCACTGCGAAGATGATGTGAGTTCCGGCGATCGCATTGCGCTTCATGGCTATGAGCTTGCACCGGACGGCGCGGAAAGGCAATGCATGGAACCTCAACGCAGCAGGAATGATCCTCACCGGCCAAACCTTTAGTGTGGAAGCATTTGCAGAAAGTTCTCACCGGAGAAAGTGCACCCGTCAGCGGCGTGAACCGGCTAGAATAGTTGATCAGCATGAGCCAGACCCCCGCCACCGCGCGTTATCGCTTCGGGACGTTCGAAGCCGATGCCGCCACGGGCGAGTTACGTCGGCAGGGACTGCGCGTCCGGCTGGCCGCCCAGCCGTTTCAAATGCTTCTCCTCCTGCTGGAGCGCCCCGGCGAGCTGCTCACGCGCGAAGAGATTTGCCGCGCGCTCTGGCCGGAGGGGACTTTTGTCGATTACGAGCATGGCGTCAACTCTGCAGTGAACCGGATCCGGGAGGCGCTGGGCGATGCCGCCGGCAATCCGCGGTTCATTGAGACTCTGGCCCGGCGCGGCTATCGCTTCATTGCGCCGGTGGAGCGGATGGACGCAGTTCCCGTCGCGCCGCCCCCTGCCGAAAATGGCTTTGCCGCCCGCATCCTGGCCACCGAAAAGGATCTACCCCAGACCTCGCCCTGGATCGCACGGACCCTCTTTATCCTCTTGCAGCTCATGTACCTGGGCTTTTACGTCGGGGCATTGGCAAACCTGGCTGAGATTGACGAACTGCTGGCGCCTCTACCCCATCCTGCGCACCCATTTTTGGTTCTCGTCGTGACTGCGGCCATCCTCATCCCGGTGCGGGTGTTTCTGGGGACGGCAGTCCTGTTCCAGGCGCCAGGCTTCCGCGGCAAGTTCATGAGAATCTGGCCCTTTCTTCTGTTGCTCGATGTGCTCTGGTCGCTTTCGCCGTTTCTCCTGCTGCACCACACCAGCGTGGGGGTGGCCCTGGCGTGCACTGTCCTGTTGGTTTACTCGCCCTTTGCCCAGCGCTCGCTGGTCCTCATGGGCGCGGCCGGTCCCGGCCGATCTCTACATGCGGGAGCCAGCTGAGCCCGGCGAAAGCCTGAATCCCGTTCCGTCAAAAGCTCGATTCAAAGGCACTTCCACCCTTCGGTACCCGGGTAGAAGTTACCGGCGCGAGTAAAAACTACCCCCTCCGGGCTATGCAAATCTTTCCGGGCCAGGCCAGGGCGGGAGGCGGGTAATAAGCATCATGCAGATTCCAAAAGGGTTAGATTTCCACCTGGTAGCCCGATGGTTTGGCATGGCCATTGCATTGTATTGGGCGAGCAAACGCTCAAACCGCAGCCTCCTGCGGAGTGGATTCACAAACAAACAAGGAGCACCCCCATGAGAGCCCGTGCAGCTCAGAATTTGATTTCAGGCCGTCTGGCCGTTTTCGCCCTGGCATCCGCGATTGCGATTCCCGCAGGCGCACAGCAGACACCGCCCGCGAGTACCCAGGACACCCCTCCCGCGACGGCTCAGTCCCAGCAATCGGACCAGAGCACTTCGGCGCAGCCGCAGCAACAGCCCTCCCCCGATGTAAACCAGCAGCGGCTGACCAACAAGTCAAAGGAGGGGTTCTGGGGACGTATGCAGCCCTTTGCCCGCAAAAAGTGGGTGAAGAGGCAGACGGATCCTATCAATGACCGCCTCACTGAACTGGACCAGGTGAACGCGAAGAACGCCAAGGACATTCAGGACGTGGATGCCCGGGCGCAGGCCGGCATCCACCAGGCGCAGTCGACAGCGGACGCGGCCAACCAGACCGCCACCCAGGCCGGCGCGCAGGCGCAGCAGGCCAACACCACCGCCCAGGGCGCTACGGGCAAGGTGGACCAGATCCATACCACCGTGAACGGTCTCGATCAGTACCACCCCGTCAACGAGATGGATGTAGCATTCCGCGGCGGCTCGGCAGTGCTTTCGAAAGACGCCCAGGGCCAGCTCGATCAGCTGGTGTCCAGCGTGAACGGCCGTCAGGGTTACATCATTGAAGTGGAAGCGCATGCGCCGGGACATGGGGCGGTGGGCATCTCCAGCTCGCAGCGGCTGGCCCAGGCGGTCGATCGCTACCTGATTGAACACGACATTCCCGTCTATCGCGTGCACGCGGTGGCACTGGGCAACGCTCCGATGGAGGCGACTACGGCCTCGGCGACGGCGCCTAACAATACCCAGGCAAGCGCAAATGGCGAGCAGGAGAACGCTCGGGTGCGCAAGAGCAGCGTGCATATCCGGTTGATGGAAAACAGTTTGGCGGCCCAGGGCGCTGCTCCACCCCAGGGTGCAGCGTCCTCGACAGGTGCGGAGCGGCCCTAAAACCGCTGCCACTCCCCCGAGGCATTTTCCGCGCCTTCGGCCCCCCCGCCGATGGCCGCCAAAAAAAGCTCTCGTAACAGAGAGAACCAAGGCAACTTGGCCCCCGCCCAAAACGGGGGCCGATTTTTTTTGAGGCAGGGAGCGAGGGAGCAAGGGAGCGAGAAAGAAAAGCAAGGGCAAAAACAGATGATCTGCGTTAATCGCTCGCCAGCCCACCTTAGCGACAAAGACAAAGGCGTCGTGAGGGTGGGGCACCGATAATGGGGTCCGTTGATTCCATGTAAGTTGTTGATTCTGCAATCATCAAAAGCTCCACGATCCCCACAAGATGCATACCACTAGCACAACCTAGTGTCCTGAGTCATTAATTCGTTTACAAAACCTGGCTAGGGAATCGAGGATCTGGTCGGCGGTTTTGTGCCAGATGAAGGGTTTCGGGTCGCTGTTGTGGTGTTCGATGAAGTCGTTGATGGCCGCTTTCAGTTCT